>JBKHXK010000099.1:0-507 GCA_046566065.1 Actinomycetota bacterium | reverse complement strand
AGACGAGCATGGCGAGCGTCGTCAATCGGCACCGTCCCCAGCGGTCGCCCAGGACGCCGCCCACCCAGCAACCGAGCCCCCCGACCGCGATCACGGCGAAAGCGGCGTACGCGGGTCCGGTCCTGCCGTGGTGGCCGCCTGCGGTGAAGGTGTCGCCGAAGAACACGACGATCCACGCCCACATCGCGTAGAGCTCCCACATGTGGCCGAAGTAGCCGATGGTGGCCAGTCGCACGCCGCGGTTCGAGAACGCCAGACGCGCTTCACGGGGGTCGAAGGACGTGCGCGGGAAGGGGAACGGTCCCGAGCGGCCGCCGCTGACGGCGAGCACGCCACCGGCGACGGTGAGGACGCTGGAGGCAACGACGACGAGTCGCCAGTCTGCGCCGCCGAGGGCGTTGACGAGGTGCGGCGCGGCTGACCCGACGGTCAGGGCGCCGACGAGCACACCGAGCGCAGTGCCTCGACCGCGGCGGAACCAGGTCGCCATCTCCTTGAGGGTGGGCG
>JBKHXK010000098.1:0-514 GCA_046566065.1 Actinomycetota bacterium | reverse complement strand
GGCGGGGCGAAGAACCACGCGATCGTGATGCCCGACGCCGACCTCGACTACAGCTCCGACCAGCTCGTCGCCGCCGCCTTCGGGTCGGCCGGCGAGAGGTGCATGGCGATCTCGGCCGCCGTCACGGTCGGTGGCGTCGGCCGCGACCGGGTGGCCGCGGTCAACGAGAAGGCCCGGGCGGTCAAGGTCGGCTCCGGCCGCGACGCCAGCTCGGAGATGGGGCCCGTGGTGACCCCGGAGGCCCGCGAGCGGATCCTCGGGCTCATCGGCTCCGGCGAGCGGCAGGGGGCCACGGTGGCCGTCGACGGTCGCGGCCTGAGCGTGCCGGGCCACGAGAACGGCTTCTTCGTCGGCGCCACGCTGTTCGATCAGGTCACGCCTGAAATGACTATCTACAAGGAAGAGATCTTCGGCCCGGTGCTTTGCATCGTCCGCGTGCCGGACTTCGCCTCGGCGGTGGAGTTGGTCAACGCCCACGAGTTTGGCAACGGCGTTTCCTGCTTCACCAGCGACG
>JBKHXK010000097.1:0-520 GCA_046566065.1 Actinomycetota bacterium | reverse complement strand
CGCCACGCGCTCGCCTTGGCCGAACGCGCCGAGCTTGAGGACGACGAGATCCCGGTGGGCGCGGTGCTGGTGTCGGCCGATGGCGGGATGCTCGGCGAGGGCTGGAACCGCAACATCGCCGAGCACGACCCGAGCGCGCACGCCGAGATCGTCGCCATGCGCCAGGCGGGCAGGGCGCTGGGCAACCACCGGCTGACCGGGACCACCCTATACGTGACCCTCGAGCCCTGCGCGATGTGCGCCATGGCGATGGTGCACGCCCGGATCGCGCGGCTGGTGTTCGGTGCCCTAGACCCCAAGACCGGAGCGACCGGCAGCGTGTTCGACCTGCTCTCCGATCCGCGCCACAATCACCGCGTGGAGGTCGTCGGCGGGATCCTCGGCGAGGAGGCCGGGCACCGGCTGAGCGAATACTTCCGCCGCAAGCGGGGCAGGCCCGCATTTTGAAACGCGTCCGCTGGTCTCGATCGACTGCCAGACCGATTCGCGCTCCAGCATTGTCGACTCGCGGTCCACGCTC
>JBKHXK010000096.1:0-521 GCA_046566065.1 Actinomycetota bacterium | reverse complement strand
GTTCTCGCCGACCTCGACGATGTGGGCGTCGAGCTCGGACTTGGCCTGGTAGTAGGCCTCCTCGATCCGCGCCGGGTGGATGCGCCCGTCCTGCAGCAGCTTCTCGAGCGTCATCCGCGCGAGCTCCCGGCGCACGCCGTCGAAGCCCGACAGCACGACTGCGTTGGGCGTGTCGTCGATGATGAAGTCGATCCCGGTGAGGTTCTCGAGCGCGCGGATGTTGCGGCCCTCGCGGCCGATGATCCGGCCCTTCATGTCGTCGCTCTGGAGCTGGACGACCGACACGGTCGTCTCGGCGGCGTGGCTCGCGGCGAGGCGCTGCATCGCGACGGCGAGGATCGACCGGACGCGGCGCTCGGCGTCGCGCTTGGTCTGCTCCTCGACGTGGCGCAGCGCCTTGACGGCGTCGTGCTTGGCCTGGTCCTCGACCTGCTTGACGAGCAGGGCCTTGGCCTCGGACGCGCTCATCCCGGCGACGCGCTCGAGGGCGCGCTCGTGCTCCTGCCGGCGGATCTCGAGCG
>JBKHXK010000095.1:0-532 GCA_046566065.1 Actinomycetota bacterium | reverse complement strand
TACCCAAAGATCGGCTTCCTGCTGAAGACCGGAAGAATCTCCGAGACGATACCGAAGAAGGGCAACGCGATGATGTAGACCTCAGGGTGGCCGAAGAACCAGAAGAGGTGCTGCCAGAGGATCGCTCCTCCCGTGGCGGCGTCGAAGAAGTGAGCACCGAAGACGCGGTCGGCGGCCAACGCGAAGAGCGCGGCAGCGAGCACGGGGAAGGCCATGATCACCAGGATCGACGTGACCAGGATGTTCCACGAGAAGATCGGCATTCTCCACATCGTCATCCCCGGCGCTCGCATCGTGATGACGGTGGTGATGAAGTTCACCGCACCGAGAATCGTGCCGAAACCGCTCATCGCAAGGCCCAGCACCCATAGATTGCCTCCCGCACCGGGGGAGAATGTCTGACTCGACAGCGGCGCGTAGGCGAACCAGCCGAACGACGCGGCACCCTGCGGGGTGAAGAAACCGGCCATTGCGATGATTGACCCGAAGAAGAACAACCAGAACGCGAAGGAGTTGAGCCGCGGGAAAGCGA
>JBKHXK010000094.1:0-534 GCA_046566065.1 Actinomycetota bacterium | reverse complement strand
GGCTTGGCGACGCGGGAGGCGAGCACGAACTCCTTGCGCAGCGGGTGCCCCTCGAACTCCGCGGGCAGCAGCAGCTTCTCGAGGGCGAGCACCTTCCCGTCGGGTCCGGTGAAGTCGATGCCGAACATCTCGTGCGTCTCGCGCTCGTGCCACCGGGTGCCGGCGTACACCGGTACCGCGGAGGCGATCACCGGATCCTCGCGCGGCAGCAGCGTGCGCACCAGGAGGTGGTGCACGGCACCGGGTCGGTGGCCGACGACGTGGCACACGACGCGGAACCCGCCGTCACCCTCCTCGACCGCCCCCTCGGCAGGTGGGGGCCGCCACTCGTCGACCGCGGTGAGGAAGTCCAGGAACGGGCAGTCGAGTCCGTCGCGAGCGAGCTGGAGCGCCTCGGTCCAGCGGTCGGCGGGCACGTCCACCGAGACCGGGCCGAAGCCCTCCTCCACGACGACGTCCTCGCTGAACGCGTCGGTGTAGGCGGCGCGGACGCGTCCTGGCCACAGCGCCACCGACCTGCCACCGGACGTCACA
>JBKHXK010000093.1:0-536 GCA_046566065.1 Actinomycetota bacterium | reverse complement strand
GTGATGCGAACTCCCCCAGGGTCTCGGCCGCGTCGTACCGCCTCCTGTAGAAACGCCGATCGATGAACGCCTGCAAACGCGCCCGTAGCGGACGAAAGGCGCCGGCAACCGCCAGGGTCGCTGCGGCGACGGCGGGGTCTGAATGGCCCCTCACGGCCGGCAACACGCGTTGCATACCGATCACTACCCCCGCGTAGAGCAGCGCGAGCACGAGGGTGAGCGACGCATAGACCAGTGTCTTGTTGATAACGACGTCGATCTCGTAGAGGCGGTACTTCAGGATCGCGATGGTCGTCGCCACCGGCAATCCCAGAAGCCCTACGAGAAGGGCCGTGAGCTCTATCGCTCGTTCGAGTCTGGGGGCATCCGATGAGAGCGCGTCTAGAACGACTTCATCCAGTATCAGGGCAAGGATGAGAAGAACACCGGCGAACAGGAACCACCGGATCTGAGCGCGCTGCTCGCTCTGTGCGCCCCGATAGCGGAACCCAAGAGAGGCGACGGCGACGAGGCCGAGAAGCAAGATGACGCTGAAT
>JBKHXK010000092.1:0-544 GCA_046566065.1 Actinomycetota bacterium | reverse complement strand
CGGGCGGCCTGGACTTCGACGCGCTGCAGATGCGGCTGCACCCCGCCGCCTCGCGGGTCGCGCGGCTGGCCAAGGAGACCCCGGCCAGCTTCGTGGCCTTCGACCTGCTGGCCGCCGGGGGCAAGTCGATCATGGAACTGCCGCAAGGCCAGCGACGCGAGCGGCTGGAGCGGCTGCTCGGCCAGGCGAGACCGCCGCTGCACCTGACCCCCGTGACACGCGATCGGGCGCAGGCCGAGGAATGGCTGCAGAAGTTCGAAGGCGCCGGGCTCGACGGTGTGATCGCCAAGCTGGAGTCCGCCGCCTACCAGCCGGGCAGGCGCGCCATGCTGAAGATCAAGCACGTGCGCAGCGCCGACTGCGTGGTGGCGGGCTTCCGCTGGTACAAGGACCGCGAGGATGCCGTCGGCTCGCTGCTGCTGGGTCTCTATGACGACGCCGGGACCCTGCAGCACGTGGGCGTGACCTCGTCCTTCACCATGGCGGTGCGGCAGGAACTGGCGAAGGAGCTGGAGCCGCTGCGCCAGGGCGCCCTCGAGCACCA
>JBKHXK010000091.1:0-546 GCA_046566065.1 Actinomycetota bacterium | reverse complement strand
ACAAGGCCGAAGCCCTGCTCGACGCCTACAAGCATGCGACGGAGGTCGATCGTCGGGGCGCGGTCATGTTCGGCAACGAGATGATCGACGAGGCCTCTCGGAAGATGGCCGTTCAGTTCGCAGAGAGGGGCCGGGCCGCCGGGATGACCCGAGTGAAGAAACTGGAGGACTTCCAAGCCGAATGGTCCTAACCCTTTTGGGTTAACTGGAGCACGTCTGAGCGTGCTTTTCCAACGTCAGAACGGAGAGGAATCCCGATGCTTCAGCTGAACGACACGCAGAAGTCGATGATCGAGATGGTCCGCGAGTTCGTGGAGAAGTCCGTGATCCCGGTCGCGGACGAGATGGAGCACGCGGACACCTACCCCGAGGCGATCGTCGAGCAGATGAAGGAGATGGGCCTCTTCGGCATCACGGTGCCGGAGGAGTACGGGGGCATCGGCGAGACCTTGACCACCTACGCGCTCACCGTCGTGGAGCTCGCCCGGGGTTGGATGAGCCTCTCCGGCGTGCTCAACACCCACTTCATGGGCTGTTACCTCATCA
>JBKHXK010000090.1:0-554 GCA_046566065.1 Actinomycetota bacterium | reverse complement strand
TCCTCGTGATCCAGGTGAGCGAGTACGCGACCCTCATCGCGGCCGGCATCACCTTCAGCGGCGGGGACAACTTCGGGAACGCCTTCTACGGCCTCACCGGCACGCACGCCGCGCACGTCTTCCTCGGCGTGTGCTTCCTCACGCTCATCGTCATCCGGGGCCTTCTTGGGCAATACGACTCGAAGCGCCACGTGAGCGTCGACGCCTTCGCCATCTACTGGCACTTCGTCGACATCGTCTGGATCGGCCTCTACTTCATCGTCTACGTCGGGGTGATCTGAAATGGTGGAGTTCCACGGCACGCCGTTCAAGCACTGGCTCCTCACCACCGACCACAAGAAGATCGGCCTCCTCTACCTCTGGACCGCCTTCGTCTTCTTCCTCGCGGCGGGCGTCGCCGCGCTCATCATGCGCTGGGAGCTCGCCCAGCCCGGGAAGACGATCATCGACCCTGCGCTCTACTACATGCTCTTCAGCTTCCACGGCACGACGATGATCTTCCTCTGGATCATCCCGGTGCTCGTCGGCGGCTTCGGCAACTTCCTCCTGCCCCT
>JBKHXK010000089.1:0-554 GCA_046566065.1 Actinomycetota bacterium | reverse complement strand
GCGGACTGATCGAGGCTGTCGCGGCCTCGCGATGCCCCGGTGGGCTACCGTCGGGGCGTGGCCTTCCGAGCCACTGACGAGGACATCACGGAGCGTCACCAACGATGATCGGCGTCTCGCGACCCCCGGCTGCCGAGCCGGTTCGCTGGCGCGGTCACAACGCGGTCACATCAGCCGTGGGACAGCCCGGGACCGGGTGGGACCGGCCGGGATGGAAGTACACTGAAACCCCAGTTCAGAGGCACGTACCGGGACCCAGCGGGACCTGGTGGGACTCAGCTCGCCGGGCTCATAACCCGGAGGTCGCAGGTTCAAATCCTGCCCCCGCTACTAGCAGAACCCCCGATTTCGGGGGTTTCTGCATTTCCTGACCACCATCTGACCACCGGGGAGCTGGCGGCCAGGCGTGACTTCGGGCAGGGACGCTGGACCCGGGACAACGCTGGACCTGAGCCGTCATCCCCGCTCCTGGTCACCGGAGGCAGAGCGACCCCGCCGCGAGGTGAGGCCGCAGCCTTGTTCCCAAATCGCCTTTGCCGTTCTGCGGTTCAGCC
>JBKHXK010000088.1:0-555 GCA_046566065.1 Actinomycetota bacterium | reverse complement strand
TGGGGCTCCGCACCCGCGCCAAGCAGCGCAAGAGCAACCAGATGATCGTCCGTCGTCGGTACGGGCGAGGGTAGGAGCCGATCGAGATGAGCCGTTCCGTCAAGAAGGGACCCTTCGTCGACGCGCGCCTGCTCGGCCGCATCGACGACATGAACAAGCGCAGCGAGCGCAAGGTGCTGAAGACCTGGTCGCGGGCCAGCGTCATCTTCCCGCAGATGATCGGGCACACGATCGCCGTGCACGACGGCCGTCGCCACGTGCCGGTCTTCATCACCGAGAACATGGTCGGGCATCGGCTCGGCGAGTTCGCGCCCACGCGCACATACCGCGGGCACACCGGTCGCGCCACCGAGCGCTCGTCGGCGCTGAAGTAGGGATCGCCATGAAAGTCAGCGCCACCGCCAGGTACGTCCGCGTCAGCCCCCGCAAGGTGCGGCTGGTGACCGACCTCATCGCCGGCAAGCCGGTCGAGGAGGCCGCGGCCATCCTTCGCTTCCTGCCGAACGCGGCCGCGAAGGACGTGGCCAAGGTGCTGAAGAGCGCCACGGCCAACGC
>JBKHXK010000087.1:0-567 GCA_046566065.1 Actinomycetota bacterium | reverse complement strand
CGAAGGCGGGGAGCGGCCTCGCCACCTTCGACATCCCCGCGAGCGCCGGCGTCACGCCTTCCACCACCGCCGACACTAAGACGCTCCTCCTCGACGACGAGGCCGCCCTCGACGCGTTCTTCGAGGCGCACGGGCACGAGCTCGCGGCCGCCATCGTCGAAGGCGTCCCTGCCAACAACGGACTCCTCCCGCAGCGGAAAGAGTGGCACACTCGGCTTCGCCGTCTCACGCGGGAGCATGGCGCGCTCCTGATCGTCGACGAGGTCATCACCGGCTTCCGGCTCGCGTGGGGCGGCGCCACCGAAGCGCTCGGCCTCCGGCCGGACATCGTGACACTCGGAAAGATCGTGGGCGGCGGCATGCCCGTGGGAGCCTACGGTGGCCGCAAGGACCTCATGCAGCTCGTCGCGCCCCTTGGCCCCATGTACCAGGCCGGGACGCTCAGCGGAAACCCCGTCAGCATGGCCGCGGGCCTCGCCACCCTCCGCGCGCTCGATGCGGAACGCGACGCACATGCGAAGCTCCGCCGGGCGACCGACGACTTCGCGCGGCGCCTCTCGGACAGCG
>JBKHXK010000086.1:0-575 GCA_046566065.1 Actinomycetota bacterium | reverse complement strand
CCGGCCGAGGCGGACCACCTGTTCCGCATCCTGCGCGGGCTGAAGGACCAGGGCAAGACGATCATCCTGATCACCCACAAGCTGCGCGAGATCATGGAGATCACCGACACCGTCAGCGTGATGCGCCGGGGCGAGATGACGGCGACGGTGAAGACCGCCGAAACGAACCCCGAGCAACTGGCCGAACTGATGGTCGGGCGCAAGGTCCTGCTGCATGTGGCCAAGGGGCCGACCGTGCTCGAGGTCGAAAACCTGCGCGTGAAGGACGATCAGGGCGTCGAGCGCCTGAAGGGCATCAGCCTGAAGGTGCGCGCGGGCGAAATCCTCGGCATCGCCGGGGTGGCGGGCAACGGGCAGTCCGAACTGCTGGCCGTCCTCGGCGGGATGCAGGCCGGAACCGGACGCATCTGCATCAAGGGCGACGAGATCGACCTGACCGGCAAGCATTCGAACGGCCAGACCCGGCGCGCGCGCGGCATCGCCCATGTGCCCGAGGATCGCCAGCATCTGGGCCTGATCATGGATTTCACCGCCTGGGAAAACGTGGCCTTCGGCTATCACCACGCGCCGGAATA
>JBKHXK010000085.1:353-576 GCA_046566065.1 Actinomycetota bacterium | reverse complement strand
GAGTTCAGCTACCTGTGCGACCCGCGCACCCTCCACGTCAGCCGCCTCTCCCTCGAGCGGGTGGCGGCCGTACCGGGGGTCGTCCTGCCGGGGTGGCTCCGCACGGTGCTCGCCGACGGGCTGCACTTCAGCCCCGTGGTGTCGGTCGACGACGCCGGGATGCGGGAGGTGTTCGACGTCTCCGTGCCCGCCACCAAGGCCTTCGTCGGCACCGGCATCGTCA
>JBKHXK010000085.1:0-343 GCA_046566065.1 Actinomycetota bacterium | reverse complement strand
ACCACAACACCGTCAACCTCCCCGAATCGGTGACGGTGGAGGAACTGGAGCAGCTGCACATCGACGCCTGGCGCATGGGCGTGAAGGCGCTGGCCGTGTACCGGGACAACTGCAAGGTCGCCCAGCCGCTGTCGAGCGTCAAGAAGGACGCGCCGAAGTCGGCGGCGCAGGCGCACGACCAGGAGCTGGCCGAGAAGGTGGCCGAGCTGGAGAAGGCCCTCACCCGCCAGACGGTCGTGGTGAAGCAGCCCATCCGCGAGCGTCTGCCGCGGCGGCGCCGGTCGTACACGTTCGCCTTCCGGGTGGCCGACTGCGAGGGCTACGTCACCGTCGGCGAGTACGA
>JBKHXK010000084.1:0-581 GCA_046566065.1 Actinomycetota bacterium | reverse complement strand
GGTCTCGAAGCCCCCGGTCCGGATGAGCCTGCCGTACCGGGCGGTTCCCGGTGGCGAGCCGGACCTCGCGGAGCTGTGGCTGCCGGACTGGGCTTCGGCCGAGCGACCGGCGGGAGCGATCCTCATGGTGTTCGGGGTGAACAACGTGGGGCGCAACCACCCGGCCATCGAGCGCGTCGCCGAGGCGCTCGCGCGCACCGGCGCGGCCGACGCCGGCGGCGCGCCCGAGCCCGTCATCGCCGGCCCGGTGGTCGCCGCACCGAACGGGACGGACAGCGCATCGGGCGCGCCGGGACAGGCGCAGAACCTCGCCTTTGCGCGTGGCCGCGGCGCGGACGAGAGCGTCAATCCGGGCCGGCTCCAGCCGCCGGCCTCGCCGTGGCAATTGTCGGCCGGCAGCACGATCTCGGGGTTCATGGTCAGCCTCTCCTCGTCGCCAGCTGCTCGGGCTCGGGCACCCGGGCCCGGCGAGCCGCCTTGGCGCTCACGGGCCCAGCCGCTGCCTTGACCGGCGCGTTGAAGACGTTCGCAGGCACCTCGATGCCCTCGGCCCGCAGCTTGTCCAGGAAGCGGGGCCGCAG
>JBKHXK010000083.1:0-584 GCA_046566065.1 Actinomycetota bacterium | reverse complement strand
GTGCTCCATGCTCGCCTCGATGCCGGCCCGTACCTGCTCCGATGCCCAGCGCCCGACCACGATGCCGGCCTCCTCGGGGCTGGCGTCGGCGGACGCCAGGACGTCGTCCGGCAGCTCGGCCGCCAGGTCGTCGACGTAGGCACCGTGGTAGCCGTCCTCGGGCAGCTCCGTCCCGCGGCGGCGGGCGAGGACCGACAGCCCGAGATTGACGACCTGCGTCCCGAAGTCGTTGAAGTAGTACTCGCGCGTGACCTCGTGGCCCGCCGCGGTGAGCACCCGGCTCAGCACGTCGCCGACGAACGCGCCGCGTGCGTTGCCGACGTGGAGCGGCCCGGTCGGGTTGGCGCTGACGAACTCGACGTTGATCCGGCGCGGCTCGTCGGCCGTGCGGCGCCCGTAGGACGGGCCGGCCTCGAGGATGGGGCCGACCTGTGCCGCGACCCAGCGCTGATCGACGCGCAGGTTGATGAACCCGGGGGGCGCGGCAGCGGCCTCGGCGATCGAGTCCGGCCGTTCGAGGTGGTCGAGGATGGCTGCCGCGATCTGCATCGGCGCCATGCGGGCGATCGGGGCGAGCTGCATCG
>JBKHXK010000082.1:0-587 GCA_046566065.1 Actinomycetota bacterium | reverse complement strand
GACGAGCGGCGTGACCTCGCGGAAGGTCTGCATCACCGAGGCGGAGACGCTGGTGAAGGTGGCGTAGTCGGGCGCGAGCACGACGACGTGGGGACAGAGTCGACGCACGCGGGTCATCGACAGGGCAGAACGGACGCCGTAGCGGCGGGCGACGTAGTTGGCCGCGAGCACGACACCACGGCCGCTGCCGCCCACCACCACCGGCTGGTCGACCAGGTCAGGACGCTCGCGCAACGCCACGGACGCGTAGAAGGCGTCCATGTCGACGTGCAGGATCGGCGTCTCGGTCACGCCGCCTCCCGGTCCGCGTCCGAGGAGGTGGCTGCGCCACCAGCGGAGAGGTCAGGCGCGGCGGGCGACGACGTGGACCTGCGCCGCGAGCGGGAGGTACTCGGGGCGGGTGGCCACCGCTCGCTCGAGCTCGACCAGGGCCGCGGTCGCACCGGGCTCGAGGTCGAGGAGGCTGCCCGGCACCAGGTCGGAGAAGACGCGCACGGCCTGCACGGCGGCGGGCGCGAGGCCGGCGGAGGCGAGGAGGGCGACGACCTCGTCGTGGGTGAAGCGGCGGCCCGTCCGGCCACCGGTCG
>JBKHXK010000081.1:0-592 GCA_046566065.1 Actinomycetota bacterium | reverse complement strand
AGACGTCCTGGCCCAGGCGCACGATGCGCACCACGTGGCGCGAGAGTCCGCGCGGCAGCTGGACGACCACGTCGTCGCCCCAGTCCTCGAGCGGGAGGTGCCAGGGGAGCGTGACCAGGGCCGGGTTCGGTCGGGTGGCGACGATGCGGAGCGCCATGCGGGTCACCCTAGTGGTCGAGGACGCGGCGGCAGGGCCCGGACATTGGCGAGCCGGGAGTCCGGCACCGCGTCGTGAACAACGGCCCCGGTCTCCCGGCTACGAAGGAGGGGCAGGGGCGCCTCCTGCGTGAGTGGCGTCCCCTGCCGTGGATCGTGTGCTTACTTCTTGAAGGCGTCCTTCACCTTCTCGCCGGCCTGCTTGAGGTCCGACTTCGACTGGTCGGCCTTGCCCTCGGTCTGGAGCTCCCGATCATCGGTCGCGTCACCGAGTGTCTCCTTGCCCTTGCCCAGCGTCTTCTCGGCGCTGTTCTTGAGCTTGTCGTCCATGCCCATGCCGGTCTCCTTCGTCATCGGGAGACCCTGCGTACCCAGGTTCGGAGTCAGCATGCATCCCACCTACCATGGGGTCAATACCCCGCCGCTTTAGCTCAGC
>JBKHXK010000080.1:0-677 GCA_046566065.1 Actinomycetota bacterium | reverse complement strand
TTCGAGGACATGCTCCAGGGCCGGCTCGGCGCCCGGGGCGGGGCGTTCGCGGAGTCCTACGTGCTCGCGCACGAGTACGGCCACCACGTGCAGAACATCCTGGGTACGATGGGCCGGGTCCGCACGCAGCAGGGACCGACCAGCGACGCGGTCCGGCTCGAGCTGCAGGCGGACTGCTACGCGGGCATGTGGGCCAAGCACGCCACCGAGGCGCCGGACGCCGGCGGTGAGCCCTACATCCTCGAGCTCACCGAGCAGGACATCGCCCAGGCGCTCGACGCGGCCCGGGCCGTGGGCGACGATCGCATCCAGCAGCGATCCGGCGGCCGGGTGAACCCGGACGCGTGGACGCACGGCTCCTCCGAGCAGCGGATGCGCTGGTTCCGCACCGGGCTCGACCAGGGATCGCTGCAGGCCTGTGACACGTTCGCGGCGCGTGAGCTGTGACGGCCACGGACCGGACGGGCGTTCTGCGTCTCGGAACGGCCTTCTAGACTGCGGCCGTCCACCAGCAGAGGAGCGTGCCCGTGTCCCCCCTTCCCCGCTCGTCGTCCCGTGACCTCGCCCTGATCGCGACCTTCGCCGGCGTCATGGCCGCCCTCGGCGTCGTCCCGGCCTTCACTCCGCCGGGCTTCGCGGTTCCGATCACCGCCCAGTCGCTCGGCGTCATGCTGGCC
>JBKHXK010000079.1:0-679 GCA_046566065.1 Actinomycetota bacterium | reverse complement strand
GTGTCCGTCATGCGGTTGGGAGAGCGCCGAGTCGGCGCGCTTCTGCGCCATGTGCGGGCACCGGCTGGCGCGCCCCGCCGGGGCATGCCGGAGCTGCGGCGCCGAGCTGCCGCCGGACGGCCGGTTCTGCACCACCTGCGGCGAGCCGGTCGCGGCGCCGCCGGGCGGTGCCATCCGCCAGTCGGCCGCGGCGCCCCCGACCTCCGAGCGACGCCACGTGTCGGTCCTGTTCGTCGATCTCGCCGGGTTCACCAGCCTGGCCGAACGGATGGACCCCGAGGACGTGCGCCGCGTCCAGTCGCGCTACTTCGAGGTCGCGCGCTCGGTGGTGGCCAGCCACGGCGGCACGATCGAGAAGTTCATCGGCGACGCGGTCATGGCGGTCTGGGGGGCGCCGACCGCCCACGAGGACGATGCCGAGCGCGCCGTCCGCGCGGCGCTATCCATCCTCTACGCCGTGGACCGCATCGGCGGTGCAGACGGCGACTCGCTGCGCGCGCGGGCCGCGGTCTCCAGCGGCGAGGCGCTCGTCACCATCGGCGCCACCGGCCAGGGCATGGTGGCCGGCGACCTCGTCAACGTCGCGGCCCGGCTCCAGGCCCGCGCCCCGGTGGGCGGGGCGCTCGTCGACGACGCGACGCGCTCGCTCGCCCCGCGGGCAGCCGACTACACGCGCGTC
>JBKHXK010000078.1:0-682 GCA_046566065.1 Actinomycetota bacterium | reverse complement strand
GGGCCGAAGGCCCCCCAGGCCGCACAGGCGCGAAGCGCCGTTCCCCAAGGCGAGCCGAAGGCGAGCCTTGGGGCAACGCACATACCGGACCACCGCTTTGCGCGCCGCGGGTACGTCCATGACGTTCAAGCTTCCCGACCTCCCCTACGCTTTCGACGCGCTGGAGCCTGTCATCGACGCCAAGACGATGGAGATCCACCACGGCAAGCACCATGCCGCGTACGTCACGAACCTGAACAAGGCCCTCGAGAACAAGGCCGAGTGGCAGAACAAGTCGATCGAGGAGATCTGCGCGCAGGTCAACAACCTCCCCGCGGACGTCAAGACGGCGGTCCGCAACAACGGCGGCGCCCACTACAACCACAGCCTCTTCTGGCAGCTCCTCGCGCCCAAGGGCAAGGGCGGCAGCCCCTCCTCGGAGCTCGCGCGCCAGATCGACGCCGACCTCGGCGGTCTCGAGAAGTTCAAGGCCGACTTCAACCAGGCCGGCATCGGCCGCTTCGGCTCCGGCTGGGCCTGGCTCGTCCGCAAGAACGACGGCAAGCTCGTCGTCACGAGCACGCCCAACCAGGACAACCCGCTCATGACGGGCGTCGCGGACGTCACCGGCACGCCCATCCTCGGCGTGGACGTGTGGGAGCACGCGTACTACCTGAAGTACCAGAACCGCCGCGCCGACTAC
>JBKHXK010000077.1:0-895 GCA_046566065.1 Actinomycetota bacterium | reverse complement strand
GGCCAGGTCGAGGTAGGCGCCGTACTCCGGGTCCAGGCCGCAGCCGCGCATGGCGTCGGCGAACAGGCCTGCGTGCAGCCGGTCGGGCCGGCCGCCGCCGTACTCGTCGTACTGCAGCTCGGCGAGGGCTGCCTTCGCCGGCCCGTCCACGCGGGGCAGCGTGAACGAGGTCGGGTCCGACTCCTTCAGGTGGTAGAGGCTGCGGACCATCATGAGCTCGAGGAACTGCTCGTGGGTGGCCTCGCGCTGCACGAACCGGGCCAGGCTCGGCCCGTCGACGCGGGCCGCGAGGGCCTCCACCTGCTCGAAGACGTCGGCGGCGGCCTCCGAAGCGGCCGTCACATCGGCTCGGGTGCGCCGGCGCAGGTCGCGCTCGAAGGGACGCTCGAGCCCCGCACGCAGGCGCAGCAGGTCGGGATCCCACTCGCGTGTGTCGTCGACCTCGTCGAAGCCCCGGTAGTGCAGCTCGTAGAGCACCCAGAGCGCCAGCTGCAGGTCCTCGTCGAGGACGGTGTCGTGGTCCTCGGGCAGCGCGTCCAGGACCGGGGCGATCGCGTGGTCGTCGAGGGCGTCACCCTGGGCGAGGGCGGTGGTGACGGCCGCGCTGACGGGGCCGCGCTCCAGGGGCAGGCGCATGGGCTCTCCTTGCACGGTACGGGTGCTCAGGCCTTACCCCGGCGAAGAAGCGTTCATTCGTCAACCACTCACCAGTCGGCCGGGATCTCGTCACGCAGCTCGTCGGGGACCAGCGAGGCCAGGGCCCGCTTGGTCCCGGTGACGAGCGCACCGGCGGCGAACATGTCGTCCTCGGAGCTGCGGCGGGCCTCGCGGATGACCGTCGCGAGCGTGCTGACGGCACGGTCGGTGCGGCGCAGGCACTCGGGGTCGGCCTTCT
>JBKHXK010000076.1:0-942 GCA_046566065.1 Actinomycetota bacterium | reverse complement strand
CGGCCGCCCACCACTGAGCCACGTCCTTCACTCTTTCCGGTGTTGGACGCCGGATCCCGTGAAAGACGCGGCCCAGATTGGAGTTAGGCCGGGTGACCCGACCGTACGTCGTCGCCTGAAGCGATCCCGATCACTGCGATCAGAGCGAGTGGAAGCGTGATGGCGATCATCCACGGGGCCATGAGGACGACGGCCAGAGCGCCCGCGGCGACCAGAGCGGCGCCGATCCTCCGGGATCGAGTGCTCACGATCACGCCGACCACCATCGCGAGACCGGCGGCGGTAGGAATGAAGCCGACGTGCGGGCCCGCCACCGTTAGGCGCCCCACCCCGATGTAGATGAGCCAACCTCCAGCGAAAAGGGTGAACGCGGAGGCCAACATGGTGAACAATCTCCTCAGCATCTTTCGTTCTCCATCTCTGCCGACCCTGACCGGCCGTGCGGCCGCGCCGCTGTAACGCCAGGTCAGGTCGGCTGGTATCCCCAGAAGGAACCTCATCAGGATCTCGAAACCGGTGTCGACGGACGACTCTCCGTCCCGCCGGGCCTGGGCCTGGTGCTCCCAGAGGTCCGACTCCACCTCCGCCAGACGCGCGTCTCTGTCGAGCGGGGGTAACCCCCGCGTGTACAGCTCCGTCCAGACCCGCGACGACGCGAGCGCTAAACGAAGGAGTGGACTCACGACGAGCTCAGTCCGGGACGAGGGGTCGCCCGGCTTCCCACTGAGCTGCGCGCCGCGGCGCGCGCTCGAGCGCCCGCCGCGGTGACCTCGTAGAACCGACGCCGAGGACGCTTCTCCTCGGCCGCAGCCGAAGGATCCTCCCAACGACTCTGGAGGAGGCCCGCCTTCTCCATGCGGTCCAGCGCCTTGTACAACGTGCCGTGCGCGGTGAGCCGACGCGCCCCCTCCATCTCCTGGATGTGCTTGGCGATGGCGAACC
>JBKHXK010000075.1:0-978 GCA_046566065.1 Actinomycetota bacterium | reverse complement strand
AACTTGTTGGCACTGGCCCAGCCGCCCATCAGGCTGCCGACCACCCCGATGCCCATCACGGCGAGCACGAGGAAGAGGCTGACGTCGAGGTCCTGCCCGACCAGGCCCGGGCCGACCGGGATCGCGACCATCGCCACGAGGTAGGGGATGAGGGCGACCGCCGGGGCGATCTTGAAGACCATGCGGTCGGCAGCCGCCGGGACGACGTCCTCCTTCTGCACGAACTTCACCCCGTCGGCGACCAACTGCGCCCAGCCGTGGAAGGCGCCGGCGTACATCGGTCCCACCCGACCCTGCATGTGCGCCATCGCCTTGTGCTCGAGCTGGCCGACCAGCAGGGGCACCACGAGGAAGGCGCCGAGGACCAGCGCCAGCCGGACGGCGAGCTCGAGGGTGTCGTTCACCGCGGACCCCACTCCTCGGGGGTCGGCACGCCTGGAGGGCGGGTACGACGGCGCGCGGGAGCGGCACCGGCCGGCTGGTGGTCGCTCTCCCCGGGCTCCTTGGCACCCGGCCACGGCTTGGCGACACGGGATGCCAGCACGAACTCCTTGCGCAGCGGGTGACCCTCGAACTCCGCAGGCAGCAGCAGCTTCTCGAGCTCGAGCACCTCCCCGTCCGGCCCGGTGAAGTCGATGCCGAACATCTCGTGCGTCTCCCGCTCGTGCCATCGGCAGCCGGCGTACACCGGCACGGCGGACGCCAGCACGGGCGCCTCGCGGGGCAGCAGGGTGCGCACGAGCAGGTGGCGTACGGCGCCGGGGGCGTGGCCGGCGACGTGGCAGACGACCCGGAAGCCGCCCTCACTCCCGGCCGGCTCCTCGACAGGATCGGGCCGCCACTCGTCGACGGCGGTCAGGAAGTCCATGAAGGGGCACTCGAGACCGTCGCGTGCCAGCAGCAGCGCCTCGGTCCACCGCCCGGCGGGCACGTCCACCGCGACCGGCCCGAAACCCTCCTCCACGACCACGTCGTCGC
>JBKHXK010000074.1:0-1076 GCA_046566065.1 Actinomycetota bacterium | reverse complement strand
CATACCAACTGTCGGCATTCCGAGCTCCTTGAGGACCGGGCGCCAGATGTCCATGTACGCGTAGCGGTAACGAAGCGGACCACCCTTCTCGCCAGTGAAGAGGAGCGTCTCTGGATCGGCATCGATCGTCTCGAGGTGCTGCTCGAGCTCCGCCATTAGAGACGGAGGAATCGGGAGCGCTCGTTCGGCGTGCGACTTCGTGGGGCCGAAGATCAATTGTCCGCTCACTTCGGCGAGAGACTCCTCGACGCGCAGACGGCGGCGTAGGAAGTCGACGTGGCGCCGGCGTAGCGCGACCGCTTCGCCGTACCGGAGACCAAGGATGGCGAGGATGCGAAACAGCAACCTGTACTCCTCGGGCACGGCGCTCACGATCCGGTCGGCGACCTCTGGGTCGAAGTACTCCGCTTCCTTGTGAGGGATCTTGGGGAGCTTGATGCGGTCGGCGGGGTTGCGTGCGATGAGCCGGTCGTCCACAGCGGCGTCGAGCATCAGACGGAGGACGATGACGGCTTGGCGAACACGACCAGGGGAGAGGCCCTCGGCGAGCATGGACGCGAGCCACTCCTGGATGTCAGAGCGGCGGATCTGAGCGAGCCTGCGCTTTCCGAAGGTCGGAAGGATGCGGCTTCGGAGCAAGGACTCGTACCCTGCCTTCGTCTTGGGTTTCACGCTCAACCCGGCCGCCCACTTCTCGGCCCATGTGTCCAGCGAGACCTTGCCGGCCCTCGGATCGACATAGTCGCCGCGAAGGATGTCGGTCTCGATCGACGAGGCGAAGTTCTCGGCATCCGTCTTCTTGGTGAACGTTCGTGCCCGCTCGACGCGGTCAGGGTCGCGGTAACGGACTTTCCATGCGTGCCGCTTCTTGCCGTCTTTGGTCGCACGCTCGACCTTGATCACGTGAGCCATTTCGCGCCTCCCAGAAAATGTCGCCGCCGTCCTGCGGACTTATTGCGGACTTCACGTTAATCACGCGCTGCGACAAAACCCGGATTTGGTGTGTGACCTGCGGAAATAGGAGTGGGTCGCCAGGGAATCGAACCCTGAACCTACGGATTAAGAGTCCGTTGCTC
>JBKHXK010000073.1:0-2660 GCA_046566065.1 Actinomycetota bacterium | reverse complement strand
GCGGCGGGCACCGTCACCACCCAGGCTCCGCTACCGGGCGGCACGAGCGAGAGCTCCGTGACACCCGGGCTCGCCCCCACGGGCGATGACCCAAGGCCCCCAGCGGCCCCCTAGCGATACGCCACCAAGCATCAAGAAAGGCCCCGGTTCCCCGGGGCCTTTCTGTTCGCACCTGTTGCTCGGTAGGTCGTTCAGCTCTGTTGCTCCAGTTGTACAAGGAAGGCCTTGCTGAACGCCTCTAGGTCGTCTGGTTTGCGAGAGGTGATGATGTTGCCGTCCTCGGCGACCTCCTGGTCGACCCACTTCGCACCGGCATTGACCAGGTCGGTCTTGATCGAGGGCCACGACGTGACCGTCTTGCCCTTGATGACGTCGGCCTCGGCCAGCATCCAACCCGCGTGGCAGATGGCCGCGACCGGCTTGCCTGCCCCGACGATGTTGCGGGTCAGCTCGACCATCTTTCCGTCCGTGCGGATCTTGTCCGGCGAGTAACCGCCGGGGATCACCAACCCGTCGAACTCCCCGGCAGACACGTCCGCCACCGCGACCTCCGTGGTGACCGTCTCCTCACCATTCTTGCCTGTGACTTTCTTTCCCGACTCCAACCCGACGATCACCGGCTCGTGACCGGCCTCGCGCACCCGCTCGAACGGGATCCGGAACTCGGAGTCCTCGAACATCTCGTCCATGATGAAAGCAACCTTCATGGCCCTTCAGCACCTCCTGAATATCGCTTGCTGCCGTCTGTGTTTTCCTACCCGAGTGGCTCCGGTGACAACCATTCCCTTCCCCGTCGAACTCCCGACCGTGAAACGCGGCGACCACTGGTACGCGCGGGCCGGCCAGAAGGAGTTGAAGCTCAGCAACCTCACGAAGGTCTACTGGCCCGAGAACGGCTACACGAAGGGCGACCTGCTCACCTATTACTTCAACATCTCGCCGATCATGCTCCCGCACATCAAGGAGCGACCACTCACGTTGAAGCGGATGCCGGACGGAGTCGTGGGTCAGTACTTCTACGAGAAGAACGCGCCCTCTTATCGTCCCGACTGGATGACCACGATCCCCGTCTACTCCGCCGGCGAGGACAAGATCATCAATTTCCTGTCGGCCTGCGACGTGGCCGAGATGCTCTGGATCGTCAACCTGGGATGCATCGAGTTCCACCCACTGCATGCTCGGGGAGCGGATCAGAAGAAGCCCGACTACGCCTTCTTCGACCTCGATCCGTTCCAACCGGCCGGCTACGACGAGGTGAAGCACGTTGCCTCACTCGTGAAGTTGCTGCTGGACAATCTGGGGCTCCGCTCGTATCCCAAGACGTCGGGTGCGACCGGGATGCAGATCATGGTCCCGCTCGACGGCACGACGAGCTACGACATGGTGCGCGGCTTCGTCGGAACGATCAGCGACATGATCCACGAGGCCGACAAGGAGACAACCACGCTCGAGTGGGAGGTACGGAAGCGCACCGGCAAGGTCTTCTTAGACGTCAACATGAACCGAGAGGGTGCCAACATCGCGGCTGCATATTCGGTGCGGCCCGAATGGGGCGCGACCGTCTCGGCCCCCTTCGGTTGGGACGAGCTGCCCGACATCGAGCCCTCACGCTTCACGATCGCCACGATGTTCGACCGCGTCGCCGAGGTCGGCGACCCGTTCCTGGACGTCGCCGAGGGGCCCGGCCAGAACATCGACGCCGCTATCAAGGAACTCGGCGCCGGGCCTCGCAAAGCGAGGGACATCCGCGCCCGCTAGCCGAACCTCTCCGCAGATCCGGCGCTATGCGCCGCTTTTCCGGATGAGTTCGGATGACGCCCTAGGCTGTCGATCATGGCGCTATACGTCGGGACCTCGGGCTGGGCCTACAAGGAGTGGAAGCCCGACTTCTATCCGGCCGACCTTCCGCAGTCGAGGTTCCTCGAGCACTACGCGACCAAGCTCTCCGCCGTCGAGATCAATGCGACCTATCACCGCAGGCAAGAGGAGTCGACGCTGCGCAAGTGGGCCGAGAGCGTGCCCGAGGACTTCCGCTTCGTGGTCAAGGGGCACCGGGCGATCACCCCGCGCTCGCCGGACTTCACGATCCTGCAGGAGTTCGTCGGAGACATGCAGGCCCTCGGCCCCCACCTCGCGGCGATGTTCTTCCAGTTCCCGCTGAAACGCGACGGCAACGAGGAGGGTTTCGAGAAGTTCCTCGCCAACCTCGATGGCGCTCCCCCGGTGGCGTTCGACCTCAAGCACGCGTCATGGCACACCGACGACATCGCCGCCAAGGTCGCTCAGGCGGGGGCCACGCTGTGCCTCTCGGATCGCGAGGCGAAGGCCCCGAAAGAGCTTCCCGAGGGCCCGATCGCGTACGTGCGTCTGCGCGGCGGCACTTACTCCAAGAAAGAACGCGCCAACTGGAAAGCGTTGCTCGATGCCGAGTCGTCGGAACGCGATGTCTACGTCTTCGTCAAGCACGACGAAGGGCCTGGAGACGAATACACGGGCGTTGGTCTCGCCCAGTGGCTGCTGCAGTAACGTCTTCAGGACATGCCTGAGGTCCGCGACTATGCGAAGAAGCGATCTTTCGACGAGACGCCGGAACCGCCTCCGCAGGTAGCCGGCGACGTGGATCCCGGCAGGGCTCCGCCGGGCGAGACCTTCGTGATCCA
>JBKHXK010000072.1:0-2841 GCA_046566065.1 Actinomycetota bacterium | reverse complement strand
AGCCCGGGGCATTCCCTGGGTTATCAACCGGGTCAACGCGGCGACGGGGACGATCTTGATTTGTTTGGGCCCGCGACCGATCGAAGCGCTGCGCGCGACGAATACGCGACAGTTCTGAGTCCCATCGAGTCCACTTTTGACCAATTGTGTCCAACCCGTCTAGGCCCATGACCTGCCCTAACGCGTGAAAGGGCAGGTCAGAAGGTCGTTCCCGAACGGATTAGAAGTCCGACGCTCTATCCAGCTGAGCTACGGGCGCATGGTCTGAGACCGTTGGTACGCCTACAAGTATGCCCCTGCCCCTTAGAGAAAGATCGGCACGCGATGCCAAGGCTTCAGGCTCTCGACCACTTAGGCCCTGAAAGCTAGGTGGGACCGGCCCTGCCTTCTCGGAAATAGAGGATCGGTCGCCAGTCCGGGTCGCATCGCCGCCGGATGATCTTGCGTCTCCACTCGGTATTGCGTTCCAGCAGCACCTCGACCTCGTTGCGATGGACGTTGTCGCCGACGGCGGAGATACCGAGCCGCTCGTTATCGGACATGTCTGCGACACATCGGATGGCTCGCGTCATGCGTCGATAGGAGAAGTTGGCGTCGAAGGCGCGCACCCGCCACGGCTGCTCCAGGCCGATGCGGAAGTGGCGCAGGTGTTTGCAGACGTCGCGCGTGAAGCCGATGTAGAAGTGTTTGCCCGAGAGGAATCCGCTGGCGAAAACACGAGGGTGTGTCTCGAGGTAGCGCGCGTGCCGCCGGGCGTAGGGCTTGCTGTCCCAGTCGCCCTTCTGGCCTCCGGGCGGCAACTCCTCCAACGTCACCGCGCGGCAACGGTCGAGGTCTTCTTCGACGGACGCGGCGCTAGGGACCGAGGTAAGGACCAGGGCGACGGCGATCGCCGGCACGAAAGACTTCATGCACGCGATTGTGCATCAGCTGCCCAGATCCACGATCTCCTCGTGAAGGACGATGACGTCGTATTCCTCGGAATCGGGGAAGTGGAGCTCGACGCCCTCGATGGCCCGCTCGAGGGTCTCGACCTGCGCGTTGGCTCTCTGGATGAGCTCGACCTTGAGCTTCTCTGGGAGCGGAGTGACTCGGGGGACTTCGAGCAACCGCAGGACACCTTTGACGACGGTGAGCGGCGTGCGGAGGATGTGGCGGACCTCATCGCGGTGCATCGGTGTTGCTGCTCCCTTTATTGGCCGTCCGCCGGCCCCCACAAAGCGGTTATCTCGGACCCCTTCTTCGTCCGGGCGCTGCCCTCGCTTGAGGGAGATCCCGCAGGAAAGGTCTTCCATGAGGGCGGAACCAGCGGAGAGCGCCGTCCGCGTAGGCTGAGGCGGGGATCTGGTCAAGCGCCTCCACGCACCAGCCGTCTATACCGGCCAGGGCCGACCGCGAGGGACGATGCAAACGACCCAGGGAGACGTATACGAGCAGGGGGCGGCCGCCCATCTGGAGGAGCGGCGACCCGAGCAGGTCTCGTTCGCGCTTTCTCTGATCGCATCTTTATTCGTGGCGGTCGTTCCGCTCATCCTCGGCTTCGGCGCTTTCATCGCAACCGATACCTATCCGGCGGCCGTCCCCGCCCTTCTGCTCGTGGGCGGTCTGACCGCGGCCGCGGTCCTCACCGGAGCGTGGTTCTGGGAGCGCCATCACTCGTCGTGGCTGTTCTCGTTCGGTGACCTGATGCTGTGGAACTGGCTGAAGCGCCACCGGGCCGAGAAGCGACTGGTGCGCAACACCAGGCTGCTCGGCTTCGATCGCTCCGGTCACTTCCAGGGAGATGCAGTCGTCACCGATGACAAGGACCGCCTCGAGCTGCTGGCAGAGATCGCCGACGATCTGGACGCCAAGAGCACCTACACGGTCAATCACACCGACCGCGTCGAGCAGCTGGCTCACGACATCGGCGAGATCCTGGGGCTCGACGAGGGTCGGCTCAAGAAGCTGGCGACGGCAGCCTTCCTGCATGACGTCGGCAACATCCGCATCCCGGAGCACATCCTTCGCAAACCCGAGGAGCTGACCCCGGCAGAGCGACGGGACGTCGAATCGCATGCTCTGCTCGGGGCGATGATGGCGTACGAGGTCGTCTCGCGCGACGTGGCCGACGGGATCCTGCATCACCACGAGCGGTGGGACGGGCAGGGATATCCCAACGGAAAGAAGGGCACCGACATCCCTCTGTACGCGCGGGTGATCGCGGTGGCCGAGGCCTACGACGCGATGACCTCGACCCGCGCTCACCGACAGTCCTTGTCACCGGCGCTGGCGCTCGAGGTCCTGAGGGCAGACGCGGGTTCGCAGTTCGACCCTCGGGTGGTCGAGGCTCTGGTCCTTGCGGTCCCGAAGCCGTGGGCGGTGTTCGAGAAGGTCCCGGCCCTGGCCGCGTTCCGACCCACGCTGCGCGAGTGGGCCCTGCTCTTCCGCCGCGTCGGGAAGGTGGCACTGACCTCGGCCATCACAACGGGCACGATCGCCTTGATCCTGGGGAGTGCGGGCACCGCCTCCTGAATCGCTCTTGCAGGGCTATAGGTATTAGCCAATCAGGACTATGCATCAAATAGCCCTACCGGGTGGTGTCGCTTCGGGGTTATGGGGCCGATGCAACTACCGGCCCTGTAGTAACCCGATGAAAGGGAGAAATCCATGGAGAGGAAGAAGAAGCCCAACGGGCTCCTGATCTCCGGTCTGATCTCGGCACTCGCATCGCTTGCCATCGTTGCGGTCGCACCCGGCTTCGCGTCCGGTCCGCCCGACAAGGCCAAGGATGCGTCGACCTCGAGCGACCACGACGGCGACGCCGATTCCGACTCGAACACCGCCTACACCGAGGACAAC
>JBKHXK010000071.1:0-3010 GCA_046566065.1 Actinomycetota bacterium | reverse complement strand
GGGCTCCGCAAGGCGATGCCGATCACTGGAACGACGTTCATGCTTGGTTGGCTCGCGATCTCGGGGATCATCCCGTTCTCCGGTTTCTTCTCGAAGGACGCGATCCTGGCGGCGGCCTGGGCAGATCACAACTATGTGCTGTGGGGTGTCGGAGTGCTGACCGCTCTGCTGACCGCCTTCTACATGTCGCGCATGTACTTCCGCGTCTTCGAGGGACCGGTCAAGGTCCCCGAGGGCGTGCACGTTCACGATGTCCCGCCGACGATGGCCGCGGCCCTTATCCCGCTCGGCGTCCTTTCGGTGGTCGGCGGCGCGATCAGCTTGCCGGGCAAGTTCACGCTCGAGCACTTCCTCGAGCCGGTGGTCGGTGCGGCTCACGTTCCAGAGGGCATCACCCCCTGGGTACTCGGAGGCATCGCGCTGCTCGTTGCCGCCTCCGGCATCCTGCTCGCCCGCTCGCTCTACCGCACCAGAGCCGGCAGCCTCCGGAGGCGAAAGGCGCAAGCCAAGGCCCCGGGTTTCGTGAGCGCGGCCCGCAACAAGTTCTACGTGGACGAGCTCTACGGACGCGGCGTGGTCCTCCCCGGCAAGTCCTTCTCCACGTATCTGGCCGAGGTGTTCGATCCGAAGGTGATCGACGGCGCCCTCATGGGCACGGGCCGCGCGGTCGCCCGTGCGTCGGAGAGCCTGCGCGGCATCCAGACCGGCTACGTCCGGAACTACGCGGCCCTCTTCCTCTTCGGAGTCGTAGTGCTGCTAACCCTCCTGCTCCTAAGGGTCGTGTTCTAGATGAACGACTTCCCTCTTCTCGATCTCGTCATCTTCGTGCCGCTGCTGGACGCGCTGCTGGTCGGGTTCATCCCGAAGGACCGCATCGACACGATCCGTTACGCGGCCCTCGGGGTCACGATCGTGACGTTCCTGTTGTCGATCCCCATCCTCACCGGCTTCGACGCGGCTCAAGAGGGCTTCCAGATGGGCTCCTCGGTCCAGTGGATCCCCGCCTGGGGGATCGGCTACACGACGGGCATCGACGGCGTGAGCCTGTGGATGATCATGCTCACCACGTTCCTGATGCCGCTGGGCGTGCTGGCGTCGTGGACGATCACCAAGAGAGCGAAGCCGTACTTCATCTTCCTGCTCGCGCTCGAGACCGGGATGCTCGGAGTGTTCTCGGCCCTCGACATGTTCCTCTTCTACCTGTTCTGGGAAGTCACGCTCGTTCCGATGTATTTCCTGATCGGGATGTGGGGTTACGGCCGCCGGATCTACGCGGCGATGAAGTTCTTCCTCTTCACGCTCGTCGGCTCCTTGCTGATGCTCGTCGGCATCATCTACCTGTACTTCGCGTCCGGAGGAGACCCGACCTTCGATTACCGCGAGCTGCTCGGCACGACCCTGTCTCTGGACACCCAGCGCTTGTTGTTCTTGGCGTTCTTCGCATCGTTCGCGGTGAAGGTCCCGCTGGTCCCTCTGCACACCTGGCTCCCCGACGCTCACACCGAGGCCCCTACGGCGGGCTCCGTGATGCTGGCGGGCGTTCTCCTGAAGATGGGCGCCTACGTGTTACTGCGCTTCTGCATCCCGCTCTTCCCGGACGCGTCGCGCGAGCTCGCTCCGATCGTCATCGGGCTATCGATCGCCGGGATCATCTACGGGGCCCTGGTCGCGACGATGCAGAAAGACCTCAAGCGACTCATCGCTTACTCGTCCGTTGCCCACCTCGGCTTCGTCACGCTCGGGATGTTCGTCGGAAGCCTCCAGGGGATGAGCGGCGGCATCCTGCAGATGGTGAGCCACGGTCTCTCGACGGGCGCGCTCTTCATGCTCGTAGGCATGCTCTACGACCGCAGACACACGAGGTTGATCGCCGACTTCGGAGGCCTGGCGAAGACCGTCCCCGTGCTCGCAGGCCTGTTCCTGATCGCGGCCCTGTCGTCCCTCGGCCTCCCGGGGCTCAACGGGTTCGTTGGCGAGTTCCTCATCCTGCTCGGCACGTTCCTGTCGCACCGGTGGTGGGTCGTGCCCGCCGCCTTCGGCGTGATCCTCGCTGCGGTGTACCTGCTGTGGGCGTACCAGCGGGTCTTCCACGGCGACGTTACCCACGAGGAGAACCGCGCTCTGCCGGATGTCAACGTGCGCGAGCTGGCGATGCTCGCGCCCGTCATGGCCATGATCGTTCTGATCGGCGTCTATCCGAAACCGTTCCTCGACCGCATCAACCCCGCCGCGGAGCGCCTGGTGCAGACCTTCAACGGTTCGTCGGTCACCCCGCTGCGCGCCGAGGTTGCGGAGGATGATCGATGAACGGGTTCGTGCAGCCGGACGTACAGCTGGGCGGCATCGCGCCCGAGATCGCGTTGAGCCTTACCGCGCTCATCCTGCTCGTCACGCACGCGTTCGTCGGCGACCGCGCCAAGAACATCTATCTGCCGGTGATGGCGACCGCTGGACTCGGCATAGCGATCGGCCTGTGCGTGATGGTGTGGGGCGAGACCGACCTGCAGCTGGCCCGCATGGTTGCGCTGGACGGTTTCGCAACCTTCATCAAAGTGACGCTCGCCATCTTCGGTTTGCTCACGGTCTGGCTGGGCCGCGATTACCTGACGCGCGAAGGCATCGAAGAATCTGAGTTCTACGCACTGGTCCTGTTCGCGGTCACCGGCATGATGCTGATGGCGGGCGCGGCAGACCTGATGATGATGTTCATCGCGCTCGAGACCTTCTCGCTCGCTCTCTACGTCCTGGTCGGATATCGCAGGCGATCGCTGGCGGGCCAGGAGTCTTCGATGAAGTACTTCCTGCTCGGCTCGTTCTCGTCCGCGTTCTTCCTGCTCGGGATCGCGCTGGCGTATGGCGCCACCGGGACGACCAACCTCTACTCCGGCACCGGCGGTCAGGAGGTCGAAGGCATCTTCGGCTTCCTTTCGACCGCTCCCGCGGGCGAGACCGGCCTGCTCGTGTTGGCCGTCGGCTTCCTGTTGGTCGGTCTTGGCTTCAAGGTCGCGGC
>JBKHXK010000070.1:0-3187 GCA_046566065.1 Actinomycetota bacterium | reverse complement strand
CTTTACCTGGACGGGAGATCCTTGGTCAACGAGCCGGTCGAGGTGCGCAAAGAGCTCCTCGATGACCTGGTCGTCACCAGCGACCAGGTCCAGGTCTCGCCCTATACCGAGGGCGACGGGATCAACCTGTTCGAGACCGCGAAAGCGATGAAGCTCGAGGGCATCGTCGGCAAGAAACTCGGATGCCCATACAAGCCCGGCAAGCGCGTGCGCGAGTGGGTCAAGATCAAGACGATCTACGAAGCGGACCTCGTTATCGGCGGATGGACGCCGGGCGAGGGCTCGCGCTCTTCCACCTTCGGGGCCCTGCTGGTCGGTGCGTACGAGGATGGCGACCTCCGCTTCACCGGCTCCGTCGGGACCGGATTCTCGGAGAAGCTCCTCGACGAGATCCTGCCGCAACTGGAAGCCATCGAGATCGAGGAGTGTCCTTTCGTCGTCGACCCACGCAAGACCGGTGGCAGCCGCTTCGGCAAGCCGATCAAGAACCCGCGCTGGGTGCGACCGGAGCTGGTCGCCCGCGTGGAGTTCCGCGAGCTGACCTCGGTCGGGAAACTGCGAGCCCCCTCTTTCAAGGGTCTGCGTGCGGACAAGGACCCCGAGGAGTGCCTCTTCAAAGAACTGGCGCCCTAGTGGGGAGACGCGACGTCGCGAAGAAGATGATCGGCGGGATCTATTCGTGGGCCGCCGACAAGGTGTACGAACCGCTCGTCGTGAATGGCGCCTTCAAGGTGTTCGGCGGGAACCTGCACGAGGCCGTCGCGGAGCAGGGCCGAGCCGCGGTGCGGGTCGCTGCAGGCAGGCCGATCCTCGACCTGCCGGTCGGGACCGCGACCTTCACGATCCCGATAGCCCGCGAGCACAGTGGGGTCGTCGTGGGGGCCGACATCGCCGCGGGCATGGTGCAGCAGGCGCGGCGGGCGGCGGCGGGGGCCGGCGTGACCAACCTGTTCGGCGTGCAGGCGGACGCGCACCGGCTGCCGTTCCGAGACTCGACCTTCGGAGCGATCATGTGCACCAACGGTCTGCAGGTGATGCCGGGCCTGATGGAGACGCTCCGGGAACTACGCCGTGTGCTGGCCGACGACGGGATCCTCTACGTCTCGGTCGTGCACCTACCCGTGAGCCCGGCCCCCAGCGCGCCGACCTTGTTCATGTCGCGGAGCGGGTTGCAGCGAGCATTCGGACAAGCCGGGTTCGTCGCGACGAACCGCATGGATCAGCGGCTCGCAACCTTCATCCAAGCCCAACCGCGCTAGGACCGCGTACTCGCCAGCAACAACCATCAGCTAGCCCCAAAACCCCCAGCGCGGGGGTCTCGGGCGAGCCCCGCCGCGGTGTGACGCAGGGCATCGTCGTGGTGATGAGGACCCCCGGGCTCGGCATGGGCGAAGGCGGCGCGAGCGGCGCGACGCCGCGCAGCGCGGCGGGATAGAACCGCCATCAACATGCAGATGGCGAGAACGAACACTCCGAAGACGATCCAGCCGGTCACGTACCCAGCGTAGACCTGCTGGCTCCCGCGCGCTAGGGCAGGCGGACCCTGACGCCCGAGTCGAGCAAGAAGTCGCGGACGCGGTCCCAGCCCTCGTAGGTCTCACCGGTCGCCACCACTTCGGTGATCCCGGAGTTGGCGATCAGCTTGGCACACGTGAAACACGGGACGCCGGTGATGTAGATCGTGGCCCCCTCGCGCTCTTCGGGCGACGAATAGAGGATCGCATTCGCCTCGGCATGGATCGCGATGCAGGAGTCGTAGCCCCATCCGCTCATGTTCTCGCTGGAGGCCCGCGGGCACGCGCCCTCGTCGCAATGTGGATGGCCCGAGGGAGGTCCGTTGTAGCCAGTCGAGCGGATCCGGCGGTTCTTCACGATCACCGAACCGTGTTGTCTCCGCACGCAGTTCGAGCGCGTGGCGGTCTCCCTAGCAAGGTTCAAGAAGTACTGATCCCAGTCGCTGGTGCGCTGGACCTCCGTGATGCGGTGAGCGATGCTCACGTGCTTCCCCCTCCCGTGACCGGGCGCGTCAACGCCGAATAAGCACTCCGGGGGAAGTGGGACGATTCTCCCCTGCCGGTCCGGCTCTGGCAACCGCCCTTTGGGTGATGTGAGAAAAAGGATGGTGTAGGAACGCTGGTCTATGGATCTGGCACGAGAGACGATCACCGACCTGCTGCGGTCGGGCTGGGTCATCGAAGCGGCGCGAAGCGCCCTCTACAAGGATTGGGCCTCCCACGAGCCGGATCTGTCAGCGAGGGCGGACAACGCGGCCCGGAGGGCCGAGTTGCTCGAAGCTGCGCTGGCCGATCTCGGGCGGTCCCCCGACACGGCCATCGTGGAGGCACACCGGGGCTGGATCCAGAGCCTGGCCGGGGACGAGCCCAGAGAGGTGGCGCTCGGGAACCTGTTCGTCGCCCGACTCGGCGACTGGGTCGATGCCCACACCGAGCGCTTCCTGGGCGAGCGCGGCCCCCAGCTCAGGGAGCTCGGCGATCGCGAGCGGGCCCTGCTCCGCTTCCCCGACGACCTGCCGACCCCTCCCCCCTTCGAGCCCCTCGAGTCGCCCGAGGTGGAGCCGCCGGGCGAGGTGCTGTTCCGCTTCGCGATCCTCGGCGATCTGCACTTCGGCTCCCCCAAAGGAGAGGAGCGGGCTCGGGCCGCGATCGCCGACGTCAACGCCTCCGGTGCAGAGCTCGTGATCCAGCTCGGCGACCTCACCGATCACGGCCTCCGGGCCGAGTTCGACCTCGCCGTGAAGGTCCTGGCCGAACTGGACATCCCCTGCACCACGATGATGGGCAACCACGACATCCTCTCCCGCGACGACCAGAAGCTCGCCGGGCGGAGCTTCTACGGGAGCACGTTCGGGCGAGAACCCGACGGGGTTCTTCTCGAGCACAAGGGCTTCCGGTTCGCCGTCCTGGACTCGGCCACGGAGGCTGCCTCGCCCTTCGGCCCCTTCGACTTCATCACCGGAGCCTTCACGGACGGGTCGGGAGGCGCGGTCGTGCACGGCTCTCTCACGGTGCCTCAGCACGACATCCTGGCCGACGTCGCGGCCCCACGCACGGCGCCGGCCTTCGTGTTCCTCCATCATCCGCCCCAACCGTTCGCCGGCTTCCCGCCGATCCTGTTCGGGCTGCGCGAGGCGGACTCGGGCAGACTGCACGCGACCGCCGATTCGGGC
>JBKHXK010000069.1:0-3581 GCA_046566065.1 Actinomycetota bacterium | reverse complement strand
CGCGAGCTGCGCCGGGCAGTGCTGCGTCGCGACGGTCACACCTGCACCTTTCCAGGCTGCGGCATGAAGCGCTTCGTAGATCTCCATCACGTAGTCGCCTAGCCCGAGGGGCGAACCGAATACGACAACCTGGTGACCGTGTGCCGGGTGCATCACGGGTTGGTCCACAAGATGGGCTGGTCGATCACCTTGGATGAGGGACTCGTGAACTGGTTCCGCCCCCGGGGTCTGCGCTTCGAGCCCGGCCCGGCGCCGCCGGACCCGCCGCTCGACCCACCGAAACGACCACCATCGTTGGCCGAAGCCGCGGGCTACTCCAGGATCTTCGACTTCCTGGGTTACCTAGCGCAGAGGCCGATACCAAACGCCAACTAGAGCGCTCTGGTAGGCCGCCCGCTGCGCTCAGCGGGGTTCGGTTACGGCTCCTTTGCTGGCGCTCGAGACCGTGGCCGCGTATTTGGCGAACACCCCGGTCTTGTAACGCGGGGGCCGGGGCGTCCAGTCGGCGAGACGCTTGGCGATCTCGTCGTCGTCGACCACCAGCCGTAGCTCGCGGGCCTGGACATCGAGCTCGATCGTGTCCCCGTCGCGCACCGCGGCGATCGGCCCTCCGTGGGCCGCTTCGGGCGAGACGTGGCCGACCATTAGTCCGTGCGTGGCTCCGCTGAAGCGACCGTCGGTGATCAGCGCAACCTCGTCACCCAGGCCTTCGCCGACCAGTGCGGCCGTGACCCCCAGCATCTCGCGCATCCCCGGCCCCCCCGACGGCCCTTCGTAGCGGATGACGACTACGTCCCCGGCCATGATCTCTCTCTGCTTGACCGCTTCGAAGCACTCCTCTTCGGAATCGAAAACGCGCGCCGGGCCGCGGTGGAACAAACGTTCGTGTCCGGCCAGCGTCACCACGCAGCCGTCCGGGGAGAGGTTGCCGCGCAGGATGGCGAGGCCTCCCGTCGCCTTCAGGGGCGACTCGATGGGGACCACGACCTCTTGCAGCGCCCGCTCTTCGACCTCGTCCGCGTGCTGGCCGAGCGTCTTGCCCGATACCGTGATCGAGTCGCGCTCGATCAACCCCGCCTTGGACAGCTCTCTGGCTATCAGCGCGGTGCCGCCCGCCCTGAAGAGGTCGTTGGCGACGAACCGGCCGCCGGGCTTCAGGTCCGCGACGATCGGCGTACGGGCCGCGATCGCATCGAACTCGTCGATCGTGAGCTCAACCCCGGCTTCATGCGCGATCGCTAGCAGATGCAACACGGCGTTCGTGGAGCCGCCGCTCGCCGATACCGAAGCGATCGCGTTCTCCAATGCCGCCTTCGTGACGATCGCGGACGGTCGGACGTCGCCGCGGACGAGAGACATGACCATCGTTCCCGCCTGCTCGGCCGCTGCCTTCTTGCCCGGTTCGGTTGCGGGGGTTCCGCTCAAGCCGATGGGGCTCAGTCCCAGAAAGTCCAGAGCGGTCGCCATCGTGTTCGCGGTGAACTGCCCACCGCAGGCCCCGGCCCCCGGACAGGCGCGGCCCTCCAGGTCGTGGAGGTCCTCGTCCGACAGCGAACCGGCTGCATGCTGACCGACGGCCTCGAACACGTCCTGGATCGTCACGTCCCGCCCGCGCCACCGGCCCGGCTGTATGGACCCGTTGTAGAGAACCAGTCCGGGGATGTCGAGCCGGCAGAGGGCCATCGCCGCGGCGGGGATCGTCTTGTCGCATCCGACCAGGCACACCAAGCCGTCGAAGAGGTGACCTCTGGCTACCAACTCGATCGAATCCGCGATCACCTCGCGACTGACGAGCGAAGCGCGCATCCCTTCGGTGCCCATCGTCACCCCGTCGGAGATCGAGACCGTGTTGAACTCCATCGGCGTTCCACCCGCGGCCCGGATGCCCGCCTTCACCTGTACCGCCAACTCCCGTTGGTTCAGGTTGCAAGGCATCGTCTCTATCCAAGTGGTCGCGACGCCGACGATCGGTCGCGCGAGGTCCTCGTCGGAGAAGCCCGTTCCCTTCAGCATCGCTCTGGCGGGGGCCCGATCCGGGCCGTCGGTCAGAGCGGAGCTGTGCCTCTTAGCGGGGTCGGAAGCTCGTTCGTAAGGGTTCGTCATCGAGGCCACAGGGTAAGCGTTAACCATGCGGGTCGAAAGCGGTGTGGTCGGGATAGAGAAGGTGCTCGGCTACGCCCGGCGGATAGCGATCGTCGGTCTGTCGGACCAGCCCTATCGCGCCAGTTTCGGCGTGGCGTCCTACCTCCTTCGCCACGGCTACGAGATCTTCCCCGTGAACCCGACCATCGAAGAGGTCCTCGGTCTGCGCGCGTATGACTCCCTGTCGCAGGTACCGGTCGATATCGATCTCGTCGACGTCTTCCGACGGCCGGAGTACATCCCAGAGGTGGCGCGCGAAGCGGCCGCCGTCGGGGCGAGGGGCCTCTGGCTCCAGCTCGGCCTCCGCTCCGTCGAAGCGCGACAGATCGCCGACGCCTCGGGGATGGACTACGTGGAAGACGCCTGTCTGAAGGTCGAGGTGGCGATGCGCAGCGATGCGATGCGTCTGCCTCCCGAACAGACAGAGGTCATCCGCCTGTAGGGGCCGCTCGATCGGAGTGGCCCGTTTGTCCCGGTTTGCGAAAGTGAGGATCGGGATGATCCGCGAAAGTCGGTGCGTAGCGGTTGACAGCACGCTCCATACACGGTTAACTCGCCGTCACCTCAGCAACGTCGCCGGGGTCCCAGCCGCACCGCATCAAGGAGACATGTCAGCGTGACCCACCGAGCGACGAAGATCTTCCTCCACACCCTCGTACTTATTACCTAAGCGCGCGCCTCGGCCCCCGGGCCGAACGGCGTGCGCTAACCCTCCGACTCTTCGGGGGGTTTTTTGTTTTCCCGGTTCCAAGGTCCATGTAGGCAAGAGGAAAGGAGCAGCACATGAAGTACGAGATCCACAACGGTGACTTCGTCGGAACGGCGGAGTGGAAGGCCCCGGGCGAGGTCGCTCTGGAGATGAACGACCCTGCGCACGAGTCCTGGTTCTCCCGCTATTTCAGCTCGGAGGACAGCTTCATGGGCGGTTCGGTCGAGGCCGGCGAGATGGCCTGCGAGCGGCCCGACTCGTCTCCCGAGGCGTTCGAGCGAGCCGCGTTCCGCCTCGCAGGACACGCCTACAAGGTCCGCGCGCACGGAGATGCTCGCCGGATGACCTTCCACAACGGGCGGTCGGCCGACCGATGAGTCGCATCCGCATCCAGAAACGGAAGGGACGCCGGTGACGGTCACGGGGGCGCAGTCACTGGTCTCTTCGCTGGAGCATGCCGGCGTCGAGGTGATCTTCGGCATACCGGGAGGAGCGATCCTGCCCGCGTACGACCCCATGTTGGGTTCGTCGATCCGCCACATCTTGATGCGCCACGAGCAGGGGGCGGGACACGCCGCGGAGGGCTATGCGCAGATCACCGGCAAGCCTGGGGTCTGCATGGCGACGTCGGGACCTGGCGCCACGAACCTCGTCACCCCCATCGCCGACGCGTTCATGGATTCGATCCCGCTGGTGGTGATCACCGGCCAGGTCGCGACCAACCTGATCG
>JBKHXK010000068.1:0-3741 GCA_046566065.1 Actinomycetota bacterium | reverse complement strand
CCTTGAAGAAAGCGTGCGTGACGAGGTGGAAAACGCCGATCGAGTAGGCCCCGACGCCGTGGGCCAGGAACATGTATCCGAGCTGCGAGATCGTCGAGTACGCGAGGACCTTCTTGATGTCGTACTCGAAGCAGGCCATGACCGCGGCCCACAGGGCGGTGGCGGCTCCGATGATGCCCACGACCAGCAGCGCCGTGCCTCCGGAGGCCTCGAACAGCGGACTCAAGCGGGCCACCATGTAGACGCCGGCGGTCACCATCGTGGCGGCGTGGATCAGGGCGGAGACGGGGGTGGGGCCCTCCATCGCGTCGGGCAGCCATACATAGAGAGGTATCTGCGCGCTCTTGCCCGTTGCCCCGCCGAAGAGCAAGAGGGCCGCGATCGTGGCGAGGCCGGTCCCCATCGCGCCCGCTTCGGAGTTGATCCCCTCGATCGAGAGGGTCCCCAGTGAGGCGACGAGGAGGAAGACCCCGAGCAGGAACGAGAAGTCACCGATCCGGTTCACGACGAAGGCCTTCTTGGCGGCGTTCGCGGCGGAGTGCTTCTCGAACCAGAACCCGATCAGGAGGTAGGAGCAGAGGCCGACGCCTTCCCAGCCGACGAACATCAGCAACAGGTTCTCGGCGAGGACCAGGATCAGCATGAAGGCCACGAACAGGTTCAGGTAGGCGAAGAACCGAGGGAAGCGCGGGTCGTCGTGCATGTAGCCGATCGAATAGATGTGGATCAGCGTGCCGACGCCGGTGACGACGAGGAGCATCACGCCGGAGAGCTGATCGATCAGAAGGTCGACGCCGATGCGGAAGTCGCCCACCGAGATCCAGTCGTACAGGTGGATGGGGGCCGCGTGGCTCTCGTGGTCGATCCCGACCAGCTTCAGGAAGCTGATGACCGAGGCCACGAAGGACACGCCGACGGCCGCGGACGCCAGAGGTCCGGCCAGCTTCCCGATGCGCTTGCCGGCAACGAGCAGAACCAGCGCCATGAGCAAGGGGGCCGCGATGATCAACGGCGCCAGCGAGCTGCTCTCGACCGCAGCTTGCGCTCCGCTCTCGGCAGCGGCCAGCATCAGACCACTCATCGCCGCAACAGACTCATCGCATCGACGCTTGACGTTTCACGGTGCCGGAAGATCAACGAGATGATCGCGAGTCCAACGACGACTTCGGCGGCGGCCACCACAAGCACGAAGAACACGAGCACCTGGCCGTCGACGCTGCCGTGCTGGCGGGCGAACGTCACGAACATCAGGTTGATCGCGTTCAACATGAGCTCGATGAACATGAACATCACGATCGCGTTGCGCCGCACGAGCACGCCGACGACGCCGATAGTGAACATCAGCCCGGCGAGCACTAGGTAAAACCCGGGGGCGATGGTCATGCGGCCTCCTCTTCGTGGTCGGCGCGGGCCGGGCCCTCTGCTTCCACGATGCTGAGGCGGCGGGCGAGCACCATGACTCCGACGATCGCGACGACGAGCAGGATCGAGGTGACCTCGAACGGGAGGAGGTAGCGGCTGAAGAGGGATCGGGCCAGGGCGATCACGTTGCCGGGATCCTGGTTGATGGCGGTCAGGGCATCGGCCCCATCCGCGCCGCCGGCGCCCAGGTTCACGCCCTGGATCGCAACGAGTACGAGACCGATCGCCAGCAGCGCGCCGAGAAGGATCGCGATGCCGCGTTGCCCAGAGAGAGGTTCGATCAGGGCCTGACGAACGTCGACCCCCAGAAGCATGATGACGAAGAGGAACAGCACCATGATCGCCCCGGCGTACACGATGATCTGCACAGCCGCGATGAAGAAGGCGCCCTGCAGCAGGAAGGCCAGGGCCAGAGCGACCTGAGCACCAACGAGGAACAGCGCCACGTGAACCGCGTTGGGAGCGAACAGCATCGCCAGCGAACAGCCCAAAGCCATCACGAACATCGCTCCGAATACGAACCACTCGAGGTTCATGAGCGGGCCTCGATCTCTTCGAAGTCGCGCTCGGGTGGGAGCTCCTTCTTACTCGGCCAGTGACGCACGATCGGGTTGTCGACGATCAGTTGATCCTTCTTGTAGATCAGACCCTCGCGCGAGTCTCCGGCCAACTCGTACTCGGTGGTCATCAGCAGGGCCTCGGTCGGGCACGCCTCGACGCAGAGGCCGCAGAAGATGCAGCGCAGATAGTTGATCTGATAGATCTGCGCGTAGCGCTCGCCCGGCGAGAAGCGCGCCTCCGGCGTGTTCTCCGCTGCCACGACGAGGATCGCGTCGGCCGGACACGCTCCCGCACAGAGCTCGCATCCGATGCACTTCTCGAGCCCGTCGGGGTGACGATCGAGGATGTGGCGTCCCTTGTAGCGCGGGAACGGACGTCTGCGCACCTCCGGGTAAGACACCGTGTCCTTGCGCTGGAAGACGTTCTTTATAACGACCTTCATGCCGCGTGCGATCTCAGGCAGAGCCACTGGTCACCCCCTTCACACGGTTGACCGGCTTGGCGATCTCGGCGAGGCGCGGGTCGCCGCGACCGACCCAGGCCAGGACGACCACGAAGAGGGCCGCGAACACCCCTAGTCGAACGTTGCGGGAGATGCCTTCGGTGTTCACGACGGCCGTGACCATGATCCACGTGAGAGAGGCGGGGATCAGGCGCTTCCAGCCCAGCCACATGAGGCGGTCGTAGCGGAGCCGCGGCATCGTGGCGCGCAGCCACACGAAGAGATAGACGAACAGGAACGTCTTGATCGTGAACCAGACCATCGGCCAGATCCACGGCAGGTAGTCGAACGCAGGGCCGTGCCACCCCCCGAAGAACAACGTGACGGCCATCGCGGAGATCGCCACCACGTGGATGTACTCACCCAGGAAGAACATCGCGAAGCGGATGCCCGAGTACTCGGTGTGGAAGCCCGCCACGAGCTCGGTCTCTGCCTCGGGCAGGTCGAACGGCGCCCGGTTCGTCTCGGCGATCCCGGCGATGAAGAAGATGATGAACGCCGGCCACTGCGACCAGATGTACCAGTTGGGTACGAACCGGAAGAGGTTCGAGATCTGCTCGAGCAACGGGATCCCGTCGAAGAAGGTGACGTCGCCCACGCTTCCCATCTGCGCGGCCACGATCGCTTTGGTCGACAGCGTTCCGGCTACGAGAGCGATCGGCACCAAGGAGAGACCGAGCGCGATCTCGTACGAGATCATCTGGGCGCTGGACCGGATCCCTCCGAGGAGCGGGTACTTGGAGCCCGACGCCCAGCCCGCCAACACGATGCCGTAGACGCCGAGGGACCCCATCGCGAGGAAATACAGAAGGCCGATGTTGAGGTCGGCCAGCACGAAGTCGACCCTCCGGTCGCCGATCGTGATGTGGTCCCCGACCGGAACGACGGCGAATGCGAGGAACGCCGGGACCATCGCGAACACGGGGGCGATGGCATACGCCCATCGATCCGCATTGCGCGGCCTGAAGTCCTCTTTGAAGAAGAGCTTGATGCCGTCGGCCAGGGTCTGAAGCAGCCCGAAGGGACCCCACCGGTTGGGCCCGATGCGCGACTGCATGTCGGCGATCACACGGCGCTCGACCCAGATGACGATGAGGGTCACGAGCAGAAGGATCAGGAAGATCGCGATCGTCTTGACCGCGGCGATGATGACCGCGGCGCCGATCCAGTCGATGACGTCGCCGATCATGGCTTCTTCACCGTCACCCTCGGGTCGGGGCCCGACATCAGCTGGTTCGCCGGCAAGCCGTCCTGGT
>JBKHXK010000067.1:0-3953 GCA_046566065.1 Actinomycetota bacterium | reverse complement strand
ACTGCTTGTAGGTAGTGAACTCCTGCTCGAGCGTAGCCTCCCTAGCGAGCTCGCACGGAGGAGGCGGGTCCGTCTCGGAGCTGGCCGGGTATGCCAGGCAGGCACCCGCCTCGTCGACGTCGGCGCTGGTCGTGAACCGCAACGTGAAGCCGTCGTTGGGAACGATGCCACCGTGGATAGCAAGGTCCGAACGGAACGGCCGGTTGTTGAGGCTGATCGGGTCCTCGTTCGAGTCGAAGAAGCACCTGTTGTCGAGGTCGGACAGAGGGGCCGGGTCGTTAGAACCCTCGGCGGTGCAGATGCTGACGATCTCGCCCGAGATCAGGTCATCCTCGTCCGAGGAGTCCTCGAGGTAAACACCGCTTTCCTCGTCTTGGATGCAGTTATCCGGGGTGCCGTCATTCGGATCACTGTCGGCAGTACCCGTCGTGCCCTGGCAGGCCAAGGCGAAGACGTCGACCGTCTCTCCATCGAGGTCTTGCGGGATGTTCCAGAAGACCTCGTAAGCCTCATCCGACGTCGCGTCACCATGAGCGTCGAAGTCGGTCGGCTGCTGTCCGGTGTTGTCGGTTCCGACGGCGTCACAACCGGGGTTCCGGCTGACCGACGTTCCGGCATCATTGAACGGCACCTGGCCGGTCGGACAAACGAAAAATGTCACATTGTCCGCGTCGGAACTCGTGACGGCAGTCAAGTGTGCGGTGTTGTCCTTGCCGTCGAACTGATCGCTCAGCTGATCCTTGTCGTCGTAGTCGCCGTTCGGCATGAACACACTGAGCGTGTCGGGCGCAGTGTGGACCGCCAGCGCCGGTGATGCAAATGCAAAGATCGAGATCGCCATACAACAGACGATCACGGCACTCATCCATTTTCTATTCCGCAACCAGTCACCTCCTCATAGGTGGTTGCTACATGCTGCCTATCTCGACGGTGTTGGCGGCCGTCCGTCAGCCGTGGTGCGGTGATGCGATCCTAAGAAGCGTGAGCCCCCTCTAGAACCCCCTTCCTCGTTCCCTACTACTGGCACTCGAACTGCAGGGCCGGCCGATGATTCAGCCGGTCCAATGGATAGAACGACACACGGCGAGAAAAGTTGCTCCCGCAGAACAGTGGCAATTCCTCCCAGTTGGCCCCGTCCGTGCCGTACGCGGCAGTTACACCGCGCACGGCGGGATGAGTGTAGCCCGCGTGCGCAGGGCGATGTCAAGCGTTACCGCAGCGATGCAAGCGGTTAGCTAGGTGCTTTCGACCAACGAGATCGTCACGAGAGGCAACCGCTGGCGCGAGGGTGAGCCCTCGACCGTCACGGAATAGGTCCCGAGGCGCGGCACCGACTCGCCCGAGGATGGGCTCGACATGAGCTCGTAGGAACCGGAGTAGGTGTGGGTCCAGCCGCCCCAGTCGTTACGAGCCTTGGAGGTGGCTTGCGCGTGCATGTCGTAGCCGTAGCTCCCCTCTCCCGTATGAAGGAGGAACGACCCGCCGTAGGCTGACTGGCTCACGCGATGGTCCAGCTCGACCCTAAAGGCGTCGACGCCTGCCGCGGTGGCGGTCCCCACAACACGTTGTTCGAACCCGACGATCCCGATACCGCTCGACACCTCTGCCGTCTCTGAAGCAACCGATGTCTCCGTCATGCAGCCACAGGAGTGCCCAACGAAGGTGCCGTCCCAAGCGAAAGAGAAGCTGAACCCCGACGGGTGTGGGGCGAGCTCGGGTGACTCTGACTCGCTCCCGGGCTCGGGCGAGGGCGGAGGCTGAGTGGGGCCGGGGCTGGGGGGTGGCTCGGGCGTCGGCGTGACGGGCTCCTCGCCAGCCCCCTCCTCGGCAGGCGCTGGAGCAGGATCATCGACGCCCTCGGCGGGAGATCCCTTCGAGGAGCCGCGCGACCCGACCGATCCCAGCGTCTGGTCCCCGCCGGTTCGGAGACTGATCGGGGCCTGGTCCAGCGCCTGGGTCGTCTCCGTGACCACCCTCTCGACCTGGGATGCACGAGGCTCGTCGCCCTGTGCCGGAAGCGCGAGCGACGCGGCACCGAGGGCCATCGCGGTCAGTGCCGGGGCGAACCTGTCCGCCATGAACTGCCCGCAGTGGCTGAGCGCGGCCGAGCAAGAGCTGATCGCGGGCCCGGCCGACGCGGTCAGGCCCTCAGCGACGTGCCCGATCGAGCTCTGAGCACCGCTGTTCTTGGCAGCCTGCAACTTCGACCCCCGCTGGAACAGTCGCGTGGGGAGCAGAACCCCCAGCGCGACCGACGTCCACGAGCGCTTGAACCCTTGGCGCGCCCGATGGATCAGCGCCTTGACCTGACATTCCGTGATCTGCAGCGCGACGGCGACCTCTTGATAAGAGAGGCCCTCGAAGTCCCGTAGCACGATCGCAGCGCGATGCATCGGCGGAAGCGACTCGAGCACCTTGCGGACCCGACGGCTCTCGCTGCGCCGGATCACGACCTCGTCGGGGCCATCGGCGTGTAGCTCGTCCAGGCCTTCGATCTCCGAAAGTTCCAGCGGCAACGTGTCCTGAGGGCGTCGGCTCCTGGCCCGGATGTGATCGAGGCAGACGTTGGTAGCGATCCGGGTGATCCATGGGCCCATCTGGTACCGGCCGTTGAAGCGTCCCAGCGCCTGGTAGACCTTCAGGAAGCTCTCTTGGGTGGCGTCTTGCGCATCCTGGGTGTTGCCGAGCATGCGGCGACACACGCTTTGTACCCGCGGCTTGTAGCGGTCGTAGATGGCTTGGTACGCGCCATCTTCCCCGCGTTGATAGGCGAGCGTCAGCTCTTTGTCTTCGAGAGATCCTGGCGGCAGCCCCATGACGAGCGGGGCCTCTTCCATCCGGCGTGCCACGTGTCGAATCTCGTCCTTCCCCTGGTTACGTCGGCTTCACCGAGTCTGAGTCAAAAGATCAGGGCCGGGAATAGCTCAAAAGAACCAAATCGGACGTCTCCTGGCAGACCTTGAGCGAAACAGGAACAGAAAAGGCCTCGCGCGTCCAAACGCCGGGCGGCCGGAAAAGTTGCGAAGAGGATCCGGTGACGCTCGTAGACAATGGCCCGCATGAAGAAACGACGCCTCTTGCTTGGGATGGCCCTCTTTATGGCCTTGGCGCCTGCGTGCGCCGCTGCCGGCCTGCCCGAGCCGGTCTCGCCCACCCCGGGGCCCGACCTCAGCGGCACCTACCAGACCAAGATCCCTTTCCGAGACTTCGACGAGGTTCCCGGCGAGACGTTGCGCTCGTATGCGGGGACCTGGTACCTCACGATCGATGAAGCCGCCGACGCCTACCGGATAGAAGGAGACAAAGGCGGGTTCTCGCGCGTCTCGGGCGAGTTCGTGAACGAGGGCGAAACGGTCGTCTTCAACGACGAGCCCGCTCCTACCGGAGCGTTCAACTGCTACATCGAGGGGGAGCGCACCTTGACGGACGGCAAGGCTCTCTACCTCCCCGAGCTCGAAGGGACGTCGTTGACCCTGACCGTGGAGAGGGACCCCTGCCCCCTACGTGAGGCGATCCTTAGTCGAACCTGGGAGAAGGCTTAAGGACGCTGGTAGTGGCCGAGGGCTTGCTCGAGCCAAGGGCCGATTCCTCCTTCAGAAGGGCTGTACCCGGCCGATACATAAAGGACATTCCGGGACGGCCCACTGGGAGGGACCTCTTGCATCGCCGCACCGCGTTGTTCGCCGTATCGCTGATGTGGGTGCTCGGCGCCGTGGTCGGTCCGGTCACGGCTGCGCCCGGCTCATCATCCGATCGCCCTTTTTCCGAACACCGGACCGCCGAGGTGTTGGTCAAATACCGTCGAGGCGCACAGCCCGCCGAGGTCCGGTCCATCGTTGCGGGGACAGTGACCAAGAGGTTCCGGGGCATGTCCCTCGAAGTGCTCGATCCGGCGGGCTCGGTAGCCGACGCCGTCGCTGCGCTGAACGCCGACCCTCGGGTCGAGTATGCCG
>JBKHXK010000066.1:0-4185 GCA_046566065.1 Actinomycetota bacterium | reverse complement strand
AGCCTAGGAGCGTCCGATCCCGAACGGCCCTCCTATCGCGAGGACGTCTCCCAGCGCAGCGTGGTCGGGCCCTTCAAGAGCCGAGAAGCCCGCCAGGAGTCGTCCCCGATCCGCCGGGCCCGTTCGAGGCCCTCGATGACATAGCCGGGAGGCGGCGAGAGCGTGACCTTGAGCAGGTCGGGGCGTCCCATGGCCTGGGGATCGAAAGTGATCTGCGCCGGTGCCCCCGGCGTGTAGAAGCGCTCGACGGTGTAGCTGGCGATCACCTCCACCTCGCTTCTGGCCGGGATGTCGAGGGGCAACCACATCACGGGATATCCGGAGTCCCGGCCCTCATGGAAGTTGACCTCTTCTCCTTGGATCGTCACCTCCGCGCCGGTCGCGCCCAGAGGCAGCAGGATGCTCAAGGTCATGCGGTTCAGTCCCGCAGGCAGATCGTTGACGCCTTGCGCTCGGCTGAGCAGGCTGTTGTCGCCGGGCGAGCGGTTGCGCATCGAGATCGTGGTTGTGATGTCTGCCGACCCGTTCGGGCCCAACGTGATCTGCGTCTCCAACCGGCGCCGGAAGTAGTGATCGATCTTGGCTCCGCTCCAGTTGTTGTGGAAGACCATCTGAAGGTTCGGGCCGAGCGATCGCAGATCGCCGGCGATCCCGAGGGCCGCGAGGCTTCGTTGCTCCACCTCGTTCTCGGAGTAGATCTTGAAGTGCTGGGTGGCGGCCGCGTCGGCCCACGCGGCCCCCAGACTCGCGACGCCCACCTCTCCGCTGAGCAGCTTCGCCCAGAGCTCACGAACGAGACCCTCGAGGTACGCGTTCTGAGCCATGGAGTTCGTGCGGCCGAAGTGGAGATAGACCTCCTTCAGAAGGATGCGCCGTGCGCTGTCGCTATCGACCTGCGCGTTCCAACCAGGGCCCTCCACAGCTCCCGTCGCTTTCGTCAGTTTCCCGAAGGCGATCGGGTCCATCGCGATCACGCCGTCCAGCCTTCATCCCGTGGCGGATGCGTGCATGTTCAGGAGCACCCGGGCAACGGTGGGGAAGCTCGGTGACAGGTTGACCATGCGAACGTCTCTGGTGGCGCCGAGCGATCCATAGAGATCCCGGAACCACAACGGTGCGTCGACAGAGCCCTGCAACGCTTCGTTGAAGGCCCAAGCCGACCGGAAACGCCCGAGCCGGAAGCGACCCTGATCGGCTTCCAGGACGCCGTACAGACCGATCAAACCTCCACCGCCGCGAGCCTCGCTCGGCGATTGCAGGGCGAGCAGGTAGCGGCGCTCGCCGTCGTAACCGGCCAGGGCAGGCAGCACTACCAAGAGTTCCTCGATGCGATCGGCGAGATCGGTGGCGGCGACGAGGTTGTCTCGCACCTCGGCGATCTGTCCGTCGAACCAGGGCAGCGGCGCGGCCTCGACGCGCTCCAGATCGGCGAGCAATCCGTTGAGGTCGATCCGGGCCCCCTGCACCTCGGCCCGCAATCCCTGGAGCCCGCTCTCGATCAGCCGACCATCTGAGATCAGTAGGTCGTTGTCGGACAGCGACCGGAGCTCGTCGAGCAGCCCGACACCCACCGCGGCCGCTCTCTCGGCGATCTCGGCGAGCCCCGAGGCTCCCTCCAGCGTCCGAGCGAGCCCCAGGTGCCGCAAGATATCGAGGCTGGGATGGCGCTCGAGAGCGAGTTGTGCCGAATGAGCCGCGGCCCCCGCCCGTTGCAACGAAGATCCGAGATCGCGGCCCTCACCCGACGAAGAAGCTCGAGCGAACCGTCGCAGCTGATCCCGAGCGGTGTGCAGCGACCAGCCCACGGAGACCGACGCCCACAACAGGTCGAGCACCAGCAGCGCCGACAGCCAGACGAGAACCCGCCTCGGATCCGGGCTCCGCAGCGGCCAGCGCGCTCGTAACTCGACCGTGCTCATGTTCGACCGCGCCTTCGGCTGTTACCTCTTGACTATCACCGTTTGTGAGCGTGCACCCTTGCAGATCGACAGGTTCCCGTATTCGGCGGAAGGCTCACTCGGAACCTGCGCGTAGTACTTACCGGGGACCTTCTTGCGCTTCAGTGAGGCGTCGCCCTCATCGGACGTCTCGCGGCTGGCGATCTTCTTGTCCTTCTTCAGGTCCTGAACGATCGTGACCGGGCGATCGCCGGCGCAATATTCCTCGCCGGCTTCTAGATCGATCTTGAACTCTCCGCCGCGGTAAGCCAGCTTGAGTTTCGTCGGGACGTTCTTGGGCGGGGGGGCCGGGGTGTTGGAGGCGCTGGGGGTCTCGTTGTTGAACTCCCGGCTTGCGGGAGGCTCGTCGTCGCCTCCGCACGCGACGAACGCCAGAGCGGCGAAGATGAGCGAGGAGACGAGGCGGATGGATCTCTGTGACATCGGGCATCCCACCTTTCGAGACGTGAGGCTCTATCGGACCACGGCCCCTGCCCCTCCGGCTAGCCCCTTGGCGAAACCACGTAGCCGCTCAGGATTGTTCGGTGTCCGATTCGCGGATACGTCTGGCGAGCTCCGTGAGCATCTTCAGCGCTAGGTTCGGCTCGCTCTTGAGGGTGGCGTTGAAGGTCCAGGCCGGGATCGAGAGCGTTCTCACCCGGGTGAGCGCAGCGACGCTGGCCGAACGCGGCCCCCCATCGAGGAGGGCGATCTCTCCGAGGAAAGCCCCCGGGCCCAGCTTGCGACGCACCTCGCCCGCGACGCTCGCCTCGGTCTCGCCGTCGAGGATCACCTGGAGCCCGACGTCGGAGTCACCCTCCCGGAAGATGTAGTCGCCGGCCTCGAACTCGAGTTCTTCGGCGATGCCGGCTAGCAGCGAGAGCTCGCGCTTGGAGCAGGTCGCGAACAGCGGGACGGAGCGCAACAGCTCCATGATCTGCTTCTTGCTGGCCCTATCCCCGCTCATCGCACCAGCCTACGAGAGCGCCTGGCCCGACTGCCCCGGAGCGTAGACGTCGACGGCCTGGGCGGCCTTGAGGTTCGCGATCCGCTGCCTCGTTGCCGCAACCTCGTCGTCTTCGCCGGGGGCCGAGCGCGACCACCATTTCAACAGAGCCAGGTTGGCGAGCTCGACGTGGAGCCTTCTGATCACCCGGGCCCGCTCCAACTCGCCGACCCAGATGAGCTCCGAGTACCAGCGCAGTCGCTGGAAGGCATGAGGTACGAGCTCCGCGTCACGGAAGTCGATCAGCCCGCTGTCGATCTCGGCCGGCAACTCCTCTGCGATCACCTTGCGCTGGTGGCGAAGCCACAGCAGTACCCCGACCGCGAAGGCCACCACGACGAAGATGTTGATCCCGTCAACGACCGCGTTGCCGGTCGACAAGAGCTCGGCGTCGACCTGGGACCAGGTGCCGCGCTTGGTGATCCGGGCCGTGCGTTCCAAGCCGTAACGCTGCACGAACAGGTACTGCACCATCCCGTTGTTGGCCGCATGGATGACCATCGCGACCAACAGACCTCCCACTGCCAGCAGCACGCGGAGGATCGCTCGCCGGGTCCATAACGCCACTCCGAGACAGGCTCCGAACGCGGCCGTGTAGATCGCGTGCAGCAACATGCCGGTTCCGACGAAGCCCTGTCTGGTGGCGAACTCTGCGAAGCCCGCATCGAGATCCTGGCTCGTGACGAGGTAGTGGATGTCTTCGGTGAAGGCGAAGCCGAGCCCCACCGCGGCCCCGTAGACGATCCCGTCCGTCAACCCGCGCAGCGGGCTGGTCCCGAAGCGGCGGTGCGCCCACCAAGCCGCGAGGAAGACCACGACCAGCGCCACTCCCTTCGCGAGCTCTTCCACCAGGGGGGCCGCGATCGCGGCACCGAACACGGTCCTCACGGGAGCGGACAGGGGCTCCTTGATCGGACCGTTGAGGGTTGCGGACAGCGCGGTCGCCCCGACCGCCCCCCATGCCGCCATCGCTCCGAGGATCGAGAACGGCTCCTGTTCGTAGGGATCGATCAAGCGGATCAGAGCGAGGAAGACGAGTATCTGCAGGACCGAGAAGGTGATCAGGAAAGACGGCGAACCCAGGATGTCCACGTGCCGATTCTCATCCAGGGGGCCGCCGAAGACCACGGCTTCGGGGAGCTAGTTGCTTAGGGCCGCCCCGACCTGCATGGCATCTGACCTCTACTCGCCGGCCTCGTTCTGCATCTCCAGCAGTTTGCGCAGAGTCGGAAGTTGTTCGAG
>JBKHXK010000065.1:0-4337 GCA_046566065.1 Actinomycetota bacterium | reverse complement strand
CCGCGTCAGATCTCGGCCGGCGCTGAGCAAGATGTCTGCGATCTCTCTGATATCGGATAGCTCCGGGAGCAGTTGCAATCGATCCCGATCGACCTGCGTGATCTCCCTGAAACGACCCGTCGGCCATAGCAGCACTCCGACAGCGTCCATCGCAGTGGACAGAAGGTTCACGTCTCCAAGGCCTTCAGCCAACGCCACCGCTTCTCGCGCCGCTTCCTCAGCGCCCTCGTGATCGGAAACGCTTACCTCTTCAACGGTTCCCGCGAGGAAGGCCCGGGCGCTGAGCAGCAGGACCCGATCGCGGCCGTCCCGATCGGCCGCCTGGAGCCCGAGGCCGATCACGCGCTTGATCTCCGCCACCGATACATCCTCGTCGAGCGTGCCGATCCAGCGCGTGGGAACGATCGCGGCCTTCGCCGCGAGCCTCGCTACCCGATCGGGAGCGTCGACGCCCGACTCATCGAGCTCTGCGAGAGCAGAGGTGTAGGCGTTCCACGCCGGATTCCCTCGCAGCGCCAGGTGGAAGGCGTCGCCCAGCCCCTCGAGCGCCTCGGCCCTCTCCGCTCCCGGAAGCGACAGCTCCACCGCCCGATACCCGAGCCGCTCGGCCTGATCCACGGCGAAGCGACGCATGGCCGCCCCCGCGGCGAGCAACAGGTAGTGCCTAGCTCTCGTGCGAAGCGTGTCATCGGGCGCATCCTCGTAAGCCCGTTCGAAGTGGTCGGCGAGGAGCTCGGCCGACTCCTCGGCCCTTGCCCCACGAACCGACTCGATCCATCTCGCGGCAGCCGCGTGCGCCCGAGCGCGCGCTTTCCTCGGCAGGTTCTCGTAGACGACGTCGCGGATCAGAGCGTGTCGGAAGGCGTACTCGACGTCCCCCGGGACCGACGAGCTGAACGGTTCGATGACCATCTGCCTTGGCTTGAGGCGCTCGACGATCTCTGGGGCGTCGGGAAGGCCGGTGACCCATTGCAGAGCCCCGGACCAGAAATGTCGCCCCACCACGGCTGCGGCCTGCAGGACCTCACGCTCCAGAGGCGAGAGCAGGTCCAAGCGGGCCTGTATCAGGGTCTGCACTCGCTCGGGCACCTCGATATCCGAGACGTCACCCGTGACGTACCAGCCCTGAGGGCCGACCGACAGACAGCCTTCGTCCACGAGACGCAGTAGGAACTCCTCGATGAACAAGGGGTTGCCTTCGGCGCGCTCGAGGATCCGCTCAACCAGGTCGGAAGGAAGGTCGGAGGTTCCGAGAAGCTCGCCCACGAGGTCCCGCGCGTCGGAGCGCGGTAGGGCCTCGAGCTGGAGCGAGGAGTGCCCATGCAGGCGAGACAACCAGCCCGAGCGCCCGACGAGGAACTCGGCCCGAGCGGAACAGACCATGAGGAAGGCGCCCTCGATGTGTTCCGACAGGTCCGCGAGCACATCCAGCAGCGTCTGGTCGGCCCAGTGGATGTCCTCCACCACCAAGACCACCGGGCCCGGAGCCGTGAGCGCCGAGAGATAGAGCCGCCAAGAGCGCAGCATCTCCCGATAGACCACCCTGGGATCGAGGTCCGCCATCGATTCGATGGCCGGTGACAGCCCTATCGTGGATCCGAGAGGGGCGGAGACGGCCAGCGCATCGGAAGGTGACAGTTTCGGCGCCGCGTTGGAAACGAGACGGACCAGCTTCGCCATGGACGTCTCGGCGTCGTCCTGCGGGAAGATGCGCGCTTCGGTGCGGAGGATCTCCTGCAGCGGAGCGAGCGTCAAGCCGTCCCCATAAGGGGGACAGCGCCCTCTCAGGACCGTGGCACCTTCTTCGATCGATGAGACGAACTCGCTCAGCAGGCGGCTCTTGCCGACGCCTGCGTCTCCGATCACCGTGCATACCTGCTGGACGCGATCGCGTGCGCACCCGTCGAAGAGATCGCCTAGAAGCTCCATCTCTTTCTCGCGGCCAAGCAGTGGGGCGGGGCGAAGGGCGTTCTCCTCGACAGCCTCGACCTCTTCTTGGACCGCGAAGGCCTGCACGGGAAGGGACTTGCCCTTGGCGATCACGGACTCGACCCGTTCGAGCCGGAAGTTCCGTCGAACCGCTCGTGCGGTCTTCTCTCCGATCAAGATGGTTCCGGGCGCAGCCGCTTGCTCCAAGCGCGCGGCGACGTTCACCGCGTCGCCCATCACGAGCAATCGTTCGCCGAAGGATCCACCAGTCGATACCGCACCCGTGTTGATCCCGATGCGCATCTGCACGAGCTCTTCATCGGGTCGAGCCGCATTGAACCCGTCGAGGCGCCTGTACATCCTGAGCGCGGCGCGCACCGCGCGCACAGGGTCGTCCTCACGAGCGATGGGTACCCCGAAGTCCGCCATGATCGCGTCGCCGATGATCCGCTCAACCGTTCCACCCTCGGCGAGGATCTCTTCCGACATCGCGTCGAAGAGCTGGGCCATAAGGGCGCGGGTGTCCTCGGGCCGCATCGTCTCGGCCTGAGCCGTCGAGCCGACCACATCGGCGAACAGCACGGTAACGAGCTTGATCGTCTCTGCTGCGTCCCCGGTGCGCGCTGAAACGGCGACGCCGCAGTTGCTGCAGAACATCGCTTGAGCCGGGAGTGCCTTCCCACAGGCATCGCAGCTGACCCCCAGCGCCGCTCCGCAAGCCATGCAGAAACGGCCATCGGGAGGGTTCTCGGCCCGACAACGAGCGCACTCCGCCACGTTGGTCAGGATAGGGCGGTCCCCCCGGTTAGGGAAGCCCCGGAACCTCTTTTCCGAACCCGTATTTCTGCACGTTCGAAGCGCGTAGTTGTACGTGGTGCGCCCGGCCTGCCTCAGCCATCATCGAGACAGCGGTGAGGAGGATCGGGATGAAAGCGGGGAACTTGAACGAGCGTCCAGACAGGCAGGTCGCCGGGCTCAGCGCGTACGAGCTTGCGCTCTTGAGGATGGTCACGGAAGGACTCGGTCCGTCCGAGATGGCAGAGGAACTCGCGTCGACCGGCTCGGCGGTGCAACGACAGTTGTCATTGATCAGGTTGAAGTTGGGCGTCACCACGGATCTGCAGGCGGCCGAAGTCGCAAGAGCTCGCGGCTGGATGTGAAGGGCTGCTGCTGAAGGGCTGGGGCAAGCACCCAGCTAACAACGGAGGGGTCCCGGTTCTCCGCCCGGGGCCCCTTCTGTTTCATCCGCTCAGTCTGTGAGCCTCACCCGGCGCCAGGTGGACGACCCTTCCTTCGCAGACGACGGCTATCACCGGGTCGTGGTCGGGACGGTAGGCGATCTCGTCCGGATCGGAGACATCCAGTACGACCGCATCCGCGCGGTGGCCCTGTTGTAGGCGTCCGACCTCATCATCGAGGCCCAGGGCATAGGCGCTGTTAACGGTTGCCGCCGCGAGGGCCTCCCTCGGACGCAGACCGTACGTCCGGCAGGCCAGCGCGATCACGAAGGGCATCGAGTGAACCGGAGACGTACCGGGGTTGAGGTCGGAGCCCAACGCGACGATCGCGCCGGCGTCGATCAACGCGCGCGCCGGAGGCTTCATCGTCTGGCGCAAGGTGAAGGTCGCGCCCGGCAGAAGAACCGCGGCCGTAGTGCTGTCGCCGAGATCCTCGACCCCTCCTGGGGAGCAGTGATTGAGATGGTCGACCGAGGCGAAGTTCCAACGTGCGGCGAACGACGCCGTCTGGTTATCGGCCAACTGGTCGCCGTGCACCCGCATCCTGAGACCTAGCTGCTCGGCCGAGTGGGCCAGCCTGGCGGCGTGCTCGAGCGTGAATGCGATCGTTTCGACGTAGATGTCACAGGCGTCGACGAGACCCTCTTCGACCGCGGCCGGCAGCAGCTCCTGCGCCACCTCGCCGATCCAACCGCCCTCGGACTTGCCCTTCGGCACCGCGTGCGCGGCGAGACAGGTCGTCACCACCTTCTGCGGCACCCGCTCGCTTAGTTGCCGGGCGAGGCGCAACTGCCTCATCTCGGCCTCGGCCGAGAGCCCGTAACCCGACTTGGTCTCGAAGGTCGTCGTGCCGGACCGCAGCATGCTCAACGCGAGGCTCTCAGAGAACGACAGGATCTCGTCGTCCGTTGCGTCGCTCAACATCCGGGCCGAACGGAAGATGCCGCCCTCTTCCCGGTGCAGGGTCTCGTAGCGCAGACCGGCGAGCCGAGCCGCGTCCTCGTCCGCGCGCCATCCGAAGAAAGGAAGGTGGGTGTGCGGATCGACGAAGCCGGGGACCACCGTGCAACCGCTCGCGTCCAAGCGAACGCCGGCCGTCTCCCCCTCCCCGACCCACGCGAAGCGCCCGCCCTCGCAGCCGACCGATGTCTGGGTCAAGATATCGATGTC
>JBKHXK010000064.1:0-4670 GCA_046566065.1 Actinomycetota bacterium | reverse complement strand
GGCGAGCTCTGCACCGACGACGGGGGCCAGCGAGGTCAACAGCCTCTCGGCTTCGGCGATCTGGTGGTCCAGGGCGACCCTCATCCCGAGTCCGAACTCAGCGTTGTCCTCGAACAGCGAGTTGGCCCACGCGGGACCGCGTCCGTCTGCGTTCTTGGTCCACGGTGTTGTGGGCAGGTTGCCTCCGTAGATCGAAGAGCACCCGGTCGCGTTCGCGACCAGCATCCTGTCCCCGAACAGCTGCGTGAGCAGCTTCAGATAAGGGGTCTCGCCGCATCCAGCACACGCGCCCGAGAACTCGAACAACGGCTGACGGACCTGCGAGCCTTTGATCGTCGATGGATCGAGCGCCATCTCGTCCAGGGTCGGCAGCGTAGTGAAGAAGTCCCAGGCAGCGCTTTCCGTCGCGAGGTGCTCCTCGATCGGCGCCATGTTGATCGCCTTGTGCTTCACCGCGGTCTTGGGCTTCACCGGGCATACGTCCACGCAGATGCCGCAGCCCGTGCAGTCGAGCGGTGAGACCTGCACCGTGAGAGCGTGCCCGTCGAGCTCTTTCGAGTGGAAGTCTTTGCTCTTGAATCCTTCCGGAGCGCTATCCAAGGCGACGGGGTCGAAAACGTTCATCCGTATGGCGGCATGGGGGCACACCAGGACGCAATGCCCGCAGTCGATACAGATCTCCGGGTCCCATATCGGGATCTCCGTGGCGATCCCTCGTTTCTCGATGGCGGCGGTACCGGTGGGGAAGGTGCCGTCGATCGGTAGAGCGCTGACCGGTAGGAGATCCCCTTCTCCTGCGAGGAGGTGGGAGGTCACCCGCGCGATGAATCCATCGCGCTCACTCGAGAGAGCTCGACCCTGGCTTTCTGTGTCCCAACTCCCAGGGTGCGAACCCGTTGGAACTCGATGGAGGTTTTCCACCGCTCGGTCCACTGCTTCGTGATTCCTTCTGATCATGTCGTCGCCGGCCTTGCGGTACGTCTTCCCGATGGAATCCTTCATCGCGGAGAGCGCCTCGTCCCGCGGCAGGATCTCCGACAGGGCGAAGAAGCACGACTGCATGATGGTGTTGATCCGGAGCCCGAGTCCCAGTTCGCTCGCCACCGCTTGAGCGTCGATCGTGTACAGCTCCAGGTTCTTCTCGACGATCTGAGCTCGGACCTTCTTGGGCAGCTGCGCCCACACCTTGTCGGCCCCGAAGGGAGCATTGAGCAGCACCTTCGCTCTCGGGGCGGCGTCTTTCAGAACATCCAGGCGGCGGAGAAGCGAGATGCGACTGCACGAGATGAAATCGGCCTCTTGGATCAGATAGGTGGAGCGGATCGGCTCGACGCTCGCCCTGACATGCGAGATCGTCATCGATCCCGATTTCTTCGAGTCGTAGACGAAGTACCCCTGAGCGTTCAGGTCCGTTCTCTCAGCGATGATCTTCACGGTGTTCTTGGCCGCCCCTACGCTTCCATCGCTTCCCAAGCCGAAGAACTGAGCGCGTAGACCAGCGGGCTCTGTGACGAACCGTGGGTCGTATTCGAGGCTCAGACGGGTCACGTCGTCGACGATCCCTACGGTGAAACGCCGCGGAGAGTCCTCTGAACGCAGAGTGTCCAAAACGCTCTTTGCCATCGCCGGTGTGAACTCCTTGGAGGACAACCCGTAGCGTCCCCCGATAACCCGGGGCATGTTCGGCGAGAGCTCTGCCAACGTCAGGACGACATCCTGGAACAGTGGCTCGCCTGCCGCGCCGGGTTCCTTCGTTCGATCGAGGACGGCGATCGCCTGGACCGTGTCCGGCAGAGCCGCGATGAGAGCTTGCTGGGGGAACGGCCGGAACAGACGCACCTTGACCAGTCCCACCCTGTCACCCGATGCGTTCAGCTGCTCGACGGCCTCTTCTACTGCGCCGACCCCCGAGCCCATCATCACGATCACGCGTTCCGCCTCCGGGTGACCGAAGTAGTCGACGAGGTTGTAGGAACGGCCCACACGGATCGCAAGGAGATCCATGGCTGCCTGGACGAGGCCGGGCAACCGGTCGTAGTAGCCGTTGACGGCCTCGCGGGCCTGGAAGTACACGTCGGGGTTCTGTGCCGTACCTCTTATCTGCGGAGCATCGGGGGTCAGGCCACGGCGACGATGCGCGATGACCGAGCTCTCGTCGATCATCGCCCTGACATCTTCGTCGGTAAGAGGCGCGATCGTGTTCACCTCGTGGGAGGTTCTGAACCCATCGAAGAAATGAAGGAACGGCACGCGAGCCCTGAGCGTTGTGGCATGAGCGATAAGCGCCAGATCCTGCGCTTCTTGGACGGATGACGAAGCGAGCATGGCCCAGCCTGTCGAGCGAGTGGCCATGACGTCGCTGTGATCGCCGAAGATCGACAGCGCGTGTGTGGCCAGACTGCGGGCGGCGACGTGGATGACGGCGGGAGTCAGCTCTCCTGCGATCTTGAACATGTTGGGCATCATCAACAGCAGTCCCTGTGACGCGGTGAAGGTGGTGGCAAGAGCCCCTCTTTGCAGCGCGCCGTGGACAACACCCGCGGCTCCGGCTTCGCTCTGCATCTCGATCACCTCGGGGACACCTCCCCAAAGGTTCGGTTTTCCCGCGGCCGCCCACGCGTCGCATATCTCACCCATCGGTGACGCCGGGGTGATGGGATAGATAGCGATCACTTCGCTGAGGTCATAGGCGACCCTTGTCGCAGCCTCATTGCCATCCACGCAGACCCTGTTCGGTCTCGGCGGAACCCGGCCGGGATCGCGGGATCGCGATATGACGAGGCTCATGCGGCGACGGCCGCTCGCGCCAACAGTGTTGCCACCTGGTCCATGAAGTTGTTGAGGGAACGTTCTCTCAAGTGGTGCAGAACCTTCCGGTCAAGGAGGTCTCCGAGATGTCCTAGGGGCAATCTGTAGGTGCCCTGAAGGACGAGCTTGGCGCCTTCTCCGTCACCAAGCAGCTCGAGGTCCGCATCCAGCTCCGGGAAGAGCCCCTCAGACCCGGTGGCCACGATCCGCAGGGGGATGACCGCGCGGCCTGGCCGCACGTAGGCCTCGCTGAGATGCATCTTGACCTCTTTGGCTACGGGCCCCACTCCCAGCTCGGAAAGCACGTAGGCGGTTCCCGCCGCCGAGTCGTGGGCCAGTTCCGGAACCCAAACGCGAGAGGGAGATGCGAACGCCTCGAGCACCTGTTCGAAAGGTGTGTCGATGTGCCTCTCGTATCGGATGAACATCGGGTGGTTCTCCCTGGTCGGCCTTCCTCGCCGTCAGTTAGATCTTCGTCTCGTGAAGGCTCTCGACCCAGGGCCGTAGGACCTCAAGCGAGGGGGCCGTTCGGCCACGGAGCGAGACGGAGCGACGGCTTGAGCCGCGCGTGATGGGCACGAGCTCATCGATGGAACATGACCGACTGCAGGGTTAGGGCCACTCGGCCCGCACGAGCTGGGACAGGTGGACGTTTCCAAGAGGCAAGGGAGCTGACACCCTGGCAACGACCAAGGAGGAGCGATGAGGAACCACCCTGCAAGGTACGCGCTGGTGGTAGGCGACTCCGCGGGGGCCGCGATGGTGGAGGAGTCGCTATCGGAAGCGATCCCCGTGTCGATCTGCCCCGGACCCGACGTAAAGGTGTGTCCCGCCTTCAGAGGCAAGCCGTGCCCGCTCCGCGATGAAGCTGCAATCTCTGTCGTCTACGTCGAGCGAGATGAAGGCTTCGCGACGCTTCCCTGTGCCACCATCTCGGAGTCGCCGACCGTTCTGGTGCTGAAGGGGGTCGACCTCGAGCCCACCGCCAACGCCACCTCCGGCTTCGCGATGGTTGGAGCCGAGCGGGGTGCCGGAGGTGTGCTCGCAGCTATCGCCCGCTTGATCGCGACCTAGACGGCCTGTCGCGCGATGTGGGGGCCGGTTGGCCCCCCTGCGGTGGGACCACAAGCCCTATCGGTCTACGAGGCTGCTGACGAAGCTTTGTATGTAGCCAAGAGACAGGTAGGGATCGAACGGTCCATGCGGGCCGGCTCGTCACCGTGCAAAGCCGGATGGAGGCATGAAGATGGCAAGAGAGAGAAAGCTAGTGGTGGATCATCTCGAAGGTGCGAGTTTCGAGATCGGCATACGGGACCATCGGGTCGTGGTCGACCAGCCTTTTCACGTTGGGGGTTCGGATGAGGGACCCACTCCCTCGGAGCTCTTCGTAGCCTCCGTCGCGAGTTGCGCTGCGTTCTATGGATGGAGGTTCCTAAGTACTAGGAACCTTCAGGATCAGGTGGACGTCGTGGCTCGGTGGGAGGTCGAGTCGCGTCCGGACCGCGTATCCAGGATCTTTCTCGAGGTCCACGCTCCCGGCGTTCCCGAGGACCGGATGGAAGCGTTCCATCGCGTGCTGCGGGGTTGCTTGGTACACAACACCTTGGAGCGGGGATGCCCGGTAGACGTCGAGCTCGTATCGGATCGAGCTGTATCGGTTCTCACCTCGTGACTAGCGAATTCGACGGCGGCGGGTGCGTACGGTTGACGGAGGCGCATCGGGCCGTTCTGCGGTAACGACATCTCCTTTTGTCCAGTTTGGGCGCGATCTGACTCGCCTACTAGGGCTGCTGGGCCCGTGAAAACGGGTACATCCGGCCCTATCTGCATCCCGGCGCGATCGCGACGCTGGTTCCGAGAAC
>JBKHXK010000063.1:0-6961 GCA_046566065.1 Actinomycetota bacterium | reverse complement strand
TCGTGCTCGACGAGGAGATCATCCTGAAGACCTTCCGTCGGGTGGGGATCGGGCGGAACCCGGATCTGGAGTTGACCCGGCTACTGACGACCGAGGGCTTCGAGAATCTACCTCCGCACGTGGGCGAGATCACGTACGAAGCGGAAGACGATGGGGAGCTATACGTGATCGACCTCGGCTTAGCCCAACAGTTCGTCCCCGACGCGACGGAGGGCTGGACGAACGCGCTCACTCGTCTGAAAGAGCTCTATACCGCCGTCGACGACGCCGACGTCAATGAGGACATCCCCTACCTGATCGAGGAGCGCGCTGAGGGCCTGCTCGGCGAGATCGAGAGCCTCGGGGACGCGACGGCATTGCTCCACGTGACGTTAGGGCGCGAGCAAGCGGACCCAGAGCTGGCCCCCGAAGCGATCCAGCCGTTCGACCTGGACTCGTGGGCGGCCTCGGCCAACGCCTCGCTGCTGAACGTCGCCGAAGCGGACCTTCCCGAGCTGAGGGCCCTGGTCGCGGGCATCGAGTCCCGCATCGAGAACGTGAAGGCGGTCGAGCAACCCGGGATGAAGACACGGGTCCACGGGGACTACCACCTCGGCCAGGTACTTCACAGCACGAAGGGCTGGATGATCCTCGACTTCGAAGGCGAGCCTGCCCGCACGCTCGAAGAGAGACGAGCGAAGCATTCCCCCTTGAAGGACGTCGCCGGGATGTTGCGATCGATCGGTTACGCGGCGACCGCCGCCCTCTTCGAGAAGGCCGGCGACGACCCCGCGGAGTGGAAGCGGCTCGAGCCCTGGGCTCTCGCATGGGAGCGGATGGCGAGGGAGCGATTCCTGCGCGGGTACCTCGCTCGCTCCCACGAAGGCACCTTCCTGCCCCCCGATCGGGACTCGCAGACGGCCCTACTGGACTTCTTCGAGATCGACAAAGCGCTCTACGAGCTCGGCTACGAGCTCAGTCATCGCCCGGACTGGGTCCACATCCCGCTGAGGGGCATCCGACAAGTGATCGAACGGGGAGAGAGCTCATGACCACCACGATCGAGAGACTCGTCGCCGGCGAGCTGCGCGACCCGCACAGCCTCCTGGGGAGGCACCCGGGCAAGAACGGAACGACCGTGAGAGCCTGGCGGCCGGAGGCCGAGCACATCAACGTGCTGTCGCGCGGCGAGGTCATGACCAAGCTCGAGAAGATCCATCCCGCCGGCCTCTTCGAGGGTGTGAGCGAAGGGTCGCTCGACGACTACCAGCTCGAGGTGGGCTATCCGGGGGGCCAGACCTTCACGATCCGCGATCCCTACGCCTTCCTTCCCACCCTGGGCGAGCTAGACCTCCATCTGGTTGGGGAAGGGACGCACACGCGCTTGTGGGAGAAGCTCGGCGCTCACTGCCAGACGATCGACGGCGTGGACGGCGTGTCCTTCGCGGTGTGGGCTCCGAACGCGCGCAGCGTGAGGGTGATCGGCGACTTCAACTCCTGGGATGGTCGTCTGCACCCCATGCGAACCCTGGGGTCCTCTGGTATCTGGGAGCTGTTTATCCCGGACGTCGGAGACGGTTGCCTCTACAAGTTCGAGGTCCTGACCGCGCAGGGTCATCTGATCGAGAAGACCGACCCCTACGCGCAGGCCAGCGAGGGCGCTCCGACGAACGCGTGCATCGTGCACACACCCCGGCACAGCTTCAAGGACAAGAAGTGGATGAAACAGCGGTCCTCCACCGACGTACACAAGGCGCCGATGTCGGTCTACGAGGTCCACCTTGGTTCGTGGCGTCGTGACGCAGAAGGCAACCTGCTGGGTTACCGGGAACTCGGCCCCCTGCTCGCCGACTACTGCACCGAGATGGGCTTCACGCACATCGAGTTGATGCCGATCGCGGAGCATCCTTTCACCGGGTCCTGGGGCTATCAGGTCAGCAATTACTTCGCCCCCACGGCTCGATACGGGTCACCTGACGACTTCCGCTTCTTCGTCGACACGCTCCATCAGGCCGGCATCGGGGTCATCGTCGACTGGGTCCCCGCGCACTTCCCGAAGGATGAGTGGGCTCTGGCGCGCTTCGACGGAACCGCCCTCTACGAGCACGTCGATCCGAAGAAGGGCGAGCACCCCGACTGGGGAACCCTGGTCTTCAATTACGGGCGCAACGAGGTGAAGAACTTCCTCATCTCGAACGCTCTCTACTGGATCGAGGAGTTCCACGTAGACGGGCTGCGCGTCGACGCGGTCGCTTCGATGCTTTACCTCGATTACAGCCGCAAGGAGGGCGAGTGGATCCCCAACCAGTTCGGGGGCCGCGAGAACCTCGAGGCGATCGAGTTCTTCAAGCACCTGAACACCGTGATCCACGGAGAGCACCCGGGCGTGCTGATGATCGCGGAGGAATCGACCGCGTATCCGGGCGTCAGCCGGCCCGTCCACCTGGGGGGCCTCGGCTTCGGCTTCAAATGGAACATGGGATGGATGCACGACTCGCTGTCGTACTTCTCCAAGGAGCCGATATACCGCCGCTACCACCACAACCAGCTGACGTTCAGCTTGATGTACGCATGGAGCGAAAACTTCGTACTGCCGATCTCACATGACGAGGTCGTGCACGGGAAGGGCTCGCTCCTCGGCAAGATGCCCGGCGACCAGTGGCAGCGATTCGCGAACCTGCGCTGCATGCTCAGCTACATGTGGGCGCACCCCGGGAAGAAGCTGCTGTTCATGGGCAGCGAGTTCGGCCAGGAGCGCGAGTGGAACCACGATCAAAGCCTGGATTGGCACCTGCTCGACGACCCCATGCACGCTGGAACCAAGAAGCTCATGGCGGACCTCAACAGGATCTACCGCAAGAACCCGGCCCTCTGGGAGCAGGACCACTCTCCCGAAGGGTTCAGGTGGATCGACGCTAACGACGCGGACAACAACGTGATCTCGTTCTATCGAACCGACGCCGCAGCCAAGCACCATCTCGTATGCATCTCCAACCTCTCTCCGGTGCCGCGCACGGGTTTCCGGGTCGGGCTGCCGAAGAAGGCAAGGTACGCCGAGGTCATCAACACGGACGCCGAGCACTACGGCGGAACCAACGTCGGCAACATGGGCGTCGTGGAGGCCGAAGCCACGCCCTGGCACGGCCTGGACCACTCCGCCCTCATCACGCTGCCCCCGCTGGGGACGATCTGGCTGGAGGCGTAACGGGAGCTAGGCGTCCTGCAGGTTCTCTGCGTGGATCCGGATCACGCGGCGTGGGGGAGGCGGAGGATCCAATCGGACCTCGAGGTCGGTGTGGGGCGCCTCAGGGGCCCAGGCAGAGAAGGAACGCTCTAGCGCCTCGGTCAGATGGCCCTGCTTCCTCGCCTTGATCTCGGCCAGTGCGACCGTCAGACGCCTGACGCACTCGGCCTCCGCCCACTCGATCCACTTCGGGTCCGGTTGGCTCTCAACCATAGATAGCTCCTTCCACCCGCGGCCGCGCGCCGCCCTGCAGCTTGCTCTGTTGATTCCTCCCGGATCCATCCCCTCCTGCTGACGGAGAGCGGTATCTGAGGAGCCGTATGTCCGGTTGGTAGAACTTTCTACCGAGCCGTCCCCTACGGAGAGTGACGAGCATCTCCGGGCCGATACCCTCGGCCTGCCATGAAACGGCTCGCCGTGCACGCGCACTTCTATCAACCCCCGCGGGAGGACCCCTGGACGGGCGAGATCCCGGAGCAGCCCAGTGCGGCCCCCGCTCACGACTGGAACGAGCGGGTCCACTCCGAGAGCTATCGGCCGAACGCTTTCGCTCGCATCCCCCTCGAGGAGGGCGAGCGGGTCGTCAACAACTTCGAGCGACTTTCGTTCAACGTGGGGCCCACACTGATGTCGTGGATGGAGAAGGCGGACCCCGAGACCTACCAGCGGATCCTCGAAGCGGACCGACTGAGTGTGGAACGCCTGGGGCACGGCAACGCCATCGCACAGTCCTTCCACCACACGATCCTGCCGCTGTCACCCCCTCGCGACGCTCGCACCCAGATCCGCTGGGGGATCGCCGACTTCCGACATCGTTTCGGGCGCGAGCCTGAGGGGATGTGGCTGCCGGAGACGGCTACGAACGACGAGGTGCTCGGCATCCTGATCGATGAAGGGATCCGTTTCACGATCCTCGCTCCGAGCCAAGCCTCCCGGTGGAAGGACGTCGAGGGTCACTGGCACGCTCCCCCGGTCGACACGCGCCTGCCGCACCGGTTCATGCACCCGGACGGATCGGGCCGCAGCATCGCTCTCTTCTTCTACGACGGCGAGATCGCCCGGATGATCGCTTTCGAGGAGGCCGCGGCTTCGGCCGAGAAGCTCCTGTCCCTGTTCGAGGGCCGGATGGACCCCGATAGCACCGACGGCCTGGTACATGCGGCCACCGACGGCGAGACGTACGGGCACCACCACGTCTTCACCGAGCTCGGGCTCGCCTACGCTCTGTTCGTAGAGGCCGAGAAGCGGGGCCTCGAGGTGACCAACTACGCGTCCTACCTCGACCAGCATCCTGCCGAACGCATCGTGCGAGTGATCGGGGGCGAAGGCAGCTCGTGGTCCTGCGCGCACGGGACGGGGCGCTGGAGCCGTGACTGCGGTTGCTCGACGGGCGGCGAACCAGGCTGGAACCAGCGCTGGCGAGCTCCGCTGAGAAGCGCTTTGGATCTGCTGCGCGAGTCTGCAGACGAAGCCTTCGAACGACTGGGCAAGGAGGTGCTGTTCGACCCCTGGGCCGTGAGAGATGCCTACGTCGACGTCTTCATCGGGGCTCGCTCGCTCGAGGATCTCATTGCCGAGCATCAGGCCAAGCCGTTGACCGAGGCCGAGCGCGAGCGCGTCCACGACCTCCTGGAGCTACAGCGCCACGCGATGGCGATGTACACGAGCTGCGGTTGGTTCTTCAACGACATCGGCGGGATCGAAACGGTCCAGGTCCTCACCTATGCATCGGCCGTCGTCGGGCTCATGAAGAAGATGGATCAACCCGTACCCAAGAAAGACTTCATGGAGTTGCTCGAGCAAGCCCAGAGCAACGAGCCGGAGGTCGGGACGGGGGCCGACGTCTACCAGCGCATCAAGCGGCCGTTCTGACGTTGGAAAAGCACGCTCAGACGTGCGCCAGTTAACCCAGAACGGTTAGGGCTTGCCCGTGTAGCGGAGGACGTCCAGGCCCCGGTTGTAGTCGACCGAGTAGAGGATCTCGTCGTTCGCCCAGTAGGCGGCCGAGGTGGAGCCACCGTAGGGGATGAAGTAGCCGGCCTCGGTGATCTTCCCGTTGCTCGAGATGTCGAAGAGCCGAGTGCCGTGCTCGTACCAGGCCATGGCGACCAGACCACCGTTTCGGTACTTCGGATGCGTCTCGAACCAGTGGGTGCAGTAGAGGTTGGCTGGCGAATCGCCGTCGGTGTAAAGACCGTTGCTCACCCGGTAGGTGTCGGTCAGCTTGAAGGTGCCGGTCTGCTCCCAACCCTTGGTGTCCCAGGTCATGAACGCTCCGGAGTTCTGGCCACACTGCGGACCCAACGTCTCACTGCCAACGAGCAAGAAACGCTCCTTGCCCCCACGCGGCCACAGGTTGGCGTGCATGTAGGCGCCGTCCTTGGTGCCCGCCGCCGCCAGAACCTTCGGCTTGGTCGGGTCCTTGCGAGCGTCTAGGTAGACGAGGGGGTTGGTCGAGGTCATCACGAGACCGGGCTTGACCTCGGTCACGTCATGCGTGTTGCTGATCGGTGGGACGAATCTGGTCCAGTCCCCCACCACCTCGGGCTTGGTCGGATCGCGCAGGTCGACGATCGCGCCCTCGGACCCGTAGGCGTAGCTGCAATCGAGGATGCAGGTGATCGTGTGCTGGTCTGCATCGTGGGTCGCGATCGCGACAGGGTTGGACTTGTCTTCCACGTCGACCACGTGCTCGTTGAGCAGCAGGATCTTGCCGTTCGTGTCCGGGTCCTCCTCGCCGAAGTACGGCGTTTGAGGGAGCACCGCCGTCCCCGTCAGGGCAGGGGCTGCCGGATCGCTGATGTCGTAGATGTTCAGGCCACGAGACGTGGTCAGGTACAGGTACTTGCCGAAGACGCGGGCGCCGGCGGTGTCATTCGCCAGCGGTACGTGGGTGACGTACTCGAAGTTCTCGCTCGCGAACCCACCCAGGGTTGGTCCGCCGGTCCCCGAGCCGACGGCCGGGGCGCCGGAGGCCGGGGCCACTAGGCCCAGAGACATGACGGCAACGATCGCAAGTAGACGGCGCATGTGTGCCTAGTTCGCCCCGCCCGCACCCACTCCTGCAGGAGGCTCTAGCGGGCGGTGACGTATACCGGACGGGACTGGCCCCTCCGGTGGTCCTCGTCCTGCTTCTCCCAGACCGCACGGTAGGTGGCCTTCCCGGTGTAGGTCACGCGGTGACGGATGACCGTCGAACAAGCCTGGTTGAGCTTCTGGGTCTTCACCTTCACGAAGGTGTCCTCCCCCTTCAGCTTCTGCAGAAGGTCGATGTTGGTTCCGGCGTGCCCCTTGCAGCGCCGGAGGCTGGTGCGGAACTTGATCGTCTCGCCTTTCCTGGGGGTTCTGTCGTTCACTCCGAGCCGAACGCGCGGCCCTGGGATCGGCGTGTAGCGAAGGATGTCGATGCCTCTCGTGTAGTCGACCGCATAGACGATCTCCTCGTTGACCCAGTAGGCGGCAGAGGTCGAGCCCGCGTAGGGCAAGAAGAAGTCGACCTCGGTGAGCTTGCCGGTGCTGCCGTTCACCTTGAGGAAGCGGGTCCCGTGCTCGTAATAGCCGGCGACGAAGAGTCCCCCATCGTTGAAGGTCGGGTGCTCCTCGAACCAGTGCGCAGAGCAACCCAGGCCGTTGGCTGCCGGGGACCCATCCGTATACGTGCCGTTCGTGACCTTGAAGGTGTCGGCCAGTTGGAAGGTCTTGCTCGTCCTCCACCCGCGGGTGTCGAAGGTCGCCAGC
>JBKHXK010000062.1:0-7250 GCA_046566065.1 Actinomycetota bacterium | reverse complement strand
TACTCGGCCTCGGCGAGCAGAGCCCGAACGTCGAGCGGACGCGTGAACATGCCGAGCGACCCGTCCTCGTTCCGCGGCCACTCCTCGCGCGGCCGGTCGCGGTAGAGCTCGACGCCGTTCCCGTCCGGATCCCGGAGGTACAACGCCTCGCTGACGCCGTGATCCGAGGCGCCGTCGATCGCAACGCCGAGCTCGAGCAGGTGGTGCAGGGCCCTCGCAAGCTCGGCCCGCGTCGGATAGAGGATCGCGAAGTGGAACAGGCCGGCCGCCTGCACGGGGGCCGCGGACGCTCCCTTGCTGAACCAGGTGTTCAGGCCCAGGTGGTGGTGGTAGCCGCCGGCGGACATGAACGCGGCATCGCTGCCGTAGCGGGTGATCAGCTCGAACCCGAGGGCGTCGCGATAGAAGTCGACCGCTCGCTCGAGATCGGTCACCTTCAGGTGCACGTGGCCGATCTTGGTGTCGGGGTGCATCACGTAATCGCTCACCGGCCCGCCTTCCACTCGCTCTCTAAGAGGCCGTACATGTACATATCCTGATAACCGGCCTGGGCCCAACTTGCTTCCCGCAGCAGGCCCTCACGGGTGAAACCGAGTTTCTCGGCGATGCGGATCGAGGCGGGGTTCTGGGTCCAAGCTCGCAGCTCGATGCGATGCAGCCCGAGACTCTCGAACCCGAAACCGCAGACGGCGCGGGCGGCTTCCGTCCCGAGGCCGTGGCCCGCCAGGTCGGATCGGATCCAGTAGCCGATCTCGGCCACGTGGAAGAGCGCCTCGTAATTCATCAGCGCGATCGAGCCCGCCACCTCTCCCTGGTGGAAGATCGTGAACCCCCAGTCGATCATCTCGTTGAAGCGCTTCTCGGTGCGCTCGGCGTAGGCGCGGGAGTTCTCGGGTGAGGCCTGGGGCGCCCACGCCATGAAGGTGAGGAGCTCGGGCAGGGACACCTTCGTCGCCTGCCACAACCCGTCGGCATGCTCCGCCGCCGTCGCGAGCAACGTGAGTCGCGGCGTCACGAGCGTGCGCGTCAGCATCGAGCGATGCTACGCGCGAAGAGAGGGGGCCGGTCTCCCGGCCCCCTCTGTCAACTAACTCTCATGCGTGACTTACGACTCGTTGCCGCGCACCTTCAGTGCGATCGTTCCGGCTGCGATCAGCGCCAGTGCCAGGGCGAGGAAGGTCAGGGCCTCGCCGCCGGTGAAGGGCAGGACCGCTCCGGCCACGGCGACGGGCTCGGTCAGAGCCGGGGAGAGACGGACACCCAGGACGCTCGGGGCCGGCTTGGCAGGCTGGCGGTCACGATCGATGATCTCGCCGAGAACCTGGTCGCAGTCCTCGATGTCACCGCTGGCGGGCATCGCAGACCCGTCCGGGCACAGCTCGGGGTTGCTCGGGTTCTCGCCACGGTCCACGCCACAGTCCTCGAGGTTGCCGCTGGCGGGCATCGTCGAGCCGTCCGGGCAGGTCTTGGTGATGATCTCGCCCTTGACCTCGTCGCACTTGCCGTTGGCGGGCATCGTGGTGCCGTTCGGGCAGAGCTTGGGCGTGTCGCACTTGCCGTTGGCCGGCATCGTGGAGCCGTCCGGGCAGGTCGGCTTGCTGGTGGCGGGCTTGGGACGGCCACACCAACCGTTGTTGTCGTCGTCGAAGTCATCGTCGTTGCCACAGCCGTTGTTGCCGTCCTGGTCGGCCAGGTCGGTGCCACCGGGGCCGTTGGGCTTGTCGTCGCCCTGGGCGCCCTCGTAGCGCATGGGGCCCTTGGAGTCGTCGGGGTTGGACTCGGACTTGCCCTGGTTGCCGGAGCCGCCGTTCTCGACCGAGCGGTCCTTACCGGAGGGATGACGGTTGTCGCCGTCGTCCGAGACGTTGTTGGGGGTGTTGCCGTCGTTGGTGTCGTTGTCCTCGGTGTAGGCGGTGTTCGAGTCGGAATCGGCGTCGCCGTCGTGGTCGGAGCCCTTGCCGTGGTTGGTCTCTTGTGGGGTCGACGAGTTGTCCTCGTAGCCCTCTTTTCGATCGTTGCCGGGAGTGTTCTCGGAGCCGTTGTCGGCCTTGCTCGAGTTCTCGTTGCCGTTGCCGTTCGGGCCGGCGAACGCAACGGGCGAAACCGCCATCAGTGCGAGGGCGAAGATGGCGATCAGACAGCTCAGGAACCGGATCTTCTTGCTCATGTTGTCCCTCCTCAGGGGTAGTCACTCTGTGTGGTCGTATGACTACAGTTCCGCTTCGCGTACCCGATTCCTTCTGCGAAAGGAAAGATTTCGGATGTTTTTTTGCGCTACGTGGCCGGACAGCTACGTAGCGTCACCGAGAGCGAAGCTCTGTAACTGCTCGTAGCGGGCTCCCCGGGGCGAGAGGTGGCTTCGCCACAGTCCGAAGGCCCCCAGGTGGAAGGGCCGAGCCGGAGGCAGAGGCGGCAGGTCCTCCACGCGGGTGGGGGCACGGAAGCGGGCCAGGGTGAGGTGAGGGGTGAAGCTCCGCTTCTCGGCCACGAAGCCGAGGGGGCCGAGGCGGTCGTCGAGCCCGGCGGCAAGCCCGGCAAGCGTCCGGCGGGGATCATCGAAACCGGCCCACAGCACCCGGGCCCTCCTGGGCGTCGGGAATACGCCCAGCCCCGACAGCGCGATCTCGGAGGGCTCGGCGCTCGCAGCGACCGCAGCGCAGGCCGCGACCACTTCGTCCAGTGCGCCGAGGAGGGTGGAGCCGAGGAACTTGAGCGTTACGTGCTGGTTGTCGATGGGGGCCCACCGGGCCTCCGGCCACCGCTCCCGCAGAGAGACGGTCTGGTCCGCGAGCCAGGCGAGCTCCCGTGGCGGAACCCCGGCCGCCACGAACAGCCGGAGCGGCTTGTCCTCGATCACGACTCCTCCAGCAACCTCCGGCCCAGATCGATGGCCGAGGTAACCGCCAGGGCCCGGATGTGCCGGCGGTCCCCGTAGCCGCTCACGTGACGGACCTCGGTGCGCCCCCCGAACGTCGCGCCCACGAAGATCGTGCCGACCGGTTTGCCTTCCTGCTCCGAGGGCCCGGCCACACCCGTCGCGCCGAGACCGAGATCCGCTCCGAAGCGAGCCGCGGCCCCCTGCGCGAGGGCGGCCGCGGCCTCCTCGCTCACCGCGCCGGGCCCCGCCAGGATCGACGCGTCGACACCAACCACATCGCGCTTCGACTCGGTGGAATAGCTGGCGATCGAGCCTAGGAAGTAATCGCCCGACCCTGACGTAGACGAGAGCTCGACGCCTATAGCGCCACCTGTCAGGGACTCAGCCACGGCAACGGTCGCTCCCCTCTCGCGCAGCATGTGCCCCAGCGCCTCACCCGGGGTGGACGCGTTCGAAGGAAGATCATGAGGACGAACGCGCCGACGGATCTCTTCCTCGAGCGGCGCGATCAACCCCAGGCCGGTCGACTCGTCTGCGGCCTTAGCGGTCAGCCGGATCCTCACGATGCCCGCTCCGGCCCGGTAAGCGATCGTCGGGTTCGTCTGTCGTTCGACGAGGTCCGTGATCAGTTCGTGGCTGCGAGACTCTCCCAGCCCTACGACCATGACCTCCCGGCTCACCGTGACGCCGTCTCCGCCACGCTCACGCAACGCAGGAAGCACGGTCTTGCGCATCATGGCCTCCATCTCCCAGGGAACACCCGGTAGAGCGAAGAGCAGGCAGCCCTCGTGCTCGAGCCAGAAACCCGGCGCGGTCCCCTCCGGGTCGATCGCGGTCGCGCCGGCGGGGAGGTCCGCCTGGCGCAAGTTGTCCGCGGGCATGTCCCGCTTCAAGCCCCGGAAGATCGCCTCGATACGCTCGACCAACGACGGGTCGCGCTCCAAGGGGCGCCCGGTCACGGCCGCGATGCCCTCTCGAGTGATGTCGTCCGGGGTGGGGCCGAGGCCGCCGGTGACGATTACCGCGTCCGATCGGGCCGCGGCCGCCGACAGGACCGCGACGATCCGTTCCTCGTTGTCGCCGACGACCGTGTGGAAGTACACGTCAACACCGATACCGGCGAGGGCCTCCGAGATGTAACGCGCGTTGGTGTTCGCGATCTGACCGAGCAGAAGCTCGGTGCCTACGCCGACGATCTCAGCGTTCAATCAGCGTCTCCATCCGCATCCTCTTCGTGAAGTACTCGGCCCCCGACGCGAGCGTGGCGATCAGGGCCGCCACCATCCACCACCAGTGAGCGAACCCGATGTCCTCCCACGGAAGGAGCCACCACGACACCATGCAGATCTGCAGGACCGTCTTCATCTTGGCCAGATGGCTGGCCGGAAGGGTTCCCCCGGTCGAAACGATACGGATGCGGAGCACCTGGATGATCACCTCCCGGGCGGCGATCACGACGGCGGCCCACAAGGGGAACGTGCGCGTCGCCACGAGGGCGTAGAGAGCGGCGCCGACGAGCAGCTTGTCGGCCAACGGGTCGAGGAACTCCCCGGCCCGGGTGATGATCGAGCTTCGCCTGGCGAGGTAACCGTCCAGGAAGTCCGACAGCGAAGCGACGACGAAGACCGCGAAGGCGGCCAGAGCCGCTCCGTCGGTGTCCCCGTACGCGAAGAAGACGAACAGCGGAACCAACGCGATCCGGGCGATGGTGATCGCGTTGGGCAGGTTCACGGGCCGAGATTACGCCCCGGCCCCAGTGCCGGTCGCCACGGGATGCCGTCGCCAGCTTGACGCGCTCGCTGCGAACGTCGTCGAAACTGTGGACCGGGATCGCGGGCAAGCAGCCGCGAGGGCACCGCGGGCCAAGCTCCCGCGCCACCGGCGCCCCCCGCTAGGTGCGCTTGCCGATCAGGTCGGCGCCTTCGTTGTGCGTGATCGCGACCTCGACGTAGTCGCCCACGCGTACCGGTGCGTCGGACGCGAAACGGATCTCGCCGTCGACCTCCGGCGCCTCGCGGTGTGAGCGTCCCGTCCAGGTGCCGGTCGCCACGTCCAATCGCTCGGCCAGCACCCGTAGCGTGCTTCCGGCGAACCCCGCAGCACGCCGTTCCATCGTTCGCTCCCCGGCCCCCGCGACACGCTCCGTCCTCTCGCGCGCTATCGCTTCGGGGACCACATCGGTGAGGTCGAACCCGCGCGTCCCTACCTCGGGCGAGTAGGTGAAGGTTCCGACCCAGTCCAGATCGGTGTCCTCGACGAAGCTCTCCACCGCGTCAGCGTCCTCGTCGGTCTCGCCCGGGAAGCCCAGGATGAAGGTGGAGCGGACCGCCGCAAGTGGGTCCCGGGCCCGGATGCGGTCGATCATCTTCTCGAATCGCTCGCGGCCCCCCCACCGTCCCATCCCGCGCAGGACGGAGGGGGCCACGTGTTGCAGCGAGAGGTCGAAATAGGAGACGACGACATCAGAGGCCAGCATGGTGTCGATGAGCTCGTCGGTGACGCCCTGTGGGTGCAGATACATGAGCCGGATGCGCTGTATGCCCTCGATCGTCTCGAGGCGGCGAATCAACGACGCCAGATCGCCGGCCCCGATGTCCCGTCCCCACATCACAGAGTCCTGGCTGACCAGCGAAAGCTCCGAGATGCCCTGAGCCGCTAGATGCCGGGCCTCGTGCTCGATCACGTCGGGAGTGCGCGACCGGAACTTCCCGCGCATGAGGGGGATCGCGCAGAACGCGCATCCGCGGTCGCAGCCCTCCGCGATCTTCAGGTAGGCCCACGGCGCGCGTCCGAAGCGAAGGCGAGGGCTGGCTTCCAAGGTGGCGTCCCACCAGGCCGGGTCGAACCTTGTGCCGGGATCGCCGTAGACGCGCTGTGGCAGCGATCCGGCCGCAGCCCCCGCGACGATCTCGGCGATGCGCGGGTAAGCAGCGAAATCCACGAGCGCATCGACCTCGGGTAACGCCTCTTCCAGCTCTGCGGCGCTGCGCGCCACGAGGCAGCCCGTCACGACCAGACTTTTGAGGTTCCCTGAGGCCTTGAGGTCTCCCAGTTCGAGGATCTCGTCGATCGTCTCGCGGCGTGCGGGGTCGATGAAGCCACAGGTGTTCACGAGGACGACGTCCGCATCCGCGACTTCCTCGCTGACGTCATGACCCGCGGCCGCGAGCATCCCGCCCAGACCTTCTGAGTCGATCGCGTTCTTGGCGCAACCGAGCGTGACTATCCCGACGCGAGACACGGCTTACAGCAACGATTCGAGGTCGTCGGGGAACGTGAGGTTCACCGGGTCGACGCCGCCGGGCGTGCCGATGTTCTGGCCGTTGAGGATCAGCTCGACCCCATCGGGGTAACCGAGTCGCACGAACAGTTCCTCCTCTGCGGTGAAGGTCATCGACTCGCCCGCGAGGATCGTCTGCGTGGTCGGAGAACCTCCATCCGCGGCCACGAGCGTCCAGCAATCGCTCGTCGCAACGATCTCCAACTCGATGCCATCCTCGACCGCAAGCTCAGGAGATGTCGTTGTCGCCGCCGGCGTCGGGCTCGCCTCCGGGCTCGGAGAGGGGCTCTCCCCCACCTCGGCGAGCTTCGAAGGGCGCTTGTCGTCCTCGTCGGGGTTCGAGACCAGGCCCACCACTCCGAGCACCAGAAGTACCGCGGCCGCTATCACCGCCGCGAGGGTCCAGTTGCTGGCGAAGCGGCGCTGCGGTGGGTTGTGCTTCCTCCCGTGACGCTCGAGCGCGACTATCTGAGACGTGTCGATGCGGCCCCCGTACTTGCGATCGAACTCCTCCAACAAGGGGTCGGGGTTCACGCGCAAGAAACGTGCGTAGGTCTTCAGGAACCCGCGCACGTAGGCGGGTGCAAGGAAATCGAATTCGTCTGACTCCATCCGCATCAGGTAGTCCTGGCGGATGCGGGTCTCTTCGGCGGCCCTCTCCATCCCCACCCGGCGCTTGCGGCGGGCGGCGCGGAGGTAGGCCCCCATCGTGGTTGGTTGGTCGCTCACGGTGCTCCAGGCGTAGATCGGGGGGAAGCTGCGCTCTTCGGACCAGCCATTATAGGAAGGACCGCGTCTAGCGCGGCCAGATCAGTCGACCGAAGTCTCCAACTCCTCAACGGTCATGAGCACGTCACGCGGCTTCGAGCCCTGACCGGGTCCCACGACACCTCGTTGCTCTAGGAGATCCATCAGTCGTCCCGCGCGCGCGAACCCGACCTGCAGCTTGCGCTGGAGCATGGATGTCGAACCCAACTGCGAACGCACGACGAGCTCGAGGGCCTCTTGCAACAACTCGTCATCGCCACCCGCTCCGCCGGGCGACCCACCACCAACGCCGGGTTCATCGGCGGTGACCCCCTCGATGTAATC
>JBKHXK010000061.1:0-7318 GCA_046566065.1 Actinomycetota bacterium | reverse complement strand
AACCATTGCAGGAACGAGTGCTGGTTGCGCAGCTGAGCTTCCACGTTCACCGACTGGAAGCCATACACGGGGTCGAGCAGGACCGGCAGATAGAGCTGAGCGAAGTCGGCCTTGGAGAAACCGGCATTGCGGTCGCCGGTCCACTGCATCGGGGTGCGGACCCCGTCCCGGTCACCGAGGTAGATGTTGTCGCCCATGCGCAGTTCGTCGCCGTAGTAGACGATCGGAGTGCCCGGCAGAGAGAACAACATGGCGTGGAAGAGCTCGATCTGGGCCCGGTTGTTCTCGAGCAGGGGAGCGAGCCGCCGGCGGATCCCGAGGTTCAGCTTCATGCGCGGGTCTTTGGCGTACTCGTTGTACATGTAGTCGCGCTCTTCGTCCGTGACCATCTCGAGGGTGAGCTCGTCGTGGTTGCGAAGGAAGATCCCCCACTGCGCCGATTCGGGGATCTCCGGCATCTGCTCGAGGATCTCGACGACGGGGTAGCGCACCTGACGACGAGCGGCCATGAACATCCGGGGCATCAGGGGGAAGTGGAACGCCATGTGGCATTCGTCTCCGTCGCCGAAGTAGGGGACGACGTCCTGTGGCCACTGGTTCGCCTCCGCCAGGATCACCTTGTCTTCATAGCCCTTGTCGACCTCGGCCCTGATGCGCTTCAGGAACTCGTGCGTCTCGGGCAGGTTCTCGCAGTTGGTCCCCTCCCGCTCGTAGAGGTAGGGGACAGCATCCAGGCGGAAGCCGTCGAGGCCAAGGTCGAGCCAGAAGCGAAGAGCTGCGAGCACGTTCTCTTGGACCTCTTCGTTGTCGTAGTTCAGGTCGGGCTGGTGGCTGAAGAAGCGATGCCAGTAGTAGGCGCCGGCCTCTTCGTCCCAGGTCCAGTTCGACTTCTCGGTATCGATGAAGATGATTCGAGCTTCTTCGTACTTCTTCGCCGTGTCCGACCACACGTACCAGTCGCGCTTGTCCGAGCCGGGTTTGCGTGATTCCTGGAACCAGGGGTGCTCGTTAGAGGTGTGGTTGACGACGAAGTCGGCGATCACGCGCATCCCCTTGGAGTGCGCGGTGTCCATGAACTCCATGAAGTCGTTCAGGTTCCCGTACTCGGGAAGGATCGAGTAGAAGTCCGAGATGTCGTAACCACCGTCGCGCAGGGGGGACTGGTAGAAGGGCAGCAGCCAGATGCAGTCGATCCCCAGCCATTCGAGGTAGTCGAGCTTCTCGGTCATCCCCTTGAAATCGCCGTACCCGTCGGCGTTCGAGTCGTAGAAGCTGCGGACGTAAAGCTCGTAGAAGACCGCGGTCTTGTACCACTCGGGATCGCTCTCTAACGGTGCCAAGTTAGGCCCGGACCTGGAAGACGTGAGCGGGTTCGAACAGCGGATCCAGCCGCACGTAGTTCGGCGACGTGCTCCACATGTAGGTCGTGTCGGTCAGAAGGTCGTGGACCTCGAAGGTCTGGCCGGCGTCGAGCCCCAGAGACTCGTTGTCGAGATGCACCATGCCCTCTTCCCAGTGGTACGGGTTCAGGTTCACCACCACCAGGATCGAGTCGTGTCCCGGCGCGCTCTTGGAGAACGCGAGCAGGTGCTCCTTGTCGACGTGGTGGAAGTCGAGGTTGGTCAGCTCTGACAGGACGGGGTTCTTCTTGCGTATGTCGTTCAGACGCGTGATGTATCCGGTGAGGTTCTCCGACGCTTCCCAATCCCGGTTCTTGATCTCGTACTTCTCGGAGTCCAGGTACTCCTCGCTTCCGACCTTGACGGGGACGTTCTCGAAGAGCTCGTAGCCCGAGTAGATGCCGTAGCTAGGCGAGAGGAGCGATGCGAGCACGAGGCGGATCTTGAAGGCCGGCGGGCCGCCCGTCTGCAGGTACTCGTGAAGGATGTCCGGGGTGTTGGCGAAGAAGTTCGGCCGGAAGTAGTCGGCCATCTCGGTCCGGGTGAGCTCCTCCATGTACTCCATGATCTCGGCCTTGTGGTTCCGCCAGGTGAAGTACGTGTAGGACTGCGTGAAGCCTGCCTTGGCCAGCGACTGCATGACCTTGGGACGGGTGAATGCCTCCGACAGGAAGATGACGTCGGGGTGCTCAGCCTGGATCGCGTTGATGACCCACTCCCAGAACGGCAGCGCCTTCGTGTGCGGGTTGTCGACCCGGAAGATCTTCACCCCGTGCGAGATCCAGTGGTCCAGTACGCCCTTCAGCTCGGTCCAGAGCCCTTCGCGATCGGGCGTGTCGAAGTTGACCGGGTAGATGTCCTGGTACTTCTTCGGAGGGTTCTCGGCGTAGCGGATGGATCCGTCCGGCAGGATGTGGAACCAGTCGGGATGCTCCTTGACCCAGGGATGGTCGGGCGCGCACTGGATGGCGAAGTCGAGGGCCACCTCGAGCCCGAGCCGCTCCGCAGCGGCGACGAATGCATCGAAGTCGGCGAGGGTCCCCAGCTCGGGGTGCACGTCCTTATGGCCTCCAGCTGCCGACCCGATCGCCCAGGGGCTGCCGACATCGTCGACACCCGCCTTCAGGGTGTTGTTCTTGCCCTTGCGGTTCGTCTCACCGATCGGATGGATCGGGGGCAGATAGACGACGTCGAAGCCCATCTCGGCCACCCGATCGAGCGCCTTGGCCGCGGTCTTGAAGGTGCCGTGCTTGCCCTTCCGGCCGGTGGACCGGGGGAACATCTCGTACCAGGCCCCGAAGCGAGCGCGCTCGCGCTCTACGGTGAGTTCGAGAGCGGGCTTCGAGACCGTTGCACCGGAACGATCGCTGTTGCGGTCCATGACCGCAGCCACCTCTTCATCCAGGGCGGCAACGATGCGAGCGTCATCGGGCTCTCGTGCGTCCCCGGTGGCGCTGCGGATCGCGTCGATCGCGGCCTTGAGGATCTTGCGTTCGGAGGCCGCCACGGCCTTCAGCCGGGATTCGATCAGGCGTGCGCCCTCTTCCAGCTCTAGCGACACCTCCTGGCGCGCGTCGACCCTCTTCAAGAAGTCGCGTCGCCACGTTCCGAAGTGATCGGTCCAGGCTTCGATCGCATACTGGTAGCGGCCGAGGTCGGTCGGACTGAACGTTCCCTCCCAACGGTCGTTGCCCACATGGGTCAGCGAAGCCTCCTGCCACTTCGCGTCGTTCGGCCCCTTGAACCGGACGACGGCTTTCAGCAGAGCGGGCCCGTCTCTGAAGATGTCGGCCGAGATCCGGACGCGGTCGCTCGCTATGGCTTTGGCCCGGTAGCGTCCGCAGTCCACCTGAGGACGGATGCGCTCCACGATCACGTGACCGCGCTTCAGGTCGTTTCTCAAGAAACATCACTCCCAGCTGGTGTCGTAGCTCGTTCCAACCTAACGCGAGAGGCACTCCGGCCCCCGGGCCGCGCTGCGTCGGGGATCCACCCAAACCCGGCTGACTGACCTGGCGCGTTGTGAGACTCTTACCCCGATGAAAGCGCTTCGTAGCTTCGCCGTCAGGGCTGCCCTCCCGGAGTCGCTGGGCGTTATCTCGTCCATAGCCACCAACCTTCGTTGGAGCTGGGATCCGAAGGCGATCGACCTCTTCCGCTGGATCGATGCGGACGCCTGGGAGCAAGCGGGCCACGATCCCGTCGTCATGCTCGGCCTGATCTCGAAGGAGCGGTTCGAGCAGCTGGCCGAGGACGGTCCCTTCATGGCATTCCTTGCCAACGTCGACGAGGATCTGCAGGGGTATCTGCAGGAGCCCCGCTGGTTCCAGAACCGCAAGGATTCGCCACTCCGCCGGGTCGCGTACTTCTCGCCGGAGTTCGGAGTGAGCGAGGCGCTTCCGATCTATTCAGGGGGCCTCGGCGTTCTGGCAGGCGATCACCTCAAAGCCGCTAGCGACCTCGGCGTCCCCTTGGTGGGCGTCGGCTTGCTCTATCGGCAGGGCTACTTCCGTCAGCATCTGAACGCCGACGGGTGGCAGCAGGAGCGCTACCCGGAGCTAGACCCCCACGCGATGCCCCTCACGCTGCTTACCGGCGACGACGGTCATCCGCTGAAGATCGATGTCGACCTCGCCGGCGTGCGATGCGTGGCTCAGCTGTGGTGCGCTCAGGTGGGCAGGATCCCGTTGCTCCTCATGGATTGCGGCGTAGAAGAGAACGACGAAGAGGAGCGCGAGATCACCGATCGCCTCTACGGCGGGGGGACCGAGCACCGGCTCAAGCAGGAGATCCTGCTGGGTATCGGCGGCGTGCGCGCTCTCGAGGCAGCGGGGTTCGCTTGCGACGTCTTTCACTCGAACGAGGGCCACGCGGGCTTCCTGGGACTAGAGCGCATCCGCCGGCTCGTGCTGTCCGGGGTGATGAACTTCGACGAGGCGCTCGAAGCCGTTCGTTCCGCCACGGTGTTCACCACGCATACGCCGGTTCCCGCGGGGATCGACGTCTACGACGTGGACCTGATGGATCGCTACTTCTCTTCATTCGTCAAAGAGTGTGAGGTCTCGTTCGAGCGTCTGATGGAGCTGGGCAATGCGGGGCCCCCGGCGACCGATAACGGCGCCTACGAGAGCTTCAACATGGCCGTGATGGGTCTGCGCCTTGCGAGCCGCGCCAACGCCGTGAGCAAACTCCACGGTCACGTCTCCCGGGGCATCTTCAGCCAGCTGTGGCCCGATGTGCCGGAGGACGAGGCTCCGATCGGATCCATCACCAACGGTGTCCACACCTCGACGTGGCTCGGCCCGGAGATCCGGGAGGTCCTCGATCGTCGACTCGCGCCGGGCTGGACCGAGACGGGAGGGCGCTGGGACAAGATCGTGGAGGTTCCGGACGCGGAGCTTTGGAGAGCGCGAGAGAGGGCCCGCGAGCGCCTCGTCTATATGGTGCGCGACCGCCTGCGTCGCCAGCTTCTGCATCGAGGCATCTCGGAAGGGGAGCTCGGTTGGACCGAGGAGGTCTTCGATCCGGGCGTTCTCACGATCGGCTTCGCGCGCCGGTTCGCGCAGTACAAGAGAGGCACCCTGCTCCTCAGCGATGTGGAGCGCCTGAAGCGTCTGCTGCTGGGCAGCGACCGCCCCGTGCAGGTAGTGATCGCCGGAAAGGCCCACCCGCTAGACGACGGCGGCAAGGAGATGATCCAGCAACTCGTTCACTTCTCGGCCGACCCCGAGGTTCGTGATCGCTTCGCCTTCATTGAGGACTACGACATGGAGATAGCGCGGATCCTGTGCCAGGGAGCCGACGTGTGGCTGAACAATCCCCGCCGTCCCCTCGAAGCGTGCGGCACCAGTGGGATGAAGGCGGCTCTCAACGGCGCACTCAACTGCTCGGTCCTCGATGGCTGGTGGGACGAGTGCTACAACGGCGAGAACGGCTGGGCGATCGGCACGATCGAGACCTACCTCGACCACGACCTACAGGACCGGATCGAAGCCAGCGCTCTCTACGACCTCCTGGAGCGCGAGATCGTCACACGTTTCTACGACCGGCCTGAAGGCCCGGTCCCGCGCCGCTGGATCGAGCGGATGAAGGCGTCGATCTCTTCGCTCGGAGCGGCGGTCACAGCCGATCGGATGGTCCGGGACTACGTCACGGATCTCTACGAGCCCGCAGCGCGCCAGACCCAGATCATGACCACCGGCTCGTTCGAGCGAGCGCGGGAGCTTGCTCGGTGGAAGGCGCGCGTCCGGGATGCGTGGGAGGACGTTCGAGTGATCGACGTCGAGGGTGATGTCCAGGCCGCGGACCTCGGCGAGACGCGCCAGATCACCGCCACGGTGCGGCTCGGGCGTTTGCAGACCGAGGACATCGCGGTGCAGCTGGCTCACGGCAGCGTGGGCGCCAACGGAGAGCTGGTCGAGCCGGCCCTCGTCGAGATGAAGCCCGACCACTGCACCGAAGGCACCTGCTCCTACCGCGGCGAGTTCACCAGCGGCTCGCCCGGCCTCTACGGCTTCGCCGTGCGGGTCGTCCCCAGCCACCAGGACCTCTCGAACGAGATGGACATGGGCCTGGTCGTCTGGGCCTAGCCCTGCCCGCGGCCCCCTCTGCTCCGACCCTCGCTTTGGTAAGGAGAGCCCGCCCAACGGGCTACGAGTGCCAAAGCGCGGCTCACACTTTCGGGGACTTGGTCTTGCGCATGGCCTTGTGGCGGACCTTCCACTTGCGCGTCTCCTCCTGAGCGAGCCTCTGGTCCCGCTTGCGGGCCAGGTGGAGTAGCTCGCGCTGCAGCTTGTTGAAGCTCTCGAGGCGTGCTGTCGGAAGCGTCCCCGACGCGACGGCGTCTCGGACCGCGCAGCCGGGCTCGCCCCGATGGGTGCAGTCGCGGAAGCGGCACTGAGCCGCCAAGGCTTCGACGTCCTGGAACGACCCTTTGAGCCCATCGCTCGCTTCCCACAGCTGCAGCTCGCGCATCCCCGGGGTGTCGATGATCACGCCGCCGGCGGGCAGGACCACGAGTTGGCGCCTGGTCGTCGTGTGGCGTCCCTTGGCGTCGTCTTCGCGCACCTCCTGGACCGCCATCAGTTCCTCTCCCGCGAGGTGGTTGATCAGCGTCGACTTCCCGACCCCCGAAGAGCCGAGGAGTGTCACGGTCTTGTTCCCGTCGAGGTAGGGGAGCAGCTCGTCGAAGCCCTCGCCGGTGATCGCGCTGACGATGTGGATCGGCGTACCGATAGCTACCGCGGCGACGTCCTCGAGGGCCGCGGAGGGGTCGTCGTAGAGATCGGCCTTGGTGAGAACGATGACCGGCAGAGCTCCGTTCTCATATGCCATCGTGAGGTACCTCTCGAGCCGTCGCACGTTCAGGTCTTCGTTCAGACTGGACACGATGAAGGTCACGTCGATGTTGGCCGACAACAACTGTTCTTCGGATTCGTCCCCCGCGACCTTCCGAGAGAACTTCGTTCTGCGCTCCAAGACCGCCCGGATCGTTGCGGCTCCCTCATGGGGACGAACGTCGAGCGCGACCCAGTCACCGACCACGGGAAGTGCGGTCGGGTCCGCTGCGTCGTAGCGCATCCGTCCTGTGACCTCGGCGGATAGCTCTCCCGCTTCCGCCAGTACGACGTATGAACCTTTGTGCTGCGTGGCAACCCGGCCCGGCGCAAGTCCGGCGGCGGCGTGCTCGGTGAAGCTCCGTGCGCGTGCGGCGTCCCATCCGAGGGACCCCAAAGTGATGCTTCGTGTCAATGTGTTCTCCGATCGTGAAAGGTGGAAGGACGCGCGGAAAGGCGCGCCGAAGACGTAGCGTCTTGCTGGAGAACCCACCCCACCCTTTTGGGTTAACTGGAGCACGCTCCAGCGTGCTTGAGTTAACCCAGAACGGTTAAGGGGCCGGGACCCAACGGGGGGCAAGG
>JBKHXK010000060.1:223-7350 GCA_046566065.1 Actinomycetota bacterium | reverse complement strand
CGGCACCTCGGCGAGGTAGTCCCAGGGCCCCGTGTGGACCGGATCGGACGCCTTGCCGATGTAGTTCGGCTCGGTGGGGATCGGTGCCAGCTCGGGTGAGCGGATCGGCACGTAGCCGCGCCGGGTCCCCTCCACCATGCGGTCCAGATGCCGGCAATCTCGGCCGCCGGCCTCGAGCGGAGCCGCCGCTCCTCGTTCACCGTCGGTTCCCGGCTCCTGTGTGGGCGTGCACGCCGCGAGGGCGAGCACCGCCCCGGCGATCGCAGCAACCACCCTGGAGATCCTCATGGGCGAACCCTAGGGGGCCTGGGCCTCGCTCAGGGGGATTCAAAGGCCTTGCGGAAGGGAATCGATCACCAGGGAAGAAATGGGACATAAGGCACTCGACAAGCGGAGGGATACCGTCCGATGAGATCTAAGCCCCTAGCCCGGCGTCTGTTGCTCCTGTGCGTCCTCGTGTCCTTGCTGGCTGCCTTGGTGCCCGCGACGCCCGCGGTCGCCTCCCCGAACACCTTCCTCGAGATGTCCGACGGGGTCTCGATCGCTCTCAACATCCGGATGCCGGAGGACTTCAAGAAGGGACGCACCTACCCGACGATCTTCGAGATGTCCGGCTACGACGGCGGCTCCTCCGACGGTGACGAGCCGTACTCGGGCCTCGGGAGCCGGGTCCTGACCGAGCAGTTCAAGAAGGACTACGTGACGATCCACGCCTCCGTACGAGGCACCGGCTGCTCCGGCGGGGAGTTCGATCTCTTCTCCTGGAGGAGCGCCCTCGACGGCTACGAGATCATCGAGTGGATCAACGATCAGCCGTGGAGCGATGGCGAGATCGGCATCTACGGCCATTCCTACGGTGGGATCACGGGCTTCATGGTCGGCGCCACCCGGCCCCCGAGCCTCGACGCGATGTCCGTGTCCGGTCTGATCGACGACCTCTACCGCGGGATCGTCTACCCCGGCGGCGTAAGCAACTACGGCTTCCCCCTGCTCTGGACGGGAGGCGTTCGCAACGTCTACGACGTGGGCGGCGGCTTCGTCCTGGGTCTCGACGAGTACGACGCGGCCGAGTCCTGCGTCCGCAACGGGACGACGAAATCGCGCACGGTGCTGAACGACCCCATCGTGCAGGGGCTGGCCGACACGGACAACACCTGGTTCCAGGTCCGATCGCTCGTCAACTACGCCGAGCGCATCGAGGTCCCGATCCACATCTCCGGCGCCTACCAGGACGAGCAGACCGGGCCGCGCGGCCCCTACCACCTCTTCGAAGAGGTGACGAGGGCTCCGGTTCGCCGGCTGCTGATGACGAACGGTGACCACGGGACCCAGCAGGACGGCAGGTTCGTCGAGCCCGACCGCAAGGCGTTCCTCGACCACTTCCTGCGCGGCGTCGGCCCCGGCTACGACAACTCGTCGGTGATCACCTTCCTCGAGAACCTCCAGGGCGAGGACGACATGCCGGTCGCGAAGGTGAACAGGACGTTCCCGCTCGAGGACACGCGCTGGACCGACCTGTACCTCCACGCCGACGGCAAGCTCTCAGAGAAGAAGCCGGGCAAGGACGGAGGCTCGTCGACGTACCTCTCCGGCAGCCCGCGCCAGTCTGCGTGGTCCTACCAAGCCGGGCACGAGCCTGGAGCTCCTCTAACCACGGAGGAAGGGCCCGACGGGCTGACCTTTTCGACCGAGAAGTTCAGGCAGCCGACCGCGATGATCGGCCCGGCCACGGCGACGCTGTTCATGTCCTCGACCGCACCGGACACCGAGCTGTTCGTCGAGGTCATAGACGAGGCACCGGACGGCTCGCGTTACCACGTCCAGCGGGGCCTGCTGAAGGCCAGCCATCGCGCGATCATGCCCGGGCAATCGGATCGGCTCGGCGACGGGACCATCTACCGGCCCCATCGTCCGCACACGAACCCTCAGAACATCGAGCCGGGCAAGGTCTACCGGTATCTCGTCGAGATCTTCCCCTTCGGCCACGTGTTCCGCCCCGGACACAAGCTCATCGTGAAGATCACGACGCCGCCGATCGTGGATAGCTACTACGCCTACGTCCCGAAGCGCTTCCCGGGCGCCAACACCGTCCTGCACCACGCGGAGCATCCATCGAGCCTCATGCTGCCTTTCGTCCCACTTGACGGGGTGCAGCTGAAGGCCGAGCCGAAGCCCTGCGCGTTGGAGGACGTCCGCTGCGTCAGGTAACCGGAGGGTCCTAGGAGCCGGCCCGGAACCGCCCGTAGACGGCGTACATGCCGTCTACCTCTAGATCGAAGGGGAAGCGCAAGACCTTCCTGCGCTTCCCCGAAGCCGGACGAAGCGTGAACGAGGCCTCCTGGGTGAGGCGGTGGAACACGACGTCTCCCCATTGCACGGTGAAGGTGAAGGTGCCCGCGTAGCGAACCGCCTGCGACCCCTTCAAGCGAAGGCTCAAGGTTCCGAGCAGGCGCTCCCCTGCCGGCGCACCCTCGACCGGCGCCGCGTCGGCATAGAAATGGACCCGGTCCCCCCTCGTGATCGTCTGCGAGGAGCCGTAGTCGCCGTCCGGGGGGAAGGTCCCGGTGTCGGCGTCCCACGTGAAGAAGCTGCTGCCGTCGACCCGGTCCCGCTGGACCTCGACGGGGGCCGCCGCGACGGGCGCGGCGATAGCCGTCACCTGTAACGCGACCAGAGCCACCCCGGCCAGCCGGAGGCGGCCTCTAGCTAAGCCCACCGCGGGTCCTCTCATCCAGATATTCCCAAGAAAAGGTACCGCGGATGGACCGCTTAGAACAGCGAACTGCCGGTTTTGCGTAGGCCCTAGTCCAGGCCCAGGACCTCCAGGATCTGCTCGTGACGGTCGATCACGGTCTCTGCCTCGGTGGCATCCGTCTTGTCGTTGTGGACGCCTCGGAAGCGGACCGCGTGCATGCCGACGTCGTGGGCCCCGGCGATGTCCGTGCGCTTCAGGTCCCCGACGTGCAGGGCCTCGGGCGGCCGAACTCCTAGGTTCGCGAGCGCCTTGGCGAAGATCTCCTGTCCCGGTTTCGGCACACCGACCTCGTCCGAGAAGCACATGACCTCGAGGTGCTCGGCGAGCTCGCATTCCTCCAGGCGTTCGCGCACGACGTGTCCCGGCGTGAAGCCGGTGTCGCAGACGAGACCCAGCTTGATGCCTTTGCTCTGGAGCGCGGCAAGGGTGTCCTTGGCTCCCTCGACCGCTTCGATGCCGGAGTTGGTGGAGGCAAGCTCGAATTCCTCTGTGAGAGACCGGATCTTGTCGTCGTCGAAGATCCCCTTGGCCTCCAGGCAGTAGGCGGCCATGCGGCCGGGGCCGAACGTCTCGACCTGCTTCCAGGCCTCGTCGTGGCGAGCCCAGGCCTCGTCCAGAAGCGCCCGGCCCTCGTCCTCGGAGAGATCCAGAACGCGAAGAAGGGCGCCCAGTCGGATCTCCATGGCGCCCTCCCAATCACGGTCTTTCAGCAAGGTCCCCCAGCAGTCGTAGGTGACTGCTCGGATGCCGTCCACTCTTCTCACTAGGCATCACTCCGATCCCGAGCTCGGCGCTGCAGACGTTGGTGAGGAGAACCTACCGGAAACCGCCGACAGGCACGAGAGCCTTCACGTTCGAGATATCCAACCTTGGCTCGTTTTGTTCGTAGACGCGCCCGGAGATCGACGCTGGTTACGAACAAAGCTCGGATGCTTAGAGCTGCCAGACGTTGTCGACGATGATCGGCACCCGGTCGCCGGCCTTGGTCACGCCCGTGATGTCGACACCCGGCCCCCCGATCATGAAGTCGGTGTGCACGGCGGAGTCGTTGATGCCCCGGGCCACGAGCTCGTCCTTGGACAGCCCTGCAGCTCCCTCGACGCAGAAGGAATAGGCGGCGCCGTAGGCGATGTGAGAGGTCGCGTTCTCGTCGAACAGCGTGTTGTTGAAGATCATCCCGGTCCGCCCGACGGCCGAGTCGCGGTCTACGAGCGCGACCTCGCCGAGTCTCGCCCCGCCCTCGTCGACCGACATCTGGGCCTCGACGACTTCTCCACCGGAGGTGGCCTCGACCTTGACGGCCCTGCCCCCTTCGAAGGTGAGCTTCAGATCGGTCACGGTCACGCCCTCGGCGGAAAGTTGCAGCGGCATGGTGGCGCTGACGACACCGTCTACGCGCCGGTAGTCGGGGGTCGTGAAGACCTCCTCCGTCGGGAGGTTCGGGACGTGCCGGATCCCGCTGGCGGTAGCGAAATCCCCACTCACCCAGTTGCCGTCCTCGTGCAGGCCGACCGTGAGATCGGTCCCCGGCCCTTGGTAATGCAGGGCGTCGAAGCTGTACTTGTTGACCGCGTCGGCACGTTGGCTCAACCGTTCGACCTGGGCCCACCACGACTCGACCGGATCCTCGTCGTAGAGCCGCGTCGCCTTGGCGACCGCGTCCCAGAGGGGCTCGGTGTCCGGGTCTCCGAAGAGGCCTCGGGCCCATCCCTCGTTGGGGCAGGCCACGATCGTCCAGTTCACGGTCTTGCGGTTGATGGAGCCCATGGAGAGGTTGGCCAGATCGACCATCTTGGCCTTGCCGACGCGGGCGGGGTCGAGGTCGGCCATAAGTTTCGGCTCGGCGTCTCCGACGATGGAGATCTTGGCTCCACCCGTCTCCTCGAGATGCCTGAGTGCCTCGAGCAGGTGGGGCGGCGTCCAGCTCAGATCTTCCTCCGCCGCGTGCTCGATCATCGAATGCCGCACGTGGTCGTCGTGATAGATGACCGAGACGTATCGAGCACCTGCCTTGTAGGCAGCGTCGGTGACGGCTCGCACGAGGGGGACGTGCTCCAGCTTGGCCTGGACCAGGACGTACTGACCCGGTTGGAGGTTGACGCCGACGCGCACAGCAAGATCGGCGTAGGTCTGCATGATCTCGTTCGTATCCATCGGGCGATTATCGCCGGTCAGCGTCGTTGCCGGTCCTTCTTGACGACGCAGGTGCCGGTCGCGGTCGCGACCACCTCCGGTTCGAGCGAGAGATCCGCCGCGGACTCCGACACATCCGGCCGGGGGGCCGCGTAGCGCTGTACCTGGAAGGCCATCTCGCGCGAGGTCTCGCCCGAGCGGACGATCTTCGCTACGATCTCGACGAAGTCACCTGCGTACACCGGCTGCAGGAAGGTGACCTCGGAGTAACCGGCCAGCAGGCCCTCGTCGCCGTCGGAGCGGATGCAGAGCTCGGTGGCGACGTCTCCGAAGAGCTCCATCAGCCGACCGCCCGCAACCAGATCTCCCCCGTAGTGAGCGTCGGCTTGCGAGAGCCGCAGGCGATGCCGGGCCTCGAGCCCTTCCTTCGTCATGCCGACAGTCTCTCAGTCGCGATCGCATGCGCGAGGTATGAGGCCACCTCCGAGGGTTTCGTGCCCCTGCCGAAGATGCGGTCGTAACCCAACTCCGCGGCTTGCTCCGGCGAGAACCTCGGCCCACCCCCGACGAGGATCAAGCGGTCCCTCTCCCCTGCTTCCACCAGCGCCTCGCGCACCTCGCTCAGATGGTGGATGTGAGCGTCCCGCTGCGTCACGACCTGAGAGATCAGGACCGCGTCGGCCCGCTCGGCCTTCACGGTGGCGACGATCTCGTCGGGTGAGACCTGAGCCCCCATGTTCACGACGTGCATCTCGGGGAAGTACTCGAGGCCCTTGTCGCCGGCGAATCCCTTCATCGAGAGGATGGCGTCGAGGCCCACGGTGTGGGCGTCGGTTCCGGTGCAGGCTCCGACGACGACGAGGCGGCGTTTCAGCCGCTCGCGTATCAACCGGTTGACCTCGGGCGAAGACAGCAGCGGGAACTCGCGCCCGCGCACCTCGACGAGGTCCGGGTCGATCGTGTGCGTCGTGGCCCCGTACATCACGAAGAAGGTGAATTCGGGCCCCATCGCCTTCATGTGGACCACCTGCGGGCGAGTGAAACCCATCCGGCGCGCCAGTTCGAGCGCCGACTGACGGGCACGCTCGGACTCGGCGATCGGCAACGTGAACGAGAGCTGCACGAGCCCGTCGTCGGTCGCGTCTCCGTAGGGCCGGATCTCCATCAGACTGCACCCCCCACTCGTTCCGTGAGGAGATCCACGATCGGGTTGAAGTAGTCGGGCGCCTTCTTCACGACACCGTCCAAGCCCTTGCCTCCGGTGCGGGTACGCACGGTGTCGGCGAACATGCCCGCTTCGATCGCGTCGAACATCCCGATCTCCGAGATCTTGCGCAGCATCTGGCGGCACTCCTCGAGCACCTGGGCCGCCCTCCGCTCAACGTCGCCGCCGTCTTCGAATCGGATCTCGCCGGCCAGCGTGGCGGCTCCGCCGAACACGTAGCGGGCGTTCTCGAGAGCCAGATCGCGATCCGACAGGAACGGGGTGTGGACCCCCTCCGACATCATCCCGAGCAGGATGATGTCCTGGCCGGTCAGCGCGCCGACCAGGTTGAACATGCCGTCGTAGAGGAAGCCCTGAAAGATGTTCCCGGTCATGTGCTTGGTGGGCGGCATGTACTTCAGAGGGGCGTTCGGGAAGCATTCGCGTACCAGCTGCGCGTGGGCGATCTCGAGCGCGATCTGGTCGGGCGCCTCCGGATCGATCTCGAAGGCATGACCCAGCCCCATCTGCTCTTCCTTCAACCCCGCTACGAGGGCTAGACGCTCGTTGAGGAACTGCGAGGCGAGCACCGTGTGGGCCGAGTCGATCGCGTTCGCGGTCGTGAGGTAGTTGTCCTCCCCGGTGTTGATGATGATCCCGGCCAGCGCGTGCACCATGCGAGAGAAGTGCTGGTCGACGAACGTGCGCTGCATGTTGATGTCTCGGAAGATGATCCCGTACATGCAGTCGTTCAGCATCATGTCCAGGCGCTCCATGGCGGCCATCGCTGCGATCTCGGGCATGCAGAGTCCGCTCGCGTAGTTCGTCAGGCGGATGTAGCGACCGAGCTCTTCTCCCACCTCGTCGAGCGCCGCGCGCATCAAGCGGAAGTTCTCCTGTGTGGCGAAGGTGCCTGCGAAGCCATCGGTCGTAGCGCCGAAGGGGACGTAGTCCAGCAGGGATTGCCCGGTCGAGCGGATCACCGCGACGATGTCGCAACCCTCGCGGGCCGCAGCTTGTGCTTGCGGGATGTCC
>JBKHXK010000060.1:0-213 GCA_046566065.1 Actinomycetota bacterium | reverse complement strand
TGTTGCCGGTCGCGACGATCTCGTAGAACCAGGGCTTGGCGGCTTCGCCTACCGAGTCGATCTTGGCCTCTCGCTCTGTTGCCGCGGCCGCGATCCGTTCGACGGCGCGCTCTGCCTCGGCCGTCGCTCTGCGCGCGGCCTTGTCATGGGCTTCCCCATGCGGAAGCTCGAGCACTACCTCGCCAGCGGCGATGCGCTCGGCGGTCTCCTGGA
>JBKHXK010000059.1:0-7479 GCA_046566065.1 Actinomycetota bacterium | reverse complement strand
CTAGCGGCGGAAGGAGGAGAGATGCAGGCGCAGATGACGGCTTCGGTCCCGCTCCAAGAGGACTGGCTGGACCAGAGCGATGCAGGCGCACTCGCCGAGGCCCTCAAGTGTTTGATCAGCGAGCTGATCGGTTGGGGCGAACGACCGGACGACTCCTTCACCATCCCCGCCCACTAAGCAAGATAAAGCCCGGGTTTCCCTGCCCCGGCTCTTGAAAGACGAACGACCGGCCGCCCACCGGTCGTTCGTCGCGTTCGGCCCCGGAGCCTCAGGGCCTCGAGGCTCAGAGCTCCGAAGCGGAGGCCCTAGGAGCCTCCGGGCTGCACCACGCCGTTGACGGTCAACCGATAGAGCGCGTAGGAGCGCGTTAGCTCTTCGGGATCGTGGAAGGTCACGATCGCGGCCACGGTCGTCGCCGTCGTTCCGAGCGCTTGGCTCAGTTGCTGTGCGTTTATCCGGCTCTTGCCGTTCGCATGGAGCTCGAGCCTGGTGATCCAAGCCTCGGCCCGGTCCTGGCCGTACGCCACCAGCCGTACGGTGAGCTCGCTCGGATCGCGCCCCGACAGCTCCTCGAACTCGAGGGAGTTGAGCGCGTCTGCGGTCAAGAAGGTTCCATCTGAAGCGCGCAGCCGAACGTAGTCGGAGCCGTTGGGCGGAGCGCCCGGACTGCTGAACGCGTGCGTCGTGCTCCAGTTGATGCTTGCGTGCAGGCGACGAGCCATCAGGGCGGAGGGCTCGCCACCGTGAAGCACCGCTCCGTCGTCCAGTACGTCGTCGAGGGCGACCATCGCGGTCCAGTCGTCGATCACCGTGCGCACGTCGGTCCCGGCCTGCGTGGCCGTGAGGATCTGTTGCAGGGAGTCGAGCCCGTTCAGGTCGTTGCGATGCAGTGCTCGCATGAACGGCCGGCCGTAGCGCGACGACATCAGCTCCATGAAGGTGTAGGCGGCTCCGTAGTCGGCGAGGACCTCGGCACTCGTCTGATCGCGCCACACGGTGAGCGAGTTCTCGGGCCCCATGTCGATCGGGTTGGGGTTGTAGTCGGTGAGCTGGTTGCAGTACCCGAGGAAGCACTGGACGTGGCGATCGAACCCGAGCTCGGTCACCGGTCGAGCGGGCCGGGCGTAACCGGTCAGGGTCTGCGCCCAGTCGGCCAGGCCCTCGTTCAGCCAGGTCTCCTCGTCGCCGTCCTCGTAGTGCTCGAGGAGATGTTGGTACTCGTGCGCGAGCGTCTCTTCGATCAAGAAGGGCCGCGCCGGTTTGCTGTTGCAAGGATCGTTGGCGACGGGTTCGTGGGGTGGGTCTGCCCGGGTCCTGTGGATCCAGTCGTAGCCGTCGATCGTCAACACGTTGCGATCGGTCAACTCGTTGAACTGCGAGTAGAAGAACCCGATGATGTAGGGCAGGTTCCGCGAGTTGCTGGAGTCGTAGTAGTTCTCATCGCGTACGTTGTCGACGAGCACGACGATCTTCTCGCCGTCCCCGCGGAAGTAACGGGGCCCCACGTTGGCGTAGGCGGGGGCGAGCCCGTTGCGTCCGTCGCGAGGAGGCGGCCTGCTGAACCAGCGTGACTCTTTGGGATAGATGTTGTTGTCGAACTGATCTATCAGGTAACGGATCTGGCTCCGTGTGACCTCGGTCCTCTCGTCGTTGCGACAGTCGCCCGCGGGGAAGTCCAGGTTGGGCGTCACCCACACCTCGACCTTGTCGCCCTTGCCGCGCAGCACGAAGGTCTTGAGATAGATCTCGCCGCGCGCATCGTCGAGCGCGAACCACTTGCGACGATCCCCGATCCGGTTCCGTCCGGCTCCGCTGCTGTAGAGCTCGGATAGGCCGCCTCCGGCGGCGAACGGAAGCAGGCGGCCGCCGTTGTAGTCGGGGCCGATGTGGGTCTCCTGCACGACTGCGGCCGGTGTCGTGGGGGCCGCGCGGCTGCCGGACGCGACGGCCGTACCGGCGAACGCCAGCAAGGCAACCACGAGCGCGCTCAGACGACGGTGCAAGTACGGACCCCCTCCGGTCACTTCGAAGGTCGAAGGTTAGTTGCCTAGGAACTCAAACTTGGACGTCGGCCAAGCCTTTGACAAGCAGGTCGAGGAGTAACCGGTCCTGGTCGGGGGAAACCGTGCGGAGATCGAGCAGCAGAAGGTCGTTCTCGATCCGACCGATCACGGGCGGGCTGACGTAGTGGAGGACCGCATGAAGGTTAGAAGTGCTGCGCGTGGCATGGGAGATCGACAGCCCCCAGGACGCAAGCTCGCTTCCAGGCAGGGACCCTCCTCCGGTTACCGAAGAGAGCCCTACGGCTTCGACCTTGAACTTCTCTCCGAGTGCCTCGGACAGCGGTCCAGCCATCTCCACCGCACGCTGCTCGAGAACCTCGATGGACGTGTCCGCCATTCGCCACAACGGGAGCTCGGACTCGCGCCCCTCCAGATACATCCGGAGGGTGGCCTCCAGTGCCGCCAAGGTCATCTTGTCCGGTCGCAGAGCCCTGAGCAGGGGATTGCGAGAGATCTTCTTGATCAGATGCTCTCGCCCGCAGATGATCCCAGCTTGAGGCCCGCCGAGCAGCTTGTCCCCCGAGAAGGTGACGATGTCGGCTCCGTCCTTCAGTGCGCTCGAAACGATCGGCTCATCCCCGCCGGCCTCCTCGTTGACGAGGCCCGATCCGACGTCGTGGACGAAACAGACATGGCGAGCGAGCGCGAGCCGCGCGACGTCACGAGCGGGCACGCTGGCCGTGAATCCCACCACTCGGTAGTTAGAAGGGTGGACCTTCAGGATGGCAGCGGTCTTCGGCGTGATCGCTTTCTCGTAGTCGGCGAGGTGAGTGCGATTGGTCGTTCCGACCTCGACCAGCTTGGCACCCGCCGCCCTCATGACGTCTGGGATGCGGAACTCTCCGCCGATCTCCACGAGCTCGCCCCGACTGATGATCACCTCTTTGCGCTTACTGAGGCTGGCGAGGGTTAGGAGAACCGCGGCAGCGTTGTTATTGACGACCAGAGCCGACTCCGCGCCCGTAAGCGTGGTGATGGCCTGCGCGGCGTGTTTGTAACGGCTGCCGCGCTTGACCGCGTCGAGTGAATATTCCAGGTTCGAATAGCCCGAAGCGACAGACTGCACCGCCTCGAGTTGTTCCTGACCCAGGGGAGCACGTCCGAGGTTCGTGTGAAGCAACACGCCGGTCGCGTTGATGACGGGTTGCAATCGAGCTCTAGCTTCCCGTGCGAGGAAGCCATGCGCGGCCCCCACGATCGCGTCGAAATGCCAGGCGATATCCCCCTTGAGCACGCTGGCTCGGGCCTCGTCGACGGCTCGACGAGCGGCGGATTGTCTTTCCGCGGGCGTGGCGATGTCGCCGAGCGACGCCATCACGCGGTCGACCGACGGGAGTTGCCTCAGGCGTTTTTGGAGATCGTCGTCTCCGGCCATGTCGCTAGGTGTTCTGGTTGAAGCTGAGGATGCGGCGACGCATGGCCTCTTGGATGGCCGAGACGCGGTTGTTCACGTGCAGCTTCGAGTAGATGTTCGCCACGTGGGTGGTGACCGTTCGCTCCGAGATCGAGAGCCTGTTCGCGATCGTCTTGTTCGGCAACCCCTCGCTCATCAGCTGGAGGATCTCTCGCTCGCGCGGGGTGAGCGGCTGGTAGACCTCGGCCACCTCGGCCTTCTGGTACGACTGGAACTCGCTGAGGACCTTGCTGGCGAGCACGGGGTCGAGCCGCCCTTCACCGGCGGCCACAGAGCGCACGGTCGCGACCACTTCGTCCAGTTCTGCCGTCTTGAGCAGATAGCCCGAAGCACCCGCCTTCAGCGCGTCGAAGACGAACTGCTGATCGTCGTGGCCGGACAGCACGACCACTCCCACGTTGGGGAAGGCGTCCTTGATCTCTCTGGTGGCGTCGATCCCGTCCTTGTTGGGCATGATCACGTCGATCAAGACCACGTCGGGCAGGAGCTCGTGGACCATCTGCTGGACCTTGGTCCCGTCGGCGGCCTCGCCGACCACCGTGATGCCCTCGGACTCGAGCATGGTGCGGATGCCTCGACGGAGCAGATCGTGGTCGTCGACCAGGAGAACCTTGACACCGTCTTCGTCAGCCATAGATGGATGATAGGCGTAGGCGCACGGAAACAGAGGGGATATGGATAGCGATCGCACGCAGACGGGCGAAACCGACACCCGGCCCGAGGGGCCGATGCCCCCGGAGCTGCGATGGACGGTTGGATGCCTCGTGGGGTCCCTGGCGACCGTCGGAACGTTGATCCTGGTTGCTTTGGTGGCGATCGCGCTGTCGCCGCCGGCCTGGATGCAGGTCCTGCTCGGCGTCGGCCTGGCCTGCGGAGGAGCGATCCTGGCCTGGCTCGTCGCCGAGGCCCTGGGACGACACCAGCGGGGGCCGCGCTAGCCCTTCGCCAACCCCCTCGACCCACTTTTGGACGGAACCCGCTGACAGAGCGTGGTTTCCGTCCAAAGGTGTTGAGCCTTGGCTATCCAAAAGGGTCATTTCGCGCTATGGCTTCTCGTCCTCGAGGCGCTGAGACTGGCCCGGGGACTACTCGATAGAGGGGGAGCGAGATGGGGCTGACGAGACTGGTTGACCGCGCGAGACGAGGCCTGCCGGTCTCGACGCTGGTGATGGCGTTGCTCATCTCGATGTTTTCCGCCGCTCCCGCCAGCGCTTCCTTCCCCGGCGGCAACGGCCTGATCGCCTTCGCCTGTGGAGGCATCTGCACGATCACGCCTCTTGGTACCGATCAGCGGCAGCTGACCACGGATGAGCGCGACGGGATGCCCTCCTGGTCGCCCGACGGAACGAAGATCGCCTTTATGCGCAGGGGGGAAAACTCCACGAAGCCCATCTTCGGTTCGTTGTACGTCATGGATGCCGACGGCTCCAACCTCCGCTCGCTCGGCGTGGTGGGTGCGGACCCTTCTTGGAGCCCGGACGGCTCGAGCATCATTTACTGGGGGCCTGTACCTAACACCGGGGATCCGAACGGGCACGAGGTGCTCAAGGTCCCCGCGACGGGAGGGGCGGCGGCCCAACTTACGAATCAGATCGCCTACGAGCCGGAGTCCGGTCCTACCGGCAGCATCGTCTACTTGGCTTCCGCAGTGTTCAAACAGTGTGCAGGCAGCTCCAACCCGTGGGGCGAGACGGAGATCTTCGTGATGGGATCCTCGGGTGGAGCCGGTACCAAGTTCGCGGCGCTGGATGGCAACGAGATGGCACCGACGTGGTCGCCGGATGGCGAGACCATCATGGTCAGCCGCATGGGCGACGTCTGCGACCAGGGCATCAACGGGCGTCTCTATCTGGTCGGCGGGGGGTACGGGCAGTACCTGATCGCACCCGAGGCGGACATGTGTCAGTGGGCCTCCACCTGGTCACCGAACGGTGAGCAGATCGCGTTCGGCGGGATGCCCTGCTCAGGCGATGGCGGAGGGATCTACGTGCTGGACGCGCCCGCGCCCGGAGACGCGCCCGCGACGGGGGGTTGGGTCAAGATCGCGGAGGGCGGCTCTCCCGACTGGCAACGCTGCGACGATTGCAACTTCGACACGCCCAACCCTTCGGCCCGCGCGTTCTCTTCCTTCGACCTCAAGCGCCACCTGACCGCTGTGGGGGCCCTGGCTTCGGACGACGCGTCGTGCATCGCGGGAGTGACGGTGAAGCTTCAGAAGAAGACCGCAAGTGGCTGGAGAACGATCAAGTCCACAACCACCGCGCAGGATGGATCGTTCAGGGCCGCTCTTCCGGATCGCCCAGGCCGTTACCGGGCGCTCGCCCCCGGATCCAGTCTCTGCTCGAGGGCGACGTCAGCGATCCTTCGGCACCAGGACTAGGTGCGGCCCTCGTATCCGCTGACCCTGTAGGTGCCGTTCTCGTAGAGGAGGTCGACGTCGATCTTTGTTTCGCCGTAAGCGTCTCCTACCACCACGGCTTCTGCTCGGACCTCCTCGACTCCGGCGATGTCATCCACAGAGACTTTCTTTGAAGGCATGAGCGCTACCGGGCAAGGGGTCTCCGTCCCGGCCAGCGCCTCGACCAGCCGTTCGGTCGCGAGCTTCTTGCACGTGCGTGCGCTCGGCTGACTGAAATATTCCTTGAGGTTTGCGATCACTTCTCGCTCGTCATCTCGGGGAAGCCGGTTGGCACATGCGAAGAATCCGATGTCGCGGCCGGCCTTGCTCAACCGATCTACCAACCTCTGGATCTGGGAGTCGAGCTTCTTCACCTCATCGTTGTCCTTCTTCTTGAAGGCAGCGGTGCGGCGCCCGTAGACCCCGACCGCTTGTCGCCTGAGGTCGAGGTAGGCCTCGTAGTCGTCGGCGAGGTCGGCTGGAGGCTCCAACTCTTCGAGCGCCGCGAGCCGTTCCTTGATGAGTTCGTCGGTCTCTCCCTCGATCTTGATCGACTGCTTCCGGGTCGTGTTCTGCGTGTACTGGGTCTCTGTCTCCGCGATCTGCACTGCCGATCGGAGACAGATAGCGTCGGCCTCGGCCACGAAGTCCTCAGGCGTCATCTCTTCTGGAGTGGGCGTTGAGTCGGTGGTCGCCTCGTCACCTCCCGCGGACTCAGGCGAGGCGGCCTTCTCCGAGCAAGCGATGGCGCCTAGAGAAATGAGCAGGCTTATCGATACGAATGAAACGCGCTTCAACAGCTCTTGTAGATCGGTCATTTCCCCCCCACTCTGTGATCGCCCGCACGCAACATACCGTCTTGAGCTCGAGGACGGGCCGCGAAATTGTGATTTAGGGCCGCAACGACCAAGGACGACAAATAGGTCATGGGGCTACGGAAGTTCGGTTGGGTCATCGTCTGCGCGCTCGCGTTGCAGATCGGTTTGGTCACACCGGCATCGGCGTATGAGTGGCCGGAACTCCTTCAGGTCGGGGACAAGGGCCGTGCCGTCGTGGCCTTGCAGGTGCGGGTCGCGGGTTGGTACCCCGACAAGAACCAGACCCTCTTCGAGATCGACGGCGTCTTCTCGGAGCACACCGAGACCGCGCTGCAGGCTTTCCAGACGCACTACGGCCTCGTGCCCGACGGGATCGCCGGGCTCGCGACCTTCGAGGCTCTGAACGCCCTCGAGGACCCCGACCACACCACGATCCACTTCGACTTCTCGGAGTTCTGGCAGAACCGCAACTCGGATTGCTCGAAGGAGGCGAACCGGTACGCAGGGACCTTCGAGGGAGGCAAGATCCCCGAGAAGGAAGTCAAGAAGAACGTGCGCCGGCTGATGTGGAGGCTCGAGGCGCTCAGGGCGAAGCTCGGTGATAAGCCGATCGCGATCAACTCAGGGTTCCGCAGCGTCGAGTACAACCGGTGTATCCGTGGTGCCTCGATGAGCCAGCACATGTACGGCACCGCGGTCGATATGCGGGTGGTCGAGGTGTCCAACCGCAAGGCCCGCAACTATGGCCGGGGTTCCCAGGTCCACGGGATCGGCTGCTATTCGTCG
>JBKHXK010000058.1:0-7640 GCA_046566065.1 Actinomycetota bacterium | reverse complement strand
CACCACGCTCGAGGCCGCCAAGCTCATGCTGTACTCCGCGGCCGAGAAGAAGTCTCAGGGGGAGCGCTCCGACCTCGAGGCCGGCATGGCCAAGCTGTTCGCGTCCGAGGCCTGCAACGAGATCGTGCTGAAGTCGCTGCGCGTCCACGGGGGCTACGGCTACTCGAAGGAGTTCACGGTCGAGCGCCTCTACCGCGACGCCCCGTTCCTTCTTATCGGAGAGGGCACCAGCGAGATCCAGAAGACGGTCATCGCCCGCCGCCTCCTAGAGCGCCACAAGCTCTAACCCAGGACGGCAGGGGGGCCGGTCGGGGGTCTCCGGCTAGTCGAGGTCTCCGGCTTCGACCCGCTCGAGGCGCATGTCGCGCACGAGCTTGTGGCCGGTCAGTTGCTGGAGGCGAGCCGGCTCCGTCATGCCCTCCTTGACCATCCCGAGGAGGTCTCTCAGAGAGATGATGCCCACGACCTCGCCGGCCCCGGTAACCACCGGCAGGTGCCGGAACCACTTGTCGAACATCAGCTGGGCCGCCTCGGTGAGTGCGGTGTCCGGGCTGATCGTCACGACGTCGGTGGTCATGGCGTCCCGGAGGGACACCGCCTTGGGGTCCTTGCCCTCCGCGACGATGCGCATGATGTCTCGCTCGGTGACGATCCCGCCGAGCTTGTCGCCGTCCATCACCAGGAGCGAACCGGTCTGCTGTTGCCACATCTTGGCCGAGGCCTCGGCCAGCGTGTCATCCGGAGAATCGGTGAGGGCGGCGGGCGTCATGATGTCGGCAACGTTCATATCGTCGCCATTGTAGTGGGCCTCTACACTCCGGCGCATGCGTTTCGGCCTAGCTCTTCCTCATTACGACTCGAGTCTCGCCGGAAAGCCCGTCAGCTGGGAGGGCGTAAGGGCCATGGCAAGGCAAGCCGAGGTCGCAGGGTTCGACTCGGTCTGGGTCTCGGACCACCTCTTCCTCGATTGGAGCAAGTACGGAGGCTCGTCCGAGCGGCAAGCATCGCTCGAATGCTGGACCACGATGTCGGCCCTGGCCGCCGCCACCGAGAAGATCCGGATCGGCTCTATGGCGCTGTGCAACGACCTCCGCAACCCGGCCCTGTTGTCCAAGATGATCGCCAGCTTGGATCGGCTGTCAGAGGGGCGGCTCGATGTCGGGATCGGAGCCGGCTGGTACGAGCCTGAGTACGAGGCGGCCGGGATCCCCTTCGACCCGCCGGGCAAGCGCATCGAGCGACTCGGGGAAGCGGTCGAGATCGTGTCCCGCCTCCTCGCCGGCGAGGAGTTGACCTTCGATGGCAAGCATTACGAGATCCGGGGGGCGATCTGCCGTCCCGGCCCCCACCAAGAGCCGCGTCCCCCGCTGTGGATAGGGGGCAAGGGCGACTACCTCCTCAAGACCGCCGCCCGGGTCGCGGATGGCTGGAACTTCTCGTGGATCGGCTCGATCGATGCGTATGCCGCCCGAAAAGAGGCCGCCGACAGCGCCTGCGAGGCCTCGGAGCGCGATCCCCAGACCCTGCGGCGCTCGGTCGGCGCCTACGTGCTCGCGGGCCGCGACGAGACAGACCTGCAGCAGCGGTTCGACCGTTTGAAGAAAGCCACCCCGGAAGGTGTCCTAGGGCCGGATGCAACGGGGGGGCCGGGAGTATCCTTGGACGAGTTCCGGAGCACACGCATCGCCGGGACGACCGATGAAGTGGTCGAGCAGCTGGGACGGCTCGCCGATCTCGGAGTCGAGGAAGTCATCGTCGGGCTGGGCGCGCTGCCCTTCCAGGTAGCGGACCCCGAAGACATCGACTTCGTCGCCGAAGAGGTCATCGCCCAGGTGCGTTAAGGAGGTAGCGGATGTCGGGTATCGGTGGACCTGAGCTGCTCGTGGTGCTCGCGGTCATCCTCGTTTTCTTCGGCGCCTCGCGCCTCCCGAAGTTGGCCCGCTCCATGGGCCAGGCGAGCAAAGAGTTCAAGCAGGGCTTGAAAGAGGGTTACCAGGACCAGCCGGTGGAGGGTCCCTGCCCCTTCTGCAACGTCGAGGTCCCGGCGGGCTCCAAGTTCTGCCCGGGCTGCGCGAAGAGCGCGGACGAGATCATCGCCGCGAAGAACTCTGCGGCGCAGAAGTCCGCTTAGGGAGTCAGCACCACTTTCATCGCTTCGCGCGACTTGAACAGCTCGTAGCCCTCGGCCGCGTCTTCCAGCGGCAGCCTGTGCGTGATCGCCTTCGTCGGGTCCAGCTCGCCCTTCGCGACGCTCAGAAGTGCGTCCTCCCAGTGGGCATGGACGTTCGCCATCCCCGAGAACCGGAGGTCGATGCCGCGCACCCACGCGACCCCCATCGGCAGCTCGTAGCGCTCGGTCCCGTACACGCCGACGATCGTGACGCGGCCCCCATCGCGCACGCACTTCATCGCGCTCTTGACCGCGGGCACGACCCCGACCGCGTCCATCGCGACATCCGCCATCGCGCCGCCCGTAGCGGCCGCGATCTCGGCCTGGGGGTCGCTGCTCGAGACGTCGATCGCGTCGAGTCCGAGGTTGTTAGTGGCGAACGCCACCCGGGTCGGGTCGTGATCCAGCACGATCACCTTCGACGGGTTGTGTCTCCGGGCGGCCAGAGCGCAGAACAGACCGACGGGTCCGGCCCCGATCACCACCACAACGTCATCTCGTCGGATCTCGCTTAACGCAGCGGCGTAGAAACCGGTCGCGAGGATGTCCCCGCCGAAGAGCGCCTCTTCGTCCTGCAATCCCGAGTAGGCACCCGTCAAGGGCCGCAGGTTGATGTCGGCGTTCGGGATCCGCACGTACTCGGCCTGAGCTCCGTCGAGGTCGCCGGTCAGCGTCCCGAGGCCGAGAGCGCGCCGGTTCGTGCAGAAGTTGAAGCGCCTCTCCTTGCAATGCCGGCACTCCCCGCACACGATCAGGAAGGCGCCCAGCACACGCTGGTCCTCGTAGTGCTTGACGACCTTGTCGCCCAGCTCCCGCACCGTCCCGATGAACTCGTGGCCGATCACGCCGCCCTCGCGGGCTCCGGGGGTCTTGCCGTCGAGGAGGTGCAGGTCTGACCCGCAGATGGCGGTCTTTCGGATCGCGACGATGGCATCGCGATCGTCCTGGATGGCGGGCTCGGGAAGGTCCTCTACCCGAACCGTGTTGGGACCTGCATAGACGACGGCACGCATGAGGGCGCTTATCTTGACCGCCAAAGGGGCAAAAGGGAAACGAGATGACTACATCCGAGACCGTGACGATGTTCTCGACCACCTGGTGCGGCTATTGCCGCCGTCTCAAGAGACAGATGGAGCAGGCCGGGATCGCCTACCGGGAGGTCGACCTCGACGACGATCCGAGCCACGACGACCGCATCATCGCCAAGACCGGCGGTTTCCGGACGGTGCCGACCCTGGAGATAGGCGAGGAGCTGCTGGTCAATCCCTCGCTCCGAGAGGTCGAAGAAGCTCTCAGCAAGCAGAGCATCCGCAGTTAAGCACTATAATCAGGTGCGAATATGACTAACTTCCGGGACCTGCTCAAGCAGGTCAAGTCCGAGCTCGACGAGGTCGAGGCCGAGCAGGTCAAGGAGCGCCTCGATGACGGCGGCTCCTTCCAGCTGCTGGACGTGCGCGAGCAGGACGAGGTTGCCCAGGGGCTGATCCCCGGCGCCGCTCACCTCTCGCGGGCCCACTTCGAGAGCCGCGTCGAAGACGTGCTGCCCGACAAGGGGGCCGAGGTCATCGTCTATTGCGCGAGCGGGGTCCGCAGTGCGTTCGCGGCCAAGACGCTGAAAGAGCTCGGCTACACCAACGTCTCGCACCTGAAGGGCGGGTTCGTCCGCTGGAGGGACCTCGGCTATGACTACAAGATCCCGAAGGTGCTCGATGCGACGCAGCGCGACCGCTACTCCCGCCACCTGATCCTGCCGGAGGTCGGAGAGAAGGGCCAGCTCAGATTGTTGGAAGGCAAGGTGCTGGCCATCGGTGCGGGCGGGCTGGGCTCGCCGGCTCTTCTCTATCTGGCCGCCGCGGGTGTCGGCACGATCGGCATCGTGGACTCGGACGTGGTCGAGGAAAGCAACCTGCAGCGCCAGGTGATCCACACGACCGATCGCGTGGGCATGCTGAAGGCCGAGTCCGCCAAGGACGCGATCAAGTCGCTCAACCCGGATGTCGAGGTCGTTCTGCACCCGTTCCGCATCGACGCTTCCAACGCGAAAGAGCTACTGGCGGGCTACGACGTGATCGTCGACGGCTGTGACAACTTCGAGACCCGCTACGCGGTAAACGACGCCGCCGTGGCGCTGCGAAAGCCGGTGATCCACGGATCGATCTTCCGGTTCGAGGGCATGGCCTCGACCTTCATCCCGTTCGACGGCCCCTGCTACCGCTGCTTGTACCCGGAGGCCCCGCCGCCAGAGCTGGCCCCCACCTGAAGCGAGGCTGGTGTCCTGGGCGTGCTCCCGGGGATCGTTGGGTGCCTCCAAGCTAACGAGGCACTGAAGCTCATAGCGGGTTACGGAGAGCCTCTGAAGGGCCGCCTGCTCACGTTCGACGCTCAGACCACGACCTTCGCCGAGGTGAAGGTGCGCCGCGACCCTTCCTGCCCGGTGTGCGGCTCCGGCGCTACCGCCTAGTTCCTTCCTGCAGGACCGTCTTCGTCGGTAGAGAACCCTCTCCTACGACCAACTTCGGCGGCTCATCGGGGAGGCACCACACTTGCGACGCGTTTGGCTGACCACCTTCTTGGCGGTTTCCGTACTCGCTTCGCTGGCCCCCTTTGATGGCTCGGGAGTCGCCGCGGCATCCCGCTTGATCACCGCTCCCTCCAAGGCCCGTTCCACGGGTCCCGGTGACGCCACCGTGGTGGCGGTCATCGACAACGCCTTCACCCCCTACCACTGGGACTATCTGGCCTCGAAGATGCCGCAGGCTCAGGACCGAGACCCGGCCAACGATCTTCCCCTGAGCGCGGCACCGGACACGTGGCTGCCGGGTTTCCCGAAGGCCTCGTCGTTCAAGAGCTACACGGCCCTCGATCTGACGCTGGACGACAAGACCTCCACCACCGCGGTCACCGCGCTGGATGCCAAGGACAAGAAGGAGTGGGAGTCGGTCGAGAAGAGCACGGCCGACGAAGTGAACTACTACTGGATGCCGGACACGAAGGTGATCGGCGCGCTGGACTTCGCCGGCAACCAGATCCACGGAGACGAGAACTCGCACGGGACCGGGACGACCAGCGTCTCCGTGGGCAACATCCATGGCACGTGTCCCAGTTGCCTTCTCGTGTTCCTTTCCTATGGGGACAAAGCCAGCGGAGAGGCGGCCATCGAGTGGGCGATGAACCAGCCTTGGATCGATGCGATCTCGAACTCTTACGGGTTCAGCCTCGCCTACCGTGAGCGCTTCTACAGCGGTTCGAACGTGAAGCTGCAGCGCAAGGCCACGGAGAGAGGCCAGACGATCTTCTTCTCCGCCGGCAACGGCCAAGAGAACGCCTTCCTCGTTCCGAATACGACGCTGCTCTCCTCCCAGGAGGGGCCCGACTGGATCGTGACGGTGGGAGCGGTGAGCCCCGGCTCCCACGCCTCCTACACCGGTCACGGCAAGCCCGCCGATATCGCCAGCATCGGCAGCAGGTATCCGGCGGCCTACGGTTCGCCCATGGTCGGCGGGACCGGTAGCGGCGGGTTCGGGGGGACCTCGAACGCCACACCGGTCATCGCAGGGACCTACGCCAACGCGCTCTACCAGGCACGTCAGGACATGAAGGGTCGTAGTCGGATGCAGGCCGGAGGGGTGATCTCGGAGGGCGGCTTCCGCTGCGGCTTCGCCAGGGAGTGCGAGTTGGGCGACGGGCGACTCACGGCTGCGGAGCTCCGCACCCGTCTTTTCGAAGGCGCGGTCCACACCGAGCCGGGGATGACGCCCGCCGGCGTAGGCGCGCTCCCGGTGCTTGCCGACGAGGAATTCATGAACGAAGGGCACGGCAGCTACTTCGCGCGCGAGAGCGGCAAGACCGCGGAGATGGAGATGGAGTTCCTGAAGCGTCTCTACTTCCCGCTCACCGGCGTGTCGCGGCCCCCGAAGCGTCCCGCCGGAGAACGTCAGTGGATGATCGTCGACTCCTACTGCCGCCAGCACATCTGGGGCTCTTGGGACGGCGGCTACTACCGCGAGGGCAAGACCGAGCTGCCCGATCTCGACCCCCAAGCCTGGCCCCTACGCACGGCCTACCAGACGATCTGCCCGACCCTCCAACCCGGCCCCTAACCCCGTTCTTTTCTCACATCGCCCCAATCTGAGGCGACGGCCACAGAGCTTGACTGCGTGATGGGTTCCCATCGCTCGCATGAGGATGTGGCCGGACGAGCGGGTACTACAGGTGGCAGGGCCTCAGCGAGGGTTGATAACGACTAAGCAACTGCGAGCCCTGGGCTACACCGACAGGCAGATTGAGTACCGGCTCACCAAACGACTCTTCTCCATCGTCCATCCGCGTGTCTTGGCGCTGCCTGGCCTCCAGGACGACTGGCTGACCAACCTCTCCGCCGCCATCCTCTGGTCGGGCGGGATCGCCTCACATCATTCGGCTGCCGCTCTACACGGGTTCCCTGGTTGCGATCAGGACGCCTTGGAGGTCACGACACATGACCACCGCATCCTTTCCCGATGTGGTCTTCGTGTGCACCACACGAACCGCATGCCCAGGGATCACGTCATAGAGGTGTCGGGAATCCCTTGCACCTCGGCAGAGCGCACGCTCCTAGACCTCGGGGCTTCCATCTCACCCTTCAGGGTTGCAATGGCTGTCGATCACGCTCTTCTCTCCGGGGCCGCGACGCTGGGTTCGCTCGACTTCTGTCTCTACCTGACGGCGAGGAGGGGACGGAGAGGCTGCGCTGTCCTACGGGAGATCCTGAAGTCCAGACTCGACCTCGAGACGGTGCCAAATTCCCCTCTGGAGAGTTACCTGTTCGAAGTTCTTCTTCGCTCAGGCCTGCCCGCTCCGGTGCCTCAGTTCGAGATCTTTGACGAGAGAGGCCACTTTGTGGCTCGACCGGATTTCGTCTACCCGAACCAGCGAATTGCCATCGAGGCGCACAGCGCGATGTGGCATTCGTCGCCGCAACAACGGAAGCAAGACATCGATCGCCACGAGCGCTTGGTGGCGAACGGATACAGAGTGCTCTACGTCACCTGGTACGACCTGCGAGAGCTTTCCGGCCCCCTGGCTTTTCGGATCGAGTCGATGCTCGCGGGAGCGGAGGGCCACTTCACGCCGCCAGATTCTTGGGGTGATGTGAGAAAAGAATGGTGAGGGGTTAGACGGGGAAGATCTCGCCCTCTACGGTTCCGTCCTCTATCCAGAGCAGCCCCATCGAGGTGAAGGGCGCTTGCCTCTTCCAGGTCGGGCTGCCCGGGTTGAATAGCAACAACCCGTCGCGGTCCTCGTTGAACGGGATGTGCGAATGACCGAACACGACCACGCGAGCCTCGGGGAACAGCTTGCGCATCCGCTCGCGTCGCCCGGTGCTCGCGCCCGAGTCGTGGACCATGCCGATCTTGACCCCACCTAGTGTTACTTCCGCGGTCTCCGTCGCTCCGAACTCTCGTACGTCCATGCCGTCGCAGTTGCCCAT
>JBKHXK010000057.1:0-8161 GCA_046566065.1 Actinomycetota bacterium | reverse complement strand
ATGAACAGCTGCAGCAGGTTGTTCGCGATCAGCATCAGGAGCATGGAGCCCGTGAACAGCGACAACATCGCGTAATAGATCGTGTAGCGCTTGTCGTCGTGCATGTACTCGGTCGAATAGATCTGGACCAGCAACGAGATCGTGCAGACCACAACGAACATGACCGCGGTGAGGAAGTCGTAGTTCATCCCGAACTCGAGATGAAGGCTCTCGCCGCTCGCGAACTCGAACCAGGTCCAGGACTTCTCGACGAAGCCCTTGCCGGCGACCAGCTCGAAGAAGCCGACGAGCGAGATCAACAGGCCCGCCCCCACGGCGATGATGCCCACCGCGTGTCCCTTGTTCGGCAGCCTCTTGCCGAAGAAGAGGATCACGAAGAAAGACAGGATCGGCAGCAGCGGAACCAGCCACGTGAGCTCACTGATCGCGCCCACCGGGCCCGTTCCTTGAACCTTCTCGGCTCCTTCTGCGGCGAAGTTCATCAACGAGGTCATCCGGTCACCACTTCATGTAGGACATGTCGTCCACGTCGACGGTTTGTCTGTTCCGGAACAGCAGGATCACGATCGCGAGCCCCACCCCGACCTCGGCGGCGGCAACGGCGATCACGAAGAGAGCGAAGACCTGGCCCCCGAGACCCGCCTCGGCGAAGTGCGCCGAGAACGCGACGAGGTTGATGTTTACCGAGTTCAGCATCAACTCGATCGAGAGCAAGACCAAGACCGCGTTCTGTCGAGCAAGCACGCCGTACACCCCGATCGAGAACAGCAACGCCGACAGCACTAGGAAATACGAGATCGGCATCTAACCGACCCTCCCTTCGTGCGGCTTGTCGTCGCGACGAGCGATGAGGACCGCTCCGACCAGCGCGGCCAGAAGCAGCATGGACACGACCTCGAACGGCAGCACGTACTTCGAGAAGATCTCCTCGCCCACCTGGCGCGCGGTGGTTCCCTCGGAACGAGCGAAGAGGATCTGCTCGCCGTCGAAGGCCTGCACCAGGATCCAGCTCGTGACTCCGAAGACCGCCAGCGCGACCAGCGCCGCCAGCGGCTTCTGGTTGTTGTCGAAGTCACCCTTGCCGATCGGCGCCCTCGTGAGCATGAGCCCGAAGAGCATCAGCACGATGATCGCCCCGACGTACACGAGCACCTGCACCCACGCCACGAACTCGGCGAACAGCATGATGAACATCGCCGCAGCGCTCATAAGGGTGACGACCAGATAGAGGGCCGCGTGCACCACGTTCCTCGTCGTGACCACACGGATCGCGGAGAGGACCATGGCGGCCGCGAGGACCCAGAAGACGATCTCCTGCCAGAGCGCAGCCATCAGCCCCCCGCCTTCTTCGCCCGCTCGGCCTTCACCCGGGCGGCCTTGGCCCGGCCTTGCGCAACCGCGTCACTGGAGCCCTTCGCCTTCTCTTCTGCCAGGACGCGCTCGTAGACGGCTTCTGGGTCATCGGTTGAGCCCGCTCCGGCTGCTCCAGCGCCATCGTCGCCGGGTCGCGACTCAGCCCGAGCCTCCGGCTTGGGCTCGTCGGCGGCTGGCGCCGCCTCCTCATTCGCCGCTCCCCCGGCAACGCTGTCGCCTGCGCTGCCTCCGCTCGTTGCGCTGGCGTCTGCGGGGGGTGTTGCGGGCGCCGCCTCTTCGGTCTGGCTCGTTGCTGTGGGTGCGGCGCCTTCGCTCTTAGGCGTAGACGTCTCTTCCTCGGCGCTGGCGGAGACTGGGCCCGGGTCGGGCTTTGGTTCGGTGGCTTCGGGGGCGCCTGAGGGCTCGGGCTCGGTCGGTTGGCCCTTGGTCGGGGCGCTCGGGACCATCTTGTCGGTCTCGATCGGGGTGGGGCCTCGCTTGATGCCGCGCTCGGCCTTCACTCGGGCGACCTTGGCCCGTGCTTCGGCCACCTGGGGGCTCGAGCCCTTGTCGAGTTGCTCCTGCAACACCTGCTGGTAGACCGCGTCGGGATCTTCGGTTCGCTCCAGAGCGACCGGCTTGGGGGCCTCGTGGGGGACCTCGACGTTGGGGCCGGGGCTATCGGCGTACTGCGCCTTCTCTTCGGCCGACAGCGTCGGCGCGGCAGGCTCCTCTTCCTCGGTGCTCGCGCCGCGCTCGGGAGCGGTCGTGGTGGCGGCTTTGTCTTCGGCCGGTTTGTCGAACTGCTCGGGCGAGGCGGCTTCGGTGGAGCTCTTCACGCCCTCGGGCTGGGCGCCGGAGTCGGTCGCCTCGGCGGCCGCAGGGGTACCTTCGCCTGCGGGGGCCTTCTCTTCCGTCGCCTGGGCGCGGCCCTCCGGTTGGTCTGTCTTGGTCTCGCCCGCGTCCGCTTGCGACGGGGAGGCTTTCTCTGCCGGAGGCGCCGCGGTTGCCGCGGCGGCCGGTTGGCGCTGTGCTTGCTCGGGACGCTCGGCCGCTGCGGTCGCGGCGGCAGGCGGAGAGGGACGCTGCGCGCTTCCCGGCCCGGCTGCTCCGGCAGCGACGGCGGGTGCGCCTGCAGCCGTCGCGACGGGGGTCTGGCCGGGGATCTCCGCTCCGACCTCTAGCTCGGGCGGGGGCAGAACCGTCGCCATCCAGTCGGAGAGCTTCTCCTTCTCATGGGTCAGCTCGCGGATGTCGTACTCGGAGTATTCGAACTCGCGGCTCCAGAAGAGCGCGTCGTAAGGGCAGACCTCGACGCAGATGCCGCAGTACATGCAGAGCGCGTAGTCGATCGCGAAGCGGTCGAGGACGTTGCGCTTGCGTGGACGGCCTCCCTCTCGTTTGGGCGGGAGCTGCTCCTTGTGGGAGTCGATGTAGATGCACCAGTCGGGGCACTCGCGAGCACACAGCATGCAGACGGTGCAGTTCTCTTCCTTGAGCGCGATGACGCCGCGCGTGCGCGCCGGAAGGTCTTGCTTCTCGTCCGGGTACTGGATGACGGTGTTGTGCTTGAAGAGGTGCTTGATCGTGACCGCCATGCCCTTCAAGAGACCGATGCCGTAGCCGGTCTTGCGTGCCTTGGTGAGCTTGCGCTCTTCGAGCGTCGACATCAGTTGTTCACCTGCAATGCATCGGGGGCGTAGAGGATCCACGCGCCGGCCGCCAGGATCAGGACGAGGGTGACGGGGATCAGGTACTTCCAGGCGAACTTCTGAAGCTGGTCCTCACGGAGCCGCGGGAAGGTCGGGCGGATCCACAGGAAGAGGAACAGCATGAACGCGGTCTTGAGCGAGAACCACACGAATCCGGGGATGACCTCGAGGAACCCGAGCGGCACGATCGGCATGTAGCCGCCGAGGAACAACGTCGCGCCGATCGCCGCGAAGGCAACCATGTTCGCTACCTCGGGGAAGAAGAAGCCGAAGATGAAACGCATGCCCGAGTACTCGGTGAAGGCGCCTGTGATGATCTCGGACTCGGCCACGGGCATGTCGAAGGGCGGCCGGGTCAGCTCGGCGATGCTGCCCATGGTGAAGACGAGGAAGGCGATCAGCCCGATGCCCGGAGGCCAGATCAGGAACGGCCACTTCTGCGCCTCGACTATGTCGACCAGCGACAGGCTGCCGGCGAGCATCACGACGACCGCGGCGGCCAGGACGATCGGGAGCTCGTAGGCGATCAGCTGGGCACCCGCTCGCAGGGCACCGATCAGCGAGTACTTGTTGGCGCTCGACCAACCGGCCATGAGAACGCCGATCGCCGACACCGACGAGATCGCGAGCAGATAGAAGATGCCGACATCGAGATCCTCGACGATCAGCGAGCGGTCCACCGGGATCACCAGGTAGACCATCACGGCGGGGATGAAGATCAAGAAGGTGGCGAGCTTGAACACGCTGCGATCGGCCCGCTCCGGGATGATGTCCTCTTTGTAGATGAACTTCAGGCCGTCGGCGAGCAGCACTGCCCATCCGTGGAAACCGCCGGGATACATCGGGCCGAGGCGGTGCTGGAGGTGGGCCATGATCTTGTGCTCGGCGTAGCCGGCGACCAGGGTCATCGTCGGCACCACGGCGAGGATGACCGCTACCTTCACGGCCAGCAGCTGCCACGCGGTGAGTGTGATCTCAAACGGCATCAGTCTTCGCTCCGGCCCATCATCGGTCGATGTCCCCGAGGACGAAGAAGAAGGAGCCGAGGATCGCGATCATGTCCGCCACCAGCGTCCCCTTGAGGACGTGCGGCAGGGCGGACACGTTGTTGTACGACGGCGTGCGGATCTTCAAGCGATACGGCCTGCGGTCGCCGTCGGAGATCAGGTACATGCCCAGCTCACCAAGAGGGTTCTCGGTGCGCACGTAGACCTCGCCCTCGGGGGGCTGGATCACACGGGGGACCTTCCCCATGATGGGACCCGCCGGGAGGTCTTCGATCGCCTGCTCGACGATCTTGGCCGACTCGACGACCTCGTGAACGAGGACCCAGAAGCGATCGAAGCAGTCGCCGTTGGGGGCCGAGTGCACGTCGAAGTCGAAGCGGTCGTAGACGAGGTACGGCTCGTCCTTGCGAACGTCGAAGTCGATGTCGGAACCGCGCGCGATGGGACCGGAGACGCCGTAGTTGTAGGCGACCTCTTTGTCGAGCACCCCGATGTTGACCGTGCGCTGCTTGAAGATCTCGTTCCCGATGAGCAGGTCCTCGTACTGGTTCAGCCGGGACATGACCTGCCGGACACCCATCAGCGCCTGCTTGATGAACCCGCGCGGGACGTCCTCCTTCAAACCGCCGGGACGGAAGAAACCGAAGTGCATGCGGCCGCCGGTGGCCATCTCCAGCGCGAGCTGGATGTCCTCCCGCTCGCGGAACGCATAGAAGGTCGGGGTGATGGCGCCGAGCTCCGCACCGAACGAAGCGAAGAACATCAGGTGATTCAGGATGCGGTTCATCTCGAGCATGATCACGCGCAGGTACTGAGCGCGATCGGGGACCTCGATCTCCATCATCTTCTCGAGGGCGAGGGCCAGCGGCAGCTCGTTGTTGATCCCCGACAGCCAGTCCATGCGCGAAACGAGGTTGGTGATCTGCCGGTAGTCGCGCGCCTCGACGAGCTTCTCGTAGCCGCGGTGCATATAGCCGATGATCGGCTGCGCATCGACGAGAACCTCTCCATCGATAGTGGCGAGCAGACGGAAGACGCCGTGGGTCGCCGGGTGCTGCGGACCGACGTTCAGCACCATCTGCTCGGTCTGCAGATTGGCGCCGGCGACGATCTTGGCTATCTCGTCCGGACCGTGTACCGGTGTCTGATCCGTTACCCGCGGCTCCTTGAGCGACATCAGCGACCTCCCGCGGCGGCTTCTTCGGGGTCCTTCGCGCCGGGCCACGCCTTCACTATGCGGCTCGGGAGCTTGAAGGACTTGAGCAGAGGCCGTCCCTCGAAGTCCTCCGGCAGGTAGAGGTTCACCAGGCCCGGGTGTCCTTCGAAGTCGATGCCGAACATCTCGTGCGTCTCACGCTCGTGCCACAGCGCTCCGGCGAACAGGTCGCTGATCGACGGGCACTTCGGGTCCGCCGGGTCGACCGGTACGTGGATGTCGGCGTGCAGCACGTGGTCGGGTGAGTAGAGGTGCAGCAGGACCTCGAGAGGATGCGGCTTGTTCTCCGCGTCGGCTGGGCCGAACTCGGAGCGATCGACGCCCGACAGGAACGTGAAGAAGCGCATGCGGAAACCGGACGCGTCGCGCAGGTAGGTGACCACCTCGAGATAGTCGTGAGGCTGGACGGTCATGTCGAGGCTGCCGAAGTTCAGGTGCAGGTTGCCCAGGCGCGCCCCGAACTCACCTTCCAGGTGGGCGCGGGCTTGCTCGGCGTCGACTCGCTCGAGTATCGGCATGGTTAGCGGCCCTAGATCCCGCCGGCCAGGCCCGGCTCGGGGATGTGAGGAATGACGATGTCCTTCTTACCGAAGGCCTCGCGCGGGTCCTCGTTGGCGATCTTCTCCTGGAGCCGGATCACGCCCTGCAGGAGAGCCTCCGGGCGCGGCGGGCAGCCGGGCACGTAGACATCGACGGGGATGATCTGGTCGACGCCCTTCGTGACCGAGTACGAGTCCCAGTAGGGGCCACCGCAGTTCGCACACGAGCCCATCGAGATGACGTACTTGGGATCCGGCATCTGCTCGTAGATGCGCAGGATCGGAGCGGCCATCTTGTCCGTGACCGTTCCGGCTACCACCAAGAGGTCGGACTGGCGGGGCGAGGCCGGGAACGGGATCACCCCGAAGCGGATGATGTCGAACTTGGAGCCGATCGCGGCCCCCATCTCGATCCCACAGCAGGCTAGGCCGAACTGCATCATCCAGAGCGAATACTTCCGAGACCAGTTGAGCGCCCAAGACACCGGCTTCGGCAGCTTGACCTTCTCGATCACAGCCATTCGAGCACCCTCTTCTTGATCGCGTAGAGGAGCGCCAGGGCCAGGATGCCGATGAAGATGACCATCTCGATGAAGGCGGGGGTGCCGAGGTCCTCGAACACGATCGCCCAGGGGAAGAGGAACACCGCCTCCACGTCGAAGACCACGAAGAGCAGGGCGAAGATGTAGTAGCGGACGTTCGACTGAGCCCAGCCGTGGCCGATCGGGTCGATACCGGATTCGTAGGTGGTGAGCTTGGCGGCGCTCGGATGGTTGGGCCTAAGGAGACGGGAAAGCTGCAAGGTGCCGGCAACGAGCACCGTGCCGACTATTGCGAAGATCCCGATCGTGACGTACTGGCCGAAGTAACCCTCAGGCACGGTGCGAGCTGCTCCCTGGTCGCGACGAGTGAACCGGCTTGTTCCAGTGGGGTCCAGGCCATCCTGGAATAACCTGCGATCCCGCGAAAGCCCTGGATACCGGCCGAAAACTAACATGGGGCCAGGCGGCATCCCGGACTTCGTACGCTCGTGAACATCTCCGCTGCGAGCGGGTTCCGCGAACCTAGGATGGACGACATGGAGGAAGCGCAGACCCCGGGGATAAGCGCCGTGGGATCGATCCGAGAAGGCTTCTCCCAGCTCCTCCGCAAGCCCTTCCGGGGGATCACCCTGCTCTCGATCCTGATCGCGCTCGTGCTCGAGAGCCTGCCGGACCAAGGTGACACGGCCACCCTGCTCGCGGCCCTCCTGCTGCTCGTGCTGTCGCTGTACCTGCAGATCACGATGACGCTGGCGGCCGCCGAAGACGCTCCCTCCGAGAGCGTGGACGAGTGGCTGAAGCAGGCCCTGGCGAGGAGGTGTTGGTGGAGGTTCGCGGCCGTCTCGGTGCTCGTGATGTTGGCCGTGATCGTTTCCGGAGTGGTGGGGCTGGTGGTCGGAGCCTTCATCGTGGGCGGCATCCTCGCCCTGACGGATCCCGCCGTCGTCCTGGAGAACCGAGCTCCGGCGGAGGCGGTCGCACGTAGCGCGCAGCTCAGCAAGCCCGCCCGCCGCCCCTTGGCGATCGTGTTCGGTCTGTTGGTGCTGATCCCGGGCGTCTCGGTCCAGGTCGGGACCATGGTCTGGGACCTGGAGGCCCTCTTCGGCCCGGCCTGGATCGCGGTGCCGCTGATGGTGATGGTCCTGGGCCTGGCGGGAACGATCGCGCTGACCCGGGCCTTCATGGCGTTGGGCGGAAGCGTGTTGCCGACCCGGCCCCGGGTCTCGGTGGAAAACAGGAGCTGAGAGGCCCCGCGCGGCGTTAGAAGTAGAAGGTGGCCTGTTCGGCTAGGCGGATCAGCGGGCTCCAGAGCAGACCGAACACCAGCGTGGCCGCGGCGGTGAGGCCGATCACTCCCAGCGCAAGGGGGCCGGGGCGAAGTGGGGGCCTGGGCGTAGTGGGCTCCTCCATGTACATCACGACCATCACCCGCAGGTAGAAGAAGGCGGCGATGGCGCTGGCCAGTACGCCGATCACGACCACCCACTCGTAGCCAGCCTCGATCGCGGCTCCGAAGACGACCAGCTTCCCGACGAAGCCGGACGTGATCGGCACCCCTGCGAGGGACAACAGGAACAACGTAAGGGCCCCCGCCAGCAATGGGTTCTCGTAGAAGAGTCCGCGGTGATCGACGAGACGGGCCCGGCGCTCGCCAGAGCCGCTCGTGACCGAGATGATCGCGAACGCACCCAGCACGGTGAGGCCGTAGGTCGCGAGGTAGAACAGCGAGCCGGACACACCGCGGTCGTTCGCCGCGATGATCCCGGTGAACACGAAGCCGGCGTGCGCGATC
>JBKHXK010000056.1:0-8386 GCA_046566065.1 Actinomycetota bacterium | reverse complement strand
GCTTCTACGTCGTGCGGTTGACGAAGGCGGCTGGGATCGAGAAGTTCGCCGAACGGATCGTCTCTCCCGGCAACTGACGCTAGGGCAGCCCGGCCTCCACCTGCATCGCGCCATCCTCGTCGCGTAGGAGTCGGATCGTCAGCGCGACCCAGAGGAGGCCGACCCCGGTGAGCAAGAAGGCCGAGACGGTCTCGGTGTTCCACGTCATGCTCCCGATCGCCGACAGCACGATCAGCACTCTGTCGACGACGGGCACGATCTTCGCTCGCAGTACCGCTACGGCGAGGAAGACGAGGCCGAGCCCCGACGCCATCGTCCCGAAGATCGCGAACTCGATGATCGCGCTCACGACGTAGAGCACACAGCCCAGAACGATCAGCGCCTCGGCGGTCACTCCGAGTGCTCCCGTCTCGTGCACCCGCCGCCGGAAACGACTCGGAGCGAAGGCGACGACAACGAGGGCGCTGCCCACCCCGAGTGCGGGCAGAAGCCCGTTCGCGCTGCGCTCGAGCCCGAACCAACCGGCGTTCTGAGCGCCCACGACGGCCCCTGCTCCCGCGTAGATCAAGGAACCGACAACACCGAGGACCAGCCGGAGCGCCACAGGCATGTTTCGGACTCTAGCCGGGTTGCGGGCGCGTCGGTTGAGGCGCGGAGAAGGAATCTCGGGCGATCTGGCCAATCTTCCGGTGCTGACTAGCGGAGATTCAGCACCGGGTGGAGCCTTAGGCACCGAGCCTCGCGGGCGACGGTCGACGGGAACCCTCCACCCACGGTCGCATTTGAACGGAGGGTGGGATGCGCAGGAACTCCGCAACAGCAGCACTCTTGGCTCTGCTCCTTGTGATGGCGCCTGTGTCGGCCGCCGCCGAAGCTCCCGAGCTCGTCGCAAGGCTCGGCGCGGACGACTCGGTGTTCTGGCAGCCGAAGCCGGTCACGACGACCGACCCGTTGATCTGGCGGCTCGAGGTGCTCGATCCCGGCCTGCGCCTGCGCGTGGCGCTCGACAAATCCAACATGTACTCCTGGGCGCTCGAGGTCGAAGGTCCTTCGGGGTCGGACACAGCGCGCAGCGTCTATTCCGCCGAGGTCTTCATCGGCAAGGCTCAACCAGGCATCTATACGGTGAGAGCGATCCCGAACGTCGCCGCGCGCACCGTGGTCCGCTTCCGGGCGAAGCTCGAGCAGCCGAGGAAGCCGCGGGGCGACCGTGCGCTCCTTCCGAACCTTCGGATCACTCCTCCTTACGACCTGACCCTTACCGGAACGCCTTGGTACTTCTACATGGCTCCCGAGATGGGGCCGTCGTGTTTCCCCGAAGAGACCGCGCAGACGTTGGTAACGCGTTGCCTGCGTTTCTCGTTCGGTCCCGAGAACGCAGGAGAGGGTCCGCTCGAGCTCGTCTACGCGGCCCCCGCAGGGCAAGGCGGCCGCAACGTGATGTATCAGCAGATCACTCACGCGGATGGGCGCAAGACCCGGCGTGAGGCAGGCTCGTACGAGTACCACGCAGCTCACGCGCACTACCACCATCCTCTGATCGCCGGGCAGCAACTCTTCAAGGTCACGGATCCGAAACGGGGCGGCCTCGAGCCGGCGGGCACGGCGAAGAAGACGGGTTTCTGCATGGGCGACTACACGCTGGTGGACTGGGAGCGCTTCTATCAGGACCCCGCGCACTCGGTGCCTTCCTCGTGCGGTCTCGCCGATGCGCCCTACCGTGATCTCACTATGGGTCTCTCTACCGGCTGGAACGACATCTATAGCTACGACCTCGAGGGCAACTACATCGACTTCGACGATCAGTCAGATGGTCTCTACGTCATCAGAGCGTTCACCGATCGCAGTGGAGACATCCTCGAGACCAACGAGAGCGACAACCTCAGCTACGCGTACTTCCGCGTGACCGGCGAAGAGATAACGCTTTTGGAGCGGGGCTACGGTTCCGACCCGTGGGATCGCAACAAGAAGGTGTTGAACGACCCGCGCAACCACTCGGTCCCAGACTGAGCTAGCGCGTCCACCTTTGGCTCTGTAGGGTTCCGCCGTGGCTTGGTACGACGACGAACCCGTGCGCGGCAGCTACCCGGATCCGAAGCTCTTGGCCCTCTCGGGGCTCGAGCGGATGCGCGCGGGTGTCAAGGGGACCATGCCGATGCCGCCGATCACGCACCTGTTCGGAGCGCGGCCCATCGCGGCGAGCCCGGCCTCGGTGACGTTCAGCATGCCGTGCAGCGACTGGCTCCAGAGCGATGCCGGCGTCTACTTCGCGGGGACCTCGGCCCTCGTCGCGGACGGCGCGCTGAGCGGCGCGGTCCTGGCGCCCCTGGGCCCCGGTCAGATCTGCGTCACTTCCGAGCTGTCCTTCAACTTCCTTCGCCCCGTGGGCCCGTGGAGCCGCCAGCTGGTCTGCCGGGCGCGCACGATCGAGGTCGGCAGGACGGTGGGGCTGTCCGAAGGCCTCGTCGAGGATGGCCAGGGTCGTCTGGTCGCGCACTGCACCACGCGCTGCTTCATCCTGTCGATGCCGGTCGAGCCTCTAGAGGGCGAGCCTCCCGAGGTGAACGAGCCGACCTACGACACGCCCGATCCCTACCTGCGCCCGATCCGGCCCGGATCCGTCGACCCCGATGAGTACGACCGCTCCACGTTCCTGGAGATCGTCGCCAAACGCGTCAGCGAGGACAGTCCCGCTCCGTTCATCGAGCTGTTCGGCATCACCGAGGCTCATGGGGAGCCAGGTTCCTTCAGCATCAGCTTCAAGGGAACGCAATGGCTGACCAGTCCCGCCGGCACGGTCTATGGCGGAGTCCTGGCTTACATCGCCGACCTCGCGTTGACCGGTGCTTTCAGCACGACGTTGAGCACGACGGAAACGGCGGCGACCCTGGACCTGAAGGTCCAGTTCCTTCGACCGGTGTTGCCCGACGGGCGCGAGCTGACCGCGACGGCGAAGGTGGTGCACAGGGGCCGCAGCCTCTCGGTCGCTCAAGGCGACATCGTCAACGCCGACGGCAAGAAGGTCGTCGTGATGACCTCGTCGGCCGCGATTCGAACCGGCGGCTCCTGGGGCTCTCTGGTGGTGGCCGACGAAGCGGAGGTCGAGTAAAGCGGTAGCCCGTTCCTTCTCGTGGGTGCGTGTCCTTCAACACAGAGCTGACTCGATAGGGTGCGGCGCATGACCCAGCCCTACGGGCAGTACCAGTACGAGATCTACCTGCAGGGTCTCTCTGGAGAGAAGCCGGACTTCCCCTACGAGCTGCACGAGCTCGAGCGTCGCTTCGAGGCCGAGGTCGATCCGATCCCGCGTGACTACGTTTCGGCCGGCGCCGGCAGCGAGGACACGATGCGCGCGAACCTCGACGCCTTCAAGCGCTGGCGCATCGTGCCGCGCATGCTGACCAACGTCGAGACGCGGGACCTGTCGACCGAGGTACTCGGCACGAAGCTCCCGGCCCCCCTGCTCCTCGCGCCGATCGGTGGGATCCAGTCCCTGCTCCATCCCGAGGGCGAGCTCGCGGTCGCTCGCGTCTGCAAGGAGCTCGGCATCCCGATGGTGCTGAGCACCGTGTCCTCGCACACGCTCGAAGAGGTCGGCGAGACCTTGGGAGATACCCCGCGCTGGTTCCAGCTCTACTGGCCCAGCGATGACGCTTTCACGAAGAGCCTCGTCACGCGTGCGAAGGACGCCGGTTATTCGGCGATAGTGCTGACCCTCGACACACGGCTCCTCGCCTGGAGGCCGCGCGACCTCCGCAACGCCTACCTTCCGTTCATCAAGGGCGAATCGATCGCCAACTACATCTCGGATCCGGTCTTCCGAGCCGGCCTCGACAAGCCACCCGAGGAGGACATGCAGGCCGCCATCTTCCGCTGGATGCAGATGTTCGCCTACTCCTCGACGACCTGGGAGAGCCTCGCCTTCTTGCGCGACGCAACTGACCTGCCGATCGTGGTGAAGGGCATCGTTCATCCCGACGATGCGCGCAAGGCCGCCGAGTACGGCATGGACGGCATCATCGTGAGCAACCACGGCGGCCGGCAGGTCGACGGGTCGATCGGCACCCTCGATGCGCTGCCCGCCGTACGGGCCGCGGTTCCGGCGGGCTACCCGGTGTTGCTCGACTCGGGCATCCGCACCGGAGCCGACGCCCTGAAGGCGCTGGCTCTGGGCGCCGACGCGGTCCTGCTGGGCCGTCCTTATATATGGGGGCTTGGCGTGGCAGGGGAGCAGGGCGTCGATAAGGTGCTGCGTTCGTTCCTCGCCGACCTCGATCTCACGCTCGCGCTGAGCGGCCATGCTGCCCTCGACACCCTGGCCGAGAGCCTGCTCCGCCAGATATAGCCGGGCGGGCCGGTGGCGTCACCCGGCACTCTCCGGCCAGGCAGGAAGTGGTAGCGCGGCGGCGAAAAAGGACCTCTAGGACGAACGCATCGCTACAACCTGAGAGGTCAACATGAAGAAGCTCGTCATCGCTCTGCTGGCAGCGCTTTCGATCGCAGCTCTGCTCGTTCCTTCCGTCTCGGCCAAGCCGAAGAAGGCCGGCCCGGCCGTCATCGCGACCGACGACAAGGGCGACTGGGGCTCGAACGTCGACCCGTCCGCCGGTCCGTTGCTGGGCCCGATCGGTGCGCAGCTCGGTCAGGACCTCGTGGAGGCGTCGATCGCCAAGGACGGAGCGAACATCAACTTCGTGATCAAGGTCGCGGGCCTTCCCCCGACCGGCGGCATCCCCGAGTTCGCCCGCTACAGCTGGGACTTCACGGTCAACGGCGACGCCTTCGGGATGAGCGGAAACTTCACCGACTACGCCCGTGGCGTCTGCTACCCGGCCCACACGAACTCTTGCCCACCTCCCGACGACCCCGGCCCCCAGCCCTTCTACGTTCGTCAGGGCCCCTGCACGATCGGGAGCGGCGGTCTCGGTGAGTGCAACCTCGTCGCTACGGTCAAGGCCACGTTCGACACGGCCAGCGGAACGATCACGATCCCGGTCCCGGCGGAGGCGATCGGCGCCAAGCCCGGAGCCAAGATCGGGCCTGGAACCAACGCTGTGTTCGCCGCCACGATCTACGCGTCCCCCGCGGCGGTCACCGCGAACGTGAACGGTCCGCACGACACGATGATGTCGACCGTGACCTACAAGGTCCCGAAGTAACTCCACGCTCTTTGTGCTCTGGTGGTCGGTTTCGACCACAGGAACGCAAAGAACGGTTGAGCTAGCCGAAGCGCCTGATCGCCTCGTCTGAGGACACCGCGCTGCCGTCGTTCCAAGCGCGCTCGAAGTCCTCGCGGCCCAGCGTCAGCTTGGCCGCCTCGACGGCGTCGTCGAACAAGGGTTGGTCGGCTGGGTCCAGGACGGTGCCGGCTCCCTTCAACATCTTGTCGACAACCGATAGGGCCATCACGCCCTCGCCCTCATGACCCGAGGCCACGAGCGCCGCACCGATCGCGAGGAGGCAGTAGGTGTTCATGTCGTCGTCGCCTTGCACCAGGGTCAGCGACTCTCGCGCGAGACGTAGCGCTTCGTTGGGATGTCCGGCGGCGAGCTCCAGGAACGCCATGTTGTTGAGCTCGATCGCGACCATCCTGTCATCACCGGTCGCACGGCTCATCGCGATACTCCGCTCGTAGAAACCGCGCGCGCTATCGAGGTCTCCCTGCATCCGGGCCGACTCGGCCAACATGTGGACGGGGCTCGTGGTCTGGGTGGGATCTTCCAGGCCTTCGAAGAGGGGGGTCGCCTCGGCGCAGAGCTCCTCCAGCCGGGCATGGTCTTCACGACGGAACGCGACGCGCGACAACCCGATCAGAGCCCTGACCTGGTTCAGCTCGTCGCCCTCGCGTCTGGCGAGCTCGAGCGCCTGCTCGTTGAGAGCGAGCGACATGTCGGCGTCCCCTCTCCGGAAGGCCTCCAGGCCCTGGTCGTAGAGATCCTTGGCTGAGTCGACTCCGCCCAAGGGCGCTAGGCCCCCAGGTGGTAGGTCTGGCCTCGGTCCATGTCGAGTCCGTTCGCGACTTGCCATAGCGCGGCAACCGCCTTGAGTGTGTTGCGCTCCTCGAAAGGTGCCAGTTCATCCCGATGGTGGGTGAGCACGGCCACCAGTCGGTCGTAGCAGGCCATCAGCTCTTGCTGAGGCCGGGTGAGGTCTTGTCCGAGAACGTTCTGCTGCATCACGCCTGCTTCCTTTCTCCCTGACCGCCGACGATCTCTCGCTCGTCCAGCACCCGCTTGGCCTTCAGCTCGAAGCGGGGGAGCGACTCGAGCTCGACCTGTCTGACGCCGAAGCGCAGGCCCTCGTGCGCCTCGGCCAGCTGCTTGCCGAGATCGCTACACAAGGTCTCGGCATCCACCGAGCCGTCGGGGATCTCGACCAGTACCTCGATCTCGTCGCGTATGCCGTCGGCGGTGTAGAGGTGGATCTGGAACTCGTCGACCGCTTCGAACTCGCGCACGATCGCCTCGACCGCCCGCGGGTACACGTTCGTTCCGCGCACCAGCTTCATGTCGTCGACCCGGCCCCGGATCCCGCCGTCGTAGATGTCGAAGGTCCGCCCGCACGAACAGTCGGAGCCGGGCACCTTCACGACGAAGTCCCGGGTGCGGTAGCGGATCACGGGGATGAAGCCTCGGCCGAAGGAAGTGACGACGCGCTCGCCGCGCTCGCCGTAGCCGACCGGCTCTTCACCCACGGGATCGATGACCTCTTCTATGTAGTGGTCTTCGATGATGTGGGCGCCGCCCGGTTGCGACGAGCACTCGAACATCATGATCGTCCCGAGCTCGGTCATGCCCGCAGTGTCACCCGCTTTCGCTCCCCACAGCTCTTCGATCAGCTTCTTCGTGGCGGGGATCGATCCGGCCGGCTCGCCCGACAGGATCAAGCGTTCGACCGGGCCGTTGGCGAGGTCGATGCCCATGGCCCGCGCCTCTTGCGCCATCCGCAACGCATAGGTCGGTGTCGAGCACACGACGGTGGCCTTCATATCGAGGATCTGGTTGACCCTGGCCTCCGTCGTCATGTTGCCGCCGGGCAACACCAGGCAGCCGATCTTCTCGCAGGCGTAGTGCGCGCCCCAGAAACCGACGAAGGTGCCGTAGCTGAATGCGAAGAAGACCCGATCGCGCGGGCGCACCCCGAAGCCCCAGAATCCGTAGCACCACATCTCCGCGATCCACTCCCAGTCCTTCATCGAATCGAGCACACGGATCGGCGTCTTGCCCGTGGTCCCCGACGTCAGGTGGTAGCGGATCGCCGCATCTTCGGGAGCGGCGAGGATCGGTCCGTACGGCGGGTGCTCGAGCTGGCCCTGCATCCACTCCTCGCGCGTCATGAACGGGATGCGTCTCAGATCGTCGAGCGAGTTGATCGAATCCGCCGTCACGCCGGCGTCGCTCAATCTCTTCGAGTGATAGGGCACCTGGGCGGAAGCCCACTCGATCAGGTTCTTGAGCTTCCTCACCTGCAGGGCATCGAGATCCGCACGCGACATCGTCTCGTGACGCGGGTTCCAGTACGGGGACTGCGTTGTCACCGCTGCTCCCTTCTCGAGTGGAGACCCTCAACCTAACGCGAGTACGGTCTGGAGCGATGAGCCACCAAGACCTGCCGCGCTGGATGCCCGAGGAAGCGCGGGCCAGGCTGGAGGAGACCAGGCGCTACGCCGCGGAGAAGCTGGTCCCGGTCGCCTCCGAAGGCACGCCGGGCCGGGTGAACCGCCCTTTGATCAAGGCGCTGGGCGACTCTGGGATCCTGCCGCAGATCTTCCCCGTCGACGGCTCGGTATCGGCCATGACGCTGTGCCTGTTGCGAGAGGGTCTCGCCGGCGGCTCGACCGACGCCGAGACGGCCTTCGCCCTGCAAGGCCTCGGTGCCTATCCGATCGTGCTGGCGGGATCGAGCGAGATGAAGGAGCGCTGGATCCCCAAGGTTTCTTCCGGTGACGCGGTCGCCGGCTTCGCACTGACCGAGGCGAAGGCGGGGACCGACGCGGGGGCCGTGAGCCTCTCCGCCGAGAAGGTCGACGGCGGTTACCGACTCTCCGGTGAGAAGAAGTGGATCTCGAACGCGCCCGACGCCGACGTCTATTCGATCTTCGCCCGCACCTCGAGCGATGGGGTGCGCGGGATCACCGGGTTCGTCCTTGCCGGCGATTCGCAGGGGGTGTCGGGGCAGCCCCTCGACCTGTTGTCTCCGCACGCGATCGGGACGCTGGAGCTCGACGGGGTCTTCGTGCCAGAGGACCACGTCCTGGGCGAGGTCGACCGGGGCTTCTCCGTCGCCATGCAGACCCTCGACCTGTTCCGGCCGAGCGTGGGCGCCTTCGCGGTCGGCATGGCGCAGCTGGCCCTCGACCTGGCCATCGACTACGCCGGACAGCGGA
>JBKHXK010000055.1:0-8549 GCA_046566065.1 Actinomycetota bacterium | reverse complement strand
ACCGCGACCGCCCGGTCGAAGAGTGGCCTCGCAACGGCGACGGCTCGCTGGCGATGGTCACCCTGCCCCTGGACCTCGAAGACCTCCTCGCCTCCGCCCACGCCTGACGCCTCTCCCCGGCCCCCAGAACCACCACTCCCTGCGCACCGGAGGGTGCGGTCCGACGTTTTTTACGCCCACATGCCCGCTGGTGACACATCTCGTCCCAAAGAACCCGAGCACCGAGGCAGTGTTCCGCGTCTCTCGTGCGTCTTGATGGACACATGAGAAAAACCGGGCGACTGATGGCGTTCGCGCTCGTCCCACTTGCGCTTGCGGTTCTCCCGGCTCGAGCGACGACGCCCCCCAACGGTCGCATCTTGATAAATGAGACCTTCACGATCGGCTCGATCCGCCCTGACGGGTCCGGCTGGCGCGCTCTGGCTGAGGGCGATTTCTCTCACGTGAGTTGGTCTCCGGATAAGTCGAAGATCACCTACGTCGGAGACGAGGGTGACCACCTGTGGGTGATGGACGCCGACGGCAGGAACAAGATGAAGTTGGATGACCTTCCGCGATCGGGAGGCACCTGGTCCCCGGACGGAAGGTTTCTGGCCTACGCCCACCCGGGGCCGCGCGAGACCCCCGAGTCGCCCCTCGACCCTGTGTGCGGAGGCATCTGGATCGTCGACGTGACCACCGCGGAACGCAGGTATCTCGGCGACGCCTTCAACTGCTTCGCAGAAGATCCGCGCTGGTCGCCGGATGGCGCGGCGATCGCTTTCATCTCGGGTGAAGGAAGTGACGATGCAGAAGGTGCGTATCGCCATGTTTTCTCTATGGACGCTTCCACAGGCGAACACACGCAGCTCACGGACTCAGGAGCGATGGATCTCCATCCCCGGTGGGCGCCGGACGGGTCGAGGATCGTCTTCCACAGCACTCGGGACCACTCGCGTCGCAACCCTTGTGCGGCGGAGATCTACGTGATGAGAGCCGACGGCTCTCGTGAACGTCGCCTGACGCGCTCGCTGAGGTCCTTCGATTGTGACCCGACCTGGTCCGACGACGGCCGTCACCTCGCCTGGACGCGTTCGATCAGGTTCGAGGGGGAGCGTCGCAGCCAGGCTTGGGTGATGCGGCCGGATGGATCCGGCAAGCGACTCGTGTCGGAGCGACACTCTAGGAACGCGGCTGCTTGGGACTTCTCGCCCGACGGTCGGTGGATTCTGTACACAGCCGTTCCCACTCGCCAGCCCAGGGCGCTCTACTCCGACCTATACAAGACGAGCATCGACCGCAGTCGGCGGGTTCGCCTGACCAGGAAGGGTCTACATTCGGCCCCGCGCCCTGACTGGTAGGAGTCCGCCCTTCTTTGGCACGTGGCTTTCGCTGAGCGAACGTCCTGTGGAAGAGAACGCCTCTGCCCTCGGATCGGGCCTTCCCTCGGGTCGGGATAGGGCCTAGAATCACATCGGGATAACTACCGCCCTGTTCTTCGCAAATCCGCTCTATCGAACACCTGTTCGATTATTGTCACACCCTCTGGATACGTTGGTCCCATCCGAAACAACCCGCTTGGACGGGGCGATCGAAGGGAGACGAGGTGGCCATAAGGGACCGAAGTGGCGTGACCGATACGAGCCGTGACACCAAGGGCCGGGACGCGGCCGTCGAGGCGGCGCTGGCTCAGATCGAGAAGCAGCACGGCAAGGGCTCGATCATGCGCCTGGGCGACGAGGGCCCCCTGCGAGACGTCGAGGTCGTATCGACCGGATCGCTGGCACTGGACCTGGCCCTCGGCGTGGGCGGTATCCCCAAGGGCCGGATCGTCGAGATCTACGGTCCCGAGGGCTCCGGCAAGACGACCGTCTCCCTGCACGTGATCGCCGAGGCTCAGAAGGCCGGCGGTCTCGTTGCGTTCATCGATGCCGAGCACGCGCTCGACCCGGCCTACGCCAAGGCTCTGGGCGTCGACATCGACAGCCTCCTGGTCAGCCAGCCCGACACCGGCGAGCAGGCGCTCGAGATCGCGGACACCCTGGTTCGCTCCGGGGCGATGTCGGTGATCGTGGTCGACTCCGTCGCCGCGCTGGTGCCCCGGGCCGAGATCGAGGGCGAGATGGGTGACAGCCACGTCGGCCTGCAAGCTCGTCTGATGAGCCAGGCGCTGCGCAAGCTGGCCGGCAACGTGAACCGCTCGAACACGATCCTCGTCTTCATCAACCAGATCAGAGAGAAGATCGGTGTCATGTTCGGTTCGCCCGAGACCACCTCCGGTGGACGTGCGCTCAAGTTCTACTCGTCGGTGCGTATGGACGTCCGTCGGATCGACTCTTTGAAGGACGGGGCCGAGATCGTGGGCTCCAGGGTGCGCGTGAAGGTCGTGAAGAACAAGGTCAGCGCTCCGTTCAAGAAGGCCGAGTTCGACATCCAGTACGGCTTCGGGATCTCGAAAGAGGGCAGCCTGCTCGATGTCGCTATCGATCACGGGATCGTCCGCAAGTCCGGTGCGTGGTTCATCTACGGCGACGACCAGCTTGGACAGGGCCGGGAGAACGCAAAGACCTTCCTTGCCGAGAACCCGGATATCGCCACCGAGATCGAGCTCAAGATCAAAGAGAAGCTCGGCCTGATCGCCGGCGCGGACGACGGGTCCGATGTGCCCGACGAGGTAGCCGAGACCGCCTAGCGTGTCGGGGCGCTGAATCCCATGGGGCCGCAGCCCGCTCTCTTCGTCGTCGACGACAACTTCGCCGACGAGGTCGCCGACGCGATGGAGAGGGCGGGCAAGCTCCTGTCGATCCGGGCCAGGTCCGAGCGCGAGCTCTCGGACCGGCTACTCGAAGCTGGTTTCAGCGACGGCGTCGTCGCCCAGACCCTGACCCGCCTGGTCGAGCTGGGGCTGGTCGACGACCTGGACTTCGCTCGTCAGTGGGTGGCGGATCGCTCGGCTCGCAAGAAGCTCGGTCCCCGCGCTCTGAAGGCCGAGCTGGCGGCCAAGGGCATCTCCCGTGAGGTGATCGAGGAGGCCCTGGCCGAGGAAGGGCCGGACGAGGAGACCCTGGCCATCGAGGCCGCGGCCTCCCACGTAAGGAAGGTCGCCCGGCTCCCTCTGGCCGCCCAGGCTGCGAAGCTCCAGCAGATGCTGCTGCGCAAAGGTTTCTCGTTCGAGGCGGCCGAGGCAGGGGTCAGGGCGGTTCTCCCCCCTGAGGGATGGGACTGAGGCCCCGGGAGGGGGCCGAGACCGCGAAAACGGTGGCTCTAGAACGCGCTCGGGCGTACCATAGGAGCTGGATCTTGCTAACAAGCACCTCAAACGGTACGTACGAGCTAAGTGAGTGAACCCTGAAAACGTCGTTGCTACCTAGCCGATCGAGACTCCACCTGTTGCCCGGTGCCCATATCCGGGGCTCCTGTAGCTGGAGGCATCCTTCGATCTAGCGGCCTAAGTAGCCGTTTCAAGACTCGCTCTCGCCGTACCGGGTTCGGCCCGGCTCCTTGCCGCGTCGTTCCGAGGGGACGAGAAAGGAGCGAGAGATGGAGATCATCATCGGTCTCATCCTCGGTCTTCTCGCGGGTGCGGGGATCGGATACTTCGTTCGGAAGTCGATGGCAGACAAGGAAGTGGCGTCTGCCGAGAACCGAGCCAAGACGCTCGTCGCCGACGCTCAGCGAGAAGCTGAGGCGGCCAGGCGCGAGGCTCTGGTCGAGGCCAAGGACGAGGCTCACCGGATGCGAACCGAGGTCGAAGCCGACCTTCGAACCCGCCGCCAGGAGATCGAGAAGAAGGAAGACCGCATCAGTCAGAGGGAGGCGACGCTCGATTCGCGAGCGGCCTCACTGGACCGCAAAGAGCAGGCGATCGAGACCAAGGAGCAGGAGCTCCAGCGGGCCCGCGAGGAACTGGACAAGGTGGCGGAGCGGGCGAGGGCCGAGCTCGAGCGCGTCGCCGGGATGTCGTCCCAGGATGCCAAGCAAGCCCTGATCGAGCAGATCGAGGAAGAGGCCAAGCGCGACGCCATGGTCATCGTCAGGGACATCGAGGCCCAGGCCCGAGAGGAAGCGGACAAGCGGGCTCGAAAGATCATCGCGATCGCGATGCAGCGGATCGCCTCGGACCTCACCACGGAGTCCACGGTCACCACGATCACTCTGCCGAACGACGACATGAAGGGCCGGATCATCGGCCGCGAGGGCCGCAACATCAGGGCCTTCGAGTCGGCTACGGGGACGAACCTGATCATCGACGACACCCCCGAGGCCGTCGTGCTCTCGTGCTTCGACCCGATCCGTCGCGAGATGGCTCGCCTGACGCTCGAGAAGCTGATCGGCGACGGGCGCATCCAGCCCGCTCGCATCGAGGACATCCACGAGAAGTCCAAAGCCGAGATCGAGCGCGAGATCCGCGAAGGCGGCGAGTGGGCGGTGCTCGAGACCGGGATCACCGACATGCACCCCGAGCTCGTCCGCGTTCTCGGCCGACTCAAGTACCGCACCTCGTACGGCCAGAACGTGCTGCGTCACGTGGTCGAGGCGGCTCACATCGCCGGCATGATCGCCGCGGAGCTGGGCACCGACGTCCAGCTCGCCAAGCGTTGCACCCTGCTGCACGACATCGGCAAGGCCGTGACCCACGAGGTCGAGGGCTCGCACGCACTGATCGGGGCCGAGATCGCACGTCGTCTCAAGGAATCTCCGGCGGTGTGTCACGCGATCGAGGCTCACCACGGTGAGGTCGAGCAGCGCACGATCGAGGCCGTGATCACCCAGACCGCAGATGCCATCTCCGGCGCTCGTCCCGGGGCGCGGCGCGAATCGATCGAGACCTACGTCAAGCGTCTGGCCCGGCTCGAAGAGATCGCCAAGGAGTTCGAGGGTGTCGACAAGGTCTACGCGATGCAGGCCGGGCGCGAGGTCCGCGTGATGGTGAAGCCTGCCGACGTCGACGACCTGCAGGCCGAGGTCATCGCCCGCGATGTCGCCAAGAAGATCGAGGAGGAGCTCCAGTACCCCGGCCAGATCCGCATCACGGTCATCCGGGAGACGAGATCCAGCGCCTACGCCAAATAGCTACGACAGATGGTGCATGACGTCGCCGTCATGGGCCGCCCGAGTGATCTCGCCGATGCTCGGGCGGCCGTCGTCGAGGTAACGGGAAACTCCTTGCACCTCAGCGGCAAAGTGGCGGTCTGGGGCCGGCGACCCTGGCGCCTGCTTCGAGCTCTGAGAGCGATCACGCCTCCCTAGAACGAGCGGCGATCTAGTCCGGCGCCCGGTCGAGGCCCTTCTGGATCGCGTACCGCATGAGCTCGTAGCGCTTCTTCAGTCGGAGCTTGGTGAGGATGTTCTGAACGTGGTTCTGCACGGTCTTGGTCGAGATGAATAGTTTCTCGGCGATCTCCTTGTAGACGTAGCCCTTGGCCACCAGCTTGAGCACCTCGTTCTCCCGGGGTGTGAGACGCGGCTCGTCGGCGTCGGACGTCGCTCCTCCCGATGCGACCCTGCGGAACTCGTCCAAGACCAGGCCAGCCAAAGAGGGCGTGAAAACCGGCTCTCCGGAATGGATACGTCTGACCGCGTCCGCGAGCTCAGCAGAGGTCGAGCTCTTGAGGAGATAGCCCCCCGCTCCGGCCTTGACGGCTTCGAGCACGTGTTCTTCCTCGGCCGAAGCCGACAGGATCAGGACACGAACATGGGGAGCTTCTTCCACGATGCGCCGGGTCGCCTCGACCCCGGACACGGTGGGAAGTTGGAGGTCCATCAGTACCACGTCTGGCATCGCTGCCAGGGCAACTTCTATGCCTTCACCTCCATCCGATGCCTCTCCGACGATCTGCGCGGTCCCGGATCGCTCGAGATCCGCCCGAACGCCATCGCGCCAAACGGGGTGGTCGTCGACGAGGACCACGGTGATCGGCCCGGTCACGTGGCCCGGTCCTCCGGGATGTGGAACTCGATCTCTGCGCCCTTGCCCGGAGCGCTGGTGACCAGCATCCGTCCGCCCAGATCCTCTACTCTGCCTTTCATGCTCTTCAGCATCCCCGCTTTTCCCTCGGCGCGCAGCCGGCCCTCGTCGTAGTCGAAACCGACGCCGTCGTCCCGAACGGTGACTACAACCTGGCCCCCCTCGACCTCGGCGAAGACGGTTGCCGAATGAGCTTGTGCGTGGCGAGCGACGTTTCCGAGGGCCTGGCGGACCGCGGCAGCGATCTCCTCGACGCTTGCGGCATCCAGCCAGATCGGGCCGACAGAACTGACGGTGACATCTACATCCGTTACCTCTCGAGCGGTCATCTCCAGAGCCTCGCGCAGGGATGCCCGTCCCATGGGTCCCGGTTCGGGATCGCGCAAGATCAAACTTCGAAGTTCGGTCTCTTGTCGTCCCGCCAGCTGTGCCAATTCGGACACCTCGGCAGCGGGTATGGGATCGCGCTCGGCTAGTTCCCGGCCCTTCTTGTGCACGAAGGCAAGGGACTGAAGAACCGAGTCGTGGATGTGTCGAGCCAGCTTCTCGCGTTCGGCGAGTCGGGCGGCGCGTTCCCGCTCACGGATGAGTCTCTGCGACGCTGCCGCCACGGCCTCCGCTGATCGGACGAGCACTCGTGACACGATCCCGATCGCGACCCCGGCCACGATGTAGTTCAGCACGGCGCCTAACATGTTTTGGAACTGGGTGGCCGAGAGCTCGCCGATCCCCACGGCGTTCAGCGGACGCGACGCCACGTGAGCGATCCCCAGGATGGCTCCGGCGAACAGGCCGCCACGCACGCCCCGCGACGCGCCCCAGAACAGAGGAGCGCTCAACGGGTATCCCGTGGCGAAGAAGGGACGTCCGGAGATGACGCCGCGGTCCTCGACGACGAGGCCGGAGCCCAGCACCAACCAGACGCATAAGACAAGGTCGAACCAGAGGGCCGGTGTCGTCCATCTATGGCGTGTCGCGGTCAACCAGGCTGTCCACGCGGCGGCGGCGCCGATGGATGCCCACGCCAGCCCCGGAAGTCTGAAGTCATCGGATGCCGAGATGGCCAGCGCAACCATCCACACGAGCCATACCCAGCGGAAGACCAGGATGCCTCCGGCCAGCGTGCGCCGATAGCGCTGCGGGTCCTCTTGGGCCCCCCTGACCCAGTCTTCCTCAAGCTGTTCGCCGGTTGACATCCGCTCAGGTTCCCACGCGCGGCCACCGCCTTTCCGGAGGCTCCTTGCCGAAAGTACCCAGGGCAAAGATAGGGACTTAAGGCGCCGGGTTAGGTGCTTTCTCGTCTATCGATGATTCGGACTCCTCTCGACAATCAGTGAGACACCGTTGAAAGGAGTTCCCTCATGGCAGTAGCGACACGAACAGCCCGTCCCACGCTCGCCGAGATGGCGGCGGCGACACCGTCTTCCCGTGACAGGTACGTCGATTTTCTTCGGGCTCTCAGCATCGCCGTCGTGGCTCTGGGCCACTGGCTGATGGCGATCGTGTACTTCGAGGACGGCCGGGTTTCGGGTGCGAACGCTCTAGAGGTCATCCCTGGGATCTGGGTGTTGACCTGGCTGCTTCAGGTGATGCCGATCTTCTTCTTCGTTGGTGGGTTCTCTAACCTGGTCTCCATCAGAGCCGGCTACCTCAGGGGGCAGAGCCGAAGGGACTTCATCCGCTCCCGGGTGGAGCGGCTGATGCGCCCGACGGTCGTTTTCATCTCCACTTGGCTGGTGCTCGCCTTCGTCCTAGAGCAGGTGTTCTCGTTCGGTCCGGCCGTCGAGCATGCAACAGCCCTGATCGCGAAGCCGGTGTGGTTCCTAGCCGTGTACGTCCTCGTCGTCTCTCTGGCTCCGTTCATGCTGAGCCTCCACGAGCGTTTCGGGGTGCGCGTGCCGCTGGCGATGGTCGCCGGCGCCGTGATCGTCGACGTCGTCCGGATCGGCGGCGGTCTCGAGCTCGTGGGCTACTTGAACTTCGCCTTCGTGTGGCTCTTCGCCCACCAGCTGGGCTTCTTCTATGCGGATGGCACGCTGACCAAGCTCTCCCGGCGTGCGTGGGTGACATCTGCAGGTGTCGCCCTCACCGTTCTTGTGCTGTTGACGAACTTCTCCGTCTACTCACGCAGCATGGTCGGCGTCACCGGCGACGGCGTCTCGAACAACGACCCTCCGAGCATCTGTCTGAGCGCTCTGACGGTGTGGCTCGTGTCGTTGGCGATGCTCGCTCGTCCCCGGGTCACTCGTTGGCTGCAAGGAACGCGCCCGTGGGCAGGTGTGATCGCCGCGAACTCGATGATCATGACGGTCTTCCTGTGGCACCTCACGGCTCTCTTGGTAGCGGTTGTCGTCGCCTATCCACTTGGCTTTCCGCAGTACGAAGGTGGATCGGCGGCGTGGTGGATCAGCCGTCCCGCCTGGCTGGCGGTGCTGGCGATCATCCTCGTCCCGATTGTTTTGACCTTCTCCCGTTTCGAACGGCCTCGCCCGACCGGCACTAGTCGCGACTCACTTCCCGAGCGCGTGCCAGTCATCGTGGGCGTTGCTCTCATCGTGGTCGGCATGGCCGGTTTCGCCCAGGGTGGTTTCGCCGGGCTGAT
>JBKHXK010000054.1:0-8815 GCA_046566065.1 Actinomycetota bacterium | reverse complement strand
GCCCTCGACTCCCCCGCCGCGGCGACGTTCATCAGGAAGAAGACGGGGGTGGCGCCGTGGACGCCGGCCACGACGCTGGTCACCGAAGGCGTCTATCGCGTGACCCGAAACCCCATGTACCTGGGAATGACGCTGCTTTACCTCGGACTAGCTCTCGGCCTCGGCCTGATGTGGGCGCTCGCACTGTTGCCGGTGGTGGTCGCGATCGTCGATCGTTTCGTGATCCGACGTGAAGAGGCCTATCTCGACCGGAAGTTCGGAGCCGCTTACCGCGACTACCGAGCTTCGGTTCGTCGCTGGATCTGAGCAACGAAGAGGGGGCGAGACCTCTCGGCCCCGCCCCCTCCCTATCGAAAGACTGTTCGTTTACCTCTTGGACGCCCTCAGAGCGAAGTTCGCGGTCGTCGTCGTGCCGGAGATCACGCTCACCTGCTGCGACTTCGAGGCGTAGCCGGAAGCCGAAGCCGTGCACGTGTAACCACCGGCGGGCACGTTCGAGATCGAGTAGTTGCCGGTCGAAGACGTCGTCGCGCTTCCAGCGGAGCCGCAATCCACGGTCGCTCCGGACAACGCGGCACCGCTCTGCTGGTTGGTGACGCGGCCGGCGATAGCACCGGGCTCGGCCGGAGGCGGCGGGGTGGTACCACCGCCACCGATGGCTGCCGCGAGATTGAGGGCCGGGTAGGCCGAGCACTCGTTGCGCCCACCGGTTGAAAGGCCACCCACTCCGGTGCTCTTCAGCTTCTGTCGGGTCTGCTGCGCGTCCAGTCCCAGCTCGGACATGACGAGAGCGGCGGCTCCCGCAACGTGCGGTGTCGCCATCGACGTCCCGCTGATGACCCCGTAGGTGTTCTCGGGGAACGTCGACCAGATGTCCTCACCGGGGGCCGCGATCTCGACATCGTTGTTGCAGGTGGAGAAGTCCGAGATCACGCCAGCCTGGTTGAAGGAGGCGACCGACATCACCTCGGGGTAGTAGGCGGGGTAGTTCGGAGTGGAGTCGTAGCCGTTACCCGCGGCAGCGATGAGCAGGACACCGGCCGCATACGCATCCTTCACCGCACGCTGTTCCGTGCTCGTGCCCTGTTCGGCACCGAGGCTCATGCTGATGATCTTGGCCCCCGCGGTGCGCCAGGACCAGTCGATGCAAGCGGCGATGTCGGTCACGAAGCCCACCCCGGCCGCGTTCAGGGCCTTGCAGATCGCGAGCTGGGCGTCCGGCGCGGTTCCGGCGACACCCAGGCCGTTGCCGGTGTGGGCTGCAACCGTCCCGGCGACGTGCGTTCCGTGGAGGTTGTCGTCCGAACAGCTTCCGTTAGCCACGACGCCGATCGCAGCCAGCGCGGAGGCACAGTTCTGAGTCTTGTTGAGGAGGTCGACGTGCGCCCGGTCGATCCCGGTGTCGATGATCGCCACCTTCGCTCCCCCGGTGGAGGGGAAGCTGCCGACGCCGTAAGCCGCGTCCCATGCTTCGGGAGCGTCGATGTCCCAGTCGTTCGTCCCGCGCACGAAGCTTCCGGTTACCGGCTGGCCCGTGTTGTGGAAGCCCCACTGGTCCTTGAACAACGTGTCACCGGGTATCGACGACTGCTCGACCTCGTAGTTCAGCTCCGCGAACGCGACCTGCGGGTGACGCTGGTAACGAGCGACCCAGTCGCGCGGGTCTTGGCTCCCGGGAACCTTCACGACATCGACGTCGATGCTCTCGAGGGTGTTGGCGACCTCGCCGCCTTCGGCCCGGTGCACGTCCGCTCTGGCCTGGTCCGGGAGGCTCCGGTCCCACCCGACCAGGATGTGATCGCGGTCGTAATCAGAACCCTCTACGACCTGGCGCCCGGCGGCAGGACCGGCGAACGAGGCGAGAGACGCGAGCAGAGCGAGCAAGAGCAACAACACGATCGGAGCGCGACGACGCACCATAGATAGCCTCCCAGCTAGGTGATATGTCTGGGTTGTCCCTTCTACGGCCCTCGCAGGAGTCCTGCCCGATCCGGCCATCTATCCGGAAAAGGTGCAGCCGGAGGAAGGAACTAGGAGTCGGGCCGGGCCCTCTGGCTTGCCTTGTATGTCTCGCGCCGGAGGTCGTTCAGCGCCCCCGCCGGCCTCAGCTCCGATGAGGTGTTCCACGGGTTGAAGCGCAGAGGGCGCTCGGGTGTCGCCGACACGCCGGTCAAGAGCAAACCGCCTAGCCGTACGTGGTCGCCTCCCTCGGGGGCGATGGTAAATGCAAACTCGACCCGGCCCCCCTGCACCGCGGCCACCAGTTGGTCGAGAGACCTCGCGCGAACACCGTTCGTCGCCCTGGCTCCGAACGTCACCGACCCACCGGGACGCCGGTACGGAAGGATCGTCGAATAGGGCCGCCCCAGGAGATCGAGCGTCGGCAGAAGGAGATGGCGCGAGACCGGATCGGCCCCCGAGGTGACCAGCAGCCAGTCCTGATCCCAGCCGGTGCCGTAGAGATCCGGCAGCTTGATCGCCATGCCGATGATGTCGGGCAGAGGCTCGGGAAGACCCACAGCGCGAGAGAAACGCACGATCGCATCGTGTCGACGGGGCCGCGCCAGCACGTCGGGGAGCCAGCGGTCGGCGTTGCGTTCGAAGGTCAAAGTGGCGTCGAAGCTCTCGCCGTAGGGGTGGAAGACCCGATGGCCTCGCAGCCGCGATAGACCGGCGAAGGTCGCGGCGGATAAGCCGCGGAAGGGCCGGGCCGCGCGCTCGAGGAGGCTGGGGGGCTTCACCGGGCTGCCCTACCCCGACCGGTCCAGATCGAAGCCTCGCTAGCCCAGGTGCAGGAGGCAGAGGTCGGCCCGGCCCCCGGCGACGATCGTGTTGGCATGGTCGACCGTGGTGATGTTGCCGGTGGCCACGGTCGCGATGCCCACCTCGTTGCGGATCCGATCGGCGTAATAGGTAAGGAAGTAGGGGTCGTAGCGGGGAGTGTGCTCGGCGGCCGTCTGCCCCGCCAGGACGCGGATCAGGCTGCAGCCGTGATCCTTCAACGAACGAGCTGCGGCCACCGCGTCGCGGAGCGAGGTCCCGCCGGGGGCCCAGTCGCTCACGTTCAGAGCCGCGCCGAGTGGGCGCTCCGCCGGCCAGACCGCTCGAACCGCATCGAGTACCTCGAGCGGGTAGCGCAGGCGCGCTTCGATCGCTCCCCCGTAGTCGTCGCTCCGCACGTTCGTGAGCGGAGAGATGAAGCCCCCGAGCAGATAGCCATGACCCATGTGCAGCTCGAGCAGATCGAACCCGGCCCGGGCCGCGAGGCGCGAAGCGGCGACGAAGTCCTCGCGCACCCGATCCATGGTGGCCCGGTCCAGCGCGGACGGAACCCGGCTGCGCGCCGTGTACGCCCGCGCCGACGCCGCGACCAGATCCCACTCTTGTCCGTCGGGAAGCGGCACGTCGACGGTGTCTGAGCGCGCCCGCGTGGACCCGCGCGCTCCGCAGTGGCCGAGGGTCAGAGCCACCGCGGCTCCGGTCGCCTTTCCGAGCGCCTCGGCCCAGCGCTCCGCGTGCTCGTCGGAATACATGCCCTGGGTGTCGGGGCTGATACGACCTTGTTCCGAGACCGCGACGAAACCCGTATAGATCAACCCGGCTCCCGATGCTGCCGCGCCGCCCAACTCTTCTGGATGTTCGACCCGCGTGGCGAGCCGGTTCGGGATGACCGCGTCGCCGAGCCGCACCGGCGCGAACGTCGGGGGGGCCGCGAGCGCCGGAGCCTCGCCTCCTACCGCTCGCCCGGCGAACCAGCGATCGACGGCGCCGACAAAGTGACGGTCGCGCAGGCGAAGGTCGTCGTAGTCGATCCGGCCGCTGCGTGACAGCAGGTGGAACGCGAACTGCAGGGGCTCCATGTGCTGGTAGCGGCGCGTGTTCTCGAAGTAGGTCTGGCTCTGACGGGCCGCCTCCTGGAAGCGCTCGACGCGTGGCTTGCGCTCGAGCTGGTACTCGCTGAGTGCCGCCGGGATCGAGTCCTTGACCTGGAGCGCGTTCACCAGCGCGATCGAGTCCTCCATCGCGAGCTTCGTGCCCGAACCGATCGAGAAGTGCGCGGTGTGGGCGGCGTCACCCACCAGCACGACGTTGCCGTGATGCCAGGTCTTGTTCCTCAAGGTCTCGAACGAGATCCACTTCGAATTGTTCGATCGCAGCTCGTGACCTCGCAGCTCCTTGCGGAAGAGCTCTCGGCAGTAGGCGATGCTGCCGGCTTCGTCGGCGCGGTCGAGACCCGCCCTCGTCCAAGAATCCCGATCGCATTCGACGATGAACGTGCTCATCTGCCCATCGAACGGGTAGGCGTGGGCCTGGAAGAAGCCGTCTCCGTTAGCACGGAAGGCGAACGTGAACGAATCGAAGGTCCGCTCGGTGCCGAACCAGATGTAACGGGTCTTGCCGGAGGTGAAACGGGGCCGGAAGCGGTCTGCCTGAGCCTCCCGGAGGACGCTTCGGACCCCATCGGCCGCCACGATCAGATCCCCCTGTAACGAAGAGGGGTCGGCGATCTCGCTCTCGTGCTCGATCGTGACGCCGAGCTCTTCGCAGCGGGCGTGAAGCAGGCCCAGCAACACTCGGCGCGAGATCCCGGAGAAGACCTGGCCCCCACAACGCAGGACCTCGTCTCTATAAGAGATGTCTATCGAGTCCCAGATGATGAAGTTGTCGATGATCTGGGTGTAGGTCTTGTAGTCGGCCTCTCGGAAGGACGTCAAGGTGCGATCCGAGAACACGACCCCCCACCCGTAGGTCGCGCCCTCAGGGTTCCGCTCGTGAACGGTCACCTCGTAGGAAGGCTGTGCCTTCTTCAACAACAACGAGAAGTAGAGCCCTGCCGGGCCTCCGCCGACGACCGTCACCTTCATCTAGACCTCCGCCAGCGCTCGGGCGAGCAGCTCGATCTGAGACAGCTCGGCGACCGCGGGGAACAGGACCAGCTCGTGACAGCCCGCTTCGGCGTAACCGCGCACGAACTGCGCGACGGCCTGCGGGGTGGCCAGCATCCCCTCTGCGATGCGATCGGCGAAGGGGCCCGTGAAAGCGTAGTAATCCCGCATGTAGTCGCGGCCCCGTGCGACGGTGCCGGCATCCCCCAGCGCGAAGTAGCCCTGCGCCCAGAGCTGCGGCGACCCGATCCGATCGAGCTCGGCCCACGCCGTCCTGGCGGTATCCGCGGCGCGCACGAACGTACGCGGCGGCCCGCCACCGTGCACGTACCCGTCGGCGTACCTCGCCATCCGCAGAAAGGCGACGTCGCTGGAACCGCCCACCAACAGACGCGGCGCGTCGAGTCCCGGCTCCCTCTCCCAGGCCAGCCGCAGGTCGAGGAGCTGCTCGGTCAACCGCTCACCTCGCCCCCGGGTCGAGACGCCGAGGGCCGCGTAGTCCTCGCTGCGCGCCCCGACCGCGAGCCCCAGGGTGAGACGGCCGCCCGAGGCCAGCGAGATGTTGGCGGCCTCCTTCGCCAGCACGGCGTTGTTGCGCAGGGGGCCGATCACGACCATGGTCGCGAGCCCGATGCGGGTGGTCGCCTCGGCCGCGGCCGCCAGCGTCGTCATCGGGTCGTGGCATTCGTACACGACGCGATCCACGACGCCCACGCTGGAGAAAGGGCCCTCATCGGCGGCGCGTGCCCATTCGACTAGAAGCTCGGCCGATACACCCGGTACTGCGTTCGGCAACCCGATCCCGACGTTCAGACGTGCTCCCCCCGACGGCGACGATGCCTACGCTACGACGAAGCGAGTCCTGGGTCGGTCAGTCCGTAAAGCTGGTGCTCCCCTTCCAGGCCCTTCAGCCGGTACGCGCCTCGGGCATCGAAGCTGAGACCGGATGCGATCGCAAGGGCGCGGGTCGTCTCCGAGACCAGGATCTCGCCGGCCGAGGCGGCTTCCATCACGCGTGCGGCCTGATGGACCGCCAGGCCTCGCAAACGGTCGCCCACCACCTCGACCTCGCCCACGTGGACGCCGGCTCTCATCTTCAATCCGGACCTCTCGGCCGCGCGCCGGATCGCGACCGCGCACCGGAGAGCCCGAGCGGGACCGTCGAAGACCGCGAACATCCCGTCTCCGGCCGCGTCCACCTCGCGGCCCCCGAAGCGCTCGAGCGCTCCACGCGCGTCCTGAAAGGCTTCTGCGATGCGCTCGCGCCAGGCCCCATCCCCGATCCGAGCGAGCAGCTCGGTGGATCCAACGACGTCGACGAACAGCAGGGTGGTCAACACGCGCTCCTTCGCCGCGTTCGCGTCGCGCACGAAGGCCCGATGCCCGGACCACTCGATCGAGACGTATGGCTCGTCCCCGATCACGTAGGCGTCGTGGCCCGGAGGGAGGTCGAAGACGTCGTTGGGCTCGATCACGGTCTCCGTACCGTCATCGAAAACGACGGCCAGACGACCCGAGACGGCGACACCCATATGACGGGCTTGACACCAGTCTCCGCCCACCGACGGCCGCACGTGCGTCGACCATCGCCATCCCGGCTGCGATACGGAATGGGCGATGGTCGTCTCGCCCACGTCGACCGCATCCACCTTGACTAGGGGGAACTCCACGGTCTCGTCGGGATCTCGGAGGTTCTTCAGCCGGAAGTCCGCCATCGGTCTCCTAGGGCAGTCGTCGGCTCAGAGTAGGAGAAGGCCGAGCGACCCGCCAGTGCTTTCCTGCGCTTCAACGCCTAGGCTGGCCCCGTGATGACGCCCTTCATCGGATCCGGTGGCCCGAGCGACGAGTGGAAACATCTCCGCTTCGAGGTCGCCGACGGCGTCGCCACCCTCACCTTCGACCGGCCGGACAAGCTGAACGCCTTGACCTTCGAGGTCTACGCGGACCTGAGAGACCTCTTGAGGGAACTGCCCCAGCGCGATGACGTCAAGGTCCTGGTGATCACCGGGACGGGCCGCGGGTTCTGCTCGGGCGGCGACGTCCACGACATCATCGGGGAGCTCCTGAAGAGCGATCACGATCGCCTCCTCGAATTCACGCGCATGACCGGCGCGGTCGTCCAGAACATGCGGGAGTGCACCATCCCGATCATCGCCTCGGTGAACGGGATCGCGGCGGGGGCCGGCTCGGTCATCGCCCTGGCGGCGGACTTCCGGGTGCTGGCGCGCTCCGCCTCGTTCGCGTTCCTGTTCACGAAGGTGGGTCTGGCGGGGGCCGACATGGGCTCGGCCTACCTGCTGCCCCGGATGGTCGGGCTCTCGAAAGCCACCGAGCTTCTGATGCTGGGAGAGTCGATCGACGCCGAGGCCGCCCACGCGCTCGGCCTCGCTTACAGGGTGGTGGACGACGGCGACCTGGCGGACGCGACGAAGGAGCTGGCCCGCCGGCTCGCCGAGGGCCCGACGCTCGCCTACGCGAACACCAAGCTCTTGCTGTCGCGCGAGCTCGACATGGATCTCGCCGGTGCGATCGAGCTCGAAGCGACGACTCAGGCGCTGCTCATGACGACCGAGGACCACGCCGAGTTCTACGAGGCCTTCACCGAGGGTCGCAAGCCGAACTGGAAGGGCAAGTGACCACCCCGCACGAGATCCTGAACCCGCCGGAGATGGCGTCGCCGGTCGGTTTCTCGCACGCGGTCGTGGCGGCTCCCGGACGCACTATCTATCTCGGGGGCCAAGCCGCCCACGATGGCGACGGCAAACTCGTCGAAGGCAAGATCGTTGCTCAGTTCGAGCAAGCTGCGAAGAACGTGGTCAACGCGCTGGGGGCCGCGGGAGCGCGGCCCGAGCATCTCGTCTCGATGCAGATCTACGTGACGGACGCAGCGGCCTATCGGGAGTCACTCAAGGAGCTGGGCGAGGTCTACCGGGAACACTTCGGCGATCACTACCCCGCTATCGCCCTGTTCGAGGTCCGCCAACTCTTCGACCCGGCCGCGCTGGTCGAGCTCGTGTGCATCGCCGTCGCCCCTAAGGGTTCCTAGGCGAGGTCTCGTCAGGTTCCTCGAGGACCAGGTCGCCCGGGTGGATCTCGCCCTCCCGGAGAAGCCGAGTGACCACTGCCTTGGCTCGCTCCAGGGTGGCGGCGACGGACTCGAGACCGGTCTTCTCCTGACCCGTCTCGAACGCCAGCTTCGCGGCGACCAGACCTTGCACGACCTGACCGTTCAACTCGAGAGCCTGCTTCCTGCGGAACTGAAGCTGCTGTCGGCGCGCTTCTTCAAGCTCTCTTTCGAGCCTCTTCTGCTCGGTGATGTTTCGAGCGATAACCGCTGCTTCAACGATGCTTCCTTGTGGATCGCGAACCGGGGACACCGAGATGGACACCTCGACCCGCTCACCGTTCTTGCAGAGTCGCTGCGTCTCGTAGTGATCGACCTTCTTGCCCTGAAGGATGCGGGCGAGGATCTCCATCTCCTCGCCTTTGCGCTCGGGCGGGATGATGAGAGAGATGTGCTGCCCGCAGGCCTCCTCGGCGGTGTATCCATACAGCTTCTCCGCCGCGGGATTCCAAGTGGTGATCACTCCCTGACGGTCCTTGGAATAGATGGCATCGTCCGAGGACTGAACGATCGCTGCGTAAGCGTCGGCGATATCTCGGTCTAACCGGTTGGCGTGCGACCTGTCTGTCATCTGCTCCTTGGAGGCGCGCGGCTACGCACTCAGGAGCTCAGTATGAACCCGGCGGCGCGAAAGATGCATAGCCCGAACGGGCCAAGAAAGGCTTAGCTCAACCGAGCCAGTCGACCAGTGGCCGAGCCCGCGGCGTCTGCGATCGCCCGCGAGCTCGGCCCTAGATCGTGATCAGGGAGCTGTGGGATCGGAGTAGGTGCCCGCCATCGTGTACTGGCCGTCTCTGAACTCTCC
>JBKHXK010000053.1:0-9081 GCA_046566065.1 Actinomycetota bacterium | reverse complement strand
GGGGTCGTGACCGACCGGGGCCGGGTCGCTACCCCGGTCACGTTGGCCGACGCGGCCCCCATGACCGCCGGCCTGATCGGCGACCCGAGCTTCGAGGCGCCCGACGGAAGGGGAGACCCGGGCCTGGCAGCGGGCGAGCGGGCTCGCCTCGTGGTGACCATCGTGTGGGACGGAGGCGGGTGGAACACGCTTCGGGAGCACCCGGACTCGTGGCCCACCTTGAGGTCGCTGATGTCGAAGGGATCGGGCTACGTGAACGCGACGATCGGTTCGACCCCGTCGAACACGCCGCCGATCCACACGACGCTCGGGACCGGAGCCTTCCCTCGGACCCATGGCATCCCGCACGTCAAGATGCGCACGGCGTCCGGTGACTACGTCGATCCATTCGAGGGAGACGACGCCTCCGAGGTGCGGGTGCCCTCCCTGGCCGACGTGTACGACCCCACGACCGGCAACGAGGCCCAGGTCGGGGTCGTCGCCACCGTCAACTGGCACCTGGGGATGATCGGCAGGGGAGCGGGGGCTCCAGGCGGGGACCGCGACCTGGCCGTCCTGCTGAACGCCCAAGGCCTGACCTACGGCAACGACGAGCTCTACGAGATCCCGGCCGTCGGAGACCCGGTCGCGCTGGAGGCCGCCACCGAACAGTTGGACGTCGCAGATGGCGAAGCCGATGGTCGCTGGAAGGACGACGACCTGAGCGACCCCGCCGTTCGCTACGCAACCCCGGCCTTCATCGACTACCAACAGCAGATCCTGGAGCGCGTGATCGCCGAGCGCGGCTTCGGTGCAGACGAGATCCCGGACCTCCTCTACGTGAACTTCAAGCAGGTCGACGATGCGGGCCATCGGTGGGGGCTCAGGTCCCCTCAGGTGGCGGCCAACATCGAGGCCTCCGACCGCGCCCTGGAGCGCTTGACCGCCTTCCTCGATAGGCAGGTCGGCCGGGGTCGATGGGCGGTGGCGGTGACCGCGGATCACGGCCAGACCCTGTACCCGCATCAGTCCGGAGGCTGGCCGATCGCGGGCGGGGAGCTGGCGGCCGACATCGAGCGGGAGTTCTCCGACGATGGGGTCGACGTCTTCCGGGTGATCTCGTCGGGGATCTTCCTCGCCGATCGCGCGGCGCTGACCGACGGGACCGCGCAGCGCGTGGGGGAGTGGGTAGCGGGTTACACCGCGGGCGAGAACCTGCCCGGCGGCAAGGAGATGCCCGAGGGATGGGAGGGCCGCGAGGACGAGCGGCTGTTCAGCGCCGTGCTTGCCGGCCGAGAGGTCGTGGCCAGCGTGTGCGAGAACGGCTGAGCTAGAGGGCTAGTAGGCCTTGGCCCAGGTGGCTCGCTCGGTTCCTGCCGAGCCGCACACGACGCAAGCTCCGCCCGGCTCCTCCTTCTCCAAGGGCAGGAGGCGGATCGTCGCGGTGGTTTCCTTCGTGACCTTGGTCTCGCACTCCTCGGAACCACACCAGGCCCCGACCCAGAACCCGCCCTGCTCGGTCACACCCTCTCGGAAGGTCTCGTAGTCGGCGGCCTCGTGCGTGTTCGCCTCCCGGAAGGCCAGAGCGTCGTCATAGAGGTTGCGCTGCGCCGCCGCGAGCCGCGCCGCCATGCCACCGGCGACGTCGCCGATCGCGACCTCGTCCTTGTCTCCCGAGAAACGATCGGCCAGCACCACCCGGCCGGCCTCGATGTCTTTCGGCCCGACCTCGACGCGCACGGGGACGCCCTTCAGCTCCCATTCGCTGAACTTGAAACCGGGCCGGTGCTGGTCGCGATCGTCGACCTTCACGCGAACGCCGTTGGCGGCGAGGTCCTCCTTCATGGCGTTGGCGACCTGCAGTACCGAGGCGCGCTCCTCGTCGGTCTTGTAGATGGGCACGATCGCCACCTGAACCGGCGCGACGGCGGGCGGAAGCTTGAGACCGCGTTGGTCTCCGTGGGTCATGATCGCGGCCCCCACCATGCGCGTGGTGAACCCCCAGGACGTCGCCCACGCGTACTCGAGCTCGCCGTTCGAGTTGAGGAACTGAACGTCGTAGGCCTTGGCGAAGTTCTGGCCGAGGAAGTGAGAGGTCCCGCACTGCAGTGCCTTCGCGTCGCGCATCAACCCCTCGATCGTCAGGGTCTCGACCGCGCCGGGGAAACGCTCGGAGGGGGATTTGCGTCCGGGGATGACGGGGATGGCGAGCACGTCCTCGGCGACCTCGCGATAGACGCCTTGCATCCGGACGGTCTCCTCCCACGCTTCCTGCTCGGTCGCGTGGGCGGTGTGGCCTTCCTGCCACAGGAACTCGGTGGTGCGCAGGAAGAGGCGCGTGCGCATCTCCCACCGGACGATGTTGCACCACTGGTTGTAGAGCAGCGGGAGGTCCCGGTAGCTCTGTATCCAGTTGGCGTAGGTGTTCCAGATGACGGCCTCGGAGGTCGGACGGATCACCAGAGGCTCGTCGAGCTTCTGGCCGCCGCCATGGGTCACCACCGCGACCTGGGGAGAGAAGCCCTCGACGTGCTCGGCCTCCTTGTGCAGCAGGCTCTCTGGGAACAGCATCGGGAAGTAGAGGTTCTCGTGACCGGTCGCCTTGAAACGGTCGTCCAGCGCCCGCTGGATGTGCTCCCACACGGCATAGCCGTGCGGCTTGATCACCATCATGCCCTTGGCCAAACCGTGCTCGGCCATCCCGGCTTGCTTCACGACCTCGACGTACCAGGCGGGGAAGTCCTCCGCCGGGTCCGGGAGTCTGTTCTTGGCCATCTATTCACCCACCACTTGAACGAGGAGCGGCCTCGTTCGAGGCTGCTCGAGCTCCAGCATCAAGATCCGTTGCCAGGTGCCCAGGTGAATGCGACCCCCGACGACCGGAAGTACCAACGAGGCGGACCCTACGGGAGGGGGACCGGATCCGTTGTTCAACTCCAGCCTCCGGATCGTGGCCTGGACGTCGGCATGGAGCCCTCTCTCTTGCTCGTTGAGGATCAAGCTGCATCCTGGTTCGGAACGGAGCACGGTCACCCGGCCGTCGGTGACCTGGGATAGCGCGACCGCGTTCTGGACCTGTTCGGTGATGTCCACGAAACCCAAGGTGGTGGGCGCGGTCGCCTCGCACGTCATGTCGTAGGTCAACATCTTGCCGCGCAGCCTAGTCCGTGGAGTGATGGTTCCCGCCGATGCGAACCGCGGCCGGGGACAACCTGTGGACGCATTGTGGACAGAACAGATTGTTTCGCGTTCCGGAGAAATCTTCGTGACAACCCGTTGACTCCGCCTCCGAACCTCTCTATGTTGCGAAACGTCCCAAGCAGTCACCGGCACGCAGCACGCCGGACCGCACGGCCCTCGGGTTGTTGCGGACCAGCGGAGCCGCCGACCGGAGGAGTTCGGTCCGCCGGAACCAGTGGTTGCTTGGGACAAAACTTTGGGACCCGAGTGGCCAAGGGAAAACGCTCCAATAACCGGCTTCGGCCGGCTACCGAGCGGCCCCTTACGGTCACTCGGGTTCCTTTTTCTATGCCCCCCAACCGCTTCACGGTTGTGTTTGGCACCCCTTAGGCTGGGCATCGAGTAACCGACCTGTACGACCCCCTGGAGGAGTGAGTTGGCGGCGAAGGGCATCGAAGAAGAGCCTGAAGAAGAGCTAGAGACCGACGACGAGGATCTCGAAGACCTCGACGACGACGAGGAAGACGTCGCCGCCGGGCTCGCCATGACCGACGACGACGAGGAGGGCGAGGACGCCAGCCTCGAGGAGTTGCTCGCGCAGCGAGCCACCAGTCGGCGTGCCGCGGGGGAGCCCGAGGAAGAAGACGACGACGCCCTCATGGCGCTCAGCTCAGAGCGCGAGCCCACCGGCAATGAGACGATCCGGACCAAGGTCATCCCCGTCAAGGATCGTCAGGAGTTCGTCTGCAAGCGCTGCCACCTCGTGAAGGCCCGGTCGCAGTTGGCCGACGAGGAGCGCGTTCTCTGCCGCGACTGCGTCTAGGCCCCAACCCCATGCCGACCGGGGCCGGGGCTTACGCGATCGTCCTGATCGCCGGGGCGCTGCTGGCACTGGCCTTCCCCGAGCCCGACATCGCGCCTCTGGCCTGGCTCGCCCTCGTACCTCTTCTGTTCCTGGCTCGCGACGCGCGGATGCGCCGCGGCTTCGGACTCGGCTTCGTTTTCGGTCTCGGCTTCTTCGGGGTGCTGATCTTCTGGATCAGCGTCGTGGGCTATGTCGCATGGGTGCTGCTGATCGTCCTCCAGTCGTTGTTCGTAGGCCTGTTCGGGGCGCTGTGGGCGTGGCTCTCGCGGAGCGGTTCCGTGTGGGGGCGCGTGCTGTTCGCGGCAAGCGCATGGATATCGATCGAGGCTTTGAGAGCGTCCGTCCCCTTGGGTGGGTTCACCTGGGGACAACTCGCGCAGAGCCAGCACTCGCTGCCGCTGTGGACGCTGCGACCGGCGGCGTGGGGCGGGGCGTGGTTGGTGGCCGGGCTACTGGCGGCGGTCAACGCTCTGGGGGCCGAGGCTCTGGAGGGCGGCCGCCGGAAGCGCTTGGCCGCGGCCGCCGCGGCCCTCGTTCTACTCGGGCTGCCTCTGCTCCTTCCGGTGACCGCGACCGACGGGCCGGTGTTGCGGGTAGCGATCGTGCAAGGCGATGTCCCTCAGGACTTCCAGGGCTCCTTCTACGACAAAGAGATGGCCATCACCCGCAGCCACGCCCGCCTCACCAAGGAGCTGGACGGCAGCGAGCTGGACCTCGTCGTGTGGCCGGAGAGCTCGGTCGGCGTGGACCTCGAGCGCGATGCCGCCGCGGCGGATGAGGTCCGCGAGGCAGCTCGAGCCGTCGGCGTTCCGATGATCGTGGGAGGCAATCTGGACATCGACAACGATCGCTACAAGGTCGTTGCCTTCCACGTTTCGGCGGAGGGACGGGTCGTCGACGTCTATCAGAAGACGCACCTCGTGCCCTTCGGCGAATACGTGCCGGGGCGCAACTTCCTGGACTGGATCCCGATGCTGGACCAGGTGCCGCGCGACGCGGTGGCAGGGTCCGAACCGAAGGTGTTCGAACTCCCCTCAGCCTCGGTCGCGACCGTGATCTCGTTCGAGGGCGACTTCGGCCCGCTGGTCAGGAACGCGGTCGACGCGGGAGGAGACGTGCTCGTCGTCGCCACCAACACGTCGACCTGGGGCGAGACCTGGGCGTCGGCCCAGCACGTCGCCTTCAGCAAGGTCAGGGCCGTCGAGAACGGCGTGGGGGTAGCCCATGGCGCGCTGAGCGGCATCTCGGCTTTCATCGATCCGCACGGTCGCGTCATGGACTCGACCGAGCTCTACGAGCCCGCCACGATGACAGGGTCACTACCCGTGGGGGGAGCAACCACCTTCTACACGCGGACGGGGGAGTGGGCCGCCTACCTGGCGCTGGTAGGCACCTTGGTCGGAGTTGCTCTCCGGTTCCGCAGCCGGCGGGTGGACGCTACGGTCGCTCCATGACCCGCTCCCTCGTCATCGTTCCCACCTACAACGAGGTGGACTCGATCGGAGAAGTGGCCGAGCGCTTGTTCGCCTCGGTCGGTGACGGTGTCTCCCTGCTGGTCGTCGATGACGGCTCGCCGGATGGAACGGCGGATGCGGTGCGCGAGCTGGCACGCGGCCCCCACGACATCCACCTGATCGAACGGACGGGCAAGCAGGGCCTGGGCACCGCCTACGTCGCGGGGTTCGCCTGGGCGATCGAGCGCGGCTACAACGTGGTCGTGGAGATGGATGCGGACCTATCCCACGATCCCGCCGACGCGCGGCGACTGATCGAGGCTCTGGATGCCGCGGACCTGGCGATCGGCTCCCGCTACGTCCCGGGCGGCCGCATCGAGAACTGGAGCCGGGTGAGGCGATGGCTCTCGTCGGCCGGCAACCTCTACGCCCGGATGTGGCTGGGCTTCTCGGTGAAGGACTCGACCAGCGGCTTCCGGGCCTACAGGGTCGATGCTCTGCGCAACCAGGACCTCTCGGAGCTGCGCTCGGAGGGCTACGCGTTCCAGATCGAGATGACGCGCAGGCTCCATCGCAGCGGGGCAACGATCAGGGAGGTGCCCATCACGTTCGTCGAACGCGTGCAGGGCAAGTCCAAGATGAGCAGGCGGATAGTGATCGAGGCGGTCGTGAAGGTCACGCGGTGGGGTATCCGCGACCGTCTCACCCACAGAGCTCGACCGGATCGGGCGGCCGGGTGAGGACCTCGCTCGGAACGCCGCAGATCGGGAAGACTGACATCGGCCAACCGAGGGCATACAGGACGGCATGAGGATCCTGCTCGTCGACGACGATCCGCATTTCGCGGGGGCGATCAAGGAGCTCCTGACCCGGGAGGGCCACGAGGTAGAGATCGCCTGGGACGGCTCGCAGGCCATCACGGCGGCCGGTCGGAGCCGGCCCGAGGTCGTCGTGTTGGACTTCAAGATGCCCGGGTTCAACGGGGCGGTCACCGGGCGCATGCTGCGGAGCTTCTCGCCGGGCGCGCACATCATCGGGGTCTCCGGGTTGCCCGACATCGGCGACACCTCGTGGGCCGACGCGTTCCTTCCGAAGGACGAGGTGCTGGAGAAGCTGCCGGGCGCGATCGCAGGGTTGCAGGCGACGGGGTCCGCCACCGAGGCGCCGGAACAGCCCTCCTGAGCCCTCTCGGGCGTTCCTGGGAACGCCCATAATGGATCTACTGGGCCGCAGAATCGCTCTGAGCGGCGCATTTCGGTTGGATTACGTCAACCTAGGGACGGCTCCCGTCCTTCTTCTGTTCTTAATAACAGGCATATCGGTGAGTGGGGGAGCGAAACCCGTTGCGAGCGGGTCACCTACGACCTCGTCAACACCGAGACTCGGCAACGACTTTCGGGCCGCTGCAAGGCTTATCGATGCCCGTTCTGCGGGCCTCGGAAAATCCATAGCCTTCAGCTAGCAATCGGCCTCGCATGGCCGGAGCGTTTCGTCATGCTGTCCCTGGCGCCGGTCGATCATCAGAAACGCCGCGCGCAAGTGCGGGACTTGTCTCGGCGTTTGCGAAACGACGGCTTCCGTTGGGAGGCTGCCTGGACAACCGAAGTCAACCCGCAACGTCCTGATCTCCGTCACGTTCACCTGCTGCAGAAGGGTGACTTCGTGCCTCAACGTCACCTGCAGAAACGGTGGGGTGCCATCGTCCACATCCAGGCGGTCGACTACGGCCGAGCCGGGGGAGCGAGCTCCTACATCCTCAAGGACGTCGCCGGCGCTTTGCGAGCGGCCGGCTACTCACTGAAAGACGGCGAGGAGGGTGTGCGGGCGTCGCTGGGAGAGCGGGTGCGTCCCGTCAACATCACGCGTGACTTCTTCGACGGGAAATCGCTGGGAGACATGCGTGAGGAAGTGCGCAAGCTGATGCACGACGAGGTCGAAAGCGTCGGCTCATGGGTGCGGGTTCCCCGATGCGTCTGAAGAACCGTCCCGAGTGGGACCGACTCGTGCAGGTCATGAGGCATCACGACTGCATGTGCTGTGGTCGCAACGATCCCGAGACGGCTCGTGTGTCCATGGTGAAGGGCGTCTGGGAGGTCTATTGCGGACGTTGTCCGGTCGGCTACGACGACACCGGCCGAGTAGTGATTGACCATCAGCACGATCGTGAGGGGGTGGAGAGTGCGCAATGAATCGGACGCTGAGATCGTAGAAAGAGTCTGGCGGTACCAGGCGTCGGAGGCGGTCAAGCGACGTGAGGCGGCGGCTAAACGTGAGACGGCTGCGGCGGCAGTTGGTCCGAGATCAACAGTCGATATCGGCGTTGCGCCAGCTCTCGTGAGTACTCGACTAACGGCCCTGTGTTGCCTAGCCTGCGGGTACTTCTGGACGGCAGGCGGGGAGGGATTTCGGAGGCCGAACTTCTGCCCGGGATGCGGTCTAGAGATCGGAGGGTTCGAAAGATGAAGGTCGGCGCTCGCTGTATCTGCTGCGGCCACCTCGGATGGTTTGAGTGTGTCTGCGGGTCGGCTCCCCAGCAACTATGCAGCTGCGGGCCTTCGATGTGTGCAGGCTGCGGTCGAATCTTTGACCCGGCCCCGATCGACGTGAGCTGGGGCGTACTGCTCTAGAAGTCTGTGCGGGGGCAATCCAGTGCAGCCTGCAGCGCCTCCGGCGGGTAGCCCTCGCCCTCGAGGTCATTCGGTGTATAGCCGTTCGCTTCGAACCAATTGACCATGCATCCGCACGTTCCGCCCGGGATGCCGGTGGAGAAGCATTGATCGAAGAACTGGTCCTCGGCGTGAGGCGACCAGAAGTGACCTGAATAGTTCCAATAAGCAGCGGCTGCGATCGCAATTGCCACCAGGATGCGCCCCCACGGCAGGGGGGTCGACGCTGAGGGTTCCGATTGGCCCAAGTGCTTCCCCTTTCTCGCTGGCCCAGCGTATGGCCTAGTGGCCCTGCCTGGTAGGGGTTTTTGGCTCTCCGTGGACTCGGTAGCAGGGTCAAGGGCGAAGCTCCGCAGGAGTTGCGAAGCAACCCTTGACGCTGCGGGCACCGATCGTTCCAGGCTCAGGTGGAGAGGGGTGCGGCGGAGCCGCCCCCTCGTAACCGCCGCCTTGCCGGTTTTGCTGCTAAGGCCCTGGCTGATCCCTTGCCGGTAGGGGGGTGCCACTAAAGGTATCTTGCTTTTTTGCCGTTATGACAGTAAGCTAGCAACGTCGAGTAGGCCGGATCGGACATCCGGCTGAGTGAGTAGGTGCCGAGGGTTACTTAGGCAACCGGCTGGTCGGGACCCCGGGTAGGCGGGGGTCGGTTGCCGAGAGGAGGAGCGACATGGCACAAGGGAGCGGGAGCGAGAAGGAGGTGCAGGTAGTGACGCTTCGTATTCCGAAGGAGGTTTACGAAGCGATGCGGACGTATGCGTTCGCGACCAACACGTCAATTAACGACGTTGGTCTGCGTTCGGTACAAAGCTTCCTTGCTGGCGAGGGACGGAGCCAGCAGGTCACTGCCTTCCTTGACCGAGCAAGCACCCAGTGGCGCGTAGCGCTGGACAAGTTGGCCGACACGTAGGGGGAGGCTCCAAATGAGGTACCTGACCGT
>JBKHXK010000052.1:0-9299 GCA_046566065.1 Actinomycetota bacterium | reverse complement strand
CCTTCCCAGCGGGAAATGGCAAGGACTTTTCCGGAGCCCTCGGGGCACCTGGCGTTCGGCAGGGACCTTCATCAGCAGGTCGGACGCGGTTAAGGCAGCGCAGATCAAGTCCGCTGAGGTCATGATCGGATCCTGGGAAGACCCGAGGAGCAGGCGAAGGGGTCTGACTTTCGGTGAGTTCGCTGATCAGTTCCTTGAGAACAGTGGAGGCAGCAAGGCGCCGAAAACCATCGTCGACATTGAAGGCACCCTTCGCAACCATCTCAACCCTTACTTCGGAAAAATGTTGCTCGAGGAAATTACGAGGGAGGACGTCCAGGCATGGGTTAGGTGTATGGGGAACGGTGGTAAAGGTCGAACGATCCCAAAGTGCTACAGATGGCTGAAGGCAATCCTCAATGACGCGTTCTACTCTGGCCGAATCGAGTCCAATCCGGCACTCAGAGTCAACATCCCGAAGTTCGCAGTCCGCGAAGGTATTGCTATCTCCCCCAACGACATATGGCGGGTGGCATCCAAGATTGATGACCGGTTCAAGACGCTCGTTTGCGTCGCCGGGTTCACCGGCTTGCGATGGGGCGAATGCGCTGGCTTACGGGTAGAGGATTTGGACCTTCGAGAAGGCATCGAAACACTGACCATCCGAGCGACCAACTCAGAGGTCAAAGGAACCATCTACTACAAAGACACCAAGACTCACATCAAGAACAGGATCCACCTACCTAAGGGACTTTGCTCCATGCTCGAAGACCACATGGCCCGTTTTCCATCCATTGAAGGGTGGGTCTTCACCTCGCCTGACGGGGGGGTGCTTCGCCGCAATGTGTACGCCCGGTTCTATAAACCCGCTGTGGTTGCTGCGGGACTTCCTGAGGTCCAGTTCAAAGACTTGCGGGTATCCGCTTCTTCCATCCTCCAAAGCGGTACCCATGGCGGCGGCTCTCTGGCGGATGCTAAGAAGATGCTCGGACACAATTCCGACGTGACGAGGACCGTTTACACAAAGGACTTCCCGGAGGACGTGCAGAGGACGAAGGAAGCTCTCGAACGAGCTTTCGCTTCGCCGTTGCAGGAAGAAGTTGTCGCGCAGTTGTCGCGCACCGACCAGGGGAAGGTCACCTACTTGGCAACCCGAACCTCGCAAGAGGCGGTGTGACCTGCGAGAATGGACCTCAGGCGCCCGTAGCTCAGCTGGATAGAGCGTCGGACTTCTAATCCGAGGGTCGGGGGTTCGAATCCCTCCGGGCGCGCTGCAAAATGGCGCGCGGCAAAATCCCAGGTCAGAGGCCTGATCGTCCGAAACGACCTCTGCCGACCCTAAAAGAGAGCACAAGCCCGCACAGGAAAAGGAGGCGTCGATGTATGCAATGACCTCGTACTTCTCCATGCCGGAGGACACCGACTGGGACGAGATGCGCCGGCTCGCGCAGGAGAGAGCGGTCCCTTACCAGTCGGTCCCCGGGATGCGATCGAAGGCCTTCATAGTCGACACCGAGCGCGGCCTCTACGGAGCCAACTACGTCTGGGAGTCGAAACAGGCAGCCGACGAATTCCTTGAATCCGAGCTGTTTCGGGGGATCGTCGAGCGTCTGGGACAGCCTGACCTGCATGTCATGGAGGTTCCCGCCTACCTCGAAGAAGGAGAAATCGTCTTCCTCAGTGAAAAGCACTGAGAAGATGCTGTTCACCTTCTACCCAGATGAGATCTCCTTCCAGGCTCAGGACTTCATCGGCCTGACCGAGGAAGAATCCAGGCTCTCCAAGTTCGGGCGCGACCGCGCGTATTTGCAAGCGGAGTAAGGCGCACACGTATGCCGCGTGGGCGCGCTGCCGCGAGATCCCACACGAGACTCCACACGTGGCGAACATCGCTACGGCAACGCTGCTCTACAGCGCTGTCGTAGCAAAGAACGCCGGAGCATGTCCCTGGGTACCTCGGATGTCTCGGTAGCTTGAAGGAGTTTGGCGCCCCGCCTGGAATAGGTGGTTATGCGCCGAACCCGTCTCTTGCCCGTCCTTATCAGCGCCCTGCTCGCGATCACGATGACCGGGGCCCTCGCGGGAGAGGCAGGCAGCATCCCTGCGGGCTCCATCCGGCCCGGCCCCCCCGACAAGGACCCTCATTCGAAGGATGCCTGTCTCGACGGGAACTCCGGCAAAGGCAACGACAAACGTTGTGCGCCGCCGACCTACGTCGGGTTCGGCAAGAGGGCCATCACGCCGGTCGGGCCGCCGCCTGAGGAGTGGAAGCCCTACTTCACCCCGCAGCCGGTCACCGGCGCCTGGGGCGAGCCGTTCACGGACCTCGACGGAGACGGCTGCTACGACCCCGGCCTGAAAGTCGACGCCCCGCCCGAGCTGCAAGGCCCCCGCGAGCCTCACGTAGACCAACCGTGGAACTCCACAGGCGACGGCTACAGCCAGGGCCTCTTCGAGGTCCGAGGGGTCAAGATCTACGGAGACACCAACTCGACCGGCAAATGGGATGGCGTCTGGGCGGGGGCCGGGTTCGGCTCGGACTGCACGCTCGGCAAGCACGACGACACCTGGGCTCGGGCGGTCGTCCTCGAGTCCCAAGACACCGCGGTCGCTCTGGTCTCCCTCGATGTCGTCGGCTTCTTCAATTACGAGGTCCGCCGGGCTCGGGAAGAGCTGAAGAAGCGCTACCCCGACATGCCCATCGACGAGCTCGTGGTCGCCTCGACCCACACGCACGAGGGCGTGGACACCATGGGCTACTGGGGCGAGAACATCGGCATCGACGGGAAGTTCCCTGCCTACAACGCCTTCATCCGCTCGCAGATCATCGACGCCGTCTACGAAGCGTGGCAGAGCCGCGAGCTGGCCGCTGCGAAGTTCGCAGTCACCGATCACACCTTCGGCATCAGGGACTCCCGCGATCCCAACGTCATCGATCCCGAGCTCGTGTCGGCTCAGTTCGTGCGCGAGGACGGTTCGACGATCGGTACGGTCGTCAACTGGTCGAACCACCCCGAAGCCCAGGGCTCGGACAACCAGCTGGTGTCGTCCGACTTCCCACACGCAACCCGCGAGGTGCTCGAGCAGAACCTCGGAGGAACGGCGATCTACTTCTCGGGCTCGGTGGGGGGCTTGATGACTCCTCTGCGCGTCGACATCCCCGGATACGGAACCGAGGCTTCCTGGGAACGCACCTACGAGATCGGGCGCCAGGTCGCCCTTGCCGCCGAGCGATCTCTGGCCGGCGCTCCGGTCGAAGAGATCACCGGCCTCGAAGCCGAGCGAAGAGAGTTCTATCTAGACGCCGACAACACCGCGCTCATGGGCCTGAACGCAGCCGGGGTGTTCGACATCCCGACCTACGAGGGAGCGGACTCGTGGGGACCCCACGAACACTCCGAAGGCGTGTACGCGGGAGCCGTGGGGTCACAGGTGCTAACCGAGATGGTCGCCGTTTCGTTCGGCCCGGCCACCTTCCTCACCGTTCCCGGCGAGCTGTTCCCAGAGCTCGAGATCGGCGGCTACGGACGCCCCGGCTGCCCGGAAGCAGACACCGGGCGCCCCTACGAACCGGTGATCAGCGATCAGTTCGACTCCCCCTATCAGTTCGTGCTCGGCCTCGGGCAGGACGAGCTCGGCTACATCGTTCCCGGCTACGACTTCTGGCTCTTGCGAGCGCCCCCGACCGACGATCAAGGAGGAGGTCTGGTGCCCATAGGTGCTTTCCAGGCCGAGGATCCCTGCGGTGAGGGCCACTACGAGGAGACCGTCTCGGTAAGCAGCACCTTCGCACCCTGGGTGACCTGCGTTGCGGCCGAGCTTGCCGATAAGAACCCCTGGGCCTCCGAACCTGCCTGCTCGAGGGAGAACACCGACACGAACCCGCACGGGATCGGCGACTAACCCGCTTCGTTCATCCCGTCCTAGCTCGTCGCGCTGAACAGTTGCGACGCCGCAGAGATCGCGGTGACCATCAGGGAGAGGCCAACGGCCACCTTGAGCCAGGCTACGAACCGGCCTCGTCGCAGCTGCTGAAGGAAAGGCTCCTCGGTCATCAACCGTCTCCCTTCCCGAAGGGCGGAACCCCTAGTTTCCGCATCAACACAAGGACCACCGCCATCCACGCGATGACGAACGCGATGAGTGGGACGCCGAACGTCACCGACCGTCCTTCGATCAGAGTCGCGATGATGACCAAGACGGGAACGAGCAGCATCCCCCACCAGAACTTCGTCCAGATCCAGCCCGACATGAGACCCCTCCCCGTCCTCGGCCTCCATCCTGCCAGGCAACCCAGAAGGGCGGAGGGAAGGCCGCAGCTGCATGCCCCCGTACCGCCGACCGCGTGGTTCAGGAAGCTACGCCCCGGACGGTTCGGTCGAACTCGGTGGCATAGCCCGGCAGGCCCCACATCCGGCCCTGGCCGTACGCAACCCCAAGCTCGCGAAGGGTCTCGAGCTCACCGTCGTTCTCGACGCCTTCGGCGACCACGTCGTACCCGGCTTCCCTCGCGAAGGTGATCAAGGCCGCAGCCAAGGCTCTCTTCTGCTTGTCTTGGTCTATGTGGCGCGTGAGGCTGATGTCGATCTTGATGATCTCGGGATGCAGCATCAGGATGTGCCGGAGACTGGCGAAGCCGGCACCGGCATCATCGACGGCGAGCCTGCCCCCTAGTGCCCGGATGCCCTCGCATGCGCGTCCCATGTCTTCGTAGTCGCGCACCGGCGCGTGCTCCGTCACCTCGATCACGAGGGAGCGCCCGGCGGCGAGAGCGAAGAGGTCGTCCGCGCCGTGCACGATCAACGTCTTGGGTGAGACGTTGACCGATACGAAGACCCCTTCGGGCAGGCCGGCGCTCTGCATCACGACCGTGCGCGCCGCCAGGACCTCGAGCTCCGAACCCAGTCCGACGGAGAGCGCCTCCGCGAACCACACGTCCGGCGATCGAAGAGGCTCCAGGTCGAACCGTGAGAGCCCCTCGGCTCCGACGACCTCAAGCGTCGAAAGATCGACGATCGGCTGGAACACGGCGCGGATGTGGTCCCCGGCCAGGATCTGCTCGATACGCAGACGCTGCTCCCTGCGCACCTCGCTGCGCGAGGAGCCCTCGCGCAGCTTGGTCGCGAGCTCCTCGATAAGACCTCCCGTGACCCGTCCCGACAGGCTGCCCCGGCCGAGCGCCGCCTCACGGATCGCCTCGACCAGACGATGGGGAGGATCACCCTTCACGTGATAGCCGATGGCCCCCGCCGAGACCATCTCGAGCACCGTAGCCCGGTCCTCGTAGGCCGACAGGGCGATCACCTTCGTGCCCGGGGATGCTCCGAGCACCTCGCGGCAAGCGGCCGGGCCGCCTCCGCCCGGCATCTTCACGTCGACGACGGCGACGTCCGGTTTGTGCTGGGCTGCCAGCACACCTCCTTCGTGGGGGTTCGGTGCGGCTGCAGCCAACTCGAGATCGTCGGCCCTCTCTATCAGTGCGCCGAAAGCACGTCGAACGAGCTCATCGTCGTCGATCAACAGCACTCGGACGGGATTCATGCGGCCCGATCCTCGTGTTCATCCTTGGGCAGCCACACCTCGACGACGGTCCCTTTGTCTGGGTTGCTCGCGCAAGCGAACGACCCTCCCGAGAGCTCGACCCGCTCCTTCAGATGCGCGATGCCTATATGTCCGGGCAGGGTCGAAGCGATCTCCTTGTCGACGTCGAAGCCTCGGCCGTCGTCGCTGATCGTGGCGATGTAAGCGTCGTCGGTCTCTCTCAGTGCGACTACACCGTGGGTCGCGTGAGCATGTTTGCGAACGTTGGTCAGGCTCTCTTGAACCACGCGATAAAGGAGGAGGCGCGTGCCAGGGGCAGGCTCGGACTCCAGGGCCTCGTCGAGCACGACGTCCAAACCATGATGGGTCTGGAGCTCCGAGACGAGGTCCTTCGTTGCGGCCGCAAGGCCGCGCCCATCCAGCGCCGGCGGACGCAGGTCCGCGATCGTCATCCACAATCGAGCGATGGCGTTCGACACATCTGCCTGTACCTGAGAGACGGCCGTACGGGGGTCCGGTTCCACCCGCAGCGCCTCGAGCCTCAGCGCCAGTGCGGCGAGGCCTTGCAGGGTCTCATCGTGAAGCTCATCCGCGAGCTTTCGCCGCTCCTCTTCCTGTGCATCCGTCAACGCTCGGAGAAGCGCTCGGCGCTGCGAGTCGAGTGCACTCATCCGCTCTACCGTTTGCAGCAGCCGCCTTTTCGTTTCGTGAAGCTGCGTGACGTCGCGCTCGATCGACAGCAGGGAGCGGATCGAGCCGTCCTCGTCCATCTCGGCAACGACCCTCACCTCGACCGTGTGGCCGTCCACCATGGGCAGATCGAGCTCGAAGGTGCGAGGCATGCCGTCGGCGAGGGTGGCTGTCAGCCGGCGCTCTATCTCCGCCACTTCCTCTGGCGAGAGACCGAGCTCGGCGAGCCTTCGCCCGACCACCTCTTCGACCGGCCTCCCGGACATAGTGCGATTGATGTGGGTCACGCGAAGCTCCCGGTCGTAGCGGATGACGGTGTCGGGGATGCTCTCGGCGAGGGTCCGGTATCGCGTCTCTCTCTCCCGCAGCAGTTCCTCGTCGGCCCGCCGTGTGGCGGCGGCCTCGACGACTCCCGCCGCCACCTCCAGAGCATGGATCTCGGATGTTTGCCAGATGCGCGGGTGGTCGCACTGATCGAAGCCGATCGCCCCCCAGGGCCGGCCTTCGACCGATATCGGAACCAGCACCACGGACAGGATGTGCTGGTCCTCGAGGATCCAACGCTCGCCTTCCGGGAAGGACTCGGCGCGCCCCGACATCGACCGCCCCGAACCCAGGACGTCGTACCAACGGCCCAGTCCCACCTCAGACAGCGGGACGTCCACGAGCGCTGGCGTCTCGGTCCGGGTTGCCATCCCCTCGTCGGCCCACTCGTTCGTGACCGAAAGCGTCTTTGCCTCGGGGTCCAACCGAAGGAGCCGTGCCCGGCTGACGCCCGCCCCTCGCCCCAGGCTCTCGAGCGTGCGGTCGATCGCCTGTTCCCAAGAGGCCTCCTCGAGCAGGAACCGCACCGCCGCGGCCACCCCGCCCAGGATCGCCCTTTCGGCGCGGAGTGCCGCTGTGGCGGCTCTGCGTTCCAGGCGCTCCCGCGCTTCGTCCATGGCTCGCAGGACGGACGGGACCAGTCTTGCGAGGTTGTCCTTCAGCACGTAGTCGGTCGCGCCCTGCTTGAGCATCTCCACCGCCCGGTCGTCGCCCATGGTCCCGGTCACGAAGATGAAAGGGACGTCGGGGATCCGTTCGCGTGCCAGACCGAGCGCCTCCGCGCCGTCGAAGTCCGGGAGGCGGAAGTCACACAGGATCAGGTCGACCCCACCATCCAGCCTTTCCTCGTAGGCCTCCCGGGATGCAACGCGAACGGCTTCGAAGTCCAGGCCGCCCCGGCGGAGATCGCGCTCGATCAGCTCGGCGTCGGCGAGGACGTCCTCCACCATCAGGATCTTCAGGATCGTCACGGTTCCACATCGGGGGCACGGTTGAAGAGCACCCAGTAGAGACCGATCTCGCCCACGACGCGCACGAACTCGTCGAAGTTAAGCGGCTTGACGATGAAGCTGTTGACGCCGAGCTCGTAGCTATCGACCAGGTCACGCTCCTCTTGGGACGAGGTGAGGACCACGATTGGCAGAAATCTCGTGCGCGGGTCGCCTCGCAGCGCTCGTAGCACGGTGAGACCGTCGACCTTGGGCAGCTTCAGATCCAGCAGCACGACACGAGGCGGACCGTGGATCTCGGAGCGTCGTTCGCCGAGGAGGATGTCGAGAGCCTCCTGGCCGTCCCCGACATGACGGACGTTGTTCCCGAGATTGTGCCTCTTCAGAGCGCGCATGATGAGCTCGAGGTCGTTGGGGTCGTCCTCGACCACCAGGAGCTCGACCCGGCCGTTCCTCTCATCCATGGCTGCCTCCTTTCTTCAGCGCGACGAAGAACGTCGCACCCCGATCTGGCTGCCCTTCCGCCCACACACGTGCTCCGATCTTCTGAGCGACCCGTGCGACCACCGCGAGGCCGATCCCCGTGCCCGGGAAGTCGGCCACCTGGTGGAGGCGATGGAAGGGTTGGAACAACTGGTCGATGTGCCGCTGATCGAAGCCGGCTCCGTTGTCGCGCACGCAGACGACGGCCTCGTCGGGCTCGGGCGAGTCCACGAGCCCTATCTCGATGACCGGGTCCTCACGCTTGGAAGTGAACTTGAAGGCGTTGTCGACCAGGTCCAGGAAGAGGTGATCCAACAATCCACGATCGGCGATCGCTCGGCCGAGCTCGCTCCGGCGCACGAGCGCGGGATGTTCGGAATGAGCTTGCTTACAGGTGGCGATCGCGCCATCCGCGGCCGCGTTCAGATCCACCTCTCCGAGGTTCGGTTCCCTGCGGCCGATGCGAGAAAGCGACAACAGATCGTCGATCAGGTCGCCCATGCGTTCTGCGCTGTCGGCTATCACGTGCAGCTGGCGGATGCCCTCGTCGTCCAGCCGAGCCGTCTGCTCTTCGAGCAGGATCCCGGCGAATCCCCGTACGGCTCTCAGCGGAGCACGCAGATCGTGGGACACCGAGTACGTGAAAGCCTCGAGCTCGTCGACCGCCGCTTTCAACTGCGCGGTTCGCTCGGCTACCTCTCGCTCGAGGTCATCCCGCGTCGTCTTGCGTCGATCTCTCTCGCCCTGGACGCTCTGATGGAACAGCGCTTCGGCCCGCAGCCTGGCCACCGCGACGCCGGCGAGTGCCGCAACGCCCTTCAGATAGATGACGTCGTCATCGGTGAAGCGCCGTTCGGTGCGGCTGAAGGCACCCACGAGGCCGATCGCACCTGCGGGCGACGTTATCGGGGCCTCCACCCCGCTCACCACGCCGTTAGCGGTCAACATGGCGGCACCGAAGCCCTCTGCGGATAGGTCGCGCACGATGATCGGCCCCTGGCGCACCGCGAACGCCGCGACCGCGTCCTCGTCGGGCGTCACCTCCCGCCCCTTCGAAAGCTCGAAGCCCACCGCGGCACGTGTGACCAGCTTGGAACCGTCCGGCGCCGCCTCCATGACGCGCACGAGCTCGACCTCGAGGATGGACGCCGCGCGGCGAGCGACGCCCTGGAACAGCGCCTTGGTCGTATCCGCTTCCATAGCGGCGGCGCCCAACGCAGCGATCGACGCTAGCTGTCGCGACTTCGAACGCAGCGCGCTCTCGGCCGCCTTCCTTGCCTCTTCCTTTGCGGTCAGTTCGAAGCCGAGCGAGATCCTCGCCGCGAAGTCGAG
>JBKHXK010000051.1:3806-11660 GCA_046566065.1 Actinomycetota bacterium | reverse complement strand
TTCTAGGTCTAACCACTACAATCAGGACCAGGATTCGATCCGGGGTGGGCAGGGGCCTGCGCGGAGCCCGGCGAATCAGGAGTTCAGCGGGACGAGCTCCGATCGCGGGAAGAGGGATGAGGGTGAACCGGATAACGGCCCCTTGCGTTCATGGCCTCCGCCGCTGGCGACGTGGGGTCGCTGTTCTCGCCGCGACCCTCGTCTGGTTCCCGGCGGTTCTCATAGGGCCAGCGGCGTCGCAGACATCTCCCGTCGTATGTGAAGGGCCCGAGCCCATGGGAGCGATCGGCCCCCACGATTCGACACCGGACGAGCACAAGGACCCTGGATCGGGCGCAGTGCCCTTGACTTCAGGGAGCGACTTTCGATGGACGGGACCCTGCGGGACGACCGATGAGTTGGACCATTCCTCCTCCAACTTCGACCATTTCTTCGTGGACGTGAGGGCACCGTCTGATCTCGAGATCCGCGTCACGACAGAGGATCCCTCTGATGTCTTCGATCTTTTCCTGTACAGAGGCCGCGTTGATACCTCGGTCGCGAACTATCCACGTTGTACGCCGCACAGTGCGGGTCCGGTCTGCCAGATCGCCTCAGACGCGCCCCTCGTTCCCACCAAAGCCTCTAGGAGCCTCTCGCTGAGCGATCTTGACCCGGGTGTCTATAGCGTTCGTGTCATCTATGCGGCTGTGCTTGCCGGCTCCTATGCAGGCTCTGTATCGGTGCCATCCGCTGCCACCGAGGAGCCACCCTCTGTGCCGGAACCTCCTCGACGAGGCTTGTACGGCCCCGAGCAACAGGACCGCTACTTCCCCTACCAGTGGGGGCTTCAAAACATCATGGCTCCCCAGGCTTGGAAGCAGGCGGGCGCAACCGGCTTCGGGATCACCATCGCTGTGATCGACACCGGCGTCGACCTCCGACACCCGGACTTCGGGTGCCCGGGGAAGCTGACTGTGCTGGAGGGGGCGGCGATCGGCAAAGAGGGCCCGCCTCAGGATGGAGACGGGCACGGCACGCACGTAGCGGGGATCGCGGCCGCGTGCGGCGATGATCGAGGCGTGGTCGGTGTCGCACCCGATGCGGCGGTCATGCCTATAGATGCGGTGGACGCGATCCAGTCGTCGGGGGACCTTCCGGGTGAGACCGACCAGGCGTTCGCGGAAGCGATCGACTTCGCCGTCCGGAACGGAGCGCACGTGATCAACATCTCCCTGGGGCTCAACCCACCGGAGGGCTATCTCTCGGATATCCACACCGAAACGGAAAGGGCTCTGAAAGAGGCTCGCGACGCCGGTGTGGTGGTCGTAGCGGCGGCCGGGAACTTCGATCCGTTCGGAGCGGCCGCACCGTCCCCCGTATGTGGCTACCCAGCGCTATCCAAGTACGTGCTGTGCGTCGGAGCGACGGATCGCGATAACCGAGTCACCTATTACAGCTATCTGCCGAATAGCTCCTCCGACAGCGAGGAGCCCGATATCCGTGCTGGGATCGTTGCCCCCGGTGGTGCCAACCGCGCCTGTTCCAACACTGTGCGCCACGGGATCGTGTCGACCATCCACCTGGGCGGCGACCCCAACTGCGGCTATGAGCGCGGCTACGCCGAGAAGGACGGGACCTCGATGGCGTCACCGCACGTGGCCGGAGTGGCTGCGTTGGTCTACGACCGTCTGGGGGGTGTTCGGTCGGAGGAGAACGGGGCCAAGGTGACCGAGGCTCTCCTGCAGGAAGCCACCGATCTCTACACCCCGGGCCCGGATCCCGTCTCCGGCCACGGGCTCGTCAACGCGCTGGCGGCCGTGCTGAGGTGGGAGGCTCCTGCCGATCCCGACCCCGATCCCGAACCGAGCCAGGACCCCGATCCCGAACCGCAACCGAGCCAGGACCCCGATCCCGAACCGGCCCCGACAGCTCCCGCCCCTGTGCGGCCATACTCCGTGGTGCTTTCCCCACGAGAGGTTAAGGAGGGGGTCGGCATCGGCTCCGAGCTCACCGTGTCGGTGTCGGATGTGGAGGGCGATCCCGTTGCAGCCGCTCGCGTGGAATGGGCGAGCACCGGTGTGGGGCGGATCGTGGACGCGGCGACCCACACCGACGAAGCGGGCCTGGCGACGGCAACGCTGATCTCGGAAGAGCCCGGGGACCAGCACGTGATGGCGTGGGCCTCTTCATGTGTGGATGGTGGGGATTGCGTTGACGAAGCGATCCGGCACCATGGCCCGAAGAGATGTGACATCTTCGGCACCCTCGGCGATGATGTCCTCGTCGGGACCGACGCGGCGGATGTCATCTGCGCATTCGGTGGCAACGACATGGTGGCCGCCGCTGCGGGCGACGACGAGGTATTGGTCAACGGGGGTGATGACCGGGTGCAGGGCGGGGACGGCGACGATCGCCTTTACGGCGGCGCAGGTCGCGATCGGTTGGAGGGCGACCTAGGGGCGGACCTCTTGGTCGGTGGGCCGGGCTCCGACTCGCTGGATGGCGGCCCCGGCATGGATACCTGTCACGGTTCGAGTGGAGACCGGTTGAAGAGCTGCCGGACGTGACGGCCTCGCTGCAGGACGAGGACTTCATAGCCGTCCTCCAGACGGCCGGCGACGGCAGTCACCTTCCGGGGAACCGCAGGCGCTACCCCCGTGGCACCACTCTTATGAACGAAGGCGATCGGTCGGATCGCATGGTCGTGATCGTGGCGGGGTTGGCGAAGGTCTCCTACTTCACAGCCGAGGGCCAAGAGGTTCTCCTGGCGGTGCGGGGGCCGGGCGATCTCCTCGGAGAGCTGGCGGCGCTGGACGGGGAGCCGTTCTCCGCCACTGTGACCGCTCTCGAGGATGTCGACGCCTTGATCATGACCGTCGACGAGTTCCGCACGGTCCTGAGAGAGCAGCCGGAGGTCGGTCTGTGTCTCTTCAAGAGCCTGAGTCGCAAGCTGCGCGACGCCGATCGCAAGAGGGTGGAGTTCGCCGCCTACGACTCCGTGGGCCGCGTGGCGAGCCGGCTGGTGGAGCTTGCAGAGACCTTCGGCCACGACACCTTGGACGGGATCCGCATCGGACTTCCCCTGACCCAGGAGGAGCTGGCGGGCTGGACGGGGTGCTCCAGAGAAGCTGTGGCGAAGGCTCTGCAGAGCCTTCGCCACAAGGATCTGATCGAGACGCACCGGCGCGGCGTGACCGTCAGGGACCTGGACGGTCTCCGCCAGCGCATCCGGTAGCGCCACCTCCCTCAGTTCGTCGTCGCGGCAGCCAGGTTCGAGCCCGCGCTGCGGCGGCCCTCTTCGTCCACGGCCACGACGAAGTACCAGTAGGTCGTTCTGCGGGCCAACCCCATGTCGACGAAACGCGTCGTGGTGCTGGTGGCGATCTGCTCGAAGCCTTCGAGCTCCTCGTCGGTGTTGCGCCAGATCTCGTAGCTCAGGTCGAGCTGCCGCTCGTAGCTCTCCTTGGCCGCGCTCCACGTCAACGCCACCTGCCTCTGCCCGCCCTGAGCCTGCAGGTCGCTCGGGCTGAGGATCGTGATCACGCAGGGGTCGGGCGTGCCAGCATCGTGATTGCTGATGCAGACCTCGTCGACGTCTCGCGTGAGGTCCACGGGAGGCGGATCGACCGGCACGCTCTTCGGCTCGCCGTCTTCCTTCCATGAGAGCTCCACGCCGACGTCGGAGTAGGCCCGGACATCCGAGACCCGCACCGCGAAGCAGACGTTCCCGCAGTTGGAATAGGGAGTCACGGTGGGTGTCCCCTGGACGTCCGCATCCACCTTCACGCAGACCTTCAACTCGGTTCGGCCGGGGACGTGGTAGTGCTGGCTGCCGACGTGGATGTCCTTCGCACTCGTCGCCACGGGGAGAGGCACGCACATCGTGGTCTTTCTCTCCGACCGTTCCCTTACCGCACCTGCAGCGGCGACGGGGACCATCAAAGATCCGATCACCGTGATCACTAGAAGCTTCCTCACCATGCCCATCCCTCCCGCGAGTCTCGAGTGATGGTTCCCCGCGACCATCTACGCCATCCGACCTGGCCAGCGTCTCCCGTTTGGCGATGCGCTTGAAGGCAGCGATGCATGCAGCTACGTGTATTCCTACGCATGGGGGCAGCTGCTGGGCCCGGCTAGAGCAGCGGTTGGCTCGCGCCTGCTACGGCGGCTTCCAGCGACCCGCCCACGATCAGACCGCGCACCCGTTCGATGTCGGGAGCGAGCGGCCTGTCCTCCTCGAGCATCGGAGACACCTCTCGGATCGCCGCGAGGGCAGCTCCGGTTCCCGACGCGGCTTCCAGGGGGGCTCGCAATGCAAGACCCTGGGCTGCAGCCAGCATCTCGATCGCGATCACGCGCTCCGTGTTGGTTGCGATCTGTTCCGCCTTGCGCGCCGAGGTCATGCCCATGCTCACGTGGTCCTCCTGACCCGCCGACGTAGAGATCGAATCCGCCGACGCGGGGAAGCACAGGCTGCGGTTCTCCGATACCAGCGACGCGGCCGTGTACTGCGTCAGCATGAAACCGGACCGTCGGCCGGGGTCCCGGGTGAGGAAGGCGGGCAGGCCGTTGTTGAGCTCGGGATCGACCAAGCGCGCGACGCGTCGTTCGGAGATCGTGGCGAAGCCCGTAGATAGAAGCGCGAGGTGATCGAGCGCGAGTGCGAGAGCCTCTCCGTGGAAGTTCCCGCTCGAACCGACGGTGCCATCTTGGGCGAGCACGCTCGGGTTGTCGATCGCCGATGCGAGCTCGGCCTCCAGGGTCGTGCGCACGTAGGACATCGCGTCCCGGTAGGCACCGTGCACCTGGGGGATGCAGCGCAGGGAGTAGGCGTCCTGGACGAGGTGATCCGAGTGTCGGTGCGACGCCACGATCTCACTGCCGGCCAGGAGGTTGCGCAGGTTCGCGGCTACGACAAGGGGAGCAGGTTGCTTGCGCAAGCCGACCAGGTCCTCCGCGAAGGCCTGATCGGTGCCGAGGCACGCTTCGACGGTCATCGCGCCGGCTACGTCGGCTGCGCGCGCGACCCGTTCAATCCGGTCCAGGACGAGTATCCCGAGAGCCAGCATCCCTTCGGTGCCGTTGACCAGTGAGAGCCCCTCCTTGTAGGAGAGCTCGAGCGGCTCCAGGCCCTTGCTGCTTAGCGCCTCTGCGCCGGGCATCGTCTCACCGTCGACGACGGCTTCACCGCGTCCGATCAAAGGAAGTGCGAGATGGGCGAGAGGGGCGAGATCGCCCGATGCGCCGAGGGAACCCTGCGAGGGAACGACCGGGTGGATGCGCTCGTTCAGCATCGCGATCAGCTGATGAACGAGGTCGGGGCGGACGCCGGAGGCTCCGAAGGCGAACGTCCTCGCCTTCAGCAGCAACATCGCTCGCACCACTTCTTCCGATAGCGGGGTTCCGACGGCGGTGGCGTGAGACAGCACGATGTCTCTCTGGAGATCGGTCGCCTCCTCCGAAGAGATCCGCACGTTGGCGAGGTAGCCGAATCCGGTGGTGACGCCGTAGACGGTTCGCTCCGAAGCCACCACGTCCTCGATCACGCGGCGCGCGGGTTGCATGGCCCGATCGAGGTCATCCGTGGCCGCAACGGGACGGCGGTCGTATGCGACGTCGAGCACGTCGTTCAGGTCGAGGGGCTCACCGATCAGTACGGTCATAGGCCGGACTCTAGAGGCAGCGCGCGAACGAGGGCGGTCAGCGCGACGCATCCCCCGGGAGGTACACGCGGAAGGAGGATCCCCCGCCGGGCCGGTCCTCGACCCAAGCGCGGCCCCCGTGCAGCTCCGCGAAACGCGCCACGAGGGAAAGTCCCACGCCGCTGCCCTTGGCTTTGTTGGGAGCATCCGGTCCGCGCTGGAAGGCCTCGAAGATCTTCTTCTTGAGTTCGATCGGGATGCCGGGCCCACGGTCTTCGATCGCGATCAGAGCGCCAGCCTCCATGGGCTCGATCCGGACCTCGATCGGTGTGCCCGCGGGCGTGTACTTGATGGCGTTGGTGATCAGGTTCTCGACTATGCGCTCCACCTTCGGCGGGTCGACCTCGATCTTGAGATCGTCGGCGTTCACCGTGATCGGGTGACCGGCGAGATCGATCTCGTCGATGATGCCGCGAGCGAGGCCGGGCAGGTCCGTGGGCAACAGGTTCGGCTGCAGGATCCCTCGCTCCATGCGGTCCATGTCGAGCAGGTCGTCGACCATCTTCTGCAACCGGCGGGCGCTGCGAGTGATGTGGCCGAGGAACTCGAGCACCCGATCGGGAGGCAAGCGGTCCAACCTGCGTTCGAGCGTCGTGGAGAACCCCAGGATCGCGGTGAGCGGATTCTTCAGGTCGTGCGAGACCGCGGCCAAGAAGGCCGTCTTCATCTGGTCGATCTCCTTCAGGCGCTCGGTCTCCTCCCTCTCGCTGGAGTACGCCTTCGTCGCGCGTCCCGCTTCGACCAGGGACCCCACCACCAGGGCGACGCCGAAAGCCGTGGCTAGACGCAGCACGACGCCGGCTGGGTCCGAGGGCACGTCCAGGAAGGAGTAGGCCAGGACCTCCCGCAGGGTGTAGCCCAGAGCGACGGCCGCCCACGACACCAGCGCCGTGCCGAGCCCCAGAAGCAATGCGGCTTCGACGATCACCGCGACCGCGGGGAAGAAGAGATGCTCCATGGGATCGAACGCGAATACGCCCAGCAGAGCGATGGCCACGGCGCCGTCGACCGCGAGATACAAGAGCCGTGACGCGGGTATGGCCCCGGTCATCTGCGCGATCGCGGACGCGAATAGAACGGCCAGAAGACAGAAGGCGACGATCTTCACGCCCGCGGGTTGTTCGAACCCGTCCGGAACCTGGTAGGCGGCTACATACGCGACGAGCAGGCCGGCCACGACCAGGCGCGCGCGTGCAACTGCGCCCGGAGTAGGTAACAACGGGGGCTTCGTCTCGGTCCCTGCCAGCGTGTTGCCTCCCCTCACGCGAGACTGCCGCAACAGGATAGCCAGCCGGAGGCATAATCCGCCCGTGCAGGCGATCCGAGGCGAACTGACCTGGGTGGGTGGCCGGTTCCAGCGCGACCTGGCCATCATCCTCGAGTCGGACCGCATCGTCGAGGTGGTTGCGTCGCCGGATCTGCCCGAGGGGACCGCTGTCGACGACTGGGGTCCAGTGGCGATCGTCCCCGGAACGGTCAATTGTCACGGTCATGCGTTCCAGAACCTCTTCAAAGGTTTCGCCGACGACCGCCCGTTCGACGAGTGGCGGGATCGCGTCCTTTATCCGTTCTCGGACGATCTCGGTGGAGAGGCCATCTACGTCGGCGCTCTGTTCGCGTTCGCCGAGGGGCTGCTCGCCGGTACGACGACCACCGTCGACTTCTTCTACCTGCACGACGCCGACAACTACAACGCCCGGCAGGTCATCCGCGCCGCGCATGACATCGGCATCCGCCTCGTGCTCGCTCGGGCTTTCTACGACTCAGACGCGCCGACGAGCGCGCCGAAGCGGTACCGAGAGCGCGCTGAAGAGTCTGCTCTTCTTCTGCGGGAGCTCGCGGCCGAGACCTCGGACGACGTGCTGGTCTCGGTGCAGCCCGCGCCGCACTCGTTGCACGCGGCCTCCCCGGCAACGATCCGGGTGGCTCTGGAGGCGGCCGATGACTTGGAGGTGCCCTGCCATCTGCATCTAGCGGAGGCGCGCTACGAGGTGGACCAGGTCAAGGAGCGTTACGGCACGACGCCCGTTCGGCTGCTGCATCGCGAGGGGCTTCTGCACGAACGGCTGGTCGCCGTCCACGGCGTCTGGCTCGACGACGAGGAGCTGGATCTGCTTGCGCAAGCAGGTAGCGCGGTGGTGCATTGCCCCGGCGCGAACGCGTTCTTGGG
>JBKHXK010000051.1:218-3707 GCA_046566065.1 Actinomycetota bacterium | reverse complement strand
GGGCGCGGACGTCCTCGGCCTCCCGGTCGGGGAGCTCTCGCCCGGACGTATGGCCGATCTCGTGGCGCTCGACCTGGACGATCTCTCCCTGCAGCCGATCGAGACGATCGACCGACAGCTGGTGAACTCGATCCAACCCACCGCGATCGAGCGCGTCATGGTGGGGGGCCGTGTCGTCGTGGAGCGAGGCGAGCTCACCTCGATCGACCGCAGGGAACTGGTGCGGTCGATCCGGCAGATCACCCAGGCCTGGTCCCGGCCCTAGCGCTGCCCCTTGGGCCCCCCCGGAGCGGGTGCGACGAAAGGAAGTTGCCCTGAGAGGGCGAACCCTCTAGGGGGCAGGTGCCGGGCACACGAGCGGGCACGAGAGAAGTGGGGGGGACCATGCGGCTCTGGATCGCGCTGGCGACGGCGCTTTGTCTGTTGCTTCCGACCGGGGCTACGGCTCGGCCGGCGCCGGGAGCCGGCGGGGGTCTCTATCAGATGGCCGAAGCCGACTGGCTCGATCTCAAGGCACGGACCTTCTACTTCGCGATCGGGGTCCGGGGGGCCGATGCTCCCGGCGGCGTCAGGAACCAGGTCTTCGTCGGGCGCGGCAACTGCGAGGTGCACCGCTCCAGGGAGCTCACGATGGTCGCCTGCTCGGGACGCGGATACGGCGGCGACGCCGGCGTGGACGGGTTCCAGATGGATCCGGCCCTCTCTTCGGCCCACCTCGAGCTATCCGCCAAGGGCTACGAGCATGTCGTCGACTGGACCGGCGAGGACATCCCGATGTCCGGCGCTCAAGCGGCTGGTGGGGGCGGCCTCGGAGCGGACGCGTCTGCCGGCGCGGCCCGGTGGGCTCCTGCCGAGGGAACGCTCTTCGGGAAGAGACTTCGGAGCGGGGGAGACTTCGCCTTCGGTGCCCTGGTCGAAGCCGCGGGCGCCTATGTTTTCGCCGACGGGGCCGCGGTCTTCGCCGAAGGGCGGTCGGTCCGGTTCGGGCGCGATGGCGTTGTCCGCATGAACGTCACCTATCGCATCCCACGTTAGCTAGTCGCGGGCCTGGGGCTCCATCGGCAGACGGACGCCCCGCTCGCGCGCAACCTCGATAGCTCGCGAGTAACCCGCATCCGCGTGTCGCATCACCCCGGAACCCGGGTCGGTATCGAGCACGCGCTCGAGACGCTCGGCGGCTTCATCGGACCCGTCGGCCACCACGACCATCCCGGCATGGATCGAGTAGCCCATCCCCACACCGCCCCCGTGATGCACCGATACCCAGTGCGCGCCCGCCGCGGTGTTCAGCAGCGCGTTCAGGATCGGCCAGTCGGCGATCGCATCCGAGCCGTCGATCATCCCTTCGGTCTCGCGGTAGGGGGAGGCGACTGATCCGGTGTCGAGGTGATCACGTCCGATGACGATCGGGGCCTTGACCTGACCGTGGCGCACCAACTCGTTGAACGCCAGGCCGGCGCGAGCGCGTTCTCCGTAACCGAGCCAACAGATCCGGGCGGGCAATCCCTGGAAGGCGACGCGCTCCGAAGCCAGCTCGATCCATCGCCGCAACCGATCGTCGTAGGGGAACAGCTCGAGGATGGCGCGGTCGGTCACCGCGATGTCTTCTGGGTCTCCCGACAACGCGGCCCAGCGGAAGGGGCCCTTGCCCTCGCAGAAGAGAGGACGCACGTATCCCTCCACGAAACCGGGGATGTCGAAGGCCCTCTCCAGGCCTCCGTCGCGCGCCTGGGTGCGGATGTTGTTGCCGTACTCGAAGCAGATCGCGCCGGCGTCCTTGAAGCCCAGCCAGGCCTCTACGTGTTGGACGATCGATTCGCGCGCTCTCTTGGCATAGGTGTCGGGGTCCTCTTTGCGCAGAGCACGGGCTTCGGCGAAACCCATGCCGCCCGGCACGTAGCCGTCGAGTAGGTCGTGTGCAGACGTCTGATCGGTCACGACCGAGGGACTGAAGCCGTTGCGCAAGAGCTCCGGGAGTACGTCCGCCGCGTTCCCGAGCAGACCCACCGACTCGGCCCGGCCCGCCTCGGCCGCGTCTTCGACCCACTGCATGGCCTCGTAGACCTCGTGGGTCCAGCGATCGAGATACCTGTGCTGGACGCGCCGCTCGAGACGCGAGCGATCGACCTCCACGCACAGCGCCACGCCCTCGTTCATCGTGACTGCCAGAGGCTGCGCTCCGCCCATCCCGCCCAGTCCGGCGGTCAGAACGATCTGTCCCTTCAGCGAGCCGCCGAAGGAACGAGTCGCCAACTCGGCCAGGGTCTCGTAGGTGCCCTGCAGGATCCCCTGGGTCCCGATGTAGATCCAGGAGCCTGCGGTCATCTGGCCGTACATCGTCAGTCCCAGGCCCTCCAGCCGATGGAACTCGTCCCAGTTCGCCCAGTGAGGGACGAGCATCGCGTTGGAGATCAGCACCCTGGGCGCCCGCTCGTGCGTGCGGAACACGCCCACGGGCTTGCCCGACTGCACCAGCAGGGTCTCGTCACCCTCTAGCTCTTTTAGCGCCGCGATGATCGCGTCGAGAGCTTCCGGGTTGCGCGCCGCCTTGCCGGACCCTCCGTAGACGACGAGATCCTCGGGCCGCTCGGCCACCTCCGGGTCGAGGTTGTTCATCAACATCCGCATGGCGGCCTCTTGCGGCCAGCCCTTGCAGCTGAGCTCGGTGCCCCTCGGAGCCTTCACCCGGTCCGCCTCCCGTCTCGTGCCTGATGCGGCCTACATACTGCACTGTTTCTCTTCCCGCGGGCCAGTGTTGGGCGGGCGCGGTCCCCTCAGTCACGCGTGTGCGCTGGTCGGATGCGTTCGACCCATGCAGCTCAGGGTTCGGGTGGTTTCAGCTTCCCGGCTTTCCGATCGAGCGCGGTCTTCGCCTGGTGACAGGGCCAACAGCGCGGTTTCAGATTCGGATCCGATGCGGGTCCGCCCGAAACGTGCGGCTCCACATGGTCGAACTCGGTTCTGAAACGGTTCCCGCAGTCGACGCAAGCCACACCGTCGAAGTCCGGCGGTTCGCCGAGCTCCAACGCCGCCCGGACCTCCACGGGCGTGTTGCGCGACCACCGCTTGAAGTGGCGCAGATCCGTGCCGTCGTAGAAGACGCCGTTGAGGAAGGCATCATCAGCGATCTCTTTCGCCACGTCGGGCGAGATCGGGCCGACACCGGGGATCTTGCAGACCTCGCCCTCGCGCACGTCGCTCCAGCCCCGCTTCGCAACCTCGTGGCTGACCAACACGACCAGCTCCGGCCGCTTGGCGCGACCGCGGCCCGAGCCGGAGAGCATCGACGCATAGGCATCGGCCAGATGGCGCTCGAACGGCTCAGGGGTCCCCGCAGCTTTCGCCTTGCGTCCCAGCCTCTGCGCCTCGGCTTCGGCGCGCGCCACGATCGGCGCACCGATATGAGGTTCCAGCTCGAGGTGGACGTGCACCATCCCCAGCTGATCGCTGTAACTGCGCGCCTTCCGCGCGGCGTGTTGCCTCGCGGCC
>JBKHXK010000051.1:0-208 GCA_046566065.1 Actinomycetota bacterium | reverse complement strand
GCTTGACGCGCCTTCTCTTTCAGAACGTGGAAGGGCTGTTCCTGAGCCACGGCGACCAGCTCCCGGACGGAGCCCGGAGCCGACTCCTCGGCCGCGGCGATCTCCACTGCTTGATCGAGCGAGATAGCGCCCTGTTGCAGTGCCGAGCTCAGTTCGTCCGAGGCGGCCATCACGGCGCCCGTCGCCACCACGCTTTTCGCCTTGCCCA
>JBKHXK010000050.1:0-11677 GCA_046566065.1 Actinomycetota bacterium | reverse complement strand
CGCACCCTCGGCGCCGTCCTTCCAGTTGCCCATCTCCTTCGGCTTGGCCGGGTCGCGCAGATCGAGGATGAAGCCGGTGCGGCCGATCGCGTACTTGCAGTCGAGGAAGCACGTCCAGGTGTGATCGGAGACGGCCATGCGGCCGATCACCTTGGGCGCGGCCTTGTCTTTGACGTCGACGATCAGCAGATCGTTGGCACCGCCACCCTGGGCGAACGCGTTAAGCAGCAGGATCTTGCCGTTGGTGTCGGGGTCCTCTTGCGCCAGCGCCGCGCCGGTGCCGATCTGAGGGGTTCTCAGTTCCCCGGTGAGCACGGGGGCCTCGGGCTTCGAGGTGTCGTAGATGTACAGACCCCGGGGGTCGGTCATGTAGTAGTACTTGCCGACGAGCTTGCCGCCCGACGTTCCGGCGTGGCGCGGGTTGATGCTCACCCACTCGACGTTGTCGCTCGAGAAGCCTGCGTTGTCGGCCACAGAGATGGCCGGCCGGGCCGCGGCCAACGGGGCCGCAGTCAGTACGGCAGCGGTAGCTGCAGCGATCAGTGCGATGCGATCAAGACGCAATTCAACCCACCTCCTGGATGTCTACCGAAGGGGATTCGACGTACGGCCCCCGGTACCTGCCGCTAACGGCAGGCCGGGTGCGTCTTGAAGTCCTGCACACCGTCGGTCTTGCTCGCCGGGCTCTTCTGGCGGGCCTCGTAACCGAGCCCCCGCTTGGCGAATCCGGCCCAGATCTCGCACTGGTTATCGCCGTCCGTGAGCGCCTTGTCGGCCGCGAGGATCGCGTCACGAGCGTCGACGAAGCCCGGCTCGCACGGCTGCATCTTCATGCCGTCCATGACCAGCTGTATCGCGAGGTTGTTGCCGCCGGTCCGCCAGCTCTCGTAGGGGTTGGGGTTGAAGCCATGCTTATCGACGAGGTTCCAGTAGACCTCCCACAGCATCGTGGCCCACACGTAACCGACGCCGTGAGGCTCGGCCGCGCTCTTGATCGAGTCGTAGGTAGCCGGGTTGATCGTCTTGTTCGTCGAGTAAGGGGTGGGCCGGATCCCCTTCTGCTGACGGTTCTCCTGGCCCAGCACGTAGGTGCCCATCCCCCGCGCGTTCTCGCCCTTCTCGCCGGGGAGCGCGGTCAGGGCGATCGCGAGGAAGTCGCTCCAGCCCTCGCCCTCGCGCTCGTCGTGACTCGACAGGCAGTCGGTCTTGTCGGGGCCGCCGGTGAGGCGGTTCGACACTCCATGGGCGTACTCGTGGACGATCACACCGGCGTCGAAGTCGCCGTCGATCAGCTGGCGGTGAGGCGTGTTCGGCCACAGGTACATCTGCATGCGCGGGCTGCGGCCGTCCGGAGGCGTGGCGAAGTTGGCGTTGTTGGCGCCGCCGTGGTCCTGCGCCTCGGCCTGGACCGGGTCGGCCTCGTCGCCGCCGCGCCCGTAGTTGTTGACCTGGAAGTTGCCGGCCTTCTCGGTGAAGCCGTAGCGGTAGAGCAGATCGTGGATCACGTTGTTCCAGTAGAAGAGGTTCGTGATCGCCGCGTCGCGGTTCTGGTGAGGGGGCCGCGAGAAGTCGAGCTCGAAGTCGAACTTGAGGCCCTGCCCCCCGTTCGCCTCGAGTATCGGGATCGCGAGGTTGCCAACACCCGTGTAGTCGACGTAGGCGTGGGTGTTGTTGCCCTGCGTGATCCGGTACTCGACACCGGGCTTGCCGTCGGTGTCGAGCCATCCCCACGGAGAGGCCAGGGCGTCGGCCGGGTTGCGCATCAGCTTGCGGCCACCGTCGGTCGGGCTCTCGAGCGGAAGCGGGAAGACCCGGTAAGAGGTGTAGTCGATCGCGTTCTTCGGGGGCTGCGGGGTGGGGAACCGCTGCTTCTTCTCCTCACCTGCATGGTCGACCGCCGCGGCCGTGGCCTCGGCGTTCTCGCTGTGCACGTAGTCGAGCTTGTCGAGCAGCTCGCCCGTGGTCGCGTCGATCGAGACGTTCCACCAGTGCTTCTCGGAGATCTCCTCGATCTCGAGGTTCCAGGCGAGACGAAGCTCGTCGCCCGAAGGCTGGTAGACCAACCGGGCCGGGATGCTCGAGAGCGCGATGCCGGAGTCGCTGAGAACCGTGGCCCGCTCGGCCCCTGCGGGGGGCTCCAGCGTGCGGACATCGCTCACCGGACCGAGGCCCAGCCGAGCTGCAGCCTTGCGCAGAGCCTGCTCGGCGGACAGGACCATCCCCCCGGAGGCGACCTCGTTGATGCCGCTCATGAAGCGGGAGCCGAGATGGAGCACCTCTCCATCGGAGGTGACGTTCACGGTCATCGCGCTGCCCCGGACCGCGATGCCTCCGATCAGCTGCTCCAGGTAGACGTGGGTGACGCCGTTGTGGGCGGAGCGGTAGGCGTCGGAGACCGCTAGCTTGGAGACGTCTGCGGCGCCGAGACCCAGAGCGGCGTGGTTGCGGCGGAGGTGGCGGACCGCGACGTTGATGGCGTCCTCGACCGTGATCGAGGAGGCGCTCCGAGCCTCCGTGCGGGCGGTTCTGGCGGGGGCCGGCGCGGCGGCCAGGGCCTGGCTCATCAGCGTCAGGGCCATCAGCCCGGCTACGGATACGGTCCTCGACCTCATCGTCTCCATCTCCTCGGTGCCTCCCGGCCACGAGGGCGGGGGCGCAGCGGTCGTCGCATGGTTAGACGCCCGACCCCCGGGGACCTGCCTGCGATCCGTGTCCGATCTGCCCGGATCGGGCGCTCCGCGCCGCCAGTTCCCACGCCCAGGAGGTACTTCGCGGTCGATGGCGAAATATCCCAAAGCGGGTGCGATCGCCTCGCCGGGGTGTCGTTCTAAGGAGGAACCGTGAAGCGGGCAATCTCGATCCTGACTGGGACCTGTCTGTTGTGGGCCGTGGCGGCTGCGAACGTGTCCGCCGCGCCGAAGCCGACGGTCGTCATCGAAGACCCTGCCGAAGATGCCAACGGGCTGAACGATCAGGGGACCGGAGACGGCTCCAACGGCGACAACGTCACCCCCGCCGACGCCAGCAGCGTCACCGACCTTGTCTCGATCGACATCTCGAACGACGCCAAGAACCTCTACGTGACGTTCACCACGCAGACCGCTCCCCCGGCCACCCAGGGCGTTGGCTTCCGCGTGCGCTTCAACCCCGATGGCCCCGGCGGAACGCACTGCATCATCCTCGAGGCCTTCTACCCCGGAGCGGGCAACGATCTCGCCGCACCCGTTGCTCACCTGCGCGACGCCTGCGCCGGTGGCGACCCGGTGCCGGTCGAGCTGCTCGGCCCCAGCTTCATCGTCCCCCGCAAGGCGCACAAGGCGTTCGCCAAGAAAGCGGTGCTGAAGGCCCCTCAGGCTCAGGCGTTTGTCTACGTGGGAAGCAGCCCGCCCGCGGGAGCCCCGCTGATCCACACCGACACGACCAAGATCGGCAAGGACTACAAGCTCGTCAAGTAGACGGCCGCGCCGGGCTCAGGCGAGCTCGTAGATCCTCAGGCCACCGCCCTCTCTGGTCGGGTCCGGTTCCTCACCGGTGAGGACGAAGCCTGCCTTCTCGAGCACCCTGTGCGAAGCGGCGTTGTGAGAAGCCGCGGTCGCATGGAGCGGCCGATCGCGCACGACCTGCAGGAAGAGATCCAGGGCCGCGCTCGCTATGCCGCGGCCCCACAGCGCACGATCTATCCAGTAGCCGATGTAGCGATCGCCGTCCATGAGCCAACTGACGCAGTTGCCCGCGACGACGCCCTCGAACACGATCGTGCGATCGATCGTCGTCGGGTCGGCGAGGATCTTCATCCAGTGAGCGCGGTGAGCGTCTAGCTCCCGAGAGGCGACCGCCGCCATCTCCGAGCTGACCGGATCCGCCTGATGATCGAAGAAGGTTTCGACGTCTTCGGCCGTTACCTCGCGCAGTACCAGATCCACTTTCTCTAGAGCGCGATGACGTTGCCGGTCTTGGGGTCGATGCCTCCCGCAAGCGCCTCGAGCCAGGCCGCTCGGAGACCCTCGGGACCGGCGCTCTCCTTGATCTCGACCCAGTTCCTGACGGTGGGGGTGAACCGAGCCCAGACCTCGGCGTAGCGCTTGTCGAGCTCGCCCGGGCCCCACTGTTGCCTGCGCTTCTGGATCTGGGTGGGAGCGAAGAAGAACTCGGGCTGGGGGCCGGAGACCTCGGGCGGCGGAGCGGTCAGTCCCTCCATGTGCGCCGCTCCGACCACCGCGTCGTACACGAGGTTGTCGCCGAAGTGGTCGTGGATGCGGACCCGGAGCTTCTGGTTGCCGGCGACATCGACGTACAGGGCCTTCGCGTCCGCCGGGATGCTCTCTAGGTCGTCATAGGAGAAGACCTTGTCGTAGCAGCCGAGAGTCTCGGTGAACGCGACGTTGCTCGAGGACGTAAGAGCGACCAGCCGGGGACGTTCGGCGCGCAACTTAGTGCAGAACGCCGTGCCGTAGGCGGTCTTGCTCGAAGCCGAAGACACCACGAGCTGCTCCGCTCCGAAGAAGCCGTTGTCGTCCAGGAAGTCGTCGAGCATGAACGAGGTGAAGAACAGGGGCCGGTAGAGGATCTGCAGGTCCTCGTTCTCGTGCGAGTACGAGGGATCTCCGTCGCTGAGCGCATAGCGGTTGTAGACGCGGGGTAGATGGGCCCGGTTCTCGCTCGCGTCGGTGAACCCACCGGGCGACACCCGATCCGGCCGCACGACGAGATGGCTGGAGGTTGGGAGGTAACCGTAGACCCTCGCTCCAACCTCGACACCGGCGACATTGGATGCGACGACATCGGCGAACCCCCACAGGGGAACGCGGCCCCAGCCTTCGTCCGCGGGAAAGAAGCTCCAGTAGTCCAGCGCATCGCCTGCGAGCGCGTAGGTCACGTTGTTGGCCGTCATCCCGACCCGGTCGACCTTCAGCAGAACCTCGTCTTCACCGGGCTCCGGCACGCTGCGCTCGACCAGGTCGGTCTTCGAGAACGCGTCGCGCGCTATGAGAAGGTCCCAGGCAAGAGGCATCCATCGATGCTATGACACAGCCCCGGCGGAGGACGAGGAGGAGCGATGCACGACGTGGTCATCGTGGGGGCTCGCTGTGCGGGGTCGCCTCTCGCGATGCTTCTGGCGAGATCCGGTCACGACGTCCTGGTCGTCGATCGCGCCACCTTTCCCAGCGACACCATCTCGACCCACTTCATCAACTCGCCGGGGATGCTCCGTCTCGCCCGGTGGGGATTGAAAGACGCGCTGTTCGCAACGGGCTGCCCGCCGATCACCAAGGCCCTGATAGACATCGACGGCAACCGGTTGGACTTCGACATCCCACAGCAGGGCCCGGTCGACGCGCTCGTGTCGCCGCGCCGCACGATCCTCGACAAGCTGCTGGTCGACGCCGCGGTCGAGGCCGGGGCGAGCCTCGAGCAAAGCGTCTCGGTCGATTCGCTGATCGTCGAGGACGGCCGCGTGACGGGCGTACGGGGGCACACGGCGAGCGGGGACTTCGAGGCGCTCGGCCGCTTCGTGGTGGGAGCGGACGGACGTCACTCCGTCGTGGCCCGTGAGGTAGATGCGCCGTTCGTCGAGTCCATCGATCCGGTCACGAGCGGCTACTACACCTACATGTCCGGCACCGGCATCACCCGCACTCAGATCATCTTCCGAGACGACGTGATCGGGATCATGTTCCCCACCCACGACGAGCTCGCGGTCGTCGCCGTCATCTGGGAGAGAGCCGCTTTCAAGGAGAAGCGCAAGGACATCGAGGGCAACTTCTCGAAAGGTCTCGAGGATCTCGGGGAGCCGGGCGAAGCGGCGCTGGGCGGCGAACGCGTCGAGCGCTTCGTGGGCCTCGCAGACCTCTCCAACTACCTGCGCCGGACCTACGGGCCCGGATGGGCGCTGGTCGGCGACGCTTGCTATCACAAGGACCCGGTCCCCGCCGACGGCATCAGCGACGCCTTCCGGGGTGCCGAGATGCTGTCCGAGGCGCTGCACTCGGTGCTCTCCGGATCGGCCTCCGAGACGGAAGCGCTGGCGGAGTACGACAAGAGATATGGAGAGGTCGCCGCCAAGCACCTGGGCCCTGCCGTTCGCTCGGCGAGCTTCGACCTGACCCCGAAACAGCGCGCCGATGCCTTCTTCGAGAGCAGGCTCGCGGACGCCGAAGAGGTCGGGGCTCTCGTGGGCACCCCCGGCTAGGCTGCACCCATGCCCGAAGTCGTCGATGTGTACGAGCAACTCCGGAACGACATCTCCGAGTTCGTTTCCGGCCTCACGCCGGAGGAGCTCGACACCTCCGTACCGGCCACGCCCGGCTGGACGATCCGGCAGGTGGTGGCCCACCTCGCCGCGGACGCTACCTATCTGATCAGCGGCGACTTCCCGCGCGAGTTCTTCGAGGCTTTCGGTGACGAGGGAGCCGTGGTCAAGCTCAACGACTGGACCGCTCGCCAGCTCGACGAGCGCAAGGACCGATCTCTGGAAGAGGTCCTCCAGGACTGGAAGACCTCGGCCATCGAGCTCACCGCGATGATGCGAGGCGAGCAGCCGTGGCCCGACGGCGTCTTGCCTTTCGCCGACCGCGTGGTGCTCACCGACGCGGCGGTCCATCAACAGGACATCTTCGGTGCGCTCGGCATCGAGGAAGCTCGCGACAGCGTCCCGATCAAGATCGGTCTGAGCGGCTACATCGCCACGATGGGGTGGCGCTTGGCCTCTGCAGGCATCCCGCCTCTGCGCTTCGATCTGGGCGAGAAGTCCTACGTCGCCGGCGACGGGGAACCCGCCGCCACCGTGCGCGCCAACCGCTGGGAGTTCTTCCGTGCCATGTCGGGCCGCCGGAGCCCCGAGCAGATCGCCGCCTACGACTGGAAGGGCGACGCCGAGCCCTACATCCCCTACTTCTATCCCTACGGAAGGCGCAGAGACGCTCTAGTCGAGTAGCTCAGGACACGGCGAGCTCGGGGGCCGGATCCCGCCGAGCTTCGACGCGGACCAGCCTCCTCATCGCCTCGATACCGATCAGGGGGCCGGGGACCAACAGCAGGAACGCGAGCCGCCACGACGACGCCTGCTCGAACCACGGGATAAGCCAGATCGTGACGACGGTGAGGAGGAACCCTCCCGCGAGCTGCAAGGTCAGAGCCGTTCCGACGTAGCGCTGGTCGGCGTGCTCTGTGACCAACGTCGAGTACTGCGCCGAGTCGGCCACGATCGCGAACCCCCACACCAACGCGACGGCGAGAACGAGCCACGAGGAACGCCCGAACGTGAAGTCGATCAGCGCGGCGCACGCGCCGGAGACCGACAACGACCACAGGTTCAGGCGCGCTCTCCCCCACCGGTCGCTCAGAACGCCGCCGACGTAACAACCCAGAGCCCCTATACCGATCACCGCGAAGGTGGCGGTGGCGGCGAAGGCTCCGTCGGGTGCGCCCGCGCTCTCGAGAGAGGAGCGGAAGAAGACCAGGAACCAGGCCCACATCGCGTAGAGCTCCCACATGTGCCCGAAGTAGCCGAGAGCGGCCAGCACGAGGGTGCGGTTGCTGAAGGCGAGGCGCGCCTGACGCAGATCGACCACGGCTTTAGGGAACGGGAACGGTCCCTCGCGGACGAGGGTCGCGACCACGAGCGCTCCCAACGCGGTGGCGATCGACGTCGCCACGATCACCGTGGGCCACTCGAGCCCTCCGAGTGCGTTCACGAGATGCGGCAGCGCGCTCCCCAACGTGAGCGCGCCCACCATCACGCCGAGCGCGGTCCCCCGGCCCGCCTTGAACCACGTCGCCATCAGCTTCATCGCAGGTGGGTAGAGGCCGGCCAGGAACGCTCCGGTGAGGAAGCGGAGCGGGATCGCCACCAGAGGCCCGTCGACCGTCAGCAACAGGAGGTTCACGCCCGCGGCCCCCAACGACGAGACGACCATGATGCGGCGGACCGGCAACACGTCGGAGAGATTGAAGACCGAAGAAAGCACCGCGCCGGCAACGAAACCCAACTGCACGGCGATCGTCAGCCAGGCCGCGGCCGCGTCGCCCAGCTCCCACTCCTCGCGCAGCTGCGGGATCACCGCGGAGGCCGAGAACCAGGTGGACATAGACAGCACGAGCGCGAGGGCGAGCACCAGCAACACCCGGGTGCGCCCCGGGCCCATCTCAGCCGCCCTCACGAAGGCACGGTTCCCCGTACGGTCCAGGCTCTCGCCATCAGCTCGATCGATCCATCGTCCTCGAACGGCAACCTGTCCCGAACGAGATCTCGGATCGCATCCCGCTCGACCGGCGATAGAGACGCAAGGTAGGTGGGGGCCGTGCCGGTTCCACCGAGGAACGGCTCCCAGTAATCGTTGAAGTCCGTGAAATGGGTCGGGATGTCGACGGCACAGGTCTCGACCTCGGTCAGGCCCGCTCCGGCGAAAAGTTCCTCCAACGCCTCGGGTCGCGCTATCGGAAAACGGATGCCTTCGTCTAGGTGCGCGTCCGAGGGCCGGAGCTCCTGCGCGGCATCCCAGAAGAAGCGCATCATCTGCATCTCGCCTGCGTAGTCCCACACGTAAGCGGCCACCGTGCCGCCGGGTTTGGCGACGCGGCGCATCTCTTGCAGACCGGCGGGGATATCGGGGATGAAGGTGAGCACGAGGCCCGACACCACTAGGTCGTAGGTGTGGTCGGGTTGCGAGATGTCTAAAGCGCTCCCGACGGCGAAAGAGAAGTGGGGGCCGGGGAGGCGACGTGCGGCTTGCTCCACGAAGGCAGGAGACGGATCGATGCCGTCAACGCGGACGGGGTCGGCATCCGCTGCGATCTGAGCAGACAGCGCGCCCGTCCCGCATCCGACATCGAGCCAGACGGCCTTCGGCGGAGGGTCCAGCCATCTGATGAACCCGTGCGCCACCGGGCCGCTCCAGCGACCTACATAACGCTCGTAGTCGCTACCGCTGTCCCAGTTGTCAGGCAGATGCATGGCGAGATGTCCCCCCGGAACGCGACCGAACGCATCGAGGTTGCCGCACGCGATCAGGCCCGGGAGCCGTAGTCGCCGAAGGGATCGTCTCGCTCCCGCACCGCCTCGCGGTAGCCGATCTCCTCGGCCCTCTTCACGAAGTCGAGGCCCTCTTGGGTGTGCCTCGCGATCCCGTCGAACAACGTGCCCAGGGTCCGAGTCGAGGTGAGCCCCATGTTCTCGGCGGTCTGGTTGCACAGCATCTTCATCATCACGAGTTGCGAAACGGGCAGCTTCGCGATCCGGCGGGCGAGGGCCCAGACATGTTCGGCGAGTTGGTCGTCCGGCACGGCTTCCAGGATCAATCCGATGCGCGCGGCCTCGGGCGCTTTGATCTCGTCACCGGTGAACAGGTAGCGCTTGGCCTTCTCGAGGCCCATCCGATAGACCCACATCGGCGTGGTCGGCACACCCCAGACGCGGGCCGGTGGATAGCCGAACGATGCGCTCTCGCCCGCCACGATGATGTCGGAGCAGAGCACCATGTCGGTACCGCCGGCGATGCACCAACCCTGGACCCCTACGAGCGTCGGCTTCGACGCGTACCAGAGCTTCATATAGACGTCTACGAAGCTGGACATCAGCCGGTAGTCGGTGATCGAGTCCCAGGCGCGCTCGGCGCTCTCCTCGACGCGCTGATACTCGGTCGACCAGTCGAGGCCGTAGCCCGCGCAGAAGGCCGGGCCCTCCGCGGTCAGCAGGATGACCCGGGCATCGTCGTCCGCCTCAGCCTCGTCGATCGCAGCGCGCAGGTCGTCGCGCAGTTGCGGGGTGATCGTGTTGTATTCGTCCGCGCGCGTGAGCACGATCGAGAACACGCCGTCGACCAGCTCGGTGCGAAGGGTGGCGCGCCGGCTCATCTTTCGGCAGCCCGGAACCGCTTCAGCTGGGCGGCGGCTTGCTGCCGGACCTGGTTCTTCACGACCGGCGTCCAGCCGAGCGCCGTCCCCAGGGGGCCGAGGGCCATGCGCGACCAGCGATAGAGGTCGAAGGTGTCGCGGTGTTCGACGATCAGACCGTCACGGAACCGGAACCCGGCGGAGATGTCGTTGTGGACGCGGCGTCCCGTCTTCGGGAACGCGTAGACCGCCTCCCAGCGCGCGGAGCCGCTGGCATCGTCGGCCTTGATCCCTCCGAAGGAGACCGCGATGTCGTTGCCGCTGGTGCAGAACATCCGCCACATGGCGCGTACGCCGTCGGCGTCGAGGTCGGGGAAGACCGGGTCCGAGAACCTCGCGTCGTCGGCGTAGCTGGCGGCCATCGTGGCGTGATCGCCCTCGGCAAAGGCTGTATAGAAACGCTCGAGACGCTCTTCGTTGGGGTGCACCCCAGCACGCTACCCCTTGCCTCCACTCGACCGAGCGTCCGCACGGAGGTCCTAAGCTCCGGCGGTGCGATACGGGCTCGACCTTCCGAACTTCGGCGACTTCGCCGACCTCTCGCTCATCGCCGAGATCGCCGCCACCGCCGAGGCATCCGGGTGGGACGGCGTGTTCCTGTGGGACCACATCGGTCGCTCGACCCGGTTCCCGCCCGGCCTTCCGTTCGCGGACGTGACGGTCGCCCTTACCGTCATCGCCCAGGCCACCGAACGGATCACGTTCGGCCCTCTGGTCACTCCTCTGCCTCGCAGACGCGTACAGAAGGTGGCGCGTGAGTTCACGAGCCTCGACCATCTCTCCGGGGGCCGCGTCGTTCTCGGCGTCGGTATAGGGAGCCCCCCGGACGCCGAGTTCGAGGCGTTCGGCGAAGACGGCGACCTGCGAAGGCGGGGTGACCTGCTGGACGAAGCCCTCGAGCTATTGAGCGCGTTCTGGAGCGGCGAGCCGGTCGATTTCGACGGCGAGCATCTCTCCGTGCACACCGAGGGCTTCGCTCCGCCGCCGCTGCAGCAACCCCGCATCCCGCTGTGGATAGGCGCTCGTTGGCCGAGCAAGGGCCGGACGCTGCGGAGAGCAGCTCGCTGGGACGGGATCGTGCCCACCACCCATCCCGACTCAGGCTCGGACCAGCTCACCCCCGATGAGGTCGCCGACATCGCGCGAGCGATGGGTGGTGGTGAGGTCGTCGTGACGGCCGCGCTCGGCCTGGACCCGGGACCTTACGAAGAGGCGGGAGCTACCTGGTGGGCCGAGGTCTGCGCGGACAGAGGGGCGGCCTTGAAGCGGGCGGCGGAGAGCCCTCCCCGCTAGAGCTCGTACATCTCGAGGATCTCGTCCCAGCCGTAGTCGCGCTCCTGGAGCTCCTCCGCCCACGCGATCCGCTCCGGACGCTTGGCCTCGTCCGTCGAGAGGTACAGCGCCGAAGGCTCGATCCCGACCCGCCACAGGTTGAGACGATCCGAGTCCCAACACGTCCCCAGCGTGGGGTGTTCGGTCGGGGGCGCGGTCGTGTGGAGGTCGCAGGCTCGGCACAGGATCTCGAGCCGGTCGGCGCCGAGCTCGGGCAGGACTTTCGGTACGAGCTCTCTGGCCAGCAGCGCGGCTCGGGGGCCGTGCTCGGGATCGACGTAATCGGTCTCGCGCTGCGAGTCGTGGAAGAGGGCGAAGAGGAGAACCACCAGCGGGTCGGCCTCGGGGACGGTCGCCAGCAGCTCGGCCCCCGTCACCCCGACGAGGCGCCAGTGATGGGCGCCGTGGTCGGCCGAGCCGACGAGCGGAGCGCGCCGCTCCACGCTCTGCACGA
>JBKHXK010000049.1:0-13399 GCA_046566065.1 Actinomycetota bacterium | reverse complement strand
ACGGGACCCTCGGCGGCCTTTCGGTCGCTGATGACCAGGGCAGCGACGAGCGCGATCACCACTGCGGCGATGCCGAGCGTGATCAGGTTCTTCTTCCTCTGTTCGCGCTTGGCTTCTTGCTTGCGTCGCTCTTCAGCCTCACGCCTCTGCTGCTTCTGCTCCAGCTTCTTGCTCACGGCGGGAGAGGCTACCAGGGGGTTGGAGCTACCTTTCTAGGACTTCAGCGAACAGATCGGAGCCTCGATGCGGTTCTCGCAGGTGGTGAGCAGGCGCAGGATGGTGCGGAGCTATCGCTCGGACCCGGTCCCCCGTGAGGCTCTGGAGCGGGTCCTGGACGCCGCCCTTCGTGCGCCCACGGCCGGTTTCGCCCAGGGTCAGCGGTTCGTCGTCGTCACCGACCCCGACCGCAGGAAGGCGATCGCGGCCCTGGCCCACGAGGACAGCTACCGGCAACGGGGTTATCCGCCATGGCTCTCGAGCGCTCCCGTGCACGTGGTGCTGTGCGTCAGCAGTGCCGACTACGACGCCCGCTATGCCGAGCCGGATAAGAGGGGACGAGGTGACTGGAACGTGCCTTACGAGTTCGTCGATTCCGGAGCGGCTCTCATGACGCTCTTGCTCGCCTCGGTCGGCGAGGGCTTGTCCGCAGGGTTCTTCGGCGCCCATCGCCTGCCGGGCCTCTCCAAGCTCCTCGGCATCCCGGACGAGATCACGCCGGTCGGCATCGTGACGATCGGCTACGAGGAACCCGATGGCAACCGAGGTTCGGCGGCGCGTGGACGGAAGGCGAGGGAGGAACTGATCCGATGGGAGGGCTGGTAGCTAGCGGAACAGATCGTCGGCCGGAGACCGGACGAGGTCGACCGCTGCCCCCCGACCGAAGCGCACCTCGGCCCCCCGCACGATGGCCGCGCACGTGTGGTCGGCCTTACCCATGACCAGCTCCGCGGCGCCGGCGATCTGATCCGCCACCGCTATCCGAGTGGCGAAGAGCTCCCGGCCCTGGGTGTCATGCGTGCTGCGGTAGTCGACGAACGCTTCGAAGCCTGCCAGGCCGATGGCGACGTCGGTCTGTCCGAGTCGCCATGCCCGTCCGAAGGTGTCGCTCACGACGACGCCCACGTCCACGCCGGCGAGATGCTGGAGCCGCGCCCTGATCCTCCTGGCCGATGCATCGGGGTCGATCGGCAGCAACACGATGTGGTCGAGGTCGATGTTGGAGGAATCCACACCGGCGTTGGCACACACGAATCCGTGCCGGGTCTCCGAGATGACCATGCCGCCGGCGGTGCGGCGAAGGATGCTGCGGGATTCGGTCTCGATGGCAGCAGCCTTCTCTTCGGCCGCTACGACCCGGCCCTCTGCTTTCGACACCACCTTCTGCGTGAATACGACGATGTCGTGGTCGATGAGGCCTCCGTCGTCCAGTGCTTCGAGAAGGAGCCCGGCCAGATCGTCGCCCTCACTGATCTCAGGGAGCCCTGCGACTGGGATAACGGAGACGGGTCGTTTGGTCACAGCGACAAGAGTGACTGCGCGAGGCGCGTGGATGCCTCTCGGTCGTGCATCACTGTGTCGAACGCGACCGCGCGCACCGGAGGCTGGATGAGACCGATCTCCTCGAAGTCGGAGGAGTCGACGACGAACACGTCGCAGAGGTCGGCGTAAAGCTTCGCGACACCTGAGGCCGACACCTCGGCCCCCACGGCGGGGAGCATCCGGTCGGCGGGGCCCTTCAATGCGCGGCCCCCGATGATCGGGCTGACGGCGACGACATCCGGATGTTCCCGGAGCGCATCGCGCACACCCGAGAGAGCGAGGATCGGCGCCAGAGAAACCACGGGGTTGGAAGGACACAGGATCACGCGTTCGGCATCCCTGATCGCGTCTACGACCGCGGGCCCCGGTTTCGCGTCGGCGATGCCGGCGAAGCGCACCTCGCGCACAGCGGGTGCCTGACGCTCCTTCACGAAGTATTCCTGGAACTCGAGCGTCCGTCCGTCGTCGCTGACGATCCTGGTCTGGACCGGGTCGTCGGACATGGGAAGGATGCGAGTGGGGATGCCGAGCGCGCGCCGGATCTCATCGGTGACCGCCGTGAGTGTGGCACCGTCGTTGATCCGGGTCGTCCGGAACAGACAGGTTGCGAAGTCCTCGTCCCCGAGACGGAACCAGACATCTGCTCCGAGCCGTTCCAACCCCGCTATCAGATTGAAGGTGTCGTCTTTGATGCCCCAACCACGGTCCGTGTCCGCGCGCCCCGACAGCCAGTACGTGACTATGTCGACGTCTGGCGACACGTGGACGCCGTACATCGTGGCGTCGTCGGCGGTGTTGACGATGGCGGTGAGGTCGCCGGCAGGGAGTGCATCCTGCAGTCCGACCAGGAGCTTCGACCCACCGACACCGCCGGCTAGTGCGGTGACAGTCATGAGCAGGGCAGGCTACTAGACTCCTGCCATGACTCGTCTGGATACGTTGGCCGGGCATGCGTCCGAGGGCCGGCGTCTCACAGACGATGAGGTCAGAGAGCTGGCGGCGCTCGGCGTGCACGAACCGGCTGCCGTGATCGAGGCTGCCGCACGCCTGCGTGATGCCAGCAGCGGACCCCGTATCACCTTTTCCAAGAAGGTCTTCATCCCGCTCACCAAGCTCTGCCGCGATGCCTGCGGCTACTGCACCTTCGCTCATCCTCCGATCCCGGGTGAGCGGGCGTTCCTGACCATCGATGAGGTGCTCACCATCGCCCGCCGGGGCCAAGAGGCCGGTTGCCACGAGGCCCTCTTCACGCTGGGAGACAAGCCCGAGAGGAAGTGGCGGCAAGCTCAGGACGAGTTGAGCTCGATGGGTTATGCCACCACGGTCGAGTACCTCGCCGCCGCTTGTCGCAGCGTGCTCGAAGAGACGTCGTTGTTGCCACACGTGAACCCCGGAGCCTTGACGATCGAGGAAGCCACTTTGCTGCGGAGCGTCTCGGTCAGTCAGGGCACCATGCTCGAGACGTTGTCCGAGCGCCTGCTGAAACGAGGCATGGCGCACTTCGGGGCACCGGATAAGAAGCCGAAGGTTCGGTTGGAGACGTTGGAGGCAGCGGGCGTGGCCAAGATCCCATTCACGACGGGGATCCTGGTCGGCATCGGCGAGACCTTCGACGAGCGCATCGATGCTCTGCTCGCGATCAGGGCATCGCACGAGCGCCATGGGCACATCCAAGAGGTGATCGTTCAGAACTTCCGCGCCAAAGACAACACGCTGATGGCTGCTCACCCCGAACCGACCGTGGACGAGATGAAGCTGGCGATCGCGCTCTCTCGTCTGGTGATGGGGCCCGACGTCGGTATACAGGCCCCTCCCAACCTCACGCCGGACCTATACGGAAGCTACCTCGAAGCCGGTCTCTCGGACTGGGGCGGCGTGTCTCCCATCACCCCGGATCACGTGAACCCCGAGCGTCCGTGGCCGAAGCTGCTCGAGCTGGAGCAGGTGACGGCCGAGAAGGGGTTCGTCCTGTTGCAGAGACTCGCGGCCTACCCTGGGTTCGTCGGAACGCCGGATGCGCTCGACCGCTGGATAGATCCCTCACTGAGAGGTCGGGTGCTCGACGCGACCGACGCCGAAGGTTTCGCCAGGCCCGATGAGGTCTGGTTCTCCGGCGTGGACGAACCGCCACCTTCGAGCGCCTTCCGCTCGGTAGAGGCGGCTGGTTCGGGGGCCTGGCGCGTCCCGGGTCGCGTCGTTCGTTCCTCCGTGAGGCGTTCGCTGGACCGGGCGGCCGACGGCGTAGAGCTGGAGACAGATGAGATAGCCCTTCTCTTCACGGCTCGTGGAGCCGAGGCCGAACGATTGTTCGCGGTCGCCGACGAGCTGCGGCGAGCCGAGGTAGGCGACGAAGTGACTTACGTCGTGAACCGCAACGTCAACTACACCAACATGTGCTACTTCCGATGTGGGTTCTGTGCGTTCTCGAAGGGACCCAAGTCGCTGAACCTTCGCGGTGAGCCCTACCTGCTGACGCCGGAAGAGGTAGCGGACCGGGCTGAGGAAGCTTGGCGCGAAGGCGCCTCCGAGATCTGCATGCAGGGAGGCATCCATCATTCGTTCACCGGCGACAACTACCGGGAGTACCTCACCGCCGTGAAAGAGCGCGTCCCCGAGCTGCACGTGCATGCGTTCACCGCTCTCGAGGTGATGCAAGGAGCGAAAGCGTCGGGTCTCGCAGTGCGCGACTTCCTCATCACCCTTCGCGATGCCGGACTCGCGACCCTTCCGGGCACGGCGGCCGAGATCCTCGATGACGAGATACGGGCGATCATCTGTCCCGACAAGATCGATACCGAGGAGTGGTGTGAGGTCCATCGGATCGCTCACTCTCTAGGTCTCCGCTCCAACGCGACGATGATGTTCGGCACCGTCGAAGGCCCCCTCAACTGGGCGCGTCATCTCGTGGTCGTCCGTGATCTCCACAAGGAGATCGCGGATCACAACGGTGGACTGTTCGAGTTCGTCCCCTTGCCCTTCGTGCACATGGCGGCTCCGATCTATCTGAAGGGCAAGGCTCGGCGCGGCCCCACCTTCGAGGAAGCGTTGAAGGTTCACGCCGTGGCGAGGGTCGCTCTGCACGGTGCGATCCGGAACATCCAGGTTTCCTGGGTCAAGATGGGTGTCGAGGGATCGAAGTTGGCATTGCAAGCCGGAGCCAACGATCTCGGGGGCACCCTCATGAACGAGAACATCTCGAGAGCTGCAGGCGCTAGCCACGGACAGGAGCTGACGGCGGATCAGATGGAGGCCTTGATACGCTCGATAGGCAGGGTTCCCCGGCGCCGAACCACGCTGTACGGCGCACCCGTTTAGCCCCCGATCGCGTAAAGAGCATCCGTCTATGGCCATGAGAAGCAACGCATCAGGAGCGCGCGCTGCGGAGACCGCGGCCGATCAGTCGACCCCGAGCGTCCTAGCTATCGTCGTCACGCACAACGGACGGGAGTGGATCAGGGACTGCTTGGTCGGGTTGAACACCCAGACGTATCCGCTGCTCGATGTTCTCGTGGTCGACGATGCTTCGCCCGACTCGCGCGCTCAGCCCCCGCTGAAACGCATCGCCAAACGCCACCTCAAGCGGCGCCGCTGGGGATACCTGCGGACGCCGCGGGCACTGGGGTACGGCGGCGCCATCAACTGGGCTCTGTCCCGGGTGCGGACCGACGCGGACCTGCTTCTCTTCATCCACGATGACGCAGCCCTCGCCCCGACCTCGGTCGAGCGGATGGTGGCGAGGATGTACCAGGACGAGGCGACCTCGATCGTCGGTCCCAAGATCGTGGACTGGGACGATCCCGATCGACTCGAAGAGGTCGGTATGGCCGTCGACCGCTTCGGCTACCCCTACAAGGGGCTCGAGGAGCACGAGATCGATCTCGGCCAGCATGACGCCGCGGCGGAGGTGTTCTACGTCACATCTACGTGCATGCTCATGCGCCACGAGGTCTTCAAGCAGCTGAGGGGATGGGACGCCCGGATGCGGGCGTTCACCGAGGACCTCGATCTCTGCTGGAGAGCTCGTCTCGCCGGCTACACCGTTCGCGTCGAGCCCGCAGCCAAGGCACGACACGTGATCGCCCTGGCCAAGGGCAAGCGACGGTCTCCGTTCTCGCCCCCTCGTTACTTCATCCGCAGGAACCGACTCCGAACGATCGCAAAGAACGCATCGGGGGTCCGTCTTCTGGCCCTCGTCCCGCTCTACATCCTGCTGGCCCTCGCCGAGATGGTCGGCTTCATCGTGCTGCGTCAGCCGCGCGAGATCGGGAACCTCGCGCGCGGGCTTGGGTGGAACCTGCTAACGCTCCCTCAAACGATCACTGAACGAGCGCGGGTCCAGCGCCTTCGGAAGGTCCCGGACCGGAAGCTGCGACGACTGATGGTTCGCCAGACGACCCGTTTCCGCTTCTACCTGTCTCACCAGGCCGATCGCCTGGAAGAGGCGTGGGGCCGCCGCACGGAGGTGCTAACGCGCCGGGGTCAGGAAGCGCGCCTGCTCACGCGCCGACTCAACGGACGCACCGGTTTCCTTGCTGCATTGCTTCTGCTTGGGTTCATCCTCGGCTTCCGCCACATCATCTTCGGCCCCCCCGCCTCGGTAGGCGAGCTCTTGCCCTATCCCGAACGGGCCACGGCTCTGTGGCGCGCGTACGTGTCTCCGTGGCGCGGGGTCGGTCTGGGTCAGCCCGGCCCGACACCTCCCGCGCTCGCCCTCCTCGGGATACTGCCTCTGGCCACCTTCGGAGCCGTCGCGTTCGCGCAGAAGGTTCTCGTGCTCGGGCTGGGCTTGGTGGCGTTCGGCGGTGCTTACAGCCTGGTGTCCGAGTTGGTCGACAAGCCGTCCCGGTACGCGGCTGCGATCGTCTATTCGCTCGGCGCGGTCGGTTACGCGAGCGTGCGAGAGGGCGCGCTGGGAGCCATGGTGTTCGGAGCGATGGCACCCTTCGTGCTGCTCTCGATGATCCGGCTGATCGGATGGGTCCGGCCCGCCGCGTGGAACCGGGGCCGCGCCGTCGCCCGGGTAGCTCTGGGAGGCGCCCTGTCGGCGGCCTTCGTGCCGGGATCCCTGGTCCTCTACCTGGTCGCGGCCGTGTTGCTGACGGCGACACGGACGTTCCTCGACGCCGGATCGAAGCCGTTACGCGGCTTGATCTCTTCGTTCGTTGGGCTCCTCGCGGGTTGGGCCTTGCTCCTTCCCTGGAGCGCGGGTTGGTTGTCGGAGGGAGGTCCGCTAGACCTCCTCCGGAGCGACGACACCTGGCAGCGCTACGCCGAGGGGTTCTCGGGGCACGGGTTCGTCAGCGTGCTCTTGGGGCAGACGCCCGAGGCACCGGCGCTCTTCGGGCTCGCTCTGCCCGTGCTGGGCTCGATCGCGGTCATCGTGGGCGAGGGACAGCGAAGAAGGATGGCACTGGCTCTGTGGACGATCGTTCTCACCATGGGTTGGCTGACCGCCGCCATGGCCAGTGGATCGCTGCGTCCGATGGTCGCCTCGCCGACCGAGGTGGGCGTTCTCGCTGCGGTCGCCTTCGCCGGGCTCGCCGGTCTGGCTGCGGGCGCCTTCCGGTTAGACCTGCCGCGCCGAGGCCTGGGTCTCGTTCACGCCCTCACCCTCGGCGGGTTGGCTCTGGCCGGCGTGCTGGTGGCGGCCGGTCTCGGCCCGGCCTTCTTGCGCGGAGCGTGGGATCCCGGACGTCGAACGACGCGAGGTGAGTCGGAGGTCACCGCCCAAGTCGCGACCCTGCTGGGCAACGAGGCCGCGACCGAGGGGCAGTTCCGCGCTCTGTGGGTGGGGGAGGGTTGGAGCTCGCCGGCCGGTTCGGCCGCGCGACCGATCGGACGCCACATGGTGACCGGTCCCCGAGGCGAGGTGTTGAGCGATCTGTTCGAGGACCGGACCGGTCACTCCGACGACGAGCTGAGAGCCGTCATCGCGTCGATCGAACAAGGGAGCACCGATCGCGGGGGAGCACTTCTCGGCGCGTTCAATATCAGGTACGTCGTGCTGGAGAGGGGGCCGGGCGCGCATCGCTGGTTGAGCCAGGGCGATCTCGCCGTGGCGCGAAGTGGCGAGGACGAGGATTACGTGTTGCTCGCGAACCAGGTAGCGCTCACCCGCGCCGGCGTGTATCAGGACCTGCCTACGGTTGTCGACGCGATCGAAAGTGACGACGAAGCTCTCCTTACCGAAGGCGTGGCGGTACCGCGAGAGAACGCACATCAGGTCGGGCACTCGCGGTTCGAAGCCGACCTCGAACAAGGCGATGGGGTGCTTTTCCTAGCGGAGTCGGAACACGAGGGGTGGCGCGCCAGCGTCGACGGGCGATCGCTCGAGCGGATCGAGGCAGGATGGGGCAACGGCTTCGCCTTGGGCGAGGGCGACGATGGGGCACTCCGTATCTCGTTCCGCCGACCGATCGGTCAGACCATCTTCATGATCGTGCTGGCGTTCGCCTGGATCGTGACGGTGGGAGGCGCCTTCTCTCGCCAAGGCCGCGGCAGGCTCGGATGAAGTTGACGCGCGAGCTGGCCCTGGGTGGTGTGCTCCTCGTCGCCCTGGGTGGGGGGATCGGGTATGACGCCCTGACCGAAGATTTCGAAGCCTCCGAGCGCATCCACCTGGTCGAGCCGCTCTTCGACGAGCGTTCCGTGCATTGCCCCAGCCCTCCCGTTCCCGGGCGCTCCGACTCCAAGCTGGCGATCGGCTCGGTTGCGGGCGAAGCGTTGCCCGTAGGGATCGGCGACGAACGCATAGAGCTGCCGCCCGAGCAGACGAGGCTCGTCCCCAACGACGTCTCGACAGAGATCGTGGGCTTCGGTGGCGAGGTGGTCGCTTCGGCCGTCGGCTCTGTCACCGGAAAGGGCGGAGGTCTCGTCGCGGCTCGGTGCTCCAAGGTCGCTTCGCCGGAGTGGTATTTCGCTGAAGGGTCCAGCGCGCTCGGGTTCGAGCAACGCTTGGCGATATACAACCCGTTCCCGGACGAGGCGGTTGTGTCCATCTCGCTGTACACGCCGAAGGGCGAGCAAGGGAACGCCAACCTGGCTGAGGGCCGCGCCGTCCCGGCTGGAGAGACGATCGAGGTGGAACTGAACGAGTTCATCCGGCAGCAGCGTTTCGTAGGGATGTCCGTTCGAGCCAACCGAGGACGTGTGATCGCGTGGCGGGTGATGACGACCGACGGTGAAGACCGCCCCGAGGGCACTCAGTACACGCTGGGCGCGACCACGCCGGCCGACACCTGGCACTTCCCAGAGGGAGCCCTGGAAGAGGGTGTGGACGAGCGCATCTCGCTTCTGAATCCCACCGACGAGGAAGCGATCGCGACGCTCTCGTTGAGCACCGCAACCGAGAGTGTGCAACCCCCGCGCCTCGTCGAGATCGTGATCCCCCCGAACAGCTTGTTGCCGATCCCTCTGCGCGAGTTCGTAGGAGGGACGCAGCGCAACGTCGGAGGCGCAGGGGTCGTGGTTCGCACCACCAGCGGCCAGGTCGTGGCGGAGAGAACCGTTTATTACGAGACGGATCTTCTGAGCGGGGTCGCCTCCGAGGTCGGCATCGTGCAGCCCTCGACCCGGTGGTTCCTCGGTCCCGCGGTCGTTAAGCCTGCGACGGACTCCGTCGTCCTGCTGAACGCGGGGGCCGAACAAGCCACGGTTTCGCTATCGCTCCTGAGCACGGACGGAGGTCCGCTGGAGCCGGCCCCCCTGCAGAACCTCACGATCAAAGGGGGAACCCGTCTGAAGCTTCCGATAGGGGAGTGGACGCGCGGCAAGAACATCTCTGTCCTGGTTACGAGCGACCAGGACATCGTGGCAGAACGCTTCGGATCGGGCGAGACGGATGTCGCTTCGGTGATGGGGCTCCCGCTGGCTAGGCCGAGCGAGCAGTAAGGGTGGTGTTGGTCCGCTCGTCGTAACGCTCGACCGCGTCCACGAAGTGATCGAAGAGAGAGCGCTGACGTCGGTCGGTGTCCGCCATCGCCTCCGGATGCCACTGAACGCCAACGACCCACGAGTGCTCGGTCGAGCACACGGCTTCCAAGACCCCGTCTTCCGACCAGCCCTCTTCCTGGAGAGGCCCGGCGGCGCCATCGAGACCCTGGTGGTGATGCGAGTTCACCGGGATGTCGGCAGCCCCCACCAGCTCTGCGAAACGGCTGCCCTCTTTAACGATGAGCTTGTGAACCGGTTCCGCTCGCGGCATGTCCCGGTCGTGGTCAAGCCGCTTCGGATCGTCCGCGAGGTGTTGAACGAGCTTCCCTCCGAAGTGCACGTTCAAGAGCTGCATACCGTGGCAGATCGCCAGCACCGGCATGTCGCGTTCCAAGGCGGCGGCCAGCAGGGTGAGCTCGAAGCGATCGCGCCGATGGGACACGTTGTGGGTCCGTGGATGGCGGGCACATCCGTACAACTCGGGGTCGATGTCTCCGCCGCCCGGGATGAGCAGTCCGCTGGCACCTTCGAGGGGGGATGCGTCGTAGGGGTCCAGCTCGCTGTAGACCTCCATGCCCTCCGGGATCTCCTCGCCGGGGGCCAATTCGAAGGTCGACAGAACCTTGGTTCGGCCTCCGGACCTCTCCACTGCGTGGGTGTAGGGGACGGGGAGCCGGGTCAGGCCCTTGCGCCACTGCGCCACCACCGCGATCCAGGGCTCGTCAGGCCCCTTCGCCGTGGTATCCCTGTCGCTGATCTTCCACCCCTCCTTGGAGTTGCCGATGCCCGAGACTAGTCGCTTCGAAACCGCTGCCATCCACGCCGGTCAAGATCCAGACCCCGCTACCGGAGCAGCGGTGGTGCCCATCTATCAAACATCGACGTATGTCCAGGAAGCTGTAGCCAAGCACAAAGGTTTCGAGTATTCCCGCACCGATAATCCGACAAGACGGGCACTCGAGACATGCCTCGCGGCTCTAGAAGGTTCAACGCACGGGATCGCCTTTAGTTCCGGGATGGCCGCGATAACCACGTTGGCGATGACCCTGTCGTCAGGCGACCGGGTCCTGATCCCCGATGACGTCTACGGGGGTACCTATCGGTTGTTCGCGAGGGTGCTCACCCAGGTCGGCATCGAGTTCGCCGCGGTCGACATGACCGATCTGGAAGCCGTCGAGCGGGCCCTGGAGGGCGGGGCGGCTCTGCTGCTGGCCGAGACCCCGACCAACCCGCTCCTCAAGGTTCTCGACCTGGCCGCGCTGGCGGAACGAGGGCACGCAGCGGGCGCGCTGGTAGCGGTCGACAACACCTTCGCCACCCCCTACATCCAGAGACCACTCGAGCAGGGTGCAGACGTCGTCGTCTACTCCGCGACCAAATATCTCGGCGGGCACTCTGACCTCGTGATGGGTTCGCTCGCCACCTCGAACGAGGAGCTTGCCGGCCGCCTGCGGTTCCTTCAGAACTCGATCGGAGCCATACCCGGCCCCTTCGATTCCTGGCTCCTGTTGCGTGGGTTGAAGACCCTCGCGTTGCGCATGCGCGCGCATTGCGAGGGGGCCCAGCGCGTGGTCGAGTGGTTGCAGCAGCGCGACGACGTAACGAAGATCCATTTCCCCGGCCTTCCGGAGGCTCTGAACCACGAGGTCGCGACGAGGCAGATGAGCGCCTCCGGCCAACCCCTTTATGGCGGCATGGTCTCGTTCCAGGTCGATACCGCAGAGCGCGCCCTGCGGATCTGTGAGAACACGAAGCTGTTCTTCCTCGGCGAGTCGCTCGGCGGGGTCGAGTCTTTGATCGAGCACCCCGGCCAGATGACGCACCTGAGCCTTGCCGGCTCCGATCTCGAGGTCCCCGACACCCTCGTCCGCCTCTCGGTCGGCATCGAGCACCCGGACGACCTCATCTCCGACCTAGAACGAGCCTTCGGATGACCCCCTTTTGGGTTAACTGGAGCACCTTCCAGCGTGCTTTCCCGACGTCAGAACGGCCCGCGCTATGAGCGTCGTCGAGCTGTCGTTCGATGGCCCCCGGGCAGACCTTCGTCTCAACCGTCCCGAGGTTCTCAACGCCATGAGCTTCGAGGTCTTCGACGCGTTCGCTGAAGCCACCGACGAGATCGCCGGGCGCGACGACGTTCACGTCGTGGTCGTGTCCGGCGCCGGCAGGTCCTTCTGCAGCGGCATCGACCTGTCCGCCCTCGGCGAGTTCTCCGGAACGCTGCAGGAGACGATCGCTCGGGCCCAGGCCGGTTTCCGCAAGCTGGCCGCTCTCCCCATGCCGACGATCGCCGCCGTGCAAGGCCACGCCCTGGGGGCCGGATTGCAGGTCGCGTTGATGTGCGACCTGCGTGTGGTGGCGACGGATGCTTCTCTGGGATTGCTGGAGATGCGCTACGGCTTGATCCCGGATCTCGGAGGCTCGACGAAGCTGCCGCACCTCGTGGGGGCAGCGCGGGCCAAGAAGATGATCTGGTTAACCGAGCGCGTCGATGGCGCGGAGGCAGAGCGCATCGGCTTGGCCGAGCTCAGCGTCCCGGCAGCCGAGCTGACCGCAACCGTCGACGAGATCGCCGACCGTTTGGCGCAACCGCCACACGTCGCGAAGAGAGCTGCCAAGCGTTTGATCGACGGTACGCATCTGCTGAGCCAGGAGCAGGGGATGGACGCAGAGGCTCTCGCCCAAGCCGAGTGCATGACGTCACCGGAGTTCGCCGAAGCGATCGCGCGTTCGTTGCAGCGCTAGAGCTCAGCGGCGGTTCTGGTGCGCCAGGAACTCGAGCAGGTCGGCGCGGGTCAATACACCTTTCGGCGTATGCCCTTCGACGACGACGATCGCTTCGGCCCCCCTGGAGAGGTCGGCGAACATGTCTTCAACGCCTGCCGATGACTGCACGGTCGGAAGTGGCCCATCCATGACCTCGGCAACATCACGTTCGATCGCGTCACGGTCCCTGAAGACCCGGTCCAGGAGGGAACGCTCTTGGATCGATCCGATGATGTCGGAGATATCCGTAGGGGTGCTGGTCTTCGCCACCGGAACCTGCGAGATGCCGTAGGTCTGCAGCGTGTCGATGGCCCGGCCCACCTTCTCGTTGGCGGGTACTGCAACGACGTCGGGGATGTTCGGTTCACCGCGCTGCTTCTCGTTGAGGACCTCACCGATGCGCGCCGACGTCCCGGGGCGATCGAGGAAGCCGTGTTCGAGCATCCAGGACTCGTTGTAGAGCTTGGACAGATAGTTCTTCCCCGAGTCCGGAAGGATCACCACCATCACGTCGTCCGGCCCCAGTTCCTTGCCAACCTCGAGTGCAGCCCACACCGCCGTCCCACAGGAGCCACCAGCGAGCAGGCCCTCCTCCTTGGTGATCCGGCGTGCGGTTAGGAACGAATCGCGATCGGAGACGGTCACCCATCGGTCGATGACCTTGGGATCCAGGGTGTCGGGCCACGAATCCTTGCCGATGCCTTCGACGAGGTAGGGCGTGACCTCATCGCTGGTGAAGATCGAGCCCTCGGGGTCTGCCCCCACGACGACGATGTCCGGGTTCTGCTCCTTCAGGTAGCGGCCGGCCCCGGTCACGGTGCCTCCCGTGCCGACGCTCACGACGAAGTGGGTGATGCGACCTCCGGTCTGTTCCCAGATCTCCGGGCCGGTGGTCGCGTAGTGGCTGTCGGGGTTGCGTTGGTTGTGGTACTGGTTCGGCTGGAACGCGCCGGGGATCTCCTCCGTGAGTCGGTCGGCCACGGAGTAGTAGGACTCGGGCGATTCGGGGGCCACGGCGGTCGGAGTGATCACGACCTCGGCCCCGTACGCGCGCAGCAAGGCGACCTTCTCCTGGCTCATCTTGTCCGGCATCGTGAAGATGCAGCGGTAGCCCCGCAGCCGGGCGGCCATGGCCAACCCCACCCCGGTATTGCCGGAGGTC
>JBKHXK010000048.1:0-14041 GCA_046566065.1 Actinomycetota bacterium | reverse complement strand
CGAGCTGGTGTTCTGGAACGCCAGGATGATCAGCGTGGCACCGAGGAGACCAAGGCCCACCGTGAACATGCCCGCCACACCACCGGTGCGGAAGGCGACCTTCAGAGCGGCCGGCAGCGAGCCGGAACGAGCGGCCGCGGCGGTGCGCACGTTCCCACGCACCGCGAGGCCCATCCCGATGAAACCGGTGAGACCGGACATCAGGCAGCCCGCCAGGAACGCGAGGGTCCTGAATACGCCGGACTCGACGAAGCTCAGGGCCTCGGTCTCGTCCGGCTTCATCACGGCCGTAGATGTGAAGAACACGACGAGCGTGAGTGGGATCAGGATCAGTGCGATCGTCTTGAACTGACGACGCAGGTAGGCCATGGCGCCCTCTTGGATCGCGCCGGCGATCTCTTGCATCTTCGCGGTGCCCTGATCCGATGCCAGGACGCCGCGCATGAGCTGGAAGCCCACGATGATCGCGAGGACGGCCGCAGCAGCCGAGAAGAACAGCCAGAAGAACTCCGTGCCGCCCAACTCGAACTCCTGATAACCCCCCTCCGCAGCAAGTAGCAGGTGGTTCATGCAGATCTCTCCCTTCGCTTGGTGGTTCGCTTCTCTGTCTGCTTCCTTACGTAGATCTGTGTTGCGACGCGCTGTGAAACCGTTCGTTCGGCCCCCTCGACGGTGAGCACGATCGGTCCGTCGAAGGGATGCTTCTCTTTCACCTGGATCTGGACCCCGGGACGGAGGCCCAGCTGATCCAAGAACTCAACGAGGTCGACGCCGGTCGAACCCGGCACGGCCACCTCCGCGATGTCCCCGGGCTCGAGCGCATATAGAGGAGGCATGTCGGGGATCTCGGACACGTCCGGCTCGGGGATCAGGAACCCGTGGGGGCAGGTCGCGGGCCGGTCCATGGCCACGAACATCCGGTCCTCGACCTCTTGGGGGAGGTCGTGCTCGAAGGCGCCGGCGAGACGGTCGGCTTCGTTCCAGGCGTAGCCGAGCATGTCCGAGAGGAACCGCTCGACGATGCGGTGGCGGCGGATCGCCCCGATCGCCACCCGGCGCCCGCTGGAGGTGAGCTCCACCCCTTTATAGGGGCGGTGGTCGACCAGGCCCCGCTCGGCCAGCCGTTTGACCGCGGCCGTAGCCGTGCCCGGGACCACGCCCATGGCCTCGGCCAGCTCGCCCGTGTGGGCCCCTATGTCGCCCTTCGTCAGCCGGTAGATGGCTTTCAGGGTCTCGCGATCGGATTTAGAGAGGCTTTCAGTCATTTTTCAACGCCGTGAAACTTAACTTTCGAGCCCATTTCCGTCAAATGCTCGGGTCCGCAGCGAGGGCCCGGCTCGCGGCCGTAGGGTGAGGAGGTGACCGATCCGGCGCTGCGAGCGCCCACGTTCGACGGGGTTGCCCAGGCTCGGGAACGGATCGCCGCGTTCGGAGTCTCCGGAACGCCGCTGCGGGCGTCGCCGTCTCTAACGCGGTTGGCGGGGACGGATATATACGTCAAGCACGAGAACCATCTCCCGACCGGAGCATTCAAGGTGCGCGGTGGCGTCAACCTCGTCTCGCAGCTGAGCGATGCCGAGCGAGCGGCCGGGGTGGTTGCGGCCTCGACCGGCAACCACGGGCAGTCGGTGGCCTACGCGTCCAAGGTCTTCGGCGTGAGGGCCACGATCTGCGTCCCGCAAGGCGCCAACCCCTCGAAGGTGCAGGCGATGAAGGACCTGGGGGCCGAGGTCCTCTTCCATGGGGTCGACTTCGACGAGGCTCGCGAGCACGCGGCGGAGCTCGGTGAGACCGAAGGCTTCCGATACATCCACTCCGGCAACGAACCGGATCTGATCGAGGGGGTGGGCACCCACACGTTGGAGATCCTGGAGGCCGAGCCGGACATCGATACCGTCATCGTTCCGATCGGTGGCGGCAGCGGGGCGGCGGGAGCCTGCGTCGCAGGGAAAGCGATGAAGCCGAAGCTGCAGGTGATCGGGGTGCAGGCCGGAGCGGCGCCGGCCGCCTATAGGTCATGGAAGCAGCGCGAGATCCTCGAGGACAGCATGGGCACGGCCGCGGAGGGCCTGGCCACCCGGGTCGGCTTCGAGTTGCCGCAGCAGATCCTCTGGGAGCAGCTCGACGATTTCGTCTTGGTGTCCGAGGAAGAGCTCGACGACGCGGTGCTGCTGATGATCGAGCACACGCGCAACCTCGTCGAGGCCGCCGGAGCCGCGGCCCTTGCGGCAGCTTTGAAACTGCGCGAGCAGCTGGCGGGGCGCAAGGTGGCACTGATCTGCAGCGGAGGCAACATCACGCTGTATCAACTGCGGGCGTTGCTGGCGCGTTAGCCCTCTCGAGGACGCCTAGGGCGCAGGGGCGGGCGAGACCTTTCCGGCGAGCATGCCGAGCAGCGGAGCGATCTCGGTGACGCGGGCTTTGTCCAGGAAGGCATCGGCCCATTCGGGTTTCGACGTCAAGACCGCGGAGAACGCGACTATGCGGGCGTCCGGAGCGATCGCTCTGAGCAGGCGGGCGGTCTCGTCACCCTTCATGCCCGGCATCATGTAGTCGAGGACGATGAAGTCCGGCCGCTTGCTCACGGCCATGGCCACGGCGTTGGCCCCGTCGGCCGCTTCCCCGATCACCTCGAAGTCCTCACCCTCGAACAGCAGAGCGAGCAGGTGCCTGATCTCGTCTTCGTCGTCGACGAGCAGAACGGTCGGTCTGTCAGCCGCCGACGGAGTGGTCTCGTCGGGATCGGTAGCCCTGGTCACGCCTTCCTCCAAACAAGAGTGGGGGCCGACCGAAGACTCGAGCCGGCGGGGTTGAGGCATCAGGCTAGCGCGATTCGGATGGCCACGCTAGGCCGGATCTCGCTCCCAGCTGGACCTGCTTACACGCGTTCTCCCCTCGGGGGCCGGGAAGGCTTCGCCGGACCGGGTGGTTGGGACGAGCATGAAGGTCGAGATCTGGTCCGACGTCGTCTGTCCTTGGTGCTACATCGGCAAGCGCCGGTTCGAGGCGGCCCTGGCCCGCTTCCCGCACGCGGGGGAGGCCGAGGTCGTATGGCGTTCCTTCGAGCTGGACCCCGGCGCGGCGCCGTCGACGGAGCCGCAGGGCCCCTACGTGGAGCATCTCGCCCGCAAGTACGGGCTTCGGAGCAGGCAGGCCCAGGGGATGATCGACCACGTGACGCAGGTCGCGGCCGCAGAGGGCCTGGACTTCCGATTCGACCTGGCTCGGCGAGGCAACACCTTCGATGCTCATCGTCTCTTGCACCTCGGGCTCGAGAAAGGTGTGCAGAACGATCTGAAGGAGCGCCTCGACCACGCCACCTTCACGAGGGGTCTGTCGGTCTCCGATCATGCCGAGCTGGCAGAGGTAGCGCTCGGAGCCGGCCTCGACGAGGTCGCGGTCAAAGAGGTGCTCACCTCGGATCGTTTCGCTGACGCGGTGAGGGCGGACGAGGCGCGCGCTCGCGACTACGGAATCTCGGCCGTGCCCTTCTTCGTGATCGACGAGAAATACGGGGTCGCCGGAGCCCAGGGCCCGGACATCCTGCTCGAAACGTTGACCAGGGCCTGGCAGGAACGTTCGGGTCTCACCGTCGTCGGAACTGCGAGCGACGTCGAGTGCGCCGACGGCTCTTGTTCCTGAGACCGCGTCGCTGATGGCGGAGGTCCCATCGAGCGGTGCTGCCACCGGCGGCGACGGCGTTGTTCGCTGTTGGTGGGCCGGTGACGACCCGGTCTACGTCGACTATCACGACGATGAATGGGGCCGCCCGATAGAAGACGACCGACTCCTGTTCGAGAAGCTGTGTCTCGAAGGGTTCATGTCCGGCTTGAGCTGGCTGACGATCCTGAAGAAGAGAGAGAACTTCCGCAAGGCGTTCAGGTCCTTCGATATCGCGAAGGTCGCGCGTTTCAACGAGCGGAGCGTGCAGCGCCTCCTGCAGGACGCGGGCATCGTCAGGCACCGGGGCAAGATCGAGTCGACGATCAACAACGCACGCCGGTGTCTGGAGCTGGTGGACGAGTTCGGCAGCTTGGCCGCCTACGCCTGGTCGTTCGAGCCGGAGCCGGGTGCGCGTCCGTCGAAGCTGGATCGGCCGACGCTGGAGAGCTTGGGGCCGAGCCCGGAGGCGAACGCGATGAGCAAGGACCTCAAACGGCGCGGTTGGTCCTACGTCGGGCCGACGACCGTCTACTCATTCATGGAAGCGGTCGGCATCGTCAACGATCACGTCAGCGCCTGCGACTACAGACAAGAGGTCGAGATCAAGCGGCGGGGGTTCGCCCGACCCGGGACCTAGCGGTCACGCCGGTGCCGCGGCCCCCATCCGACCCTTCCAGCTCGAAACCCTCGAGTGCCAGCAGGCGGAGCTTGCGATCGATGCCACCTCCGAAGCCGGTCAAGGTTCCGTTCGCCCCGATCACGCGGTGACAGGGAACGACGATCGCGATCGGGTTGGATCCGTTGGCCCGGCCCACCGCGCGCACCGCTTTCGGGTTCCCGATCGCCTGCGCGATCTGTCCGTAGGAACGCACCTCGCCATAGGGGATCGTTCTGAGCGCTCCCCACACGTTCATCTGGAACGGGGTCCCAACGGGTGCGAGCCGCAGGTCGAAGGTGCGACGCTCGCCTGCGAAGTACGACCCGAGTTGCTCGATCGCGTCGGCGAAGGGACCGCGGTCGCGTCGCCAGTCCTCCGGCACCTCGTAAGGCTCCATGTGGAGCCCGGTCAGCGCGTCCCCGTTGGAGGACAGGGTGAGCCGGCCGATGGGGCTCCGCGTCGTCGTGTAGTAGGTCGTCATCTGCTGCTCTCCTTCACTAGAGACGTCCACAGGTACTGCTGGGCGTAGGCACGCCACGGTCGCCACCGGCTCGCATACTCCTCGGGATCTCGTTCCACCCCGGCCGCGCGGAGAGCTTGCCGCACGCCCAGGTCTGTCGGCATGAAGGCGTCCGGATCACCGAGCGCCCTCAAGGCGATGTAGTCGGCGGTCCAGGGCCCGATGCCGGGCAGCTCCAACAGGGCTTGGCGCGTGCGCTCGCGGTCTGCTCCGGCATCCAAGACAACGCTGCCGTCCGCCACCGCGGAGGACAGTGTTCGAAGCGCGCGCTGGCGCGCTCCGGTGATCCCGAGCCCGGAGAGATCCGCCTCTGCCATCACGTCGGCTTCCGGGAACAGCTTTGTCAGGTCCTCGAAGGGGGATGCGAGTGGCGTGCCGAGCGCGGCCACCACGCGGCCGGCAAGGGTGCGCGCTCCCGCGACGGAGATCTGTTGACCGAGGATCGCCCGCACCGCCACCTCGAAACCGTCCACGGCGCCGGGCACCCGTAACCCTGGAAGCGCGCGGACCTGGGGGCCGAGCAGGGGGTCGTCGTGCAGAGCCGAGCCCACGGCGACCGGATCGGCGTCCAGATCGAGCAACCGACGGCAACGTTGCACCGCCGCGGTGAGGTCTCGCACATCGTCGAGCCGCAGACGAGCCTCGACGGAACCATCTAGAGCGCGGAGGGAGACCATGCCTGCGCTGTAAGGCAACCGAAGCGTGCGGCGATAGGTGTCGCCGTCGAAGGTCTCCAGTCCCTCGACCGCCCGATCTCCGAGGAAGGAGAAGAGAGGCCCCGCCGCGAACGGCGTCCGGTGGGGGAGACGCAGAACGATCTCTCCCGCTGCGGCGGTCGCCGTGCCCCTCTTCGCGCGGAGTTGGCTCGGCGTCGCCTCGAAGATCTTTCTCAGCGTCTCGTTGAACTGCCTGATGCTGGCGAAACCGGAGGCGAAGGCGATCTCCGAAAAGGTGAGATCGGTCGTTTCGATCAGAACGCGCGCGCTCTGGGCCCGCTCGGCGCGCGCCAGGGCTTGGGGGCCTGCCCCCACCTCCTGAACGAGCAGTCGGTGGAGATGCCTCTCGCTGATGTGTAGCCGGCGCGCCAGGCCCCGCACCCCTTCCCGGTCGCCGGTGCCGTCCGCGATCAAGCGCATCGCCCGCCCGCAAAGATCCGCCCTGATGTCCCATTCGGGGGAGCCCGGGCTGGCGTCCGGACGGCACCGCTTGCACGCTCGGAGCCCGGAGGCCTGGGCGGCCGCGGCGGTCGGGAAGAAACCCACGTTTGTGCGCTTCGGAGTGATGGCCGGGCAACTCGGCCTGCAGTAGATCCCGGTCGAGTAGACGCCCGTTATGAAGACGCCGTCGAAACGGCCGTCCTTCGCCTGGACCGCCCGGTAGCAGGCGTCGAAGTCCCTGTACATCCGGTCATGCTCGCAGAGCGGGAAGCCCGCCGCTAGCGGTTATCGGACGTGATGCTCGGCCCTCCCACAGGCGCGGGAGCTGCTCGGTCTAGCGGGAGCGCCTGAGCGACTGAACCGTTTGCGCCTCGGCCGACAGCGGGTGCGCGGGAGGAGCAACGTTCGTCTCACAAGATGGCGCCACTTCGGCCGTCGAGCAGCTGTCGTTGCCGTCGCCTCCGTTCACGGTGTCGGTGTCGCCTGTTTGATAGAAGTTGAAGTTCGCGTCGAAGTAGCCGACCCCTCCGTCCAGGCCGTCGTCGCCGCCGCCGCCCGAGATCGTGTCGTTGCCCGCCCAGCCATAGAGGTAGTTGGCGGAAGCGTCTCCGGTCAACGTGTCGTCGAACAGCGTTCCGAACAATCCCTCCACGCCGCTGAGCGTGTCGTTGCTCGAGGCGCCGTCGTTCCCGGTCCCCGTTACGACTCCCGTCTGGAGGTTCGCGTTGATGGGACCTGCGAAGTGGACCTCGTAGTCAACGAGGTCGTACGCGACGCCCGCGCTGGCTCCGCCGTCGATCGTGTCGGTGCCGTCGCTCCCCATGATCCAGTCGCCACCACCGGCCCCGTTGATCCTGTCGTTGCCGTTGTGCCCGTCGAGGAAGTTGTCGGATTCGTTCCCGGTCAGGGTGTCTGCGGCCTCTCCTCCGAAGAGTCCCTCGATGCTGCCCAAGGTGTCGTTACCATCGTCGCCACTCGCCATGCCGGTTTGGAGGTTGGCCGTCACCGGCCCTCTAGCGAACCAGTAGATCGCAACATCGAAGCCCCCACCCCCGTCGAGAGCGTCGTTGCCTTCTCCGCCGAGCAGGAAGTTGTCCCCGTTCGTGCCGCTCAGGTCGTCGTCGAACTGGGAGCCGACGGCAGTGTTGAAGTCGGTGAGCGTGTCGGATCCCTCAGGTGTGATCGCGGTGCCCGCGGCGAGGTCGACCGTCACCGGTCCGGAAGGACCTTCGGTCGCGAAGGAGCTGTCGTACCAAACGATGTTGATCTCGCCGGATCCGCCGCCATCGAGGTCATCCGCGCCGGTGCCACCCTCGATCGTGTCCAGGCCCCCCGCTCCGTCGACGGTGTCGTTACCGCCCAGCGAAGACATGAGGTTCTGACCGTTGCTGCCGGTGATGTTGTCGGGCGAGTCCGATCCGACGACATCCTCGAACCCTTTGAAGATGTCGTTGCCGGATCCGCCGCTGGCTCGTCCGGTCAGCATGTTGACCGTGACGCCACTGGTTGCGGAGTTGTAATAGATCCTGTCTTGACCTGCCCCGCCGTTCATCTTGTCGTTGCCGCCGTCGCCTCGGACCGCGTCCGGCCCACCACCGCTGCAGATCAGATCGCTCCCACCGCGGCCGAGGATGACGTCCTGGCCGCCCTTGCCCACGATGACGTCGTCGCGTGCCGTTCCGCGCAGGGTTTCGCTCCCGTTCGTGCCCACGATCGTCGCCCTCTGGCCGAAGCATTCAGGAGTGGCGGCGGCCGCTGCGGGAGCGATGGCCACCGACAGGCTCGCGATCAGGGCTAGGGAGGCAAGGCCTGCGGAAAGTCGGTGACGGGTCAAGGTTGCGCTCCTGGCTTCGACGGCACTCGTCGGAACCAGTCTGATTCTGGGCCCATCCGGGGTCAAGGCACTTGGCTGCCCTCTCCGGGTGCGTCCGGCGCCTGACCGCGATTAGTTTCGCCCGGTTTGGCGGTCGAAGCTCCATCCGAGGGAACGACCCGAGGTCTGGACGAAAGGGATCGGAGATGAGAAAGCTGCTGGTCACGACATTCCTGACACTCGACGGCGTCATGCAGGCTCCCGGAGGCCCGGAGGAGGACGCCGAGGGCGGTTTCCGGCATGGTGGCTGGTCGGTCAACTACTGGGACGACACGATGAACGAAGTGATGGGCGAGACGATGGGTAAGCCCTTCGACCTCGTCCTGGGACGCAAGACCTACGAGATCTTCGCTGCCTATTGGCCGAGCGCCTCCCATGAAGAGGTCGCCAAGCCTCTGAACGACGCCACCAAGTACGTGGCCTCTCGGACGCTTACTTCGCTGGAGTGGCAGAACTCGGTCCTGATCGAGGGCGACGTCGCGCAGGGGGTGGCGGCGCTCAAGGAGGGGGACGGGCCGGAGCTCCAGGTGCACGGCAGTGCCAACCTGATCCAGACGCTTCTGAAGCACGAGCTCGTCGACGAGTTCCAGCTGCTCGTGTTCCCCGTCCTCCTCGGAAAGGGCAAGCGCCTCTTCGCGGACGGCACGATCCCCAGCGGGCTGAAGCTGGTCGATCACAAGGTCGCTTCGACCGGCGTGACCATCGGCCGCTACGTCCCGGCCGGTGAGGTCGTTCTCGGCTCCTTCGACTAGTACCCCCGGGGAGGGCCTTCGCTCACGCGCGCAAGTACCTATCCGGTCGGTAGGGAAAGGGCCATATTTGTCGGATGGCTCTGATGCTCGCTTGTGGCGCTCTGGTCCTGATCGGCATCGCCATGATCGTCATGTGGGGTGACGAAGAGGTTCAGGATCCGCCCGGCTCGGGCGAGGGGGCCGAGGTCAAGCCGACCGGTGCGGTGCTGAAGCTCTTCCTGTGGAGGGTCGCGCTCGTCTTCGGCTGTGGCGCGGGGGCGGGCATCCTGATGGCCGGGGCTGGCGGCCGCCTGGCTATGCGCTTACTCGCGGTTACCGGCCCAGAGTCCGCCCAGGGTCGCGTGACCGAAGCAGACCAGGTCGTTGGTCAGATCACCTTCGGAGGAACGGTGGGGTTCATCGTCTTCGTCGGGATCTTCTTCGGCCTTGTGATCGGCATCTTCTATATGGCGATCAGGCGCTGGCTTCCTAGCGGTCGGCTCGGTGGTGTCGCGTTCGGGTTCCTTCTCCTCGTGTGGTTCGGCACGATCGCCGACCCACTCCGTCCGGACAATCCCGACTTCGAGATCGTGGGGCCGGGGTGGGTGTCGATCCTCACGTTCGCCACCCTGGTTCTGTTACACGGCATGCTGGTCGCGGCGGTCGCCGGTCGCTACAGTCGTTCGCTGCCGTTGATCTCCAAAGACTGGCGCACGGTTATCCCATACGCGCCGCTGTTGTTGCTCGTGCCGGGGATCGCGTTGCTCCTAGTGGTGCTCTTGGGTGCCGTGGTGGCTCTCACCGTCAACGCACTGCCGAAGGCAAGGGAGATCTGGGCGTCCCGCCGCGTGTCCGTGGCGGGCCGCGTCCTCACGGTTGGTGCGACCGCGGTAATGCTGCCCATCTTCGTCATGGGCATGGTGGAGATCCTCGAGAAGAGCCCCAACTAGACGATCAGGTGGTCCTAGCCCCGGGTGGCTTCTTCGGCTCCGGCCTTCCGACCTCGGGCAGGGGTTAGATGTAGGCCTGACGTCCGATGAGGGAGACGCATGAACGCGTTCGCGGTACTGGGTATCGCGCTTCTCACCGCTCTTGCTACAGGGCTCGGGGCTTTACCCGTGCTGGCATTCGGTTCTGACGAGCGCCGCGCTGCCGCGATCTCCAGCGCGCTAGCCGCGGGAGCCATGCTCGGAGCGAGCATCGGGCTCTTCTACGAAGGACTGTCCAGATCCGTCGGCGGGGTGGCGCTGGGAGCTCTGGTGGGCGTGTGCTTCATCGTGGTTTCGGGGCGGCTGCTGGGGCACACGCACGATGCGCACATCGGAGAGCTCCGAGGGGCGCGAGGTCTAACCGCGCTGATGGTGATCGGCGTGATGACCGTCCACTCCTTCACCGAGGGGGCCGCGGTGGGCGTGAGTTTCGCGGGTGAGGAGTCCCTGGGGATCGCGATCGCCATCGCCATCGCCGTCCACAACATCCCGGAAGGCGTTGCGATAAGCCTGGTACTGCTTCCCTTCGGGGCGACCCTTCGCAGTGCGGTTGGATGGAGCATCTTCTCGAGCCTGCCGCAGCCGCTTACCGCCGTGCCGGCTTTCCTCGCGGTGAGCGCTTTCGAGCCTCTGCTCCCTGCGGGTCTGGGGTTCGCCGGCGGAGCCATGACCTGGATGGTCGTCACGCACCTGCTGCCCGATGCGCTGGAGGCCGGCAGCCGACAGGCAGGGCTGGTGGCGATGGCGCTCTCGGCGACGGCGATGATCGCCTTCGAGTTCGCGATCGGCTTCTGACCCTTTCGAGGCGATCAGTCCTCGGAGTGGCTCCCGAGCACCTCGATCATCGGTTCCTTGTAGCTCTTGCCGCGCGTGACCACCAGCGCGGTCGGAGGCGGTAAGGGGTCCGGTCGAGAGACGGGCTCCGGCCGGACGTAGCGCCGCATGAGAGGTGTGAGCTCCGGTCGAGCGAGATCGAGCACGTACCCCATCCGATGGATCCCGGTGAAGCCGGTGTCGTGGATCATCTTGGGCCACCTCCTTTCGGAGATTTCACCCCGGCGACCGGGTTCCGCCACAGATGCAGGCGGCCCTCATCGGAGAGGCCGTTCGGCCCCTGGTTACCGCCCGTTACGAACGGCACCTCCAGGAGGGGCCGAGCGGCTCTACCCGTGACGCCCGGTGATGAGCAGGCTTTGGACCAACCGGAACCACAAGGAGGGGACCGATGACTGCCCGAGTGCAAACGCACCCGCTCATCTCGATCCGCGCGTCCGCAACCGTTCAGGAGGCCGCCCGCCTGATGGCGGACTGCAGCATCGGGGCCGTCGGGGTGCTCGACGACTCACGCCGCTTCCTAGGGATCCTGACCGAACGCGACCTGGCCTGGTTCGTCGCCCAAGCCGGGGACCCGCAGGAGGTCGCCGTCAGAGAGATCGCCAACGACTTCCCTGTCGTGGTCGACGGGCCGATCGACGACGCCGATGCGCTGGAGCGCATGAGTCGGGCTCGCGTCCGACACCTGATCGTCCGAGTGGACGAGGACTACCGGATCGTGTCCCTCAGGGATTACATTCCGGTCTTCGATCGGATCGAGCGGACCACTGCCGCCGACGTCATGACGACGCCTGCGGTCGCTTGCCGCACGGACGCGTTCTTCGAGGAGGTCGCCGAGAGCCTCGCCGACCGCGACATCTCAGGGATGCCGGTCGTCGACGAGGCTGGAGATGTGGTGGGCGTCATCTCCGAGCGCGATCTTGCCCACGCACTCGGCGGCCCAATGGTCAGACTCGCGCTACGGCGTCACAACCACAGCTCTGCCGAGTTCGACCTGGCGCATCTGCCGCGGGGAGGACGACGTGCCAGCGAGGTGATGACCGCCCCTCCCATATGCGTGGCGACCGACACGACACTGGACGAGATCGCCGGTCTGATGCGAGAGCACCAGATCAATCGGGTTGCGGTGCTCGATTCCGGACGCCTGGTGGGAGTGGTCACGCGTGGGGACGTGCTCGCCGAGATCGGTCACCTCGGGCGAGACCGGGCCCAGGTGATCTGGGATCCCGTCCTCGTCGGAGGCGAGGGGATCGATCAGGGGGTGCTCGCAGGGGAGGGCGCGCAGTGAATGGGCGGCGAAGAAGCGGTGAGACCGACGGCACGAAGGTCCTCGATGTGATGACTCATCTGGTCGTCACCCTCAGGCCCGAGGACTCGATCCAGGACGCCGCACGTCGGATGGTCAGCAATCGCATCAGCGGCGCGCCGGTGGTGGAAGACGGCCGTCCCGTCGGGATCGTTTCGGAGACAGACCTCGTTGCGGCGTTCGCCCCCACCGCCAGGAGAAGGGCCGCGTTGCCCGCTTCCGATCCTCTTACCTTCATCCTTGCGGGGATCGCCCCCCGCTCCGCCACCGGGATCACGGTGTCGGACGTGATGACTAGAGACGTGGTCGCGGTCGGGCCCGAGGCCTCTCTTTGGGAAGCCGCGTCGCTGATCGAGCGTCATGGCATCAGCCGATTGCCCGTAGTGGACGATCACGGCTACCTCGTAGGGATCGTTGCCCGCGCGGATCTGGTGCGATCGATGGCTCGCGACACTGGGGAGCTCTCAGTTCCGGTGGCGAAGCGATGACCTCAACGAGAGAGTCGTTCGAGGTCCAGCCCGGAAGGGTTCTCGTCGTATCCGAGGATCCGTCCTTCGTCGAGTCAGTGCGCGCCGTCGCGGAGCTCGTGGGCGGAACGGTCGTGGCGTGCATGGGCCCGGCCGCGAGTCCCTGCGCTCTCGACGAGGAAGCGATCTGCCCGCTGGTAGCGCGCTCATCGATCGTGTTGGTCGATCCCCCTCCGTCGGGGGCGTTCCGTTATCACCTGACCCATATATCTGCGCACGACTACGCCGCCCGGATCCGAGGCGCGCACCCTCACACGCACGTATTGGTCAGAGGAGATACGTCACTGCCGGAGGGAGGACGCCATGAGAGTCAAGGAACTGCACCCGCGCATGCCGGTGACCATCGCAAAGTCTGAAACGCTGGACGGCGCAGCCAGGTTGCTGATCGAAGAGGACATCGGCGCTCTGGTCGTCTTCGAGCCCCGGGGGATCGCAGGTGTCATCTCCGAGCGCGACATCGTCCGCGCAGTGGCCGACGGTTTCGACCTTTCGGAGACCGAGGTGGGCGAGTACATGACGGCGGCACCGGTGGTGACCGATGAAGATGCAGTCATAGACGACGCGGTCTCGAAGATGGACGAATCGGGCATCCGCCATGTGGTCGTGGTCTCGGGGAGGGACGTCACCGGGATGATCTCGATGCGTGACCTGATCAAGGTGTGGGAGACCAGATAGTTACAGACCCGATGCCACCCCCGGGCTTAGATTCAGGGGATGAGCCACGGCCCGCGTCAGACGGCAGCGCTCGTTGAAGCCGGGCTCGCCCTGGCTTCGGAGCTGGACCTGGACGCGCTGCTGCAGCGGATAGCCGACCTCGCCCGGGAGGTGGTCGGTGCGCGCTACGCCGCCGTTGGTGTGGTCGGCGACGACGGCCTCCTCCTGCGTTTCGTCTACTCGGGCGTCGATCCGGCCACGGCCGATCTGATCGGAGATCTTCCTCACGGCCGGGGGTTGCTCGGCGTGCTGGTCGAGGGCGGGCGCCCCTTGAGGATGAGACACATCTCCGACCATCCGGAGTCTTACGGGTTCCCCCCGAACCATCCCCCGATGGAGTCCTTCTTGGGCGTCCCCATCATCGTCCGCGATCAGACCTTCGGCCGTCTCTACATGACGGAGAAAGAGGGGGCCCCGGAGTTCTCGAAAGACGACGAGCGCATAGCGATGACCTTGGCGGCGCAGGCCGGTGTCGCGATCCACAACGCCAACCTGCTCGAGGAGATAACGGCCCGTAGCGAAGAGCTGGCCGTCTTGGAGGAGCGGGACCGCATCTCCAAGGAGTTGCACGACGGCGTGATCCAGGCGATCTACTCCGTCGGTCTCTCACTGCAAGGAGCGATGACTCTGGTCGATCGCGATCCCGAAGCAACGAAGAAGCGCATGGACGACGCCATAGCGACACTCGACAACGTGGTTCGAGACGTCCGCTCCTACATCTTCGCCCTGCAGCCGAAGGCGGTAGAGGAGCGAGGGCTGAAGGCAGCGATCGAGGAGCTGACGAGGGATCTCGAGGTCAACACCCTCGCGGAGACCACCGTGCAGCTGTCGGATGCGGCGCTGCGGGCACTGCCATCGTCTGCTACCAGCGACGTGATACAGATCGTGCGCGAGATCCTCTCGAACATCGCGCGGCACGCTCAGGCATCTGAGGTGTGGGTCTCGTGCGCGATCACCGGCGGTGATCGGTTCGTCATGACGATCGAGGACAACGGTGTCGGTTTCGATCCGGCAAGCGTTCGCAGAGGACACGGACTGACGAACATCCAAGAGAGAGCCGCTCGGATCC
>JBKHXK010000047.1:0-14104 GCA_046566065.1 Actinomycetota bacterium | reverse complement strand
CGAGCCCATCGTCAGAGCCTTCGTCGACCTGGCGAGGTTCGCCTACCAGGACCAGCCCGAGGCGGAAGACGTGGCTCAGTTGCTCCGGTCCCCCTTGGTCGACCTCTCCGACCGCTCCGTGCGCGAGCTGGAACGTTTGGCGCGGGTGTCTTCGAAGACCCTGGGCGAGGTCGTGCACGCGGGTGTCGAGGTCCCCGGTGATGCCGACGCAGGGGAGCGCCTGCAGGAGCTGTTGCAGTTGCGCGACGTCCTGCGCGAGCGCAAGGACGCACCCGCCGACGAGGCGTTCTGGTTGATCTGGGAGCGGTCCCGGCTGTGTGGGGAGCTGCGCGCCGCAGCTGAAGCCGATCCGCAGGGAGCGGCTCACCGCGATCTCGATGCGCTGGTTGCGTTCAGCCGGGCCCTGGGGCGCTTCGTGGAGAGACGCCGCGGGTCGGGATCCTTCCTCGAGTATCTCGAGGCCATCGGGCGCGCCGACTTCGGTGCGGATCCCTGGCTGCCGCCGGAACGCTCGGGCGGCGGCGTCAGCATCGTGTCGTTCCACGGAGCCAAGGGCAAGGAGTGGTCGTTGGTGGCCGTCGCAGGTGTGGTCGAGGGCTCGATCCCGAAAGGTCGACGGGCGACAGGTCTGTTCGACCCGTACTTCCTAGACGAGACCGATCCCGCGGCGCGGTCCCGCAAGAACGAGATGGAAGATCGACGCGTCTTCTACGTGTCGGTCACCAGAGCCAAGACGAGGTGCCTGATCACGACCTCGCCCGGGCCGAGCCGCCGAGGAGAGCCCAGCCGCTTCATCGCCGAGCTGACCGGAGAGATGCCCGAGGTCGAACCGGCCGCGGATCGGCCGCCTCTGACCTTCGCCGAGGCCGCTGCCGCGCATCGCAGGACGCTCGCCGACGTGACGAAGCCCGCGTCCGAGCGGATCGCGGCCCTGCTGGCGATCGAAGAGATCTGCCGGCTCGACCCGAGCTGCGCCTCGGCTCATCCGTCGGAGTGGTGGTGGCGCTGGGATTGGACCGATGGAGCCGTGCAGATCCGTGTGCAGCAGGCCGATCCCGATGACGACCTGCCGCTGGACAAGTTGCGCACGAGTTATTCGCGCATCTCGACCTACGACAACTGCGGTCTGCAATACCTCTGCTCGGTGGTGTTGGGCCTAGACCCCGAGAGCTCCCACAACATGGCGTTCGGTTCGTGGATCCACAAAGTGTTCGAAGAGATCGAGACCGGTGTGATCCCGCCGGGAGACTGGCCTGCTTTGAGAGCGCGCTACAACGAGCTGTTCGACGAATCAGTGTTCCCGAACCGGGCCATGGCGCGCCAGTTCCGACGCGACGGTCAGATCATGATCGAGCGCTACCTCACCCAGTTGAAGCCGGGCGAGGCGACGAGGGCCGAGATGAGTTTCAAGGTGCATCTGGAGGGACATCGCATCACGGGCCGGATCGACCGCGTCGATGCCGTCGGCAAGAACCTGATCGTCACCGACTACAAGACCTCGCGCCATCCGGTGCAGTGGGACGAAGCCAAACAGTCGCTTCAGCTGGCGATCTATCATCTGGCGGCCAGCTCCGATCCGGAGCTCTCGGCACTCGGCGAGCCCACATCGATGCAGCTCGTCTACCCGGGGGCCCCGCTGTCGCGTGGGCAGGTTGCGAAGCGCTCCCAGACCCCCGAAGAGGCCGAGGAAGCGATCAAGCGGCTGCCTGGGTTGATCGAGGGCGTGCTGGCCGAGGACTTCCGGCCCAACCCCGAAGCCGATTGCACCTGGTGCAAGTTCAAGCCGCTCTGTCCGTTGTGGTCCGAAGGCAAGGAGCTGCCGGCATGAACGACCCCCGCCGTTCCGACGCGATCAGGGCCGCGCTCAAAGGCTACGAGCCGACCGACGAGCAGTGGCGCGCCATCTCGCATCCGCTCGAGCCTCTCTATCTCATCGCGGGTGCGGGCTCGGGGAAGACCGCGGTCATGGCGGCGCGCATCGCCTGGGCTCTGGAGACGCAGCCGTTCTCGCCGTCTCAGATCCTCGGCTTGACCTTCACCAACAAGGCCGCCGACGAGCTGATGGAGAGGATCCACCTCGCTCTCGGCGAGATCCATGACGAGTCGGGCGAAGAGGTCACGGTCCAGACCTACAACGCCTTCGCCGCGGGCATCGTGCGCGATCACGGGTTGCTGGTGGGGGTCGAGCCCGAGGCCGGGCTGTTGTCCGATGCGCAGCAGTGGCAGCTGTTGCTGTCGTGTCTGGATGACCTGCCGCCGTTCGAGGTGCTCGAGATCCGCTCCGCTTACGTGGTGGGATCCGCGCTGGGGCTCGCGTCGTCGGTGTCCGACCACATGGTGGGGCTCGACTCGATCGATGCGGCCGCCGATCGCATCCTCTCGATGGCGGGGGTCGACGAGAAGCTGGCGGAGACCGCCGCTAAGCGCAAGGAGCTGGTGCGAGCGGTTGGCGCCTATATAGAGGCCAAGCAGCGGGCGGGGCGGATCGACTTCGGAGACCAGATCTCGAAAGCGGTCGAGGTGCTCGAGGGCAACGCCGAGGTGCGAGACGGCTATCGCAGCCGCTTCCCCTTCGTGCTGCTGGACGAGTATCAAGACACCAACGTCGCGCAACGGCGGATGCTGCAGGCGTTGATCGGGCCCGGGGGAGCGGTCACGGCCGTGGGCGACGCGCGTCAAGCGATCTTCGCCTGGCGCGGAGCGACGATGTACAACCTGATCGGTTTCCCCACCGACTTCCCGCGGGACGACGGCCGGCCCTACGCGCCCGTCTCGCTGTCGGAGAACTTCAGGTCGGGCTCGAACATCCTCGAGGTGGCCAACGAGGTCGTCGCCGGCATCGATCCCGAGCGCAGACCCGGCGACCCACTCCGGGCCCAGCCCGGCAATGGGACCGGTGCGGTCGGCCTGGGCCTGTTCTCCGACGAGCGCAGCGAGGCGGAATGGATCGCCGAACGATGCAAGGTGTTGCACGGCGAGCCGACCGCCGAGGGCAGGCCTCCGGTGCAGTGGAAGGACATCGCGATCCTCGTCAGACGCAAGGCCGCCATGGACGCGCTCTTGCATGCGCTGGAAGAGGCAGAGGTGCCGGTCGAGGTGATCGGCCTCGGCGGTCTGCTGAAGACGCCGGAGGTCACCGAGATCGTGGCCTGGTTGCGCGCACTCGAGTCGAAGCCCGGCGCGAACCGATGGCTCGGCCGCATCCTTCTCGGCCCCCGCTGGCGGATCCACTACCGGGATCTCTCCTTGCTGGCGCGCTGGGCCACCTCGCAGAACTGGGACCTGCGGATGCGTCTCGCCGGAGGAGACGAAGAACTCGCGCGCGACATGGAGCCCGGCGATGTCGCTTACTCGCTGGCCGAAGCGCTCAATCACCTCGACGAGATCGAGGATCTGAGCACGGACGCGAAGAAGCGGCTGACGGCCTTCTCCAAGAGACTGAGCGCGATGCGCAAGAGGTCGAGTGGCCCTTTGCTCGACCTGGTGCAGGAGATCATCCATGGAGCTGGGATCAACGCGGCGCTCGATTCCTCGATGTCGCGCACCGCGGGGGCCGCGCGTCAGAACATCTCGAACTTCCTCGATCACGTGGCGAGCTTCGCCCCCGTCGAGGGAGAGGCGACGCTGCGCTCGTTCATCTCTTACCTGGACGCGGCCGAGCAAGCCGAAGAGACGCTGGATGCCACCCAGCCGGCGGAACAGGACTCCGTGAAGCTGATGACCGTGCACTCCGCGAAGGGTCTCGAGTTCGAGTGCGTCTTCGTTCCCTCCGTGGCCGCGGCCGAGGGGCGCAACGGGGGCAAGGTGTGGTCGATCTTCCCCAACACCAGAGGGTCGAACCCGCTGACGAGTTACTCCGAGCTTCCCTACGAGGTGCGTGAGGACGCGGCCCACCTGCCGAGGTTCGAAGGGAGTCTGCCGAAGTTCAAGGCGGCGGTGGCAGAGCGGGTGATCGAGGACGAGCGGCGTCTCTTCTACGTTGCGCTCACGCGCGCCAAGCAGCGCCTGGCCGTCACCGCCTCCTGGTGGTACGGGCGGGACAAGTCGCCGAAGGGGCCGTCGGAGTTCTGGGAGGACCTCGAGAAGCTCGAAGCCAAGGGCTTGCTCGAGATCGTCCGGCGCGACGAGCTCCCCTCAGAGAACCCGATGTTCGACGCGATGGAGGATCGCCGGGTCTGGCCTCCGGTCCCGCGCATCGCGGTGGAGGACGAGCTGTTCCCGCAAGGCTGGGGGACGGCAGCGGAGGCGCTGGTCACGGGCGAGGTGACGGGTGACTCCCTGCTGGCGAGCATCCCGGAGGAGGAACGCGTGCGCGTCGACGAGTTGATGGAGGCGCATCGGCGCGACCTCACGATGATCGCGGGGGCCGCACCGAAGGATGGTCGTCGACCTCCGGGCGTCCCGGACATCGTGTCTGCGACCAGCCTGGTCGGGCTCCGTTCCGGCCGTCTCACGGAGTGGGATCTGGCGCGTCCGCTGCCGCAGCGACCGACGACGCAACGGAGGATCGGCACCGAGGTTCACAGGTTGATCGAGGAGAAGGCTCGCGGCCTGGCTCCCTATCCGGAAGAGGCCGAGCTCGACGAGCCCGCGAAGGTGACGGATCAGGCGGTGATCCAAGAGCTCCTCGAGCACTTCAAAACCTCGGGGTACGCGGAGCGGGAGCTGGCGGAGCTTCCCAGCGGCGAAGCGATGGTCGAGCTGCCGTTCACGATGCGACATGGGGACCGTTTGGTGCGCGGCCGGATCGACGCGGTCTACACGCTGCCGGAAGGTGGCTACGAGATCGTCGATTTCAAGACCGGGAGCCGCAAGGGGTACGAGGACCTTCCGGAGGAGGACCAGCTGTCGCTCTACGCGAGTGCGTTGAAGGCGAACGGACTGGTCCCCGAGGGGGCCGCGCTCAGGCTCACATATCTGTTCCTCGACGGCGAGCCGCCCTTGACGCGGGTGCTGGCCTAGCCGGATCTCGAGGTCACCCGGGTGGGAGATGATGGGGCCATGGCCGCCTCACCCGGGCCCCTGGATCTCTTCAGCCCCGCCACCAAGGATTGGTTCTCGAGCGCTTTCGAAGCGCCCACCGCGGCTCAGGCCGGGGCGTGGCGCGCGGTGGCCGGGGGCCGGGACGCCCTGGTGATAGCCCCGACCGGGTCCGGCAAGACGCTTGCCGCTTTCTTGTGGTCGTTGGATCGCCTGGCGACCGCCCCGAAGCCCGCTCCCAAGGAGCGGCTGCGGGTGCTCTACGTGTCGCCGCTGAAAGCTCTGGCGGTGGACGTCGAGCGCAACCTTCGCTCGCCGCTCGCCGGCATCCGCGGTGCTTCGCTGCGGCTCGAGCTCGAGCCTCCCGACATCGCGGTCGGCATCCGCACCGGCGATACGCCACCAGAGGAGCGCCGGAGGTTCGCGTCCTCTCCGCCCGACATCTTGATCACCACTCCGGAGTCGCTGTTCCTGTTGCTGACGTCGCAGGCACGGGACGCTCTCCGCCACGTCGAGACCGTGATCGTCGACGAGGTGCACGCGGTGGCGGCGACGAAACGCGGCGCCCATCTAGCGGTCAGCCTGGAGCGGCTCGACGCCTTGCTGGAGAAGCCCGCTCAGCGCGTAGGTCTGTCCGCCACCGTGCGGCCGGTCGAGGAGGTGGCGCGCTTCCTCGGCGGGAAACGAGAGATCGAGGTGGTCTCGCCTGCATCCGAGAAGGAGTTCGATCTGTCCGTCGTCGTCCCGGTCGAGGACATGGCCGCGCTGGGGGAGCCGACGGGCGAGATCAAGAGCGGGACGGTTGCGGGGGCCGAGGAGCGCACGAGCATCTGGCCCCATGTCGAGGAGTCGTTGCTGGGCCTGATCCGCGAGCATTCCTCGACGATCGTGTTCGCGAACTCGCGGCGTCTGGCGGAGCGGCTGTGCGGCCGATTGAACGAGCTCGCCGAGGAGGAGATCGTCCGAGCCCACCACGGCTCGGTCAGCCGGGAGCAGCGTTCGGCGATCGAGGAGGACCTGAAAGCGGGACGGCTGCCCGCGGTGGTGGCGACCAGCTCGCTCGAGCTCGGTATCGACATGGGATCCGTCGACCTGGTCGTACAGGTGGAGGCGCCCGACTCGGTCGCGTCCGGTCTCCAGCGCTTCGGGAGGGCCGGGCACCAGGTCGGGGCGGTGAGCCGCGGCGTCTTCTATCCGAAGTTCCGGGGCGATCTCGTCGAGTGCGCGGTGGTGGCGGAGCGCATCGCTAACGGCGCGATCGAAGCGATCTCTTTCCCGCGCAACCCGTTGGACGTCCTCGCGCAACAGATCACCGCGATGGTGGCGATGGACCCCTGGCGGGTGGACGAGCTGGAGGAGGTCATCACCCGCTCGGCCCCCTTCGCGGAGCTCCCGCGGACGGGGCTCGAGGCGGTGCTCGACATGCTCTCGGGTCGATATCCATCGGACGAGTTCGCCGAGCTGCGTCCTCGCATCAACTGGGACCGCGACACCGACACGCTCACCGGCCGTCCGAACGCGCAGCGCCTGGCCGTGACGTCCGGGGGGACGATCCCCGATCGCGGGCTGTTCGGAGTGTTCATCGCGGGTGAGAACGGCTCTCGTGTGGGAGAGCTCGACGAGGAGATGGTCTACGAGAGCAGGGTGGGGGACATGTTCGTGCTCGGTGCGAGCACCTGGCTGATCCAAGAGATCACACACGACCGCGTACTGGTCAGCCCGGCCCCCGGTCAGGCGGGGAAGATGCCGTTCTGGCACGGAGACGCGCCCGGCCGGGACGCGGAGCTGGGGGCCGCGGTGGGCTCCTTCATCCGCGAGGTGATGCAGCTGGACGAGGGCGAGCGAGCGCAACGTCTGCGACGGGCGGGGCTAGACGAGCTGGCCGCCGGCAACCTGGTCTCCTACCTGCAAGAGCAGAAGGACGCGACCGGCGTGCTGCCGGACGATCGCACGATCGTGTTGGAGCGTTTCAGGGACGAGTTGGGCGACTGGCGCGTGTGCATCCACTCGTCTTTCGGTGCAAGGGTGCACGCGCCGTGGGCCCAGGCGATCGAAGCGAAGGTGCGGGAAGAGCTCGGCCTAGAGGTGCAGTCGATGTACACCGACGACGGGATCGTCGTACGTCTCCCGGAAACCGAGGAGCCACCGCCCCCGGACCTGGCCCTGTTCGATCCCGAGGAGATCGAGGATCTGATCGTCGGGATCTTGGGCGGTTCCGCGGTGTTCGCCAGCCGCTTCCGCGAATGCGCGGCGCGCGCACTGCTGCTCCCGAAGAGGCGACCCGGCTCCCGTACGCCTCTGTGGCAGCAGCGTCAACGCAGTGCGCACCTGTTGCAGATCGCCGGCCGCTATCCCTCGTTCCCGATCGTGATCGAGACCTATCGGGAGTGCCTGCAGGACGTGTTCGATGTTCCGGCTCTGGTCGAGCTTCTCTCGGCGATACGACGCCGCGAGGTGCGCGTTGTCGAGGTCGAGACCGCGCACCCGTCGCCTTTCGCAAGCTCACTGCAGTTCTCGTACGTGAGTGCGTTCATGTACGAGGGGGATGTGCCGCTCGCCGAGCGACGAGCCCAGGCCCTGTCGCTCGACCGCTCGCTCCTGGCCGAGATCATGGGCCGTCAAGAGCTACGCGACCTGATCGACGAAGGCGCGCTGACTTCATTGGAGCTCGATCTCCAGTTGTTGTCGGAGGAGCGCAAGATCTCCAACGTCGACTTCCTCCACGACGCTCTGAGGCTCGTGGGGGACCTGAGTGAGCACGAGATCTCGGCGCGCTCGGCGGATCCGGCCCGGGTCCCCTCCTGGATCGAGGCGCTGATCGACGCGCGCCGCGCCCTTCGGCTACGGGTGGCAGGCGAGGAGCGCGTGATCGCGATCGAGGACGCGGCCAGGTTCCGCGACGCGCTCGGAGTGGCGATGCCGGTCGGCATCCCCCAGGCTTTCCTCGAGCCGGTCGACGATCCGCTCGGGGACCTGATCGCGCGTTTCGCGCGGACGCACGGCCCCTTCACCTCGGATGCGCCGGCCGCTCGTTTGGGCCTGGGTGTTGCCGTCGTCGAGCGCGTGCTCAAGCAGCTGGAGAGCGCCGGCCGGTTGGTGCAGGGCGAGTTCCGTCCCAGCGGGGCGGGCATGGAGTGGGTCGATATCGAGGTGCTGCGCCGGCTCCGGCGGCGCTCGCTGGCCGCGTTCCGCAAAGAGGTGGAGCCGGTTCCGCCCGAGGTGCTGGCCCGGTTCGCCCTTGCGTGGCAGGGGATCGGGCCCGGAGGGCCCCGTCACGCGTCGCTCGACGCGGTCTACGACGTGATCACCCAGTTGCAGGGAGCGCCGATCCCCGCGTCGGCGCTCGAGTCTCAGGTGCTTCCCGTGCGCCTTCCGGCTTACACGGGCAACCTCCTCGACGAGCTCGGCGCATCGGGCGACATCGTGTGGGCTGGCGCCGGCGCCATCGGGCCGCGCGATGGATGGGTCACGCTCGCCCTCGCCTCCGAGGCGCCCCTGCTGCTTGCCCCCCCGTCCGTCGAGGAGCTGTCACCGGTGGCGGAGCAGGTGCGCGATGCCTTGGCCGGTGGAGGAGCGCTGTTCTTCAGGCAACTCGCAGCGGCCGTCGGGTCGACCGATGACTCCGAGCTCTTGCTGGCGATATGGGAGCTCGTGTGGGCGGGCTGGGTGACCAACGACACTCTGGCGCCGCTCAGAGCTTTGCTGGCCGCAGGGCCCAAGCAACCGCGACGCGGCCGCTCCCGTCGCCCGGCGCTGCCCTCGCGTCAGGGTCCGGCTGCCGGGGCCGGGCGATGGAGCCTCGTACCGGATCGGGTGGACTCGCCCACGCGTCGGCTGCACGCGATGACCACTCAGATGCTCGCGCGCCACGGCATCGTCACGCGTGGCTCCGTGCAAGCCGAAAAGGTCACCGGGGGTTTCGCCGCCGTCTACGGGGTGCTCCGCGCTCTCGAGGATGCCGGTCGCTGCCGGCGCGGATATTTCGTCGAGGGGCTTGGGGGCGCCCAGTTCGCGAGCGCCGGGGCGGTCGATCGCATGCGGTCGTTGTCGGACCAGCGCTTCACCGAGCGGATCACGCAGGTGCTGGCCGCCACGGATCCGGCGAACCCGTACGGCGCCGCGCTGCCGTGGCCGGAGAGGGAGGCCGAAGGAGGTCACCGACCCGGGCGGAAGGCAGGCGCCGTCGTGGTGATCGTCGATGGGCGGTTGGTGTTCTACGTCGAGAAGGGTGGTCGCACGCTGCTCTCGTATCCGCATGAGGACGACACGGTTCAACCGGCGGTGGACGCGCTGGTACTGGCGGCGCGCGACGGGGTACTGGGCAAGCTGTCGGTCGAGAAGGCCGATGGGGAGCCCGTCCTCGACGCTCCGTTCGCCGGGGCACTGATGGATGCAGGTTTCCGCCCGACATCCCGAGGTCTCCGGCTGCGTGCCTGAGGGCGACACAGTCTTCCTGGCCGCCACCCGGCTGCACGCCGCTCTGGCCGGGGCGGTTCTGACCAAGAGCGACCTCCGCGTCCCGCAGCACGCGACCGTCGACCTCTCCGGCCGCAGGATCCTAGAGGTGATCCCGCGCGGCAAGCATCTGTTGTTCCGCATCGAGGGCGGAACCACCTTGCACACTCACTACAAGATGGAGGGGGCCTGGCATCTCTATCGGCACGGTGAGAAGTGGCGCGGCCCCACCTTCCAGGTCCGCGCCGTTCTCGAGACGGAGGACTTCGTTGCGGTGGGTTTCCAACTCGCGGTGGTGGAGGTGCTAGACACCGCTGCCGAGGACGAAGTTGTCGGCCATCTCGGCCCCGATCCACTCGGCGACGACTGGGACGTCGAGGTCGTGGTCGGGGCCATGCGCCAACGATCGGACGCTGAGATCGCCACCGTTCTCCTGGATCAACGGATCCTCGCGGGACTCGGCAACGTCTATAAGAGCGAGCTCTGTTTCCTCGCCGGTCTGCATCCGTGGACGAAGGTGGGGGAGGTCGCCGACCTTCACAAGGTCGCGTACTTGGCCGAGAGATCGATGAAGGCGAACCGCAAGACCGGCAACCAGATAACCACCGGGGATCTGCGCCCCGGGCGTCAGCGCTGGGTGTACGGTCGAGCCGGTAAGAGGTGCTTCAGGTGCGGCACCGAGATCCTGAAGGCGGATCAGGAAGGCTACGGCGGCGACAGGGTGACCTTCTGGTGCCCGGTGTGCCAGCCGGCTATCTCTCGAGAAGAGCCGGCGCAAGTGGACGGCGCCGGAAAGGAAGGCTGAGGGTGCGAAGGACGAGCGATGTGGTTACGCCCGGCCCCTGGGGCGAAGACGCGAATTCGTCGACGATGACCTGGCTCGCGAAGTTGCTCACCGACGAAGGCGTCAACCTGATCGACGTGACCGAAGAGCAACTCAAGCGCGGCACGCCGGTGTACGTGGAGTCGACGGCCGATGTCGTGGAGGTGCAACGGCGCATGGCCAGGCATCACATCAGGATGCTTCCCGTGCTGTCGGGAGGCGCCCTGATCGGCGTCGTGGATCTGGTGGAGCTGGCTCGAAGGGACGACCTGGACCCGTCGGGAGGCGTGCTGGGGGGCTGACGGGATCCATGACGGTTCCGTTGCGGCGTCGGAAGCCTTAGCCTGGACAGGACGACATCGCTGGTGAGGAGGCCCGGTGTACGACGCTTTCAAGGACCAACTACCCGATATCGACCCGGAGGAGACTCAGGACTGGATCGAGTCTCTCGATCAGGTCATCGATCACTCTCCCGCCAGGGCTCGCTTCCTCCTGAACAAGATCCTTCTCCACGCCCGTTCTCGCCAGATCGGCCTGCCCTCGATGGTGTCTACGGACTACATCAACACGATCGCCCCGGAGGAGGAGCCGTACTTCCCCGGTAACGAGGACATCGAGAAGCGCATCAGGCAGATAGTTCGCTGGAACGCCGCCGTGATGGTCACCCGGGCGAACAAGGCCCACGACGGCATCGGCGGCCACATCTCGACCTACGCCTCGTCGGCCGCCCTCTACGAGGTGGGCTTCAACCACTTCTTCCGGGGCCACGACGCGGTGGGCGGTGGAGATCAGGTCTTCATCCAGGGGCACGGCGCTCCCGGCATCTACGCGCGCGCGTTCCTCGAAGGGCGCCTTACCGAGGAGCAGTTGGAGAACTTCCGTCAGGAGACCGGAGGCGGGGGGCTCTCCTCGTATCCGCACCCGCGCCTTATGCCGAACTTCTGGGAGTTCCCGACGGTGTCCATGGGCTTGTCACCTTTGAATGCCGTCTACCAAGCGCGCTTCAACCGCTATCTGCACCACCGGGGGATCAAGGACACCTCGCAACAGCGCGTGTGGTCGTTCCTCGGCGACGGCGAGATGGACGAGCCGGAGTCGATGGCGGCTCTCTCGTTGGCGTCGCGCGAGCGGCTCGACAACCTGATCTTCGTCGTCAACTGCAACCTTCAGCGCCTCGACGGTCCCGTGAGAGGTAATGGCAAGGTCATCCAGGAGCTCGAGTCGATCTTCCGGGGGGCCGGGTGGCACGTCATCAAGGTCGTCTGGGGCCGTGAGTGGGACGAGCTTCTGGCTCGCGACACCGACGGCAGCCTGGTCCACAAGATGAACTCGACCCTCGACGGTGAGTTCCAGAAGTACGTGGTGGAGTCCGGCGCCTACATCCGCGAGCATTTCTTCGGGCCCGACCCGCGCTTGCAAGAGCTGGTCGCCCACCTCTCGGACGACGATCTGCGCAAGCTGCGTCGTGGGGGCCACGACTACCGCAAGCTCTACGCGGCCTACCGCACCGCGATCGACCTCAAAGAGAAGCCGGTGGTGATCCTGGCGAAGACCGTCAAGGGCTGGGCGCTGGGGCAGTCGTTCGAGGCCCGCAACGTCACGCACCAGATGAAGAAGCTGGCCGAGGAAGAGCTTCGCGTGTTCCGCGACCGGCTCAAGATCCCGATCGAAGACAAGGACATCTCGGAGGGGTGTGCGCCCTACTACCACCCCGGCAAAGATTCGACCGAGATCCAGTACATGATCGCCAGGCGCCACGCGCTCGGTGGCTTCGTGCCGGAGCGGCGTTCGAAGCACCAGACGATCTCGCTTCCGAAGCCCGACCTCTACGAGGAGTTCGCCAAGGGCACGAAGCAGGACGTTGCAACGACGATGGCGTTCGTGCGGCTGCTCCGCAAACTGCTTCGAGACAAGAAGATCGGACCACGCGTCGTGCCGATCATCCCCGACGAGGCGCGCACCTTCGGTATGGAGTCACTCTTCCCCGACTTCAAGATCTACGCCGCCAACGGTCAGCTCTACGACCCCGTCGACTCGGCCCACTTGCTCGCCTACCGCGAATCGCAGCAGGGCCAGATCCTCGAGGAGGGCATCACCGAAGCCGGATCGATGGGTTCGTTCACCGCAGCCGGCACGTCGTACTCGACCCACGGCGAGGCGATGATCCCGTTCTTCATCTTCTATTCGATGTTCGGCTTCCAGAGGATCGGCGACTCGATCTGGTCCTTCGGTGACCAGAGGGGGCGTGGGTTCCTTCTCGGAGCGACGTATGGACGGACGGCTCTCAACGGTGAAGGCCTCCAGCACCAGGACGGCCACAGCCTGCTCCTGGCGACGACCAACCCCGCGTGCCTGTCGTACGACCCGGCCTTCGCTTACGAGGTGGCCACCATCGTCAAGGAGGGCCTGCGTCGGATGTACGACCAGGACGAAGACGTCTTCTATTACCTGACCCTCTACAACGAGGCGTATCCGCAGCCACCCATGCCCGAGGGCGTCGAGGAGGGGATCCTGAGCGGCCTGTACCGGTTCAACGAGGCGGAAGAGCGCAAGCATCGGGTCCAGCTGCTCGGCTCGGGAAACATCATGCAGCAGGTGCTGAAGGCACAGGAGATGTTGGTCGAGTACGACGTCGCGGCCGACATCTGGAGCGCTCCCTCGTACCAACAACTCCGGGTCGACGCGCTGGAAGCGGAAAGATGGAACCGCCTCCATCCCGAGGAGCCACGCCGACAGCCCTACGTCGCGCGCGTGCTCGAGAACTCCGAAGGCCCCGTCATCGCCGCCAGTGACTCGATCAAGGCGGTGCCCGATCAGGTTGCTCGCTGGGTGCCGCGGCCCTTCGTCCCCTTGGGGACCGATGGCTTCGGCCGCTCCGACACACGCGAGGCCTTGCGCCGCCACTTCGAGGTCGATGCAGAGAACATCGTGGTAGCGGCTCTGGCGGCGTTGGCCGAGTTCGGCGATCTGAAGCCTGAGATCGTCAGCGAGGCCATAGCGAAGTACGGGATCCAGCCCGAACGCACCCCGCCCTACTTCGCCTAGCCTCGGCCCCCCGGGCCGAGCGTCCCATCCCGGCCCCCGCTCTAGGTCGCATAGACCCGGCCCCGCTCCTCCCGGCCCTCCGGGCATGAGGGCTATCGTGCGGGCGTGGACATCGTGAGAATCGCGGACGAGCGCTTCGAGGACCTTCCCGGGTTCTCCTTCGCGCCTCGCTATCTGGAGCTCGGCGCAGACCTCGAGGGACTGCGGATGCACTATCTCGACGAGGGCTCGGGAGCTCCGATCGTGTTGCTGCATGGCGAGCCCACCTGGGCCTATCTCTACCGGAAGATGGTGCCGTCTCTGGCAGCGGCCCACCGCGTGGTTGTCCCCGACCTGATCGGCTTCGGCCGCTCGGACAAAGTGACGGACATCGGTTGGTATTCGTACGACCGCCACGTCGCGTCGATAGAGCAACTCTTGAACCGCCTCGACCTGCGCGAGATCACCCTCGTCGTTCAGGACTGGGGTGGTCCCATCGGTCTCCGAGTCGCCGTCGAACACGAAGAGAGGTTCGCTCGCCTCGTCATCTTGAATACCGGCGTCTTCAGGCCCGGCCCCAACTGGCCTACGCCCGGTTTCCTTCAGTGGCGCGCCTTCGCGGAGAAGAACCCCGACCTTCCCGTCGGCATGATCGTGCAAGGAGCCACCGCTTCGGATCTGACAGCTGAGATCGTGGCCGCCTACGAAGCCCCGTTCCCGGATGCTGCATCCAAGGCCGGAGCCGCCGCGTTCCCTCTTCTGGTGCCGCTGCAAGAAGATGATCCGGGAGCCTCGAAGATGGTCGAGGTCGCCGACGCACTC
>JBKHXK010000046.1:0-15503 GCA_046566065.1 Actinomycetota bacterium | reverse complement strand
CGCGTCATCATGCTGACCGGCCGCGGGCGCGAGGCCGACTGGGTCCAGGGCTACCGGCTGGGCGTCCACGACTACCTGACCAAGCCACTCGAGGTCTCCGAGTTGCTGGACGCGATCGGATCGATCATGTCGCTCACCCCGGAGCAGATCCGGCAGCGGTGCGAGGAAGAGCTCGAGAAGAGCGAGATGCTGCTGAAGCTGGAGAACATGTTCGAAGAGACCTCACCTGGGCTGCCCGACTCCTTCATCGAGGAGCCGGTGCTCGAAGAGCCCGCACCGGAACCGGCGGCCGAGCCGGAGCCGGAGGCGAAGCCACGCCGGGGACTGCGCCGCATCTTCTAACCACCTTTGTACGAGAAGCGCTGCGTCACGTGCGTTCTGTCCAAAAGTGGTTCGGGGGCCATCAAGACCAAGAGGTCTCGCTGATCAGGGCGTGAGCCGGTAGTAGTCGGCGCGGATCCCGGAGATGCTGATCGTCTCTTTCTTCAGCTCTATGTCCTGGTCTTTGACCTGGTCATAAGCACGGGCGGTGAGCAGGATGTCGCCTTTCTCGGCGATGTCCTCGCCGAGCTTGGACGCGAGGTTCACCTCGTCGCCGTAGATGTCGGCGTTGCCCACGTTGAGGATCGTGCCGTGGCCTATCCCGATCGAGACGTACAACTCACGTTCGGTGGGAAGCACGACGTTGGCGGACTCGAGCCGTGACGTGATCTGTCTGCTGGCTTCGAGCGCGGCAGGCACGTCGTCGAACAGGCAGGTGAGGTTGTCGTGCTCGGCCTTGACGAGGATGCCGCCGGCCTCTTCCACGCAGGGCAGAGCCAGTCGCTTCATCTGGTTGATCATCAGCAGGTAGGCGATCAGGTTGCCTTCCTGGGTCATCCGGGTGAAGCCGCTCATATCGAGGATCATCACCGTGCGCTCCTCGCTGAAGATCTTCTCGATCTGCCCGGTGATCTCGGCGATCCGCTCGGGATGTTCGCCGAGCTCGTCGAGGAGCTTGGCCAGGTTCTCCCGGGTGTTGGTCTCGGCGAGTCGCTCTTCCACGACTCAATAGAACCACGACACCCAAGGGGGCCCGGTAGCGGAGTCGGAGTAGCCCGAGCGGCGCCGTTAGCGTGGAGATATGGGTTCCAGGTGCGCCGCGCTGCTCCTTCTCGCAACCGCCTCGTTCGCCGCAGCGTGCTCTGGGGGCCTCGATGCGCGCCCCGGTCCTCGAACCGATGCCGTTGCGCCATCGTCGGCGGCCCCCAGCTCGATGGCCTCTCCTTCCGAGAACGATCGACTCCCTCCAGGTGTCGCGCACCCGCCGGCCTGGTTGGGCACGAGGGTCCTGCCCCAGCGACCGAACGGCCTTGGGATCGCCCGGCGCACCCCGCGGCTGCTGCGCGACCGGCGGCTGGTGACGACCGACGTCCTGCCCGCACCCACGGGCGATCGGTTCGTGTCCTCGGTGCGTCCCGTTCCCGAGCGGGTTTTGAGACGGTCGACCTGGCGGCCCTCCTGCCCCGTGCGGGCGGGCGAGCTCGCCTACGTCAACGTCAGCTTCTGGGGCTTCGATCGCCGTCCTCACACCGGCGAGCTGCTCGTGCATGAGCGAGTGGCGAGGGACGTCGTGTCCGCGTTCCGTTCCTTGCATCGGGCCCGGTGGCCTATCGAGGAGATGCGCATCACCCGGCGAGCGGAGCTTCGTGCTCCTCCAACCGGCGACGGCAACAACACGGGGGCGTTCGTCTGCCGCCCCACGCGGCTGAGCGACGACTGGTCCGAGCACGCTTACGGCTTGGCGCTCGACGTCAACCCCTTCCACAATCCCTACGTGCGCGGCGACCTGGTCCTGCCGGAGCGGGCCGTTGCGTACCGCAACCGATCCTGGGGACGGCCCGGGATGATCTTCCCCGGCGACGTCGTGACTCGCTCGTTCGCTCGGATCGGCTGGGGCTGGGGTGGGGACTGGAGCTCGGCCAAGGACTGGATGCACTTCTCTCTTTCGGGGGGCTAGAGCGGGGCAACGGGCCTGTCCACCTCTACTGCTACGGTGAAGGTTCAAGGATTGGCTGAGGGGCCTCGTTCAAACCCGAGCCCGACTCTTCGGCTTGCGTCGAAGAGTGGGGGAGAACATGGCGGAACGCCCGCAGGGTCGTACAGCGCGACCGGTAAATACAACAGCAGAGGTGCCGGTCTCCGGACAGACCCTGGACATCCTGATGGGCCACTTGGGCACCCTGGGCCTGCTCGCTCTCGATGGCTGGGATGCGGTCGCGACCAGCCTGGTCGAAAGAGACAAGGTGGCCACGTACGGAGCCACCGACGAGCGCGTCAACCCCCTCGATCAGGCGCAGTACGACGCCATGAAAGGGCCCTGCGTCGACGCGATCCAGACGGGCGAGGTGCAGTACTTCAACGGGGACGACGTTCCGCCCCGCTGGCGCCCCTTCGCCGAGGCGGCCGCGGATCATGACGTTTATTCCGTGGTGTCGTTCCCCCTGAACATGAAGGGCGAGGTCTTCGGCGCGATCAACTTCTATTCCCGGGAGCGCGATGCCCTGCGTCCCGGCCAGAAGGAGGAGGGCTGGATCTTCGCGACCCAGGCGTCGGTGATCCTGGCGAACGTCAAGGAGTTCGAGGCGCGGGGCACCCAGCTGAAGCAGCTCGAGGAAGGCCTGAAGACCCGCACGATGATCGGACAGGCCACCGGCTTGCTCATGGCTCAAGAGGCCCTGACCTCCGACGAGGCCTTCCAGAAGCTCGTGAAGGTGTCTCAGACCGCGAACGTGAAGCTTCGGGACATAGCGCAGAACTACGTCGAGGCCTGGGAGAGCAAGCTCAAGAGTGGGGGGTCCCAGAGCGACCGGCCTTGACCTCCGGCCCGGCTATCGTTGTCGGTGACGAAGCGGAGGTGAAGATGCTGTTGCGCAAGAAGACCCAACTCCCCGATCCCAGTGAGGCTCTAGCCGGCCGCGCTGCTCCCGCCTTCGAGGTGCCAGAGACGCATGCCGTTCTGGGCACTCGGCTGCAACCTCCTTTCCCCGACGGCATGCAGGTAGCCGTATTCGGGCTCGGTTGCTTCTGGGGGGCGGAGCGCCTCTTCTGGGGACTCGAGGGTGTGTACTCGACCTCGGTCGGCTACGTGGGCGGCGTGACGCCGTATCCCACGTACGAAGAGGTGTGCAGCGGGATGACCGGTCACGCGGAGGTGGTTCAGGTCGTCTTCGACCCTGCGGTGATCTCCTACGCCGAGCTGCTCCGGGTCTTCTTCGAAGAGCACGACCCGACCCAAGGCATGCGGCAAGGAAACGACGTCGGTACCCAGTACCGCTCGGCCATCTACTACACCGATGACGAGCAGAAAGTAGTCGCCCAAGCCGCGCTGCGGGCCTACGACGAAGCTCTCCGAGAGCGTGGGTTCTCTCCGATCACGACCGAGCTCACCGCCACCGGGCCCATGTACTACGCCGAGGACTACCACCAGCAGTATTTGCACAAGGTCCCTAACGGCTACTGCGGTCTCAAGGGCACCGGGGTCAGCTGCGCGATCCCTTCCTGAGGGTCCACCGAACGCGCTCTATCGTGTCCTCCTCCATGGATGCCATCGAAGAGCTCCTTCAGCGGAATAGACGATACGCGGCCGATTTCGACAAGGGCCATCTCGCCTCGCCTCCCGCGCAAGAGGTCGCCGTTCTCGCGTGCATGGACGCTCGCATGGACATCCACAGGATCCTCGGCGTGTCGGAGGGCGCGGTCCACGTCATCAGGAACGCAGGTGGGATCGCAAGTGACGATGCGTTGCGGTCGCTGCTGATCTCCCAGCGTCTGCTCGGCACGAAGGCCGTCATGGTGATCCAGCACACCGGTTGCGGGATGCTCGGGCTGCCCGAGGACGAGGTCCGGGAGCAGGTGGAACGGGAGACCGGCCAGGCCCTCGATCTCCGGCTGCACGCCTTCGGTGAGCTGGAGGAAGAGACGGCAGCCGCGGTGACGCGGATCAGGTCGTCGGTGTTCCTTCCGCACAGGGATCAGGTGCGGGGATTCGTCTACGACGTCAAGACCGGACGGCTTCGAGAGGTCGAGGTGCCTGCGTGACAGTGGCGACCTCGTCGCCTGGTTCCGCGCAACGAGAGATAGCCGGCCGGGCCGTCGAGGCAGTGAAGATCTACGGGACGGGGCAAACAGAGGTGCGGGCCCTGGACCACGCGACCGTCGATTTCGAAGCGGAGCGCTTCACGGCGATCATGGGGCCCTCGGGTTCCGGCAAGTCCACGCTTCTCCATTGCCTCGCAGGACTGGACCGACTGACCTCGGGCCAGATCTTCTTGGGGGACGTCGAGGTGTCCGCGTTGGACGAGAAGAGGCTGACCCTTCTGAGACGCGAGAAGATCGGCTTCGTCTTCCAGTTCTTCAACCTGCTGCCGACGCTGACCGCCCTCGAGAACATCACCCTTCCGCTATCTCTGGCGGGACGCAGGCCCGATGCCGCGTGGTTCGACCAGGTGGTGGAGTCGCTCCAACTCGGGGACCGCCTCGGGCATCGTCCGTCCGAGATGTCCGGCGGACAGCAGCAGCGCGTCGCGGTGGCCCGCGCCCTGGCTTCGCGGCCACAGATCGTCTTCGCGGACGAGCCGACGGGGAACCTCGACTCGCGCGCCGGGGGACAGATGCTGGAGCTCATGCAGAAGGTCGTCGAAGACCTAGGACAGACCATCTTGATGGTCACGCACGACGCGGCCGCGGCGGCCTACTCCGATCGCGTCCTCTTCCTCCAAGACGGCAAGCCCGTGGCCGAGCTGGAAGATCCGACCTCGGATGCCGTGATCGAACACCTGAAGCATCTCGGGGGCTAGGTCGTGCTCGGCATCTCGTTGAGGTCGGCGCTGGCGCATCGTCTCCGGCTCGCGCTGACCGCCCTGGCGGTGATGCTGGGCGTGACGTTCGTCACCGGGACGCTGACCTACACCGATGCTCTCAACCGGGTCTTCACCTCGATGGTCGAGGAGGGGACCGCCGGCGTCGACGTATACGTCGCTCCCAAGATGGAGTTCGAGTCCCTGATCGACTACGGGGCAGGGGGGCCGGGTCTGCCGGAGAGCATGGTCGAGACAGTGGCGTCGGTTCCCGGTGTTGCGGTGGCGAGCGGCGCAGTCACGGGCTACGCGCAGTTCGTAGACAAGAAGGGCAAGGCCATCACGCCGTTCGGCCCCCCCACGCTCGGGATCTCCTGGACGGAGGACCCGGGTCTGTCGTCGGTGCGCTTGACCGACGGTCGGGCTCCCTCCGGCCCCGACGAGGTGCTGATGGACGCCGACACCGCGCGGGATCACGGGTTCGAAGTGGGCGATCAGGTCGAGGTCTTGCTGCAGGGACCGAAGGTGACGTTCGACCTCGTCGGCATCATCGACACCCCCAGCGGATCGGGCTTCGGAGGGGCGACGATGGCCGCCTTCGATCTGGAAACGGCACAGAGGTTGTTCAAGAAGAAGGACCGGGTCGATCAGATCGAGGTCGCGGCCGAGGAGGGCACCTCGGCTACCGAGCTCCGTAACCTCCTCGCGGCCGAGTTGCCCGACAACGTAGAGCTGAAGACCGGCGCGGCCCAGGCCGAGGAAACGAAGCGCCAGATCCAACAGGGGTTCGGGTACTTCACGACCGTTCTGCTGGTCTTCGCAGCGGTCGCGGTATTCGTCGGCGCCTTCATCATCTTCAACACCTTCTCGATCATCGTCGCTCAGCGTACGAAGGAGTTCGGGCTGCTTCGAGCGATCGGCGCAAGCGGCCGCCAGGTGACGGCTTCGGTGTTGGTGGAAGCGGCCCTCATCGCCGCGGTCGCTTCGACATTGGGGATCGCTGCCGGCCTGGCTCTAGCCGTCGGTCTGCAGAACCTCATGGACGCCGTCGGCATCGATCTGCCCCCGGCCACGTTGGAGTGGCTCCCAGGACGATCGTGGTCGGGTTCCTGGTCGGCTTCGGGGTGACGATGCTCTCGGCCCTGCTGCCGGCGCGGCGTGCTGCGACGATCCCCCCGGTTGCAGCGATGCAAGAGGTTCGCACCGAGGACGACTCGCTGAGCTCACGCCGCCTCTACATCGCCCTCGTGGTGACCGTCGCCGGGGCGATGGTGATGGGCGCCGGGCTTCTGTCTCTCGTACCGGAGGAGGTGAGCGTGGTCGGCCTGGGCGCGCTGTTGGTCTTCCTCGGGGTCGCGGGACTCGGCCCCGTCTTCGCTCGTTCCCTCGCCGGTGCCTTGGGCTCTCCGCTCCCGAAGCTCTTCGGGGTCACGGGCACCCTGGCCCGAGAGAACTCGCGTCGCTCGCCTCGTCGCACCTCTTCGACGGCCTCGGCCCTCATGGTCGGTCTCGCCCTGGTCACCTTGGTTGCGATGTTTGCTTCATCGCTCAAGGCATCGATCGACTCGGCCCTCTCCTCGACCGTGAAGTCGGACCTGATCGTGATGGGCCAGTCGTTCGCTTCCACGACGGGTTTCAGTCCGCGCATCGCCCGTGACCTCGAGGAGCTTCCCGAGGTCGAGGTTGCATCTCCTTTCCGTTTCGGGGAGTGGAAGGGCAGTGACGGGGGGGCCAGGACGCTGCTCGGGGTGGATCCGGCGACGATCGATGACGTGATGGAGCTCGGTATCGTCTCGGGCTCCCTCGAGGAGCTCGAAGATGGCGGGCTGTTGATGAGAGACGTCGAGGCCGAGGGGCGCGGCATCTCGGCGGGTGGTTCGATCGAGATGACGTTCGCCGCTACCGGGAAGCAGACCGTTCCCGTCGTCGGCGTCTTCTCCGGCGAGATCGACGACCGTTACCTCCTGGCCCTTCCCACCTACGAGGACAACTTCGCCCGGCAGCAGGATCTGCAGGTCCACCTGGTCGCATCTTCGGGCGTGACCCCCGACGAGATGCGTTCCGCGGTCGAAGAGCATCTGAAGGAGTTCCCCAGCGTGCGTGTTCTGGACCAGGCGGGCTTGCGGGAGGAGGGCTCACGGCTGATCGACCAGATGCTGAACATGGTCTACGGACTGTTAGCCCTGGCCCTGATCATCGCGGTGCTCGGGATCACGAACACACTCGCGCTATCCGTGCACGAACGAAGGAGAGAGGTCGGGCTGCTGCGGGCCGTTGGTGCGTCGAGGTCGCAGATACGCAGGATGATCAGGTGGGAGGCGGCGATCATCGCCGTGTTCGGCACGGTGTTGGGCGTGGTCGTCGGCACCGCCTTCGGTTGGGCTCTGATATCGACCTTGCGGGACGACGGCTTCAGCAGAACCGTCCTGCCCTGGGCTCAGATCGTTGCCTTCCTGGTCATAGCTGCGATCGCGGGGTTGTTGGCTGCGGTTCTACCGGCGAGGAGAGCGGCTCGCCTCGACGTCTTGGACGCGATCGCCTTCGAGTAGAGCAGGTTCAGGCGGGCCCGGCGACGAGGCTCTGTAGGTCCGGCCGCACGAGATCAGGAGCCGGCTCCAGCGCGGCAGCCTCGTCCGCTCCCGTAACGCCCGAGAGCACGAGGATGGTCGTCCAGCCCATGGCGCGGCCGCCGTCGAGGTCGGTGCGGGGTTGGTCGCCGATGATCCCGATCGATCGCGCTCCTTCGAGCCGCGCCGCGGCCGCTCGCATCATCGGCAGGTGCGGCTTGCCCATGACCTCGGCCCGGCGGCCGGACGCCACCTCGATCGCGGCCACGATCGCTCCGGCGCCGGGGACCAGACCGGTCGGGGTGGGGAAGCTCGGATCGGCGTTGGTGGCTATGAACAGTGCGCCCGATCGCACCGCATCCGCGGCGATGCGCATCGCCTCGTAGTCGAAGGTCCGATCGCCGCCCACGACGACGATCTCGGCGGCAGCGCCTTCGTCACCGGTCACGAGCCTGGATCCGGCTTCGGTCAGCGCCGCCCTGATCCCATCGCCGCCGATCACGAAGGTGGTGACTCCGCCGAGGCCACGTTCGAGGAGAAGATCGGCCGTCACCGTCGCGGACGTCAGTACCTCCTCTGGCGTCACGAAGATGCCGTGACGCGACAGCTTCACCACGACGTCGGCTTCGGTGCGGGTCGAGTTGTTGGTCACGAACAGCAGCCGCTTGCCCGCTTCGCGCAGGGCTTCGACGGCCTCAGGCGAGCCCGGGACGGTTCGGTCGCCGCGATAGAGAACGCCGTCGAGGTCGAGCACCAACGCGTCGAGACGTTCGATCGTGGGGTCCATCCGGGCATGATTCCACCCAGCGTCGTCGGCTCGGAAGTGCCCGGCACGTAAAGTGGGTAGGAACCCTGAGGGAGCGGAGCGGTCCCGGGAACCAGCCCGGCGACGCCGGCGGCCGGAACACCCGGCCCCCTTACACCCGGAAGAGGAGACCTGTTAGGTGAACGGTCAGCACAGCGCGGCTCGAAGCGTCCATGAAGCCGCGGCCGCCCGGCGAGCGTTCGCGATCATCAGCCATCCCGATGCGGGCAAGACCACCGTTACCGAGAAGTTCCTCCTCTACTCCGGCTCGATCCTGGAAGCGGGAGCCGTCAAGGCGAACCGGGAGCGACGGGCGGTCACCTCCGACTGGATGGAGATGGAGAAGCAACGAGGCATCTCGATCACCTCCACGGTCCTTCGGTTCAACCACGAAGGCGCCGTCATGAACCTTCTCGACACCCCCGGCCACCGAGACTTCTCGGAAGACACGTACCGCGTCCTGTCGGCGGCCGATTGCGCACTCATGGTGATCGACGGCGCGAAGGGGATCGAACCCCAGACGCTCAAGCTCTTCGAGGTCTGTCGAACCCGCGGGACGCCTCTCCTCACGTTCATCAACAAGATGGACCGGCCGAGCCTCGATCCCCTGGGCCTCCTCGACGACATCCGCGACCAGATCGGGCTCGAACCGACGCCGGTGACTTGGCCGGTGGGGGAACCGGGTGACTTCCGCGGGGTGATCGACCGTCGGGATAGGTCCTTCCATCGTTTCTCGCGCACGGCGCACGGAGCCACGATGGCGCTCGAAGAGGTCGTCGCGTTGCCCTCGGATCCGTCGTCGGATCCCGTCCTTGCTCGCGCCGCCGACGAGGTCGAGCTACTCGATGCCTCGGGCCTGGATCTCGACCGCGCCTCTTTCCTCGACGGCAAGACCACCCCGGTGTTCTTCGGTTCGGCCGTGTCCAACTTCGGTATCCGCTTGTTGCTGGATGCTCTCGTCGATCTCGCTCCGCCTCCGGCGGGCCGCCGCGACGACGAAGGCCGCACGAGGGACCTCGGCGAACCGTTCTCCGGCTTCGTCTTCAAGGTGCAGGCGAACATGGACCCGCGCCATCGCGATCGCATCGCCTTCGTCCGGGTCTGCTCGGGCTTGTTCGAGCGCGGCATGGTCGTCACCCACGCTCGAAGTGGCCGGCCGTTCACCCTCAATTACGCACATCAGCTGTTCGGACGCGACCGAGAGACGATCGAGGTTGCGTACCCGGGCGACATCGTCGGTCTGGTGAACGCCGGTGATCTGAGGATCGGCGACACCCTGTACCTGGACAAGCCGGTCGAGTTCCCTCGCCTGCCCAGCTTCGCTCCAGAATTCTTCATGACAGTGAGGAACGTCGATGCTTCCCGTTACAAGCAGTTCCGCAAGAGTCTCGTGCAACTGGAAGAGGAAGGTGTCGTCCAGGTCTTGCGGCATCCCGATCGTGGCGACATGGAGCCTCTGCTAGCGGCGGTGGGCCCCATGCAGTTCGAGGTCGCCCAGCACCGGCTGGACCAGGAGTTCGGCGTGCCGGTGCGGTTGTCGCCGACCGAGTACAAGGTGGCGCGGCTAACCGACGAGGAAGGCGAGGCGGCGCTGGCTCGCTCCTGGGAAGCCGACGTCCTTCGGCGCTCAGACGGCTCCCGCTTCGCGCTGTTCAAGAGCCCTTACATGCTGGAGCGGCTCGAGCGTGAGCGACCGGAGCTCACCTTGGAGAGGATCGTGGCGTGACCGACAAGCCCTCGCGGCCACTCGTCGTCGTAGCCAACCGCCTGCCGGTCTCGCGGTCGGGCGATGCGTGGAAGTTGTCGTCCGGGGGCCTGGTAACCGCGCTCGCTCCGATCATGTCTCGGGCGCAAGGGGCCTGGGTCGGATGGGACGGCGGGACCGAAGACGTTCCAAGCTCGGCCCCCGACCTCCCGATGAAGCTGGTGCCCATAGCGCTCGAGCGCGCCGAGTTGAACGGCTATTACCACGGCTTCTCCAACAGGACGGTGTGGCCGCTCTTTCACGATCTGATCCAACCGGCGCGGTTCGAGCGCACCTGGTGGCGTCACTACGTCGAAGCGAACGAGCGTTTCGCCGCGGCTGCGGCCAAGCTCGTGCGCCGCATGAGCGGGGACCCCGTGATCTGGGTGCAGGACTACCACCTGATGTTGGTGCCGAAGATGCTCAGGGAGCACACGGACGCGCCCATCCTGTTCTTCCTGCACATCCCGTTCCCACCACCCGAGCTCTTCTCCCGTTTGCCCTGGCGGACCGAGCTGCTCGAGGGTCTCCTCGGCTCGGACGTCGTGTCGTTCCACACCGATCGCTATCGCAAGAACTTCGCTCGGACGTGCGGCCGGGTTCTGCCGAAGGCACAGGTCTCCGGACGTCAGGTCTCGATCGGCGGCCGCGGCGTCCTCACCAGCGCGCATCCGATCTCGATCGATGCGAACGATTTCGCCGAGGTGGCGAAGAGCGACCGGGTTGCGTCGGAGTTGGACCTCCTGCGGAGACAGTTCGTCGGAAAGCAGGTGCTCCTAGGGGTCGATCGGATGGACTACACGAAAGGCATCCCCGAGCGCCTCGAAGCGTTCGAGCAGCTTCTCGAGCGTCGCTCCGATCTTCGAGGAAAGGTCGCGCTCGTTCAGATCGCCGTTCCGAGCCGTGGATCGGTGCGCGAATACAGGGAGCTGCGGGTCGCAGTCGAGCAGGTCGTCGGACGCATCAACGGCCGCTTCACCGAGCCCGGCGGGGATGTTCCCATCCACTACATCCACAGGGGGGTGGCGCGCGAGCGGCTGGTCGCGTACTACGGCCTGGCCGACGTGATGGTGGTAACCCCCCTGAAGGACGGCATGAACCTCGTCGCCAAGGAATACGTGGTGTCGCAGGGCGCGGTGGGAGGTTCGGGTCGCCTCGTGCTGAGCGAGTTCACCGGGGCCGTTCTGGAGCTCAAGGAGGCCGTGGCCTGCAACCCCTTCGACGTCGATGGGCTCTCGCGCGCCCTCGAGGATGCTCTGGAGATGGCGCCCGACGAAGGTCACCGGCGTCTGACGGCCATGTGTCGCCGCGTCACCAAGAACGACGTCCACCGTTGGGCGGACGACTCCCTCGCGGATCTCGGGGCGCTGTAGGCGCCCTAGCCCCCCAGCACGGCGGGCAGAAGGTCGGGTCGCCCCAGCAGGTAGGCGAGACCGACCCAGAGACTGAGCAGAGCGGTAGCGGTCCCGAGCGCCATATGGATGACCGGCATCCGGCGGCCGGCGGCCGTGCCTCCGATCACGATCCCGGTGAGTACCAGGTTCCCGAGCAGCAGGCCGCCGGCGAACGCGACCACCAAGCTCACGCCCGCCCGCGACCCCGCGACCCCGGCTGCGCTCGTGAAGAGGATCAGTTGGGTAGGGGTCTCGGCGCCGACGCCGTGGACCATGCCGACCACGAACGAGGTCAGGCCGCTGTATTCCGTGAACGGGTCGACGGGCTCGTGCACCACGTGCTTGTGACGGTGGACGAGCTTAGAGTCGGCCAGGACGACGGGAGAGCGCCGGGCCGAAGATGCGGTCGTGAGTCCTTCGGGGTGATCGTGGTGCCCGCTGGCGTGCTCGTGTTCGTGCTCGATGACGATCCGGCGTGGGGGGCGGATCCAGTGCAGGACCCGTCGAACGCCCGAGGTGATGAGCATCCATCGGCTCACCATCGTGAAATCACGCCGGAAGCGGACGAGGGAGTACACGACGTAGGAACCGAGCGCTATCAGCGTCAGGCCGATGATCCGGTTCATAGGTCCCACGGCCCCCGCAGGGATGCGGGCGCCGGCCAGCACGGCCGCAGCTCCGAGCACCAGTAGTACGAGCATGTGACCGATCGCATAGGTGGTGGCCAGCGAGAACGAGCGGCGCCGGCTCTGTTGCGAGCTGACGATGTCCGAGATGGCGGCGATGTGATCGATGTCGAAGCCGTGCCTCAAGCCGGCGACGCCGACGGCGACGAGGACCCCGAGCGTCACTCCCTGCCCCAACCCTCCAGCTTCCAGAACCAGGCTCGGATCCATCGCTTCCAAGGATGGCACGCCCCGGCGGCCGAGGGTTGAGAGCGCCGAGCGCTTCCGTCTGGGCTCGATCTGCCGGGCCGGGTCGGTCTGGGGGCCGGGGGGTCCGTGCCCAAGGCGGTAGTTTGACCCCTCCGAGAACGATGAAGGCGCCCGTGAGCCCCTTGCGAGTGCCTCTTGATATCGCCGCGCTCCATGCGGCCGGGCGGAAGGTGTCTAAGTGTCGAAGAACTTGATCTGGCGGGCCCTCGCGGTCCTCCTGCTGTTGGGCGGCGCGATCGCCGTCGTAATGACGAAGCCGGCGCGTCTGGGTCTAGACCTCCGTGGCGGCACGCAGATCGTCCTGGAGGCCCAGGCCACACCCGAACAGGAACTGAACGACGACACCCTGGCTCGCACCGTCGAGGTGCTGCGGCGTCGTGTCGACCAGCTCGGTGTCTCCGAGCCGAACCTCCAGCGCTCCGGGGACGACCGCGTGATCATCGAACTGCCTGGGGTCGCGGACCCGGACGAGGCCTTGGAGGTCATCGGTCGCACCGCCCAACTGACCTTCCATCCCGTCGAGGGGGTAGAGCCCCGCCCGCCCCGGCAGAACGACAAGGATGACGAGGATGGGCTCGTGCTTCCGGCAGAGGGCGGAGAGTTCCTCCGTCTCGGCCCTGCTGCGCTGACCGGTGATGGGGTCGGTGACGCCGAAGCCGTCACGAACACCGTGGGCGGGAGCTGGGAGGTGAGCGTGACCTTCCGGGCCGAGGGCGCCGACCAGTGGACCGAGGTCACGGGCCAGGCCGCCTGCGCACCGGCGGGAGACCCCAAGCGCCGGGTCGCGATCGTGTTGGACGAGGAGGTCATCTCGAGCCCTCAGGTCGACCCGAGCATCCAGTGCGACGTCGGCATCAGCGGCGGACCCACATCTATCACAGGCAACTTCACGCAGAAAGAGGCCAAGGACCTCGCCCTGCTGATCCGGGCGGGCGCGCTCCCGGTCCCGGTCGAGGTGATGGAGCAGAGGACGGTCGGCCCGACGCTCGGCGAGGCCGCTATCCAGTCCAGCATCCAAGCCGCGATCATCGGCGGCCTGCTGACGATGGGCTACGTCATCGTGTACTACCGGCTGCTCGGGATCATGGCGGCGCTCGCGCTCCTCGCGTACGGCCTCTTCTCGTACGCCGCGCTGCTGCTCATCGGCGCCACGCTCACCTTGCCCGGCATCGCGGGTTTCGTGCTGGCTATCGGCATGGCGGTCGACGCCAACGTCCTCGTGTTCGAGCGCGGCAAAGAGGAATTCGCCGCGGGCAAGAAGGTGCGGGCGGGTGTGCTCTCCGGCTTCAAGAAAGCCTGGAGCGCGATCATCGACTCGAACGCGACCACGCTGCTCGCTGCGGTGATCCTTTTCTTCCTGGCTTCGGGGGCCGTGCGAGGCTTCGGGATCACCCTGACGATCGGTGTCCTCGTCTCCATGTTCACCGCGCTGATCGTGACGCGGGTTTTCGTCGAGACCGTGTTCCGGTTCCGCAGGTCACCCAGTCCGTCGCTGCTCGGCATGAACGTAGGTGGGCGCTTGCGGCAACGACTGGAGGAGCGGCCGATCGACATCATGTCGCGCCGGAAGATCTGGTTCGCCGTATCCGCCGCGGTCCTGGCCCTCGCTCTCGTCGGCTTGTTCAACAACGGCCTGCGCTACGGCTTGGAGTTCACCGGAGGCCGGCTGATCGAATACCAGACCACCGAGACCGTGGACCTCGACGCGCTGCGAAGTGAGCTTGGCGATGTAGGGCTCCAGCAGGCCGTCGTGCAAGAGACCGGAGACGGCAACGTCGCGGTCCGCGCGGGAGAGATCACCGAGGAGCAAGAAGACGACGTCCTAGCCGCCGTCGAGACCGTCGGAGGAAGCGCCACCGAGGTCCGCGACGAGTTCATCGGGCCGACGATCGGAGACGAGCTGCGCCGCAAGGCACTGATCGCTCTGGCCATCGGTCTGGGAGCTCAGCTGCTCTATCTGGCCGTGCGGTTCCGGTGGACCTATGGAGCCTCCGCCGTCGTGGCCCTGTTCCACGACATCCTGATCTTGCTCGGGATCTTCGCCTGGTTGGGCAAGGACATCGACGGCGTGTTCATCGCCGCGCTCTTGACCGTCATCGGTTATTCGATCAACGACACCGTTGTGGTCTTCGACCGGATCCGAGAGCAACGTTCGCTCAGACCGAAGGAGTCTCTGGAGCTGGTCGCCAACGAGGCCTGTCTGCAAACGGTGCCGAGGACGATCAACACCGGTCTGGGTGCGCTGTTCATCCTGGTCGCCCTCTTCCTCTTGGGCGGCGAGACCTTGACGAACTTCGCTCTCGCCCTGATCTTGGGGATCCTGATCGGTACCTATTCGTCGGTCTTCACGGCGTCGCCGGTGATGATCGCCTTCGAGCGGATGTCCGGTGCAGGAGCGGCGACCGTGTCCCACCCGGGCCAAGCCCGTCCGAAGACGCGATCGCAAAGCTCCTCCGAGCCGGTCGCCGAGACGGCCTCGTCGACGTCCACCACCCCTACGGTTCGTCCGCGGGCGGGAGCGGCCAAGCGCAAGAGAAGGAAGCGCTAGCCGCGGAGGTCGTGAAGCTCCCGGACGACGGAGGTTCGAAGAGCGCCCTCGATCTCGAGGGGGTCGGTCGTCGTCTGACCTCGGAACGCGACCAGACGGCATCCCGGCTGGCCGCCCTGGAGCAGGCCTTCGAAGAGGTGGTCTCCTACTCGGATGGGACGCCGCCGGACGACGAGCACGATCCCGAGGGTGCCACGGTCGCCTGGGAGCGCGGCCAGATCGCGGCGCTGCGAGACCAGGCCCGCACGCGCCTTGCAGAGATCGACCATGCGCTCGAAAGACTGAGCGAAGGCTCCTATGGGAGGTGCGCGATGTGTGGGGGGCCGATCGGTCACGAGCGGCTCGAAGCCCGGCCCGGCACGGTGCGTTGCCTCTCCTGCGCCTCGAAGTAGGCCGTGCGGCCGACCTCGGAGACCGATAGCGAAACGGGCCGGCTAGGGCCGGACGATCGGGGCGATGCTCTTTCTGGGACGGAACTCCGATGCGGCTTTGGCCGCCAGTTGCTTCGCCGTGACGATCTTCACGGTGCTGGCCAGACGGAGCTTCTCGAAGAGCCTGATGACCCCCGCGCTGAGATCGATCTGACCCCGGCCGATCCCGTGCACCGCGGAGGTCGGGAACGCGTGATGGTTGTTGTGCCATGACTCACCGAACGACACGATCGCGAGCACC
>JBKHXK010000045.1:0-15507 GCA_046566065.1 Actinomycetota bacterium | reverse complement strand
GTTCGCCCCATAGAAAGATTTATCGGCCTCCCGAGGTCAGACTAAAGGGGCGACCGAGCCAATCTCAACCGTTTACACAACTTACGTACTCGGAGGGCGGGTTGGGGGCACGATGTTGTCCACGAGATACCGCAGCCGCTCTTCGAACTCTGGGTCTATCTCCGGCTCGGCCAAGGTGCCGTCTTCTAGGACGAATCGGACCCGGCCCGGATCTGTGATCGTCCTCGATGTGGAGGTGACGGCCGCCACGGGAGGAGTCGCCGGCTCCTCGGGTGCGGCCTCGGCCCTGGCGAGCGCGGTCACGGGCGGGGCGGGCGGCGGTGGAGGCGGAGTGGGCGCTAGAACTGCTGTCGACGAGTGGGCTGGAGCAGGGGCAGCCGGTCCGGGACCAGGAGCTGGAGGGGGTGGTGGGCTCGCGGGTCGAGCGGCGGCGCGGCCCCCGAACAATCTCTTCAGCAGCCGGCCCAGCACGCCTAGAGCCTCACGCTTCCGCGGCGGCGGGCGATCTCTCCAACCTAGAGAGGACGCCCATAAGGATGTGCAGCATCAGGGTCTTCACGTCCTCTCGTTCCCGAGGGTCGACCGGGATGACCTCCACGGTCGCGGGGACCTCGAGGGCCTGGCGGACCTTGGAGAAAACGGTCTCGGGATCCTCGCTCTGCTCGTCGAGATGTGACACTCCGATCACATACGGCACGTCGGCGTACTGACGGAACTGATCCAGGATGTGAGAGGACTCCTCCACCGAGCGCTCGTCGGCCGCATTAACCAAGCAGATGAAGCCGATCATGCCCTCGGACAGGATCTCCCACATCACCTCGAAGCGACGCTGACCGGGCGTTCCGAAGAGGAACAGCGAGAGGTCGTCGCCGAAGGTGAGGCGGCCGAAGTCCATCGCGACCGTGGTCCGGGTCTTCACGGCCCGGGTTTCGTCGGTGACGTCACGTTCGGTTCCGACGATCGCGACCTCGCTGATCGTCTTGATCAGGGTCGTTTTCCCTGCCGCGAAGGGCCCGGTGATCACGATCTTGAGCGGACGATTGACCTTTCCGCTCGTCGAGCGCTTCTTCCGGACCATGTTCGCCCGCGCGTTCGCCATATCCCCTGCTCTCCTGGCTCGCCTAGAGGCCCTTGACGCCGTCGATCAGACGGGAGATGAGCCCCCGCGTGACCTGCTCGTCGTCTTCGACCCTCTTCCGGTTGTCGGGAGCCCCCTCTTCTGGTGGCGTCTCGGAGGAACGGTTGCGCGCCTTTCCGTTGTCATCGTCGCCCTCGCTGAACAACCCGGCCAGCTCGCGCACCGCCGCGATGCGATCGACACGGGGCGATTCACCTGCCGGCTCTGAGCTGACTGGGATCTCGGGAACCTCGGCCGCCTCAGCCGGTTCTGGAGCGGGAGGGGCCTGGGGCTCTTCCGCGGCCGGGGCGTCGGGAGCGACCGGGGCCAGGAGCTCCGCCGCCATGGGGTCTTCTTCTGCGGAGACCGGCCCTTCGGCGGTGAGCTCTCCGGGACCGGGAGCGTCGAATGCCTCGACGGGCATCTCGGGCTCCTCGGGGACGTCCGGCACGGCCTGGAGAACCGGCTCCGGCATCTGCTCCGGCTCGGGCTCCTCCTCGACGGCCGCCGGGGACTCCGGCTCCGACAGAAGAGGCTCGGGCTCCATCAACGGCTGCTCCGCGAGAGACACCTCCTGCGGCTCTTCCGCCACCGGCTCTTCCACCTGAGGTTCTTCTTCTATGACAGGCTCTTCCGCTACCGGTTCGGGGGCCTCCGGAGCCGCCTCCACTTGCTCGTGCAGCTCCGTCACCGGCTCCTCGACGACCTCGGCCTCCTGCAACGGCTCCGGCAGCGGCTCGGGCTCGGGCTGGCTCTCGGGCTCCGGGGCGGGCTCGGGCTCGGTGCGGGCCTCGGGCTCCGTCTCGTAGTCGGACCAGTCCTCGTCGGCGCGGCCCGGCACCTCGGCCAGCCCGGCGGAGACCAGGCCGTAGAGGGTCCGCATGGCGGCGAAGTCGTCCAGGCCCACCAGCTCGCCGATCTCGCGAACCGAGCGGGAGCCGTTGACCAGGACCAGGATCCGCCACTCCTCCGGCGTGATGTTGATCTCGACGGCGCCCTCGGGCGGGGTGGCCGCCATCGCCAGCACTGTGTCCGGCGAGGGGATCTTGCGTTGGATGACCTCGAGCTCGTCGAGACGCCGGGAGGCCTCCATGATCAGGTTCTCGACCGTGACGTAGATCACGACCTCGGGGTTGGTCTCCTCACCCGGCTCCCACAGGAACTCGCCGAGCTCCCAGCGGAGGAGGTCGAAGGCGGCGTCCTCGATCTGCTGACGGACGACCATCATGATCTGGTCCTCGTCCACCATGCCGGACTCGAGAAGGACCTCTCCCAGTCGCTTGCCGGAACCCGCGTGCTGGTCCAGAGCCTTGCGGAGTTGGCCCTCGGTGAGCGCCTTGGAACGTACGAGCTTCTGCCCCAACGGCTCTTTCGAGAGGCTCGACTCGGCGTAGTAGACCTCGCCGTCGCGGAACCAGACCTTGCCCTGTCCCGCGGATCGCTCGACCTGCAAGCTCCCCGTCTTCTTAGACAGGGACATCAGCCTGAAGATGTCAGGCAGGGTGAAATCGTCGAGCGTGCCCCTCAGCATGCCTTGCCTCCCTTAAGCCCTTGAGACTTGCTATTGCCAGCTGGGGATGGATGACTCCGACTCCGCGGCCGGCTCTGGCTCGGGGGCGCGGACGGGTCCCACCGGAGCGACCGGCGAAGCGTAGGGGTCGTGTGACACCTCCGCCTCGGGGGCGGCCTGGACGTGAGCGGGCTCGTCCATCACCCGGCCGATCGTCGAAGCGGCCTTCCGCATCTCGAAGAGAACGAGCCCCACCTTCGTGTCCTTGGACGTAACCGCCACCAGGACGGCGTCGGAGCCAGCGTTCATCAACACAACGTAGCCGTTCTTGCCCTCGACGAACACCTGAGCGAGCTCGCCCTTGCCGAGACCGTCCGCGGCACGCTCCCCCAAGGTGAGCAGAGCGGCGCTCATGGCGGCCAGACGGTCCTCCTCTACATAAGGAGGAAGGGCGGATGCCATTGGAAGACCGTCCGCGCTAACGATCGCGGCGGCCTCGACATCGGGAGACACGGCAAGGAACTCGTCGAGTGCTGCTGCGAGGTGGTCGGCCTTCGTCATGTGGATCCTCCTGTGCCGGTGAGGCGGATTTCTAAGTCACCCGTCGTACGCATTTTCGGCAAGCCCGGGGGCTCGGTTGAGCCGGTTGTCCGATTTTCTTGCGGGATAACCGGCGCAGGTCCCGGTATGCGTGTTATCGGCGGGAAAGAGCATGGAGAGCGGCCACCGACATGGCCTCCGTCGGGGCTTCCTGACCGGTCCAGATCCGCAGCGACGCGGCCGCTTGATGAACCAGCATCCCGAGCCCACCCCACCCGGCCCCTCCAGCGGATTTGGCCGACTCGACCAGAGGCGTCTCGGGGGGGTCGTAGATCAGATCGACGACGGCCTGGCCTTGCCGCAGCAGCAAGCGAGGCAAGGGGTCGTGCCCGGGCATCCCCAGTGGAGTGGCATTCACGATGATGTCGAAGCCGTCGCTGGCACCGGCGAGGTCGTTCCAAGGAAGCGACGTCTTCTCTGCGCTCGGCGCGACCGACAGGACCGAGCGAGCCTGATCGTCCCTGCGCGCCGCGACCGCAACCTCCGCGGCCCCTGCCTGGTCCAGCGCGTAGACGATCGCGCGCGCGGCCCCCCCTGCGCCTATCACCAGACATCGTGAGTGCTCCATCTGTAGCCCGGCGTCGTCCCTCGCGAACGCGAGGAATCCGTCGACGTCGGTGTTGTGTCCGATCAATCGGCCGCCGACGTTCTGAACCGTGTTGACCGCGCCGACCCCCCGTGCATCTCCCGAGAGATCGTCGAGCAGCTCCACGATCGTTTCCTTGTGCGGCATCGTGACGTTGACACCCACCGAGCCCAGAGCGCGCAAACCTTCGACCGCCGCCGGAAGGTCCTCCGGCGTTACCGGGAAGGGTAGGTAGACCCAGTCGAGGCCGAGCCTGCGGAAAGCTGCGTTGTGGATAGCGGGCGAGAGAGAGAACTCGAGCGGCCAACCGAGAACACCGGCGAAACTCTTCACGAGCAGTCGAGGGACTGGTAGGCCTCTTTGTTCCTCAGGAAATCGTTGTAGTCCTCGCTGAAGGCGTGGTTCCCGTCGCAGTCAGACAGCACGTAGTAGAGCCAGGGCCCGTCTGCAGGGTTCGCCGCCGCTTCCAGAGAGGCGAAGCCGGGCGCTCCGATCGGAGTCGGTGGGAGGCCCGCCACCTTGCGAGTGTTGTACGGGGAGTCGATCTCGAGATCAGACACGGTCAACTCCGTCTTGTGCTCGCCCAGCGCGTAGATAACCGTTGCATCGATGCCCAGAGCGATGCCTTGCTCGAGACGGTTGTAGATGACTCGGGCGATCTTGTCCCTATCGCCCGCGACGCTCGCCTCGCCCTCGATCATCGAGGCGATGATGATGGCCTCGTAAGGCGTAACGCCTAACGACTCGGCCTTGTCGAAGATCCCGGCCTTCTCGGCCTGCTTCTCCATCTCCTGCACGAGCTCCGTGGCCAGGGACATCTCGGTGTCCTTCTTGATGACCTGATAGGTCGACGGGAAGAGCAGCCCCTCGAGGGTGTCGATCTCTTCGGGCTTGAGACTCGACTCCACCTTCCCGTTCTGAACGATGTCCAGGAACCTCTTCTCCGAGAGATGCGTGTCGCGTCCGATGTTGTGAGCGAAATCTGTGAGCCACGACCCCTCGGGGAACGTGACGTTGACGAACTCCTCGCCCATCGGGCCCGACTCGACGAGGGCCGTGAGCGCGTCACGTGCCGTCAGCCCGGTGGGGATCTCGTACCGGCCGGCCTGGATGTCCTCGACGCCGCCTTGGAAGTAGGTCGCCAGTCGGAACCCGAAAGCGGACTCGATCACTCCGTTCTCTTCCAGGATCCGTCCGATCGTCTGGGTGCCGGCGCCCCGAGGGATCTCGAGTTGGATCTTCTTGCCGGGATCGCTTTCGCCGTAGAAACCGATCGCGCTGAGGTAGAGATAGCCGCCGGCGACCGGCGCCAGCAGAAGAGCCAGCAGCACGAACAGAACCACCACCGCTTTACCGCGACGCGTCAGGCTCATCTGCTCGAGTCCAGGTAGCCCTGCAGCATCACCTGGGCCGCGATCGCGTCGCGCAGGCTCTTCTGGGCCGACCGATCGGCGCCCGCTGCCCGCATCCCCTGGTTGGCCATCACGGTCGTGAGCCGCTCGTCGTATTCGAAGACCTCGACCTCCAGCGCGGCCCGCAGCCGGGCGACGAAGTCTGCTTGCGCCTCTACTGCCGGGCCGCTCTCGCCCGACAGAGCTGTGGGCCGGCCGACCACGACCGACGAAGCTTCGAGCTCGATGACCAGCTCAGAGATCCGGGCTACCGGGTCGCGTTCGGCAACCACGATCACCTCGACGGGGTGGGCGATCTTCGTCTCCTCGTGCGCCGCCGCGATGCCTACGCGATGGGTGCCGACGTCGATGCCGAGGATCACGAAGACAGAGCCTCCTTGGCGGAGCGGGCAACGGCATCCAGAGCGTCATCGAGTTGGTCGGCTCGGGGGCCTCCGGAGATCGCGAGATCCGGTTTGCCCCCGCCGCCCCCGCCCAGCAGTTGCGATCCCGCAGCCAGCAGGTCCCGGGCCGAAACGCCCTTCTCGATCAGGTCTTTCGTGACGGCGGCTACCAGGTTGGCCTTGCCGTCGGTGGACGTCCCGAGCACCACCACGCCCGAGCCCAGACGACCCTTCAGAGATTGAGCGAGAGCACGGAGCGAGTCGACCCCCACATCTCGGCGCGCCACGATCATCCTGCTGCCGCCGACGTCCAACGACGATCCGATCAGCGCGGTCGCATCTGAATCCGCCGATCGTCGCTCGATCTCAGCGACCTTGCGCTCCATCTCTTTGTGGGTCCCGAGGAGACGCTCGACCTTCTCGGCCACCTCATCAGGCTTGGTCTTCAACAACGTCGCCGCGCGCTCCAATACGGCGACCCGTCGTTCGAGGTGATCGAGCCCCTCGCGGCCGACCAGAGCTTCGACGCGTCGGAGGTTGGCTCCGACGGATCCCTCGTGTGTGACGACAGCGACCCCGATGTTCGTCGAGTGAACCACGTGGGTGCCCCCACATAGCTCCTTCGAGTAGTCGCCCACTTCGACGACCCTCACGAAGTCCCCGTACTTCTCGCCGAAGAAGGCCATGGCGCCGATCGACTTCGCGAAGTCATAGCTGGTCTCGTAGGCGCGGACCGGATCGTCCAGCAGCACGCGTTGCTGAAGCTCTGTGGAGATATCTCTGAGTTGATCTGCCGAAACGGCCTCGTAGTGATTGAAGTCGAAACGCAGCCGTCCAGGCTCGACCAGCGAACCTGCCTGGTGGGCGTGATCCCCCAGTCTGTCGCGCAAGATCCAGTGGAGGATGTGCGTCGCCGTGTGAGCCCGCTCGATCGCGGCACGCCGCTCCGCGTCGATCGATGCGAACACATCGTCACCTACCTGCAGTTCGCCGGCGACGACCTTGACCTTGTGAGTGACCAGGCCCGGAGCGAGCCGTTGGGTGTCCAGGACCATGGCGCGCCCGCTGTTGCCGACCAGCTCGCCGCGGTCGCCGACCTGTCCTCCACCTTCGGCGTAGAACACGGTGCGATCCAGGAGCACCTCGCCCTCTTGACCTTCGCTCAACAGGGGCGTGGGAGTGCCTCCGTCCAGCAGGGCGAGAACGTTCGCCTCCGTCGAGTGATGCTCATAGCCGAGGAAGTCGACCGAACCGTGCTCCTCGAGCACCGACAACGCAGCGTCGATCGCGACTCCGCTCTCATCACCCTTGCGAGCCGAGCGCGCCCTCTCCTTCTGCTGTTGCATCAACTCCGCGAACGCGTCTCTGTCGACATCCAGCTCGGCTTCCGTTGCGATATCGATCGTCATGTCGATGGGGAACCCGAAGGTGTCGTGCAGCTTGAACGCCACATCGGCCGGGATCGCCTTGGCGCCGGAGCCCCTCACCTTCTCGATCTCCGACTCGAGCAGGCTGAGTCCCTGCTTCAGGGTGTGATCGAACCTCTCCTCTTCTCTCGAGGCGACCTCCAACGCCAGATCATGTCGGTCCCTGAGCTCTGGGTACGCGTCACCCATCAGCTCGACGGTGGCGTCGACCAACCCGGTCAACACCGGGTCGGTGCGTCCCATCAGACGCGCCTCCCTGATCGCGCGGCGCATGATCAGTCGCAGGACGTAGCCGCGTTCCTCGTTGGAGGGCAGGATCCCGTCGGCGATCATGAAGCTGATCGAGCGACCGTGATCCGCCAGCACCCTCAGTCCGACATCGGCACGAGCATCGTCTCCGTACCTCTGCCCGCAGAGAGCCTCGGCCCTCGCGACCATCTCGCGCAGCAGGTCCGTCTCGAAGACGGTCCCGACGTTCTGAAGGACCATCGCCGCGCGCTCTAGGCCGAAACCGGTGTCGATGTTCTTCTTGGGCAGCTCCGCGATCGGCTCGATGTCGGCGTTGCAGTCGTTCTGCATGAAGACGAGGTTCCAGATCTCCATGTAGCGAGCCTCGTTGCCTTGTGGACCGACATCGGAGGCGGGGCCGAACGCGTCACCCATGTCGACGGATATCTCCGAGCACGGCCCGCAGGGGCCGGCCACACCCATCGACCAGAAGTTGTCCTTCTTGCCCATCCGGATGATCCGGTTCTCTGGGACCCCTACCTCGTCGCGCCAGATCTCGAAGGCCTCGTCATCGGTCTCGTAGACGGTCGCCCAGAGCCGATCGGCGTCGATACCGAATCCCTCCGTGACGAGCTCCCAGCCCCAGGCGCAGGCGTCGCTCTTGTAGTAATCGCCGAACGAGAAGTTGCCCAACATCTCGAAGAAGGTCAGGTGACGCGCGGTTCGGCCCACCTGGTCGATGTCGTTGTGCTTGCCGCCGGCCCTCATGCACTTCTGGGCGGTCACGGCTCGCTTGAAAGGTGGGCTCTGCTCGCCGAGGAAGTAGGGCTTGAACTGCACCATGCCTGCGTTCGTGAGCAACAGCGTCTGGTCGTTCGGCACCAAAGAGGAGGAATGGACGCGAGCGTGCTCACGCTCTTCGAAGAACGTGAGGAACCGGTCCCGGATCGAGTTCGTGTCCATGACGCCCGAGGCTACAAGGGCGTTGCGCGGACCGTGGAGACGCTAGAGGCCGGTGCGACCCCGCTCGAGACGACGGTTCGCCCTGTCCAGAACGCCGTCGGTCATCGCCCGCGGAGTCATCCGGTCCTTGAGACCGGCTAACCGACGGTCGAGCTCCAAGGCCCCGATCGCACCCAGCACGACGAGAACCACAGCTTTGATCATGCGACGACCCTACCCGCCCTCAGCGTCAGGCTTGGATGCCAGCTCGGCCTCGCGCCCTCTGATCGCTTCGAAGTAGCGATTGTTGGCGAGCGCATCGGGCAGGTACTGCTGTTCGACGTAGCCGCCGTGCGAGTGCGGGTACTCGTAACCCTGCCCGGCCCCCAGCGAACGGGACGCGGGCGAGTGGGAGTCGCGAAGGTGAGTAGGCACCGGCAGGGGGCCGCTGGACCTCACCTCATCCTCCAGGCGCCAGATGGCCAGAGCGCTGGCGTTCGACTTCGGCGCCAGTGCCAGGTAGATGGCGGACTGCGCCAGGTTGAGCTTCGCCTCCGGCAAGCCCACGAACTCGAGCGCGTGGTGCGCCGCCACCGCGACCTGGAGCGCCGTGGGATCGGCGTTGCCCACGTCTTCGCTCGCGAAGATGACCATCCTGCGTGCGATGAACCGAGGGTCCTCGCCCGCGTCCAGCATCCGGGCCATCCAGTAGACGGCGGCATCGGGATCCGACCCGCGCATCGATTTGATGAAGGCCGAGATGACGTCGTAGTGCCAGTCCCCCTTCTTGTCGTACGGCAGAGCCCGCCGCTGCAGGGCTTCACGCGCCGCCGCTACGTCGATGCTGCCGTCGCTCCCCGCGATGAGCGCCGCGGCCTCGAGGGCGTTCAGCGCGGCGCGCGCATCTCCTCCGGTTCCCGCTGCGATGTGCTCCAGGGCCTGCGGCTCAGCTGCGACCTTCGACTTCCCCAGCCCCCGCTCGGCATCGTTCAGAGCTCGCTGCAGCAGTTCCATGACGTCTTCTTCCTCGAGCGCCTCGAGCCTGAAGAGGAGGCTCCGGGACATCAGCGGGGAATTGACCTCGAACGACGGATTCTCGGTGGTCGCCCCGACCAGCACGATCCAGCCGTTCTCGACCGCCGGTAGCAGCGCGTCCTGTTGTGACTTGTTGAAACGATGGATCTCGTCGAGGAAGAGCACGGTGCGCTCCCCCTGTTGTCCGAGCCTGTCCTTGGCGGCCGCGATCGCCTTGCGAACATCCGCTACCCCGGCGGTGACGGCCGACATCGGCTCGAAGTGGGCTTTGGTCGCCCGGGAGATGACGTGGGCGAGCGTGGTCTTGCCGGAGCCGGCGGGTCCCCACAACACGATCGAAGACAGATCGCCCGATTCGATCAAGGCGCGCAGAGCGCGCCGGGGGCCGAGGATGTGCTTCTGGCCCACGACCTCGTCCAGGGTTCGGGGTCGCATCCGGGCGGCGAGAGGCGCGTACTGATCGAACCGTTCCGCCAGGGCGTTCTCGAACAGATCCATGAAGCCCATGCTGCCACCCTCTTGACCCCGCCCGATAGGTAAGTTATCACTTACCTATGTCCTCTGGTCTCTTGGATGCCCTAGGCGACCCCACGCGGCGAGCGGTCCTCGAGAGCCTCCGCACCGGGCCCAAGCCCGTGTCCGCGCTCGCCTCGGGGCTCCCCGTGAGCCGGCCGGCGGTCTCTCAGCATCTGAAGGTTCTGGCCGACGCCGGGCTGGTTCGCCACGAGAAGGTCGGCCGCCAGCGGCTGTACGAGATCGAGCCCGCCGGCCTGGAGGAGTTGCGCGACTACGTCGAGAGCTTCTGGACGGACGTGCTGACGGGTTTCAAAGACCGTGTAGAGAAAGGAGCATCGCCATGACCTCCCTCCCGCCGGTGATCTGCTCGATAGAGGTCGCCACGCCGATCGAGCACGCCTTCGCCACGTTCACCGACGGCGTCGGGACGTGGTGGCCGGCGGCTACCCACTCGGTCGGCAAAGAGCAGGTGAGGAACGTGATCCTGGAGACCCACGAGGGCGGTCGCTTCTACGAGGAGTGGCTCGACGGCACTCTCCACACCTGGGGCCTGGTCGTCGCGTGGGAGCCACCGCAGCGCTTCGTCGTCACCTGGCACCCAGGGCTCGACCCGGAGGAGTCCACAGAGGTCGAGGTCACGTTCTCCCCCACCGCGGCCGGCACGTTCGTCGAGCTGAAGCATCGCGGCTGGGAGAAACGAGGGAGCCACGCCGCGGAGAAACGGGCGCAGTACGAGTCCGGCTGGCCTAGCTCTCTGCAGTTGTTCCGGGACGAGGCGGAGCGGTCGACCGCAGGTTCAGCACTTTGAGCTGAGCTTCGTCCACCACTGATGGCGCTCCGGTGAGTGGGTCGAAGGCCGTCTGCGTCTTGGGGAACGCGATCACCTCGCGGATGTTGGTCTCGCCCGCCGCCAGGGCGACGATCCGGTCGATGCCCGGAGCGATGCCCCCGTGAGGAGGAGGCCCGTACTTGAAGGCGTCCAATAAGAAGGAGAACTTCTCCTGGGCGTCGGAGTCCGAGATGCCCAAAGCCCTGAAGACGCGCTGCTGCATCTCGCGGTCGTGGATCCGGATGCTCCCGCTGGCGAGCTCCCAACCGTTGAGCGTGATGTCGTAGGCCTTCGAGATGACTTTTCCGGGCTCGGTCTCCAGGTACTTGGCCGTATCCCCGACGATCCCGGTGAAGGGATGGTGGATGAAGTCCCAGCGGTCTTCCTCGTCGTTGTACTCGAACCACGGGAAGTCCACGATCCAGGCGAACTTCCAGGCCCCCGGGTCGGAGCGATCCAGCTTGGGGATGAGCCCGAACCGCTCTGCCAACCGGCCCCGCAGGGCTGCGAGCACCTTGTTCACGACGGAGACGCGCTTGTCGGCGACGATCAGCACCAGGTCGCCCGCGTTCGCCTCGGCCCCCTTGCGCAGAGACTCTCGCTCGTCGTCCGAGAAGAACTTGTCGAGAGGCGAACGAAGCGCGTCCTCCTCGACCCCGATCCAGACAAGGCCGCCCGCGCCCAAGGCCTTGGCGTCGTCCACCAGGGCGTCCAGATCCTTGCGACCGAGAGCCCCCTGTCCCGGAACCGTTATCGACTTGATCGCACCGCCGGCGTCGAGAACGGAGCGGAACACCTTCACCTCCGTGGCCGCGAAGACGCCGGACAGGTCGCCAAGCTCCATCCCGAAGCGCAGATCGGGTTTGTCCGTGCCGAAGCGCGCCAACGACTCCTCGTACGTCAGTCGTGCGAAGTCGGGCAGCTCAACGCCCATCGCTTCCTTCCACACGTACTTGAACATCCGCTCGGTGACCTCTAGGACGTCCTCGACGTCCACGAAGCTCATCTCGAGATCGAGTTGCGTGAACTCGGGCTGGCGATCCGCTCGCAGGTCCTCGTCTCGGAAGCACTTGACTATCTGGTAGTAGCGATCGAGCCCCGACACCATGAACAACTGCTTGAAAAGTTGCGGGGACTGGGGCAGAGCGTAGAAGGTGCCCGCGTGGAGGCGGGAAGGGACGAGGTAGTCCCGCGCTCCCTCGGGCGTCGAGCGCGTCAACATCGGGGTCTCGATCTCGAGGAACCCCTCCGCGTCGAAGAAGCGACGTATCGCGGACACGATCGCGTGACGGAGCTTGAGGTTGTCCTGCATCTCCTCGCGTCGGAGGTCCAGGTAACGGTGCTTGAGACGCAGGATCTCGTCTACCTCTTGATGCGAATCGATCTGGAAGGGCGGCGTCTCGGCCCGCGAGAAGATCTCGACGGACGAGGCGGCCACCTCGATCTCTCCCGTTCCCAGATTCGGGTTGACGGTGCCTTCCTTCCGAGGGCGGACCTGGCCCTCGATCCGCACGCAGAACTCGCCTCGCAGCTCCTGGGCCACGTCGTGAGCCTGCTGGGAGGTCTCGGGGTTGAACACGATCTGCACGAGACCGCTCGTGTCGCGCAGGTCGATGAACGTGACGCCCCCGTGGTCCCGGCGGGTGTGCACCCAACCGCACAACTGCACGGTCTCGTTCGCGTGATCGGCGCGCAGCTCGCCGCACCTGTGTGAGCGCATCATCGGGCGATCCTCGTTTCCAGTTCGTCCAGCGCGATCGTCTCCTGCTCGGACGATGCGAGGTCCTTCAACATCACCTTGTTGGTTGCGAGCTCTTCCTCACCGAGGATGGCCGCCCAACGCGCTCCCGACCGGGACGCGTCCTTCATCTGACCCTTCATGCTGCGGCCCATCACGTCCTGGTCCGCTCCGATGCCGGCGCGACGGAGCCGCGAGACAAGCTTGAAGGCCTCGCGCTGCGCGGCCTCGCCGAGCGTGACGACGTAGACCTGCACCGCACCCGCCGAGCGCTCGCGCTCCCCCCGCGCAAGCAAGATCCGATCGATCCCCGGGGCGATGCCTATGCCGGGCAGCGGCGGTCCTCCGAGAGACTCGGAGAGTCCGTCGTAACGCCCTCCTCCGCCGACGGCGTCTTGAGAGCCCAAGCCTCCGGCCACGAACTCGAAGGCGGTGCGCGTGTAGTAATCGAGACCCCGGACCAGGCTCGGCCGAAGCTCGAAACCGACACCGACGTCGGTAAGCAGGCCCTTCACCGCCTCGAAATGCTCCGTGCACGAGGCGCACAGATGGTCGGTGATGATCGGCGCCTCCCGCATCACCTCGACCGTCTTCGTCTCCTTGGAATCGAAGGTCCGCAACGGGTTGATCCCTATCCGCTCGCGGTCCTCAGGAGCCAGGGCGGCCTCGTTCGCATGCAGGAACTCGACCAGGACCTTCATGTATCCCAGGCGACAGGACGGATCGAGGTGACCGATCGAGTTCAGTTGCAGGCTGGTCTCGACCCCAGCGGCGGCATAGAAGCGGGTCCCCACCTCGATCACCTCGGCATCGACCCTCGGATCGTCCGAGCCGATCGCCTCGATCCCCACCTGGAAGAACTGGCGGTAGCGCCCCTTCTGAGGTCGCTCCTGGCGGAACATGGGGCCCGCGTAAGACACCTTGATCGGCAGCGATCCCCGGTGCAGGTTGTGCTCCAGGACCGCCCGCATGACGGGCGCCGTCCCCTCGGGCCGCAGCGTGAGCGAGCGCCCTCCTCGGTCGAGGAACGTGTACATCTGCTTGCCCACCACTTCGGTCGCTTCGCCGACGCCCCGTTCGAACACCTCGGTGTGCTCGAAGATCGGAGTCTCGATCGGTGCGTACCCGGCCGCTGCGAACGTGTCCGACGCCACGCGCAGGACCTCCTGCCAGGCCCACGACTCGGGGGGAAGCAGGTCCCGGGTTCCCTTGGGGGCCGCTAGTGCCTTCTCTTCGGTCATAGCGAGCCATCCTAGAAGCCTGGTCCGGGCCGCCCAGAGGGGGAAAAGCCCTGTGGTTGGATTGAGCGAGATCACTCGACGGAACAGGGAGGCTCGATGCCGGAGGCGCACCGCGAAGACATCACGCAGCTAGAAGAGAGAGCCCGGCGCATCCGGAAGCACATCGTTCGAGCAACCACGGCCGCCGGCTCGGGCCACCCTTCGAGCTCGCTGTCGATGGTCGAGATCGGCACCGCGCTCTACTTCGGCGGCTTCTTGCGATACGACCCCGAGCACCCGAACGACCCGAACCGCGACGTCTTCATCCTGTCGAAGGGCCACGCGGCCCCCGGCCTGTACGCCTTGCTCGCCGAGGCCGGTTACTTCCCCACCGAGCAGCTGACCGACCTGCGGAAGATGGGCTCGCCGCTCGAAGGCCACCCGAACATGTGCCGTCTTCCCGGCATCGAGGCCTCTACGGGATCGCTGGGCCAGGGCGCGTCGATAGGCATCGGACATGCACTCGCTGCCCGTCTCGACGGGCGCGACTCTCGCGTGTACGTGCTCGTGGGAGACGGTGAGAGCGAAGAGGGTCAGGTCTGGGAGGCCGCGATGTACGCAGGCAACGCGGAGCTCGACAACTTCACGCTGATCGTCGATCGCAACGGCTACCAGCAGACCGACGCGGTCGACAAGGTGCAGCCGCTGGATCCCTTGGAGGACAAGTTCAAGGCATTCGGGTTCGAGACCCGCTCGATCGACGGACATTCGTTCGAAGACGTCATCGGTGCGTTGGAGTGGGCCCGCGGCATCGAAGGGAAGCCTCAAGCGATCATCGCTCGCACGATCAAGGGCAAGGGGGTCGCCCTGCTGGAGGCCAAGCAGGGCGGCTGGCACGGGAAGCCCATCCCACCTGAAGAAGAGAGCAAAGCACTCGAAGAGATCGGAGCCGGTTCATGAGTTTCGGGTTGTCCAGGATCGATCTACCAGAAGGCGCCGCCACGCGTGAGGCGTTCGGGGAGGCCTTGGCCGAGGCCGGATCCGACGAGCGGATAGTGGTCGTCGATGGAGACGTCAACAACTCGACGTTCACGAACGGCTTCCTCGAGAAATACCCCGAGCGTTTCTTCAATGCTGGGATCGCGGAATCCAACCTGGTTGGGATCGCGGCCGGGCTCGCGGCGGCAGGCAAGATCCCGGTGGCGGCCTCGTTCTCGACGTTCCTCATGTCGAACGCCTTCGACCAGATCCGGATGTCCGTTGCGTTCCCGAACCTCAACGTGAAGCTGGTCGGCAGTCACGCGGGCATCTCGATCGGTGAGGACGGCCCCTCCCAGATGGCGATCGAGGACATCGCTCTTGCCTGCGCCTTGCCGGGATTCACGGTCATAGTGCCGGCCGACGGCACCAGTGCCCGAGCCGCCACGAAGGCGATGCTCGAACGGGAAGGTCCCACGTTCCTCCGCTGTGGCCGGCCGAAGGTCCCGGTGCTCTACGACGAGGGCTCCGCTTTCCAGCTCGGGAAGGCCAACACCCTGCGGGAGGGAGACGACGTCACGATCATCGCTAACGGGATCATGGTGGCGATGGCTCTGGATGCGGCCGAGGGCTTGAAGGAGGAGGGCATCGAAGCCCGCGTGCTCGACATGCACACTGTCAAGCCGATCGACTCCGCCGCGATCGAAAGCGCAGCGAACGAGACGAAGGGGATAGTCGTCGCCGAGGAGCATCTAGCTTACGGAGGTCTCGGTTCGATCGTCTCGATGGTCGTTGCGGAACGTCGACCGGTGCGGATGGCGTTCGTCGACCTCGGTGACACCTACGCGACCTCCGGCAAGCCGGATGAGCTTCTGGTTCAGTACGGGCTAACGCCGGACGCGATCCTGGACGCTGCTCGAAGGGTGCTGAAGGACTAGACCTCGGCCTTCAGCCTGACGATCCGGTCGAGCAGCTCCGGGATACCG
>JBKHXK010000044.1:0-16064 GCA_046566065.1 Actinomycetota bacterium | reverse complement strand
CGATCACGATCGTCAGGAACCCACGGCCGAGGTTCAGGGTGACGAAGAGAGACAGCAGCGAGACCCCGAGCACAACCTCCGGCGTGGCCATGGGAACGAACACGAAGAGGTTGAGCCCGGAACGACCGCGGAACCGGTAGCGGCTGATCGCCAGGGCTATCAGCGACCCCAGGATCGTTGCGATCAGCGTGCTGGCGGCGGCGATCAGCAACGAGTTCCGCAGTCCTTCGGCGAGCTCCGGGATCTCGAACAGGTTCCGATACCAATGGAGCGTGAACCCCTGCCACTGGAAGTTGAAGCGGCCGCGGGGGTTGTTGAACCCGAACAGAGCCATCACGGCGATCGGGACGAACAGGTAAGCGATCACGAGCCCCGTGTAGATCGGCAGGAAGCGGCCACCCCGCCTGACCTTGACCTGCGGAGGCTGTCGCCGGAAGGCGACGTCAGTCTGCGGCGGGAAGCGCGGGTCGCCGCTCACGATCCCGATAGCTCCTCGGTCCCCAGCACGCGAGCGTAGAGCGCGACGCCGATCAGGATGCCCGCCATCAGGATGAAGGAAAGCGCGGCCCCCTCGGGCAGGTCGAACGTGGTCTGGAACTCGCGCTGGATCACGTTGCCGATCAGGGTGGTGTTGACCCCACCGAGCAGGTCCGGATTGATGAAGTCACCCACCGACGGGATGAAGGTCAGAAGCGAGCCCGCGAAGACGCCCGGCAACGACAGGGGCAGGGTCACGCGCAGGAACGACTGCACCTTGTTCGAATACAGGTCGGAGGCCGCGTCCAACAGGCTGGGATCGAGGCGTTCGAGCGCCACGTAGAGCGGCAGCGCCATGAACGGCAGGAAGTTGTAGATCATCCCGCACACCACCGCGGTCGGCGTGGCAAGGACCTGATAGCCGTCCGCCAACACGCCCCACGACTTCAGCGTGCCCAGCAAGAATCCTTCGTCGGCCAGGATGAACTTCCACGACAGCGTGCGGATGATGAACGGAGTGAAGAAGGGAAGCAGGATCAACAACAGGAAGAGGTTCTTGTTGCGACCCCCGCGGAACGCGATCCAGTAGGCCATCGGGTAGCTGATGACGAGGGTGGCCACGGTCACTATCGCCCCGTAGATGAGCGAGCGGTAGATCTGCGTGTCGTACTTGGCCAAAGCCTCCGTATAGGTCTGCCAGTGTGCGGTGAAACGGAACCCGGTCTCGAGGGATCCCTCCTGCAGGCTGATCGAGAACATCGTCGCCATCGGCACGACGAAGAACAGTCCCAGCCAGAACGCGCCGGGCAGCGTCAGCAGATAGGGGACGAGCGCCTTGCGCCGGGTCGGCCCCGAAGCGCGCCTCAAAGCGCTCAACCCTGGATCACGGCCCCGAACAACTCGTTCCACACCTCTTCTTCTTCCTCGTCGAGATCCTTGTAGTGGTAGAGGCGGGCTTCCATGTCGGGGGTCGGGAACACCAGTGGGCTGTTGGCCACCGTCTGCGTGTAGTCGTCCTTGGCCGCCTTCAGGATGTCCTGCGCGGCCGGCACCGGGCAGATGTAGTTCACCCACGCGGTGATCTGGGCGGCGACCTCGGGGTCGTAGACGTAGTCCATGAACATGTGCGCGTCGACCGGGTGCTCCGCGGCCTTCGGGATCGCCATGTTGTCGACCCACAGGATCCCGCCCTCCTCGGGGACGACGAACTGGAGGTCGGGGTTGTCGAACTGCAGTTGGAAGACGTCACCGGACCAGGCCATCGTGAGCCACAGGTCCTCTCTGGCCAGAGCGTCTGCGTAGTTGTTCCCGTAGTAGTCGCGCACGATGCCCGCATCGCGCTGTTCCGTGAGCTTCTGGGCGGCCTTCTCGGCGTCGCCGGCGGTCGCGTCCTGGGGGTCGACGCCCAGCCCGAGCAGGGTCAGGTTCATGGTGTCGCGCATCTCCGTGAACATGCCGACCTTGCCTTTGAAGGCCGGGTCGAAGAGGTCCTCGAAGCTCGTGATCTCCCGCTTGGTGAGTTTCGGGTTGTACCCGATGCCGGTGATGCCGGACTGCCACGGGACGCTGTACGCGTTACCGGGGTCGTAGCTGGGGTCCTTGTAGACCGCGCCTGCGTTCGCCTCGAACTGCTTCAGCATCTCGTGGTCGAGCTTCTCGAGGTAGCCGAGCCGGATCATCTTCGCGATCAACCAGTCGGTGACCACGATCAGATCCCATCCGGTCGACTGACCGTTGGCGAGCGGCTCGCGGATCGTCCCGAAGAAGCTCTCGTTGTCGTCGATGACCTCCTTGTAGTCGACCGTGATGCCGGTCTCCTTCTGGAAGTCCTCGATCGTGGGTTGTTTGCCCTTCGCCCGGTCGATGTAGAGCGGCCAGTTGGCGAAGCTCAGCTCGCCCGCCGGATCCTGGCCCGCGTACGAAGGAGCTCCCTCTTCTTCTTTGCCGCCGTTGTTCTCGCTCGTGCCCTCGACCCCGCACGCGGCGAGGAAGGCGCTGACGCTGAGCGCCCCGACGCCGACCCCCATCCGTCGCAACAGATCTCGACGGGTGATGTGGCCTCGTCGTTGGGGGCTGCTCGCAGCCAGTCGCTGGATCTGCGCGGTGATGTCGTCGTGGTCGCTCATCCGTGGGCCTCCTTGGTAGAGCTGCTGCCTGATACTGCGAAGGTGTGTTGGGGGTTCCATCCGAGCCGCACCTTGCTGCCGGGGGCTACCGGGCCGGCGGTGTTCCCGAGGTTCTGGACGTAGACGGTGATCTTCACTCCGTCGTCCGTCCTGCATCCATAGTCTGTGCTGACCCCGGTGTAGGTGGCGACCTCCACCGTTGCAGCTATCGAGTTCTCTTTGGATCCGGCGCTCGTTCCACCCTCGATCGAGAGCTTCTCGGGACGGACCCCGATGCGGATCGCTCCTTCACGTTCCGAGAGGCGCTCCTCCGGAACCTTCACGACCTCTCCGCTTCGGAGCCGGATCTTGGCCCATCCGCCGTCGACACCCTCGACTTCGCCGCTCAGGAGGTTGGACGCGCCGAGGAAGCCGGCGACGAACTCCGTTCGTGGAAGCTCGTAGACCTCTTCCGGGGGGCCGATCTGCTCCATGCGCCCGGCGTTCATCACCGCGATGCGGTCCGACATCGTCATGGCTTCTTCTTGGTCGTGCGTCACGTATATGAACGTGATCCCAACCTCGGACTGGATCCGCTTCAGCTCGATCTGCATCTGCTTCCGTAGCTTCAGGTCGAGCGCGCCGAGGGGCTCATCGAGCAGCAGGACCTCCGGGCGGTTGACCAGAGCGCGTGCGAGAGCGATCCGCTGCTGCTGACCGCCGGAGAGCTGGGTCGTTCTGCGGCTCCCGTATCCGGCGAGGTCGACCAGCTCGAGCATGTCGTCGACGCGCTTGGTTATCTCGGCCCCCGCAACCTTCTTGCGCTTCAACCCGTAGGCGACGTTCTCGAAGACGTTCAGGTGGGGGAACAGCGCGTACGACTGGAACACGGTGTTCACGTTCCGCTTGAACGGAGGTTCCGCGGTCACGTCCCGGCCTCCCAGATGGATCCGTCCGGAGGTGGGGTCCTCGAAGCCGCCGATCATGCGCAGCGTCGTCGTCTTGCCACAGCCCGAAGGCCCGAGAAGCGAGAAGAACTCACCTTCTTCGATCGTCAGCGACACGTGGTCGACCGCGACGGTGCCTTTGAAGGATTTCGAGATCTCTTCGAGCCGGACGCTGCCCATCGCTAACCCGGAGCCGTGCCGTGCTCGGCCTGGTAGCGGACGTAGTCCTTGTACGGGTACCACCACGACTTCACGTCCATCTTGGCGTCGATGTGGATGTGTTTCGCCTGGCGGAACTCCTCCAAGCCCTCGGGGCCGAGCTCGCGGGCTCCACCCGAGGCCTTCATGCCGCCGAAGGGAGCGGCTTCGTTGTCGGTGAGCGGGTCGTTGAACCAGATCGTTCCCGCGTCGATCTCCTCCATCGCCTTCAGGATGCGGTCCATCCGCTGCGTGTACACGTTGGCGCCGAGCCCGTACTCGCTGGCGTTCGTGCGCTCGATCGCTTCGTCGAGCGAGCCCACCTGCGCGATCGGCGCCACGGGTCCGAACGTCTCTCGGTTGAACAGATCCATCGAGTCGTCTACGTCGACCACCACGGCCGGCATCAGGAAGTAGCCGCTGTCGAACGAGCCCCGGTCTCCGCCGGTGAGGACCTTCGCTCCGGACGATCGTGCCGCTTCCAGCTGGGACTCGACCTTGTCGCGCTGGATGCCTCTGACCATCGGGCCCACGTCGGTCTCGTCTTTCATAGGGTCACCCACAACGAGCTTCTCGGTCTCGGCAACCATGGCGTCGACGAAATCCGTGTAGATCTCTGACATCACGTAGAAGCGCTCGGCGGACGTGCAGACCTGCCCGGTGTTGAGGTACGCGGACCACACGGCTCCCTTGGCGGCGACCTCCAGGTCGACGTCGTCACACACGATGAAAGCGTCTTTCCCACCCAGTTCGAGATGGAGCTTCTTCAGCTGTTCGGCCGCGCTGCGCATGATGGCCTTGCCCGTGTCGACGGAACCGGTGAAGGCCACCATCGAGATGTCCGGATGCTCCACCAGGCTCGCTCCGGTCGCGGCCTCTCCGGTCACGACGTTCACGACGCCGGGAGGGAAGATGTCTGCGAATCCGGCGCACAGCTCGAGCGTAGACAGCGGCGTGTACGGCGACGGCTTCACGACCACGGTGTTGCCTGCAGCCAGGGCCGGCGCGAGCTTCCACGCGAGCAGGAGGATCGGGTAGTTCCATGGAACGATCGCGGTGATCGCTCCATAGGGCTCTTTCACCACCAGGTTCAGTTGGCCCTCTTCACCCGAGGGCACCACGCGGCCCCGCTCGAGGCGTCCCAGCTCGGCGTAGAAGTCGAAGCAGGACGCGCTCCAACCCATCTCGTCGGCGTTCTCGACGAGGGGCTTGCCGCCCTCGCGGGTCAGCGTCACCGCAAGACTCTCTGCGTTCGCCGTGATCCAGGATGAGAGCTCGTGCAACAGCTCGCCTCTCTCCGGCGCCGGCATATTGCGCCAGGTCTTGAAGGCGTCCTTCGACGAGCGAACGGCCTGGTCAACCTGCGCCGGGGTGGCGGAAGGGACCGTTGCGATCTCCTCTTCGGTGGCCGGGTTGACCACGATCACCGGAGCGCCCGCACCCTCGACCATCTCGCCGCCGATAAGCACCTACGGCATCCCTTTGTTCGCCCATTCGAGCGCGTCCACGAGGACATCCAGGCCTTCGTGCAGGTCGTCGTCGGAGATGACCAGCGGAGCCAGGAGACGAACGACGTTGTCGTAGGTGCCTGCCTTCAAGACCAGCACCCCGTTGGCGTGACACCGTTTGAGCACTCCCGCGGCGGCCAGCTTGTTGGGCTCCTTCGTCTGCTCGTCGACGACAAGCTCGATGCCGACCATGGGACCCAATCCTCGCACCTCGCCGACGATGCCCAGCGCATCCGCCAGCGGATCGAGGCGTTCGCGTATCAGCCGGCCCTGACGCTCGGCCCGTCCGAGGAGGTCGTTCTCGGTCAGCTCGGCGAGCACCGCGAGGGCCGCGGCGCAGGCGACCGGGTTACCGCCATAGGTTCCGCCCAAGCCGCCGACGTGGGGAGCCTCCATCACATCTGCGGGTCCCGTCACGCCTGAGATCGGCAACCCCGCGCCCAGAGACTTGGCCGTAGTGATGATGTCGGGAGCCACCCCGTAGTGCTCGATCGCGAACATCTTCCCGGTTCGGCCCATGCCGGTCTGTACCTCGTCGTCCACGAGCAAGATGTCGCGGTCCGAGCAGAGGGCTCGCAGTGCGGGCATGAAATCGTCCGGCGCGACGACGAAGCCTCCCTCGCCCTGCACCGGCTCGATGACCACGCAGGCGACGTTGGAAGAGCCGAGTTGCGAATCGATCACGTCGGCGGTGTGCTCGGCGCACGCCATCCCGCATGACGGATGCTCCAGCCCGAAGGGGCATCGATAGCAATAGGGGAACGGGACCCGATAGACCTCGGGGGCATAGGGACCGAAACCGGCCTTGTAGGGCATGTCCTTGGCGGTCAGCGTCATGCCCATCAACGTGCGGCCGTGGAAGGCGTTGGTGAAACAGACGACCGCATCCCGCTCGGTGGAGTAGCGGGCGATCTTGACCGCGTTCTCGACCGCCTCCGCGCCCGAGTTGGCGAGCATCGTCTTCTTCTCGAAGTCACCCGGCGCCAGACGGTTCAATGCTTCCGCCAGCTCGACATAGCCCTCGTACATCGATACGTGGAAGCATTCGTGGAGGAACCTGTCGACCTGCGCGTGGACCGCTTCGAGCACCCGGGGGTTCGCCCGGCCCACGTTCAACACCCCCAGTCCTCCGGCGAGGTCGATGTAGCGGTTCCCATCGACATCGGTGACCGAGGCCCCCTCGCCACCCGCTACGAAGATCGGAACCGTGTTGAACACGGCGCGGGGGATCGCCCGATCTCGCCGCTCTGTCAGCTCTTTGGAACGGGGGCCGGGGACTCCTCCCGTGACGTCGCGCACGCGGTTCTCTTCCGCGCTCATGGACGGATCGCCCGGAGTGCTCGGTCGGTCACGGGTCCCTCCTCGGTCTCGGTCGCGAGGAAGCTACTACCGCCCCGAACCGAGCAGGGGAGCCGCGGCGGCGTAGCGGCGCCGGGGGGTTTGTACACTCTGGACTATGCCGCTGACCGTTGCGGATCTGCTCGAACTACCCGGGCTGGGTCTGAATGCGGTCGCGGGCCGCTCCGGTCTCGATCGACCGATCCGCTGGGTCCACGCCTCCGAGTTGCCCGATCCCACCCGATGGCTGTCCGGAGGAGAGCTGCTGCTGACCACCGGCATCGGGATGAAGGGCTCGCCCAACCATCAGCGCGCCTACCTGAAGCGGCTCGCGAGGGCCGGGCTGGCCGGACTGGGACTGGGCGTGGGGCTCGGATTCGATGCCGCGCCGCCTTCCATCCTGCGGGCTGCCGACCGCGAGGGTTTCCCCGTGCTCGAGGTCCCGTACCAGGTGCCCTTCATCGCGATCGGCGAAGCCGTGTCGTCCGCGCTCGCTCGGGACCGGATGCGCGAACTGGAGATGTCCGAGGAGATCCACGATCGGCTGACCCGACTGGTGACGCTGGGCTCCGGTGCTACCGAGATCCTCGAAGAGGTCGTTCGGATGGCGCCGGGCTGGGTCTATCTGTTCTCTCGGAAGGGCGAGGTCGTCGGCCGGGCGGTGAGCGACGCGGTGGATGCCCCCGATGCCGCCGCGGTTTGGTCCAAGCTGCCCGCCGGCTTCGCTGCCGAAGCCGGCGGCCGCTCCAGCGCCCTCCTCGACCCGGCGGGCGCGGTCCTCGCGTTGGGCGTCGTGTCGACGAAGGGTACGGACGGGATCGTCGTGTTCGGGCGCCCGGGCCGGCTCGAGGTCCGGGATCGTCTGGTGGTCAGACACGCGGTCACGGTCCTGGGTCTTCTGCTGGCGTCCCGCCGAGCGGTCGCGGAGGTCGAGCGAACCCTGGCAGCAGAGACCTTGATCGAGGCTCTCGAGGGGTCTCTCACCGGCGCTCCCTTGATGCGACGTCTGGGGCTGGCCGGGTTCCCGCCCGCGGCGGAGCTGACCGTCATGATCGCGGAGCCGGCCGACCCCGCAGCCGATGTGGAGCCACTGGCGGCCGTGCTCGAGGACCGGCTGGGCGAGGGGGCCGAGCGAGCCTGCGTGGCGGTGGTGGAGGGCAGGGTCGTCGCAGTCGTCGTGCATCCCGATCCGGTCGGCCTCGCCCGACGAGCCTTGGAGCGGTGGCCGGAGCAAGGCCCGGATCTGGAGGGCGCGCGGATCGGCGTGGGCGGAGCCGTCGCCCCGGCCGCCCTTCGTGATTCGTTCCAGGCCGCGGCCCTCGCCCTGCGCGCCGCTCCCGAGAGCACCCGGGTGGCGACCGGTGACGATCTCGGCGCGTACCGGCTGTTGCTGGGCTCGCAGTCCCGGGCCGTGCTCGAGAGCTTCGTCGGTTCGGTGCTGGGCCCCCTGATGGAGAGGGATGCGGAGCGCGGCTCCGACCTGGTTGCCTCCGTCCGGGCCTTCGTCGAGGCCGGCGGACGGTGGGAGGAGGGGGCTCAGGCCCTCGGCGTGCACCGTCACACCCTGCGCTACCGCGTCAACCAGGCCCAGGAGCTCCTGTCCCGGGACCTCTTCGACCCCGAGGACCGCATGGAGATCTGGCTCGCCTGCAAAGCCGCCGACACCCTCCCCTGAACCGTTCTGAGTTAACTGGTGCACGTCTAGGCGTGCTTTTCCAACGTCAGAACGGTTGGTCAATGTGTACAAACGCCCGAGAGCCTGTGGGCCGCGAGGGCGGCGGCACTTCTCCGGAGCGCCGCTAGCATCTCTTCAAGGCCGGTTGCTCTCTCACGGAGGACTCGCATGACGGTACGGAAGCTCCAGAACTTCGTCGACGGTCGCTACACCGATGCCGCGGAGGGCAAGACCTATCCGCTGATCAACCCATCCACCGGAGAGCGGTTCGCCGAGGCCCCCGCGTCCTCGCAGCCCGACATCGATGCCGCCTGCGCCGCCGCGCGCCGCGCCTTTCCCTCGTGGCGAGACGCGACCCCGTCCGAGCGGAGCCTCGCGCTGATCCGCATCGCCGATGCCCTCGAGTCGCGCGCGGAGGAGTTCGTGCGGCTCGAGTCCGAGAACACCGGCAAGCCGATCCAGCTGACGATGGACGAAGAGATCCCACCGATGATCGACCAGATCCGGTTCTTCGCCGGCGCGGCCCGCGTGCTCGAGGGGAAGTCGGCGGGCGAATACATGGCGGGCCACACCTCTTGGATCCGCCGCGAGCCGATCGGTGTCTGCGCGCAGGTGACGCCGTGGAACTACCCGATGATGATGGCGGTCTGGAAATGGGCTCCCGCCCTTGCGGCGGGGAACACCGTCGTGCTCAAGCCCTCGGACACCACGCCGGTCACGACCGTGCGGATGGCCGAGGTCATGGCCGAGTTCCTGCCCCCGGGCGTCTTCAACGTCGTCTGTGGGGGCCGCGATACCGGCGCGGCCCTCATCTCCCATCCCGAGCCGGACATGGCTTCGCTCACCGGCAGCGTGCGCGCGGGGATGGAGGTGGCCGCGGCTGCGGCGAGCGATCTCAAGAAGGTCCATCTGGAGCTCGGCGGCAAGGCCCCGGTGATCGTGTTCGACGACGCGGACCTCGAAGCCGCGGCCGAGATGATCGCAGCCACCGGCTACTTCAATGCGGGTCAGGACTGCACGGCAGCGACCCGCGTGCTCGCCGGCAGCCGCATCCACGACGACTTCCTGTCGGAGCTCGCGAACCAGGCGAAGGCCACCGCCACCGGCATGCCGGAAGATCCCGACGTCGCTTACGGCCCCCTCAACAACGAGAACCAGCTGAAGCGGGTAGAGAGTTTCGTCGGCCGCGCTCCGGACCACGCAGAGGTGGTCACCGGCGGTACGCGCGTGGCCGAGCGCCCCGGCTACTTCTTCGAACCGACCGTGATCTCGGGCCTGCAGCAACAGGACGAGCTGATCCAGCAGGAGATCTTCGGGCCCGTCATCACCGTGCAGCGCTTCGATGACGAGGCCAAGGCCCTCGAGTGGGCGAACGGCGTCGAGTACGGCCTGGCTTCCAGCGTGTGGACCAAGGACCACGGGCGTGCGATGCGGATGGCGAAGGGACTCGACTTCGGCTGCGTCTGGATCAACACCCACATCCCCCTGGTCGCCGAGATGCCGCATGGCGGCTTCAAGCACTCGGGGTACGGGAAAGACCTGTCCATGTACGGCCTGGAGGACTACACGCGCATCAAGCACGTCATGTCCAACATAGAACCCTGACCGTTCTGGGTTAACTGGAGCACGTCTGAGCGTGCTTTCTCAACGTCAGAAGGGACGACGGGGATGAGTGAGACCAAGAGATTCCTGGTTGCGGGGAAGTGGCGCAGCGGCTCGGGCACCTTCGAAGTGAAGAGCCCTTACGACGGAGAGGTCGTGGCGACCGTCGGCCAGCCCGCTGAGTCGGACGTAGAAGATGCCGTCTCTGCTGCAGCAGCGGTTTTTGACGAGACGCGCAAGCTCCCGATCCACGCGCGCGCCGCGGCCCTCGATCACATCTCGAGGCGTTTGCAGGAACGAGCCGATGAGGTCGCGGAGGTGATCGCAAGGGAAGGTGGGAAGCCGCTCAAGTGGGCGAAGGTGGAAGCCGCCCGCGCGGCGTCGACCTTCCGCTGGGCTTCTGAGGAGTGCCGCCGCTGGAGCGGCGAGATGATGCGCCTCGACACCGAGGCTTCGCTCGGCTCCCGCGTCGGGCTGATCCGGCATTTCCCTCTGGGCCCCGTCCTCGCGATCACCCCCTTCAACTTCCCCGTCAATCTGGTCGCGCACAAGATGGCTCCGGCCCTGGCCGTCGGTGCACCGATCATCATCAAGCCCGCGACCAAGACCCCGCTCGGCGCCCTGTTCCTCGGCGAGCTGTTCCTCGAGACCGAACTTCCGGAGCAGATGCTCTCGGTCCTCCCCATCGGAGGAAGCGAGGCCGGAGATCTCGCCAAGGACGAACGCTTCGCCAAGATCTCCTTCACCGGCTCATCTCAGGTCGGCTGGGATCTGCGGGCAGCGGACCCGAAGAAGGCCGTAACGCTCGAGCTCGGCGGCAACGCGGGCGTGATCGTCCACGACGACGCCGACCTCGATACCGCGGCCCAGCGGATCGCGTTCGGCGGCTACTACCAGGCCGGCCAGTCCTGCATCAGCGTGCAGCGCGTGCTCGTCCACGAGAACGTCGCGGCCTCCTTCACGCAGAAGCTCGTAGAGGAGGTCGGCAAGCTGAAGACCGGCGATCCGATGGATCCGGATTCCGACGTCGGCCCGCTGATCGATCACGATTCGCTCGAACGCGTGTCGGCCTGGGTGGATGAAGCCGTCCAAGGCGGCGCCGAGGTGCTCGTCGGCGGTAAAAGAGAGGACCCCTTCTATCTGCCCACGGTGCTCGCCAAGACCAAGAGCGACATGAAGGTCCGCCAGGAGGAGATCTTCGGCCCGGTCGTCACCCTCGAGACCTATTCCGATTTCGAAGATGCGATCGAGCGCGTCAACGAGACCCGTTACGGCTTGCAGGCAGGCGTGTTCACCAAGGACATCGACCGGATCTTCACAGCCCACCGCGACATCGTGGTCGGCGGCGTGATCGTCAACGACATCTCGGCCTTCCGTGCGGATCAGATGCCTTACGGCGGGAGCAAGGATTCCGGCGTCGGCCGCGAGGGCCTGCGCTACGCGATGCAGGAGATGACCGAGGAACGCATCCTCGTCCTGAGTCACGTCCCCCTGTAGCGGAGATGCCCCGGGCGGCGCGCTATCTGTGGGCCGGGCCCTGGTCGCTGGTCGGCTTCCTGCTCAGCTTGTTGTTCCGTCGCCGTTTCGTGACGAACGGAGTGATCCTGGCCGAGGGAGCGACCTGGCCGCGCCTGCTGGGCTGGCGCTACCGGGCCGTGACCTTCGGCCATGTCGTCCTCTCTATCGACGAGCTCGACCCCGACACGATGCAACACGAGCTGGTCCACGTTCGTCAGTACGAACGATGGGGCCCTCTATTCATCCCCCTCTACGCCCTGGCATCCGTGGTTGCGAGGCTCCGAGGTGGGCACCACTACAGGGACAACCCGTTCGAGGTGGCGGCCCGCCACCGGGAATGACACGGGCGGCCATAGGCTGACCTCGGAAACCGAGAAAGGGGGCGGCGGGAGAGTGCCGAAGCTGATCTCGATCCTCGCCGTCATGTCCCTGGCCGCGATCTTCCCGGGTGAGCCGGCCCCCACTTCGCTCGAGCTGCCTCGTATCGAGGATGGCATCGTCATCCCGAGCTTCGATGGCGAGCCGATCGTGGGAACGCTCATGCTTCCCGCCGATGCCTCGGTAACGGCCCCCGTGCCCGTCGTTCTCCGGACCCACGGTTGGGGTCAGCGCCGCCTGCGCGAACCGGATCCATTCATGCAGCGCCTGCTCGACTCCGGCTACGGGCTGTTCACGTGGGACTCGCGCGGGTTCGGTCACTCGGGCGGAGAGGCCAACTGGGGTACTCCGGATTTCGAGGTCCGAGACGCGTCCGCGGTCATCGACTATCTGGCGACCCGGCCCGAGATCGAGAAGGAACTTCCGGGAGACCCGAAGCTCGGTTGGATCGGTGCCTCCAACGCCGGGGGGGTGCAGCTGAACACCGCGGCCGCGGACGATCGCGTGGACGCCATCGTTCCCCAGCACTCCTGGGGCAGCCTGCTTTCTGATCTGATGCCGAACGGTGTCTACAGGGAGGGTTGGGTCGACAGGCTGTACTGGCGCGGTCTCGACGGAGCGCGCGAAGACGGTCTGGAGTCCGACAACCCCGCCGGACCGCAAGAGGGCGATTACGCGGAGCGCTTCCACGATGCCCACGAGAGCTGGAACACCACCGGCAAGCTTTCGCGAGAGCTGAAGGACTGGTTCCTGGAGCGGTCGACGATAGCGAGCGCCCCTCGGATCGCGGCCCCCACCATGATCGTGCACGGAGCGATCGACACCCTGTTCCCCTTGCAGGGAGCCCTGTCCGTCTACCGCGAGCTGGTCTCGGCCGGGACCCCGGTGAAGCTCCTCGTGTATTGCTCCGGACACACGCTGGACGGCTGCCCCTATCCGGGGGGGCGGTCCGGGTATCCGAACGGAACGGGCGACAGCAGGTTGTGGGAGGGCCGCATCGTGGCGTGGCTCGATCGCTACGTGCAGGGCGACGACTCGGTCGCCACCGGGCCGCGGGTCGAGTGGCAGGGGCCGGACGGCTACTACTACGCGGCCCCCTCATTCCCGCTTGGCGGCACGCGCTACCTGGCCTCCGCTCCGTGGCGAACCGACGCGCTGCGCGGACCGCTGGGGCAGGGAGGCGATACCGCCACCGATGCGGGACCCGTCCCGGCGGATCAGCTCGGCAACTCGGCAACGCGCCATCGCGTGCTGGGCCCTTATGCGTCGCCCCGCCCGATCTTCGGCGTCCCCAAGGTGACCGTCTCGGGTCGTTTGCGTGGAGCAACCAAGGGCGTCATCCAGCTCGAGCTCGTAGATGAGGCACCGGATGGCACGCGCGTCACGGTGAACAATCAATCGACCCCGGTCCGGCTGCACCGTGGTGAGAACTCGCTCAGGGTGCGGATGGCGGCGGTCGCCTGGGTGCTCCGCCCCGGCCACGAACTCGAGCTCGAGCTGACCACGGGCTCTCCGATGTTCCGCGCGGACGCGGGTGAGTACACGGTCAGGCTCCGCCTCCGCGCGAGGATCCCGGTAGCACCCGCGAGGTGGGTCTCGGCCGAAGCCCGGACCTGATCCCCGGACCTACTCCCCGGCGGAAGGCACGGGGCCGGACGAGGTGTGGACGAACAGCAGGGGACCCGGCATCCCCGCGCGTGCGTGCGCGACCAGGGAAGCGAAGGCCTTGGCAGCGTAGGTAGCGTCGAGCTCGAGACCGTCGAGGCGCGCCAGTATCGCCGCCTCTCGCGACGCGGCGTTGGGTCGCGCGTAGCCGGGGCGGAAGAAGCGCTCGTCGGCCTCGAGCCTCTCGGCGAGTGACGACCCGAGACGGCGCGCAACCCTCCTGGTGGTGCCGAACGGCTTGGGGGCAACGCGCACGCAGACGAGATCGAGGGGCTCGCCGTGCGCGGCCGCACCCATCGCGATGCCCGCCGCGGTCCCCCCGGTCCCGACCGCGACGAAGGTCTTGGCGGGACGGGGCAGGAGACCGGCGCTTATCTCTGCGGCTATCTCCTCTCCGGCGTGAGCTGCGCCGCGATCCCCTTCGGCCCCCGTTCCCCCCGGAGGGAGAACGCGCCCCCCGCGCAGCCTGGCGAGCCCTATCGCCGCGGGGAACCAGGCCCGGTTCACGTGGCGCACCTCGGTGCCGAGCGACTCGTACAGCCGCGCCAGGGAGTCGGGAACCGCGTTCGCGGTCAGGACGATCGAGACCTCGAATCCCTGCCGCGCCCCGTGCCAGGCGAGGGCGCTAGTCCAGTTCGACGTCCCGCGCCGAAGCCGATCAGCCGCGTGACCCCGTCCGCGCGGGCCCGACCGAGGATGTACTCGAGCTTGCGGACCTTGTTGCCGCCCCACGCGCCGCAGCGCTCTTCGAGCTTTGCCCAAACCTGGACGCCCAACTCCTCCGACACGCGGGGGAGTGGGCGCACCGGCGTCGGCCAGGATCCGATCGATAGGCGAGGGTTTGCTTCCACGGCTAGAGTCTCCGTCGACGAGGAGGTTCACGTGGCGATCGCCGAAGACACCAACGATCTGCGCGCTCTGGCCGAGGTCGATCCCGACTCGATCCTCGAGCGCCTTAACACCTCGATCAGCCGCCGCATGCCGTCCTACCGGGACCTCTACCTCCGCTGGGAGCGTCTCAACTGGGCGGTATCAGACCTGGACTTCTCCGAGGACCGCGAGCACTGGCTCGCCCTCAGTGAGGAGGTCAAGGAGCGGTTGCTGTGGACGCTGGCCGCCTTCTACGTGGCCGAGCAGCGCGTCGCGGCAACGCTAACCCCGTACGTCGCCGCGGCCCCCAAGCTCGAGCAGAAGATCTTCCTCACGACCCAGTGCGTGGACGAGACGCGCCACGCCGTCTTCTTCGACCGCTGGTTCCAGGAGGTCGTGGCGGCGGGCGACGGTGACCTCTCGCGGCGGCTCCGGTCGTCCCGTCAGTGGGTGGGGCCGGGCTTCGGCCCTCTTTTCGACGTGTATCTCGAGGACGTGACGTCCAGGCTGCGCGAGAACCCGCACGACATCCGGCACTTCGCCAAGTCGATGGCGGTCTATCACCTGGTCATCGAGGGAGTGCTCGCTCTTACAGGTCAGAAGTTCATCCTGGCCTGGGCGCGCGACAACCAGATCCTTCCCGGCTTCCGCGCGGGCTTCACCGCCGTCGCACGCGACGAGTCGCGCCACGTTGCTTTCGGGGCGCGCTGCATCCGCGACCTCTTGGACGAGGACCCCACCCTTCTGACCGAGGTGCATGAAGGCGTGAGCGAAACGCTGCGGCTCGGCACCGCTCTGTATCAACCTCCGGGAGGAGACGTCACCTACACGAGCGCGTTCGGCTATTCACTCGGCGACCTCTTCCAGTTCGGGAGCATCCAGCTGGAGAAGAAGATGCGTGCGATCGGGATCCCAGTGCCCGACGTCGAGGTGTTCGTGCCGCCGATCGAAACGGAGTGGCCCCCGCCGGGCGGGGGATTGATAGCGAGCGACCTGCGCAACAAGATGTCGCTCGCGGCGGTGCGGACCATGGCCCGGACCCTGCCCAACCTGGCCCCCGGGATCGCGATGATGATGCTTCACCTCGCCTTCGATCCCGCCGCGGCCCGCGGGGTGCGCGCCGTCTACGAGTTCCACCTCTCCGGCCCGGGCGGCGGGATATTCACCGTGACGCTGGACTCCGGGCGATGCGGGATCTCGATGGGGCCCGCCGACATCGCGCCGGACGTGGTGTTCGAGATGACCGGAGAGGCGTGGGTGGCAATGAGTGCGGGCCAGGTCACCGGCGACGAAGCCGTCCTGCTCGGGCGGCTGCGGATCAAGGGGGACCCGATCCTGGCCCGGCGCTTCAACGACTTCTTCAAGCCGCCCGGCGAGCCTCCGATCCGAGCTGCCTCCCGGGTCCCGGTCGAGGCCTCTGATGACGATGCCCGTGGAGGTTTGATGAGCCGGGTGCTGCGCCGCCGCCGAGCCGCCTAGCCCGGGACGCGAAACGGCCCCCGGGTGGAGGGGGGCCGAGTCGCTTTATGAGGATCCGGGCGGTCGCGGGTCCGGCCGGATCCTTGGTGTAGACGAGTTAGACGGTGGTTCTAGTGGTGTCACGCCCGTAGGTCATCTTCCGGTAGATCAGGAGCAGACCCATGGCTACGAGGATCGAGCCGATCCAGGCGATGCCTTCTTGGTCGGTCCCGAAGATCGCCGCCCACAGGTATCCACCGATGACCGCACCGACGATCCCGATCAGGATCGTTGCCAGCAGGCCGATCGGGTCTCTACCCGGGAG
>JBKHXK010000043.1:0-16736 GCA_046566065.1 Actinomycetota bacterium | reverse complement strand
TAGCGACGAATCGACGCGGAAGTTGATCGTTTCCACGCGGTCATTAGAGCAGAAGGACCAGGGGTGCGATATCCGTCCAGCTCTACACTGACGCCGTGCTACCCAAGGCGTTTGGAAGGTCCTGCTCGGCGCTTTGCTGATCGTGGGAGCGATCACGACGCGAGCCGATACTGGAAGGAGCGGTCGTGTCGAAGCTGATCTATTCGATGGGTATGTCGCTCGACGGGTTCATCTGTGGGCCCGATGGCTCCTTCGACTGGAGCGCTCCCGACGAAGAGCTGCACCGCTTCCACAACGAACGGGTTCGCGCTCTCGGCGGCCACCTTCTCGGCCGGCGTCTGTACGAGACGATGACGTACTGGGAAACGGCCCACGAAGATCCCTTAGCCACCGATTACACCCTCGAGTTCGCCGAGATCTGGAAGGCGCTGCCCAAGATCGTGTTCTCCCGCACCCTCGACGAAGTGGCTGGCAGCAACACGCGCCTGGCCCAGGGTGGCATCGCCGAAGAGGTTGCCCAGCTGCAGGACCGCTCCGGTAAAGACGTGGCGATCGGCGGTGCCGAGCTCGCGTCCGAGGCGATCAAGCTCGGGCTGGTCGACGACTTCCAGCCGTTCGTCTATCCCGTGATAGTCGGGGGAGGGAGGCCGTTCTTCCCTGCGCTAGATCACGGTGTTCATCTGGGCCTCGTCGAGACCCGGACGTTCGGAGCGCGGGTCGTTCACCTTCGCTACGAGCGCGTCGAGGGCGTCGATGACTAACGGAAATGTGTCTGCTACCGCGTGGCGATGCGCAGGGTGCGGGACACCGAGGTGTGGTGGTCCTCGTCCTGCTGCTCCCACAAGGATCGGAACACAGTTTGGGCGAAGCGTGCCCTGATCCGAACGGAGACGACGCAGTCCTCATCCAGAGCCTTGCGAGCGATGGTCACGAAGGCTCCGGCTTTCTTACGTTGCAGTTGGATCTCGGTTCCTTCGTGCCCGCCACAAGACGTCAGCCACAGGTCGACGGTGAAGCGGCGGTCCCTGACGGGTCGTGGTGTCCTGGTTCCGATCCCGGCTGCGGGGTCCTGGGCTTCAACGTCGGGTTCTGACTCACCTTCTGTTCCTTCCCCTTCCGAGCTACTGGGAGAGGGCTCCGGGGTGGGTGTAGGGGAGGGCTGTGGGCTGGGCACAGGTGCAGCGACCGGCGGCGGTGCCGCGGGCGCCGGGGTGTCGCCGAAGGCGATGTAACGGTTAGCCCGCGAGCCGATGTTCCAGTGAGTGGCTAGCCATTCTCCGGCCTCGGGCGCCGCGTCGAAATAGCTGTCATAACCACAGTCGAACATCAGGGTGGTCGGGCACGGGCTCGACACGCTCGGGTAACACATGACGTCGATCTGGTCGGTGCAGTGGTTGGTTCCGTCCTCATCAGGTGCGCCGGTCAGCACAGCGCCTTGCGTATGGCCGTTCTCATGCATCGGCGTACGGCTGAACCAGCACTGCTCATAGGTGACTCCGTAGCCACCGACGTTGTTCCTGTTGTCTGCTCCGGGCTTGGTGTCATCGCGGTGTTCACCGAATCCACAGATGCCCGGGAAATCGTCGTCATAGAAGATGAGGTAATCGACGCTCGGGTCCTTGAACCCAGCCTGACGAGCTGCTTCCACGATGTTCGTGAAATAAGGGAAGACCGTCGTGTTCGCGAATCCGTCGATCCGGATCTCTCCGCTTGCGTCGCACGGGACCTTGTAGTCGGCGGTCGTCCCCCCTGACTCGAGGGCCGCCTCATTCAGCAGAGCGTTCGTTCGCCGGATCTGGGCCCGGATGCTGTCCTCGACCGCGTCCAGGCGCGAGGTGGACACGAGTGCCGGGTGGGCATAGAGGACATGCATGACGTTGCCGCTGCCGCATACCGGAGCCCGCTCCGGCCCCGAGGCAAGGTCGGTCCCGAGGGCGTCGAAGGCCGGGTCGGGGCCATGCGTGGTGAGCTCGTAGCCATCGGATAGCTCGAGGCGGTAGAGGCCATTCGGGAGAAGCACCGGGTCACCCCCCAGTGCCTCCGCTGCCGCTCCTGGGCCCGGCATCGGGTCGCGATCAGCCCTGGCGGGGCTCCATTGGGCGGATACCAGGAGAAAAGAAAGCAGCAGGACCGAGGCGCGAACAACCACCCCGTTCGATCGTTGGTTCACCTCTCGTCTCCCCCCGTGGCCCGCGAAACCCTGGGGGCAGGGTTCGCCTCGTCCTGGCCCATCCCTGCTCGACCGATCAGGGGGAAGAGCCAGAGCGAGGATGGCTAGACATACCTGGTCTGGCCCGAGTCTGTTGTTCTTCGGCGCCGCCGCCTCGGCCCTGGAATCGGTCCCGGCCGACCGCACAAAAAGATGCACCGCCGAACCTTCTTCCCGGCAAGCCGGGCTTCCAGTTCAACGGTGCACCCGCAGCCTAGGCCGAGCGAGTATGTCCAAGCAAGACCTTTCACCGAAGTTTCTTCGCGTTCTGACCGCCGGAAGTCGTACATCCCACGTGGCCGGGGGAGAGGATCAGATGCTGGTGCGATCGAAGGTCTCGCAGCGGCCACTCTGGAGCCATTCGCCGAAGCTTCGACAGGTCCCATCCAACAGGAACCGGACGGAATCGATGGACTCGAATCGGAAGACGGTTCGGAGCAAAGATCCTTTGAAGCTCACGCTTCCGCAACTTGTGCTGGCCCAGCCCAGCTCGTCTCTCGCTTGGATATCGACGATGGCCCTGGAATCTCGAACGATCACATCCCCGATAGTGGAGCGAGGCACACCCCAGTGACGATGGAAGAGCGCCCGAAGAGCATGCGACAGGGCCTCCGGAAGCTCGGACCCGACGTTGACGTGCCGGACCACGTAGGAGCGGTCCCTGGCCCCGCATAGCCGGTCCACCTTTCGCCAGTTCGGATGGAGCCGGTAGAAGACGATCTCCCCCGGTCTCGCACGCCGTCTCGAGCGCTGCTCGATCGAGGTTGTGCCCTCATCGATGTCGACGGCGACCGGTGAGGCCATGGCTGCGGGACCCGCCCGCTCGACCGAGGGCGTGGCTGCGCATGCGCCCAGTAGAAGGATGACCCAAACCGCCGCGAATGCCTGCATGTTGGTAGAGACGCTTGCACTTGCTCTCAGGTTGCCTTACCGGCAGATCACGTGAACAGCGTCAAGAGCGAAAAGTCCGCTACCCGAAACGGGCGGGGTTTGCTTAAGTAGGCTGATGTCGCACGAAATCACGCCGCACTGGTCGACGGCTTGGATCGGTAGGGGCGCTCAGATGATGTTGCTCGGGATCGCCCTGTTCGTGCTCGGGATGGCCGTCTCGATCGGGGCTCCATCGGACGCCAACGACGCACGTCTGCTGGAGGCCAGAGGCGTGGACACCACCGCCACCGTCACTGACGTCACGATCCGACAACTGACCCGCCGGACATCTCCGTACGCAGAGGTCGCGATCGCCTACGAGGACGAGCTCGGCTTGCCCCGAGAAGACTCCGGACTCCCTTACTGCGGAGAAGCCGACGAGGCTGCCGTTGGGATGGAGGTCGAGATCACCTACGACCCGGACGATGTGGTCGAGCCTCGCTTCGTCGAATGCCCCGGGAGCCAGGAGGTAACGATCCCTCTGGTCATCGGAGTCGTCGTTCTCGGCGCGGGCACGTTCACGATCCTGGCCGCATGGAGGGCCCGCGGGCTTCGCCGACGGTGGCTGGGAGTCCCGATCGCGATCGTGGGCGTCCTCTTCATGGGAACCGCCTTGGATGAGGAGTGCCGCTGCCGGGAGGCCATCTACACCGGTGGGGGGCTTGCGATCATCGGGACGGCCGGCCTCGTCCTGCCGCGCAAGAAGACTTCCGCCGACGCCTCGATGCCGGAAGGCGCGCCAGGGGAGACCTAAGGCCACACCTGCTGGTTGATCTAGAGGCCTGGTTCGGGGGGATCGTGATCTCGGCGGACCCAAAGTAGGGCTGCCGCGCACAGGACCGTGCCCAAGATCATCCCCGCCGCGCCGAGCGCTTTCATGGACGACTCACTCGCGACGCCGTTATGCCCTATGTGTGAGACTCAGGACATGCCGTGGGGGAAGCGTCTTCGGGCCGCGCTTGACAGCGAGCGGTCCTCGGAGCCCTTGCTCGAGGTGATCGACAATCTGCCCGACGCGGTCACCCTCAGCGAGGCCGTGCGCGATGGGGACGGTCATTCGATCGACATGCGTCTGCTGTACATGAACCGTCAGGCTCGGGCGGGTCAGCCGGATCCCGAGGCAGCGCTGGGCCGACTGGCCAGCGAACTGTGGCCCGACATGGTCTCGAACGGGTCGCTCCAGGCCTGCATGCGGGTTCTCGACACGGGCATCCCCGAATCCGGACACTTCGAATGGACGGACGCGGCAAGCTACCGGCCCGCCGGATACGAGTGGCGCGCCGTGCGGGTCGGCGACGACGTGTTGCTCTGGGTACTACGGGACGTGAGCGAGCGCTTGCGCCACCAGCAGGACACCACGGTCGTCTACGAACGAGTGGTTCAGTCGCTCACCGCGGCCAAGATGGCGCGCGAGCTCGGCAATGAGGCGGCCGAAGCTGAGGGGATCACGGCGGCCCTCGATGCCGCGAAGATGGTTGTGACCCGCGAGCTGACTCCGCTCGCTGGGCAGGCTGGAGCCCCACTTGGTGCCGGTGCGGAAGTGCGAGCCCCTGTCACCCGCGAGGTCATGACGGGAGGCATCCGCACCGTCGTATGCGACGACGACGTCCTCGTACGCAAGATGGTGTGCCGGATGCTCAGCTCTAACGAGCGCTTCGCGATCGTGGGCGAGGCAGCGAACGGCGAAGAGGTGGTTGCCGTAGCCCAAGAGCAGCAGCCGGACCTCGTTCTGATCGATCTGAACATGCCGGTGATGTCCGGGATGGAGGCGATCCCCCTAGTGAGAGCGGCGGCCCCCGATGCGGTGATCGTCGCCCTGTCCGGTTTGGAAGCCGAGGCCGCAGAGGCCCCGGCTCTGTCAGCCGGGGCCTCTGCGTATATCGAGAAGGGAACATCCCTAGCCTCGATCCGAGAGCGACTGGAGCGACTCTTCCCCTGACGGGTCAGGGTTGGCGGCTCCACCCGATGTCGTCCGGTTCGCCCCGAAAACGTCCGATATGGTGGGCTCAGTTTTCGGGGCGAGCGGCAGGGGGCGGATGGTGAAGAGGATCCTGGTGTTTGTGGGCGCGATGTTTCTGGCTATGGGTCCGATCGGCTCGGCTCTGGCCGGCTACGCGATGGACATCGGCGACGTGGCCAAGGTGACCCCCCGTGACCGCACGGCGGCGTTCGTGCCGATCACGGTCGAGTGCCCCCCCGACGAAGGGCAGACGGCGAGCGAGGGGACCGCGACCGTTCGACTCACCCAGGATCAGCGGGACGGCACGGTCTCGGGCTCCGGGTCCACCTCCGTGATCTGCGACAACGTCCTCAGGGAGTACTCCGTTGTGGTGACGTCCGACAGCGCTACTTTCACGCGCGGTCCGGCCACCGCTTCCGGGGAGGTCGAGTTCCCCGACACGATGTGCATCGAGCACCCGGACTACGGCACCGAGTGCAGGCAGGTCACGATGCGGATGGTTGCTCCGGATCAGCCCATCGAGCTCTTCTACTCGGGCCGTTAGCCGCTAGCGTTTCTAGCTCCGATCGGTCTTGGGCCGGGGCTGAGCGTGGCCGATGTGCCATCCGTAGCAGTAGCGGCACGGATAGATGTCGAGATCGAGCTCTCCGCTCTCCTCGCGGCGGTGCTGCGCCGTTGACTCTGCTTCCGCCGAGGTCGCATAGCGCCGCTTGCGATCGCAGCTGCGGGCTTTCATCCGCTTCCTGGTGGGCATCCAAGCAGGCTAAGGCTCTAGGAGGTGCCCGGCGCCACCGCGTCCAATACTCATGCATGCGATGGAGGGCCCGCAGGGTCTGCTTCTCGGGAGCCGTGGCGATCTCGCTGCTCCTTCCGCACCATGCCGCAGCCCTCGGGTCGGGCGATGATCTTCCGGTAAAGGTCTATCGAGGAACGTTCCAGGCGGCCGAGGCGCGCTGGTTGGTGCGCTCCGGCAGGAACGTGCATGCCTACCTCGTGTTCGCATACCGAATGGACAAACCCCTTAGATCGAGCAAGACCTTCTTGATCGCCGATCGGTCACGGTGCCGGCTGCACGGGCCGAAGAAGCGGCTCGCTTCGTGCTCCTTCGGTGGAAGGCGCACGCAGATCCCTGAGGCAGCATTGCGTTTCGACCCACTGATCACCGGCGCGTCGCTCAGATATCGCGGCCAGCGCATCGACTGGGTGGGAGGGGAACTGCAGGAGCCTGCGATCGATCCATGGATAGATCCGCAGCTCATGGAGGCCGACGCCTATCTCGAACGTCTGTCTTCAGCCAGCGGGCGGTTACTAGGGGACAGGATGAGCAAGCGTGCACTCGATCATGCGACCTTGTCCTATGGCTTGTACGCCGGGGCGATGGTGGACCACGGCCCCGATCGCCGACCACATCGCAAGATCACGCTGAGGCTTCCGAGAGGTTTCTAGTAGATCCGCTCTCCCTCGACCCAGATCTCGGTGTGCTGCTTGATCCGGGCCGTCCTCTGGTCCCAGCCTTCCCCGCCGTGGGTGCAGGACACGCCTGCACCGCCGCTCGGTGAGCTGCTGCAGCTGAGGGATCCGGTCCCGGTGCTGGAAGTGTCGTCTCCCTGCTCATCGAAGCCCTCGAGCTCTACGGTGACGGTGCCCGCTACGTAGGTGCCCTCGGCGATCGGGACGTGATACGTAGCTCCCCGGCTCACCGACCCTTCGTCGCCCAGACCGTGACCACCGTTTCCCCCCGCTGCCTCGCCGTCCCTGGAGTGCTTATCCCTGTCCATGCCGTGAGCTGAGGGTGGTGCTTCCGGAGCGGCCCCCAGCGGGGAGGTGGGGTCGGTTCCTGCCGGGCGTGTGGCATCAGCGCTTCGACCGGTGGAGGTCGCGACGACCGGGCCGCGTTGGCCCCAAGAGCCGTCGACCACCTCAACGGGCAGAGCGGCGAGCCCCACCGAAAGAGCAGCTGCGACGCCGAACACCGCGGCGGGCACACGCTCGGCATCCAGAGGGAGTGCCCGGCTCATGAACAACTCGGCCTCTCGCATCACACGTCGCAGCTGGAAGCCAACGGTCACGCTAAGGACCGAGGCCTGGTCCATCAGCTGATGAAGTCGCCTGCGCGCCCGCATGCGAAGCATGCGCAGCGCGCTGGGGTCTGCCCCCTCGGTCGCGCTCTCGGTCACGGAGGCGAGAAGAACGCTTCGCTGTGAATCGTTCATCTGCGACAGTGCTCCGCCCAGTTGACTCAGCTCGACCCGAGCGAGTCCCCGCGCCTCGACGTTCTCTCCCGAAGGCGAATCGGGGACCGCCCCGGTCAGCTCGTTCCGGCTGCCCTTTCGCATCTCGTCACGGAGGAGGTTGAGTGCGATCGTGGTCACGAGGGGCCACACCGGCTTGGTGCGATCCACCTGGCTCCACATCCGGATCAGACGACAGCCGGTCTCCTGAACCAGATCCTCGATCATCCAGTCCGTCAGCCTCTTGCGTCTGAGCAAGGCTTGGAGCCGGAGGGCGAGCGCGGGCCACTCAGCCTCGAACCGGCGCTGCTGATCAGAAGTCATCGGCCCTCCGCCGCGTCGTGGGCCACCCGCCCGGTCGAGAGCCGGTGCGGGCAGGTTTCCCTCGTAACCATCTTCGGGGCGGCGTTACGTACCTCCTCCCCGGTCGTACTGATGGGCATGACCGAAAAAGGCACCCCGAACCCAGGAGGCATGAGATGACTCCCGCTCTAGCGATGGTCGAAGCCCCTCCGGCCACCCCCACGGATGACGAGCTGGCGCTGCTGACACTGATGTCACGCGGGTACACCGACGAGGTCGTGGCTCAGAAGCTGGGTCTGACTGCTCGCACGCTGCGCAGGAGGCTGCGCAGTGCTATGGACAAGCTCGGCGCCTCATCCCGCTTCGAGGCGGGGTTCAAGCTCGCTCGGTCGGGATGGCTGGAGGCTTCGGCAGGGGAGCGAAGCGCCTGACGGTGCCTCCCATGCTGACCCCGACGCCGGGTTCGTGGTCCTACGGGGAGAGCCTAGGAAGATGAGGTGTCGAGATCGAGAGCGCACGAGTTGATGCAGTAGCGCTTGCCATTGGGCCCGGGGCCGTCATCGAAGACGTGGCCCAGGTGGCCGCCGCAGTTCTTGCATGTGACCTCCGTGCGGATCATCCCGTGGCTCCGGTCCTCGTGTAGCTCGACGTTCGCAGGGTTGGCCGGGTCGGTGAAGCTGGGCCACCCGCTGCCCGAGTCGTACTTGGTGTCCGACCGGAAGAGTTCGGCGCCGCAGCCCGCACAGCGGTAGATCCCGTCGTCCTTCACGTCGACGAACCTGCCGGTGAAAGCCCGCTCGGTGGCCTTCTGGCGGAGCACGGCGTACTGCTCCGGCGTCAGTTGCTCACGCCACTCCTGGTCGGACTTCTGGATCGGGGCCATCGTTCCTCCTGCAGAGGTCTCTACGAACAACGACCCCGACGCTACCGCGGCGGGGTCGTTCGGGAGAACCGTGCCGTCGAACGATCAGCGGGAAGAAGAGGCCAAGCGCTTCTGCTCCCGGAGTTCCAGCTGCTGGCGGAGCCACTCGACCGTCTTGCGATCGGCCTCGTCGTCCCCGTCCAGGATGCTCTCGCTGATGAGGGGCTTGTTCGAGTACACGGGACCTCCTTCTGGGGCGCTGGGTTTCTAACTCAGAGGTCGGCACGAGAGGGGGCCGGGCCAATACGCAGTTCTGCCGAATCTCCCCTCCGGAGGACCCCGAGGGTCGCCGGCGAATAGCTAGGGCATGGGGATCTCGAGGTGGTCGCGCCCGCTGGGAGCGCTGCTCGCAGCGGCGTTCGTTTCAACCCTCCACGCCCCGATAGCGGCCGGAGCGCCCGCCCCGGAAGGTTCCTCTCGGCCTACCTACAGCGAGTTCACCTACGAGCGTGTGCGGGTCCCGATGCGCGACGGGGTCGAGCTGTCGGTCGACATCTGGCGCCCGGTCACGCCCAAGGGCGTCGAGGTTCCGGTCATCCTCAGCCTCACGCCATATCACGCTCTCTACAAGGCGCTCGATGCCAACGAGCAGAACCTCCCCGCTGGAGATGCCGCCCTTTTCGTTCCCAAGGGATACGCCTACGCCCGGGGCGACGTGCGTGGGACCTACAACTCGGGCGGATGTTGGGATTACGGCGGCATCAAGGAACGCCACGACGGCTACGACCTCGTGGAGTGGCTGGGCACCAGGGACTGGTCGAACGGGAAGGTAGCCATGACCGGCGCCTCCTACGACGGAACCACCGCGAACGCCACGGCCGTAGAGAGGCCGCCACACCTGGCGACCATCATCCCCGTCTCGGCCATCAGCCGGTGGTACGGCTACGCCTATCAGCAGGGTGTCCGCGCCACCTACTCAGGTGAGAGCCTCGATCCCGATCCGCCGGGTGTGACCCCTCCCGACTTCCAGTTCGGTTACGGGTTCCTGCCTCCCCCCGACCCCTTCGCGGCGACCCATGCCCAGCAGATCGCGATGAGGTGGAACCTCTGCGACCGCGTCGAGCAGTTCCAGCGGGCGTATAGCGAGAACCCCGACTACGACGACTTCTGGAAGGAGCGCGATTACCTCCGCAGAGCTGACAAGGTCGACGTGCCGGTTCTGATCTCGCACGGGCTACTGGATTTCAACGTGAAGACGTGGGAGGGCACAGCCTGGTTCGAGGCGTTGCGGACCGAGAAGATCATGGTGCTCGGTCAGTGGGCGCACGCCTCGCCCCGAGGCCGCTACGCCGAGTGGGATCTGTTGCTCGAACGCTGGCTGGAGCGATGGCTGTACGGGATCCGCAACGGCGTGGAGAGCGAGCCGGAGGTCCGGGTCCAGACGAGCGACCGCAAGTGGCATACGCAGCAGGGGTGGGGCGGCGACATCGAACGCCTGGCCCTCCCGGACGAAGAGCGCACCTATCCCGACGACGGCGCTCTGACCGAGAGCGAGATGACGCGGGGGATCGGTGAGGGCACCCGCTACGTGCGCGTGAAGGTGCCGGCCTCCTCGGGCTTGCGTCTCCAAGGCCGCCCGGTGCTGCGCTTGAGCGCAGCCAGTGACTCGCCTTCCACCCACTTCGTCGCGACGCTGTGCGACGTGGGCCCCTCCGGCGGCTGCCGGGTGATCTCGAGGGCCTTCATGAATGCCCGCTACCGGGACGGTCTGGAGAAGGGGAAAGACCTGGAGCCCGGCAAGCGCTATCTCTTCGACCTCGAGTTCATCGACAAGGACTACGTGGTCGCGAAGGACCACCACCTCGAGTTGCTGATCGCCTCTTCGAGCACCACGTGGGTGACCCCCGATCGGCACCGCGCCACGAACACCCTCTTCCTGGGCGACTCGACGCTCCTGCTGCCCGTCGCACGCTGAGTTTCCGGACGACTCCGGAGGGTAGGGGTGAAGCAACCCCGAGCCAAGGAGGCGTCATGTCCAGAGAAGAGATGCTCAGCCAGAAGCGTCTGTCCCGTTGGTTGGCGGCGTTGCTACTCGCTTTCGCCTCGTTGGGCGGGGTCGCCTGTGAAGCCAACATCGACGGAGACGGAGGCGGCGAGGTCGAGGACGGCGAGGGCGAGGGTGGCGTTGACACGGACGTCGACGTCGACGCGGACGAGCAGGGTGGAGGCGAAGAGGAGGACGACGACGAGTAGGCGGTGACCCGGCCCCCGATCCGGTCACTGGCGAGGAGACGCACCTTTCCGGCAGGCCGATCCTGAGAGTCCCGTTGGGAGCTCGGTTACTGTCCCACGCATGTCAGACCGCAATCTGGTAGCCGTCACGGTCGTCGGCAACGACCGGCCCGGCATCGTGGCGGGCGTCACCCGCTTGCTGTACGAGAGTGGCTGCAACCTCGAGGACGCCAGCTCGACGATCCTCCGTGGCCACTTCTCGATGATGCTGATCGTGTCGGCACCGGGCGAGCTCTCTGCTCCGGAGCTCGAGGCGAAGCTCGCGACGGTCGCAGAGGAGCTTGCCCTAAGCATCACGGCTCGCTCGGTCGATGAAGCCGTCCTGCAGGTGGATACCGCAACCCACATGGTCTCTGTGTACGGGGCCGACCAACCCGGGATCGTCTATCGCGTCGCGGCGGAGCTGGCTTCCTCTGGGATCAACATCACGGCACTCAGCTCCCGCGTGATCGGCTCAGAAAGCCAGCCCGTGTACGCGCTGATGCTGGAAGTCGTCGCCGACGACGAGCTCGAAGCGCGGCTCGACCGCCTGCGCGCGGAGCTCGGGATGGACGTCAGCGTTCATCCAATCGGCCCAGATGTTCTCTGAGGGGAACTGATTGAGCGTCCGGCCCGTATTGCGCATCCCCGAACGCGTCCTCAAGGTTTCGGCGGAACCGGTGGGAGATGCCCTCGACGCTGCGCTGGCCGAGGACCTCGTCGACACGATGCGCGCATCGCCGGCGTGCGTGGGGCTGGCCGCCCCTCAGATCGGGGTCTCCCGAAGGGCCTTCGCTCTAGATGTCTCCTCTCATCCGAAGGCAACCACCGTCCATGGCCTCGTCGTGATGTTCGACCCCGTGATCGTCGAGTCGACGGGCAGACAGGTGGGTCGTGAGGGATGCATGAGCGTGCCGGACCTGACCGCGAACGTGGCCCGAGCGACCCAGATCGTCGTTCAGGGTCGCTCTCCGGCCGGCGAGACGCTGGTCATCGCGACGGACGGGTTCGAGGCTCGTGCCTTCCAGCACGAGATCGACCACCTAGACGGACTGCTGATCTTGGACCGGGTCGCGTCTCTCGAGAACGACGTCTTCGCTCGAAAGGTCTACCGCTAGCTTCCGGTGGGGACGTTCGTCTTGGTCGAGGCGCGCCGGCGAGATCTCGTGACCCGATCGCGACCCGCCCGCTTGGATTCGTAGAGAGCCTCGTCGGCAGCTGCTATCAGCTTGGCGGGATCGCCTGCGTGGGTCGGGAAGGTGGCGACCCCCGCGCTGGCCGTGATGGGGACGGGGTTATCTGCTTCGCCGATGGCTCTGCGAAGGCGCTCCGCAACGACCAGCGACTCCTTCGAAGAGCACGAGGGCAGGATCACGGCGAACTCCTCGCCGCCGTACCTGGCCGGGACATCGAAGTCACGACAGCCGGTAACGAGAGTGGCGGCAACCTTCTTCAGCACCTCGTCGCCCATCTGGTGACCGTGCGTGTCGTTCACCGACTTGAAGTGGTCGATGTCGACCATCATCAAGGTGACCTGTTCGCCGTTCCGCTCGGCGCGCGACAGCTCGCGCTCGAGCACTTGCTCGAAGGTGCGGCGGTTCGATACACCGGTCAGGGCGTCGGTGTCCGCCATCCGCTGCACCTGCTGGAGCAGCCAGCCGTTGCGGAGGGCGAGAGAGGCGTGCGAAGCGAACTGGTTGACCATGTCCACCACGCGCCGTTCGATCCGCGAGCCGCTGCCGGGGACGTGCTCTACGACCAGGACGCCAAGGGGCTGGCCTTCGGCGAACAGGGGAGTGACCACGAGATTGCGGGCGAAGGGCAGCAGAGCCGTCAGGAGCGGGTCGGCTTCGGGGTCCAGCTGCTTGACCAGAACGGTCTCCCTGGCTTCCCAGGCGCGCCTCACGACCGCGTCGACGCCGGGCTTGGTCTCGGCCGGTTCTCCCGGCCCCCGGAAGGCCATGAGGCCGGGCGCGCCGCCGTCGGGGGCCGCAACCACGACGCCGCGCTTGAACCCGAACGCCTCGCACACGTTGTTGAGGAGCACCTCGGCCACCTCTTGGGGCTCGCTCGCGTTCTCCAGCTCGCCTGCCATGTGGTTCATCGCCTCGGCGTCGAGCTTTCTCCTCCGCAGCTCACGCTCGTTGATCGAGGAGAAGACCGCGGTGCCCAAGGCGAAGATGAAGAAGGTCAGCACCCGGAAGACGGAAGAGGCCTCGAGGGACCCGTTAGCGGCGGCATCTTCGACCGGATCGAGGATCCCCGCGGCCTGCGAATAGAAGACGACGAAGAAGAGCAGTGAGTGCCACAGAGCGATCTTCAAGCCGGTTCGGTACGACGCCAGCAGAGTGACCGCGATCAGGTGGAGATAGAGCAGGAAGCGGAGCGGGCTATCGCTGCCGCCGGTGGCGTACGACGTCCAGGCGAGGTAGATACCGTCGACCAGGAGCATTCCTCCGACGATCGCAAGCCCGCGGCCCTTGCCCATCCTGCGAAGGCCCTCTGCCGTCGCCGAGAGCAGGAGGTAAGCCGCCGTGAAGAGCACGACATCGGCCAGCGATGCGCCGATGACCTGTGCGGCGAAGACCGCGGAGGCGAGGACTACAAGGGCGAACGCGACCCGCAGAGCCTGCAGGTACCCCATGCGCTCTGCAAGGGAGACCAGCTCACTCGTCTGAGGCCGCGCTCCCTGCGTTGCGGAGCTTGTGCTCACTGAAAGCTGAGTAGGTCTTGTTCCGAGTCGATCGGTGCAAGAGCCAGCTTGGCGTCCTTTCGGTCGATCCGTCCCTGAACCATCAGGAACGCACCCACCATAAGGGCAAGACCAAGGGGAAAGGCAAGTTTCTTCGTGGCTTCTACCGCTGCGTCCGCAAGCTGAGTGAGGAAGGTCTCACGAGGCGGGGGAGCGATCGAGGGGGCCGGAGTGCTGCCCTGGGCCCGGCGGTTCTTCTCGAGGGCGGCAAGCGAGCGATCCTTCGCTTCGGCTGCGGACCGCTGTGTGCGTTCTGCAGCAGCGTTCTCGATCGCCTGCTTCCTCTGCTGGGCGGCCGCGATGCGCTCGTTCTTCGAGACCTTGCCGTCGCCGTCCCGATCCGGGTTCCTAGGGCTCTTCGCGTTCAGAACGGGACTGAGGACCTCTCCGCCGAGGTTGCCGGCGCCCTCCTGCACGCTTCCGACGGTGCCGGACACGGTGTCTTCGGTGCGCTGGCCGACCTCGTCGACGGTCTTCTTCGCGTCGCCGACCGGTGCGCCGGGGGCCACGTTATCGACCGTGCCGCCGGTGTTGTCCACCACGCCACCGACCGTCCCGGTCGTTTTGTCTACGGTGTCGGTGACGGGGTCTGTGACGGTGTCGGTCACGCCGCCTCCACCGCCGCTTCCAGTTTCGCTGCTGCCCCCTCCGCCACCGGTGACCGTGTCGACGGTCGAACCAACGGGGTCGGTCACGTCGGGGACGCTCTGGGCAAAGGCCGAGGCGGGGGCAAGGATCGTCAACGCCCCGACCGCCATGATGGTCAGGCCGAGCAGTGCTCGCTTGCGTCCCATCCGCTCCATCAAGGTGGTTCCTCCTCCGCAGGATGCCCAGTTCTATCCATCCAGGTATCGGCAGCGCCCCGTAGGGGCTTTAACTAAGCCTCTCTAGTTAGAAAGGTCTATGCACTTCTGGGCCACCCGTGCCATGACATTTCGGACATAACCCCGCAAGCGCGTCGCGGATCGGGCCGGACGATGTCCTTGGATGACTATCGGAGGTCTGAAAAAAGTTAACTCGGATACTCCGGAGAGGCACGTGGGATGCCATCGCGTTGACTCTGCGGTAGGAGAGCGACTACTCTGCGTGGTCACGTTGATGGGCCCCCCGAGGGGGCCCCATTCCCACAGGGGGTGGTCTTGAGTAAGCGCGTCATAGCGGCTTTTGCCGCTGCAGGGCTGGTGGCTTCCATGGGAGTCGCTAGTGCAGGCCCGAAGCGATGGACGTACGACCCGGTCGATGGCCGGGAGATGGGTGCTCAGACCTTCCAGCACGACGAAGGTCATCTGCCGGCCAGTCGCGAGAACATGCGCAAGCTAGGCGACCTCGATCTCTCTCGAGGAGTGAACAGTTCGATCACGGACGTGGATGCCCACAAGGGCTACGCCTACGTGGGTACGGACTATGCGGAGTGTGAGGAGCGCGGTGGCGCAGGTCGCCTTGGGGTACACGTGGTCGACGTGCGCAACCCACGGGCGCCCAAGAAGGTTGCCTTCATCGAAACCAACGCCCGCAACGGCGAGGGGATCCACGCTTTCAGCGTGAACACGCCGCGTTTCAAGGGCGATCTCTTGCTCCTCTCCAACGAATCGTGCGATGGGTTCGGCGAGGGCGGCATCAGCGTCGTCGATGTGACCAACCCCACGCGGCCGAGGATGCTGGCCCAGAACGTGGGCGACACGGATGCGAACGATCCAGAGGACCCCACCCCGCTGGAGGCTCCTAACGACGTGCACAGCGTCATGGGCTGGAGCGATGGCGCCAAGGCCTACGCGATCATGACCGACAACTTCGAGGCGGGCTTCCTCGACGTCGACGTGATGGACCTCACGAACCCGCGTCGGCCGCGTCTCGTCAGCGAGACGGGTTACTCGGAGTGGACGGACGCGATCAGCCCCCAGCTCGGCTTCGGTGACAACCCGAACCAGCACGACCTCTGGGTGAAGAAGATCGGCGGCGAGTGGCGAGCGATGATCTCCTACTGGGACGCCGGATGGGTCCTGCTGGATGTGGACGACCCGACCAACCCGACGGTCCTGGACGACTCCGACTACGCGACCAACGATCCCGAGTTCCCGCAGTTCTCGCCGCCCGAGGGCAATGCCCATCAGGGGTCGTGGAGCTCGAACAACAGGTTCTTCGTAGGGACGGGTGAAGACTTCGGTGCCTTCAGGATCGACCCGTTCGAGATCACGAGCGGCGCCAACGCCGGCCAGGAGTTTGCCGCGAGCGAGTTCGGCTGGACGGTTCCGATCTCCGAGGAGTACGCCGGCGAGGACCAGATCAACGGTCCGACCGTTTACGTGGGCACGGCCTGTCCTGCGGTCGAGGACGATCCCGCGACCCCGGAGGACGAAAGCGATCCAGGCACCGCCAAGGACATCCCCGACGCCTCGACGCTAGATGTGGCTGAGGGCGAGGAGCGGATCGCAGTGGCGCTCCGAGGCACATGCTTCTTCTCGCTGAAGGTCGACGAGGTCCAGCAGAAGGGTTACGACGCAGTCATCATCGCCAACCACCACGCGGGGTCTGGAGCCGGCGAGAATCCCGACGCCCAGCTGTGTGGCAGTCAGGGTCATGCTTTCGACCCGACGATCAATGCCGTGTGTGTGGGACACCGCGCCTTCCACCTGATCTTCGAGCAGACCCCGACCTACGAGGGCGCCGACGAGCCGGCGATCGGCACCGAAGGGGCCGACGTCCGTGCGGTGGCTGCGTTCGACGGATGGGGCTACGCGCACCTCCTGAACGCGAGCACGCTCGAGGAGATCGACACCTACACGGTCGACGAAGCGAAAGAGCGAGCCCTTGTGAGCGCGGGTGGACCGGTGCTCTCGGTGCACGAGGTCGAGACCGACAAGAGGCGAGGGGTGAACCTGGCCTACTTCTCCTGGTACGGCGCGGGCGCCCGGGTGGCGCGGTTCGGCTCCGGGGGCTTCCGGGAGACCGGGCACTTCATCGACCGTGGCGGCAACGACTTCTGGGGAGTGGAGACGATCAAGAGGGGCAAGCGACGTCCGTTGCTCCTCTTCAGCGATCGCGACTTCGGTCTCTACATCCTGAAGTACACCGGCCCGCAGTAGCCCCTATATAAAGAGGACAAGATGCATCAAAGAGGCCCCCGGGATCCCGGGGGCCTCTTGCTCGTTGGGGTCGGCCGGAGTGGGGGCCGGGTCCGGTTGACGACCACCCCTACGCGCTGTGTAGAATGCGCAGGC
>JBKHXK010000042.1:0-18071 GCA_046566065.1 Actinomycetota bacterium | reverse complement strand
CATGACACCCCTTACGCCTGAGGCGGGGATGAAGCGAACATGAGGATGCTCTCATCTTCGCCTTCTAAGAACGTTCTCAGTCGATTCTCATCCCGCTCTCACCGCCAGTGGCTACACCTGACGAAAGAGAACCCCTACGTGGAGGGACCCGGCGTTCTCACTGTGCGAGCTCGCGAGGAGCCGAACATCGGGTTCGGGCTTGGAGGAGGGCAGAGCGCCGATGGCAGTGGCTAGTCGGGCCCAGGCCGCCGGATGAGGCTAGGCCGTTTAGGCAGCGCCCCCTGTAGGTGGCTTGATCTTGTCTCGGGCCGCCTGACGAGCCGCACCGGATGCCGCACCCACGAGAGCGACCCAGGCCGCCTTCTTGCCGGGAGAGATGTCCATGTCGATCTGAGGCGGATCCTCGCGGGTCACCAACCGCCAGATGGTCGTGACCACGTAGACCGCCAGCCTGACTGCCACGACGCCGGCGACCGTGGCGCCGATGGTCTGGGCCAGTGTCGGCTTGACGGGGATCGAGCCGTCGGCCTGGATGTCCTCGCCGCTGTCGACCTTGTTCTTGCCGATCTTCAAATACCTCTCCTTTCGATGCCGGGAGTATGCCCGGCCCGGCCGGCACCTATGCCTCGGCGAGCTCCCGTTGCATGCCGACGAGGGTGTCGAGCTCTTCGGCTCCTTCGGCCGGCCCGACCGCGATGATCCTGTCGCCGGGGGAGAGAGCGAGGCTCGGCTTGGGGCGATACATCCAACGGCGACCGCGCTGGACCGCCAGCACGAACATGCCGGTCTCGGTCTCGATCGAGAGCTCCTTGATGGTCTTTCCGTCGGCGGGGGAGTTCTCGCCGACGATCGTCTCGTGCCCGAACTCGTCTGATTCCACGAGGGCGGCGGCGATGACCGGATGCAGCTCTTCGCCTTGCTCGACCAGGCGGGTCATCTCACGTGCCGAGTCGAAGATCACCTCGGACGCGTGCGCGAGGTGCAACAGCCCTCGCAGGTCGTCGGGATTGCGCGCCTCCTGCGAGCTTCGCAAGACCCAGGACTCCAACTCGTCGTGAACGGCATCCGAGCGCGCCTCGAGATTGCCGACTTCGGCTGCGAGAGCCGGGTCGTTGAACAGAAGGGCCGAATAGGCAAGCCCGACCGCAACCTCGGCGGAGTTCTTCATCTCGATCAACAGATCGACGGCGCGGTCGAGATCCGACAGCACGACCTGTGAGGGCTCGGGGCCCGGCGGCAGCTCGGGAGCCCCGAACAACTCTCTCGCCAGCCGTGCGCCGTCCTCAGGACCTTTGACCAGCAACACGTCGTTGGCGGCCACCACGTACTCGGGGCCGGGATCAAGATCCCAGTCGCCGCCGCGTCTCGTGCCGATCACCCACATCCCGATCTCCACCGGGAGGGCCAGGTCGCGCAACGAGCGACCCGCCGCAGGCGCGCCGTCTCTCACCTTGATACGGGACACGATCTCGTCGGCATAGCGGAGGTCTTTGCGAAGGTCGTCCAGGATCCCCATGCCGGCGTGCACCACGTGTGCGATGTCCTCGGCCGCATCTGCGATCTTCTCAACGGCGGAGACGATCTCGAGCACGCCGGCCATGTGCTCTGCGTCTTCGGGGCTTCGGGCCGAGAGGATCACGAGTTTCCGGATCTGCCTCAGGTCCTCGAACATCCGTTCCTCAAGGCCGATGACCTCCTTCGCCAACTCCGCGTCGGCGAAGAAGACGGACGCGTACGCGAGGTCGATCATGAGCTCCGACGAATCTTTGATCTCCGCCAGAAGCCCTTTGACGGTACTTCGACCTTCTCCTGAGTCCATCTCTCCAACTCTCCTTCCGATCAGGCTACTCCGAACAAGACGAGCGCAGCTACGAGACAGATGACGCCGAGTAGGTCCATGCCGCTGGTGACGAGCGGGATGGTGTGGTTGTCGGGATCGAGCCCGAACCTGTACGTGGTGGTGGCCGCGTAGTAGCCGATGAGCGCGGCCACGAGCGTCGCGAGCACACCGCCGACCAGCACGATCCCGATGAAGCGGAATGCGCCGGGATGGTTGATCCCCAGGAGCTCTGCGAGGCCGAGCGTCGCTAGAGCGGTGATGACGTAGACGGTCACGCCGAGAGCCAACACGATGCTGCCGTCGAGTAGCGCGGCCGCATCTGGTTTGGCTCTGGGAGTTACGACTCCGAGGTGGAGCTTCGATCCCAGGCGTGCCGAGAGGATCGACCCAAGTGCACCGGTGTTCTCCAGGAACCCTGGGATGACCAGCAGCAGCGCCGGAAATACCAGGAAGACCTTCTCGACGCGGGGCTCCACCACAGCGCCGGCCAGGATGTCCAGCACGATGGCGATGCAGAGAACCGGGAAGCTCTCGCGGACGATGCGCCTCGTCACCTGGCGCACGTTGGTCCACCCTCGGGCCAAAGCGTAGAGACCTGCCGCCCCGGCGACGCCCCCGAGGATGGGCGTGAGGAGCCCGATCCCGACGAGGTACGACGCAAGAAGCAGGAAGGGCAAGGTGACTACGTCCCCGATCGCTGTGATGAGCGGCGAGCCGACGGAGTCCAGATCCCACCCTCGTCGATAGGAAGTCACCGACAGGTAGATCGTCACCGCCAGCACGACGGTGGAAGAAAGCAGTCCTCCGACCACGGCGATCAAGACGAAGTCCCACACCGACACGGTCTCCAATCCCAGCAGCCCGGCGATCCCTCTCGCCAGGACGCCCATGGTGGCCGAAGTAGCGATCGTCAACAGGGTGGCCGCGTACACGTTCTGCGCCAGCAATCCGGCTCGATCTCGGGAGACTTCGAACAGTCCGGAGTGGATGGACGTGCCGAGGCGGGCGGCCAGCCCGCCAAAGATGTTGCCTCTCATACCGATCGAGACGGGGATCAGGATGAACAGGCCGCTCACGGCTTCTATCCGCCCTCCCATCTTCGCCAGCGTCACTCCGGCGACGAGCGAGGTCAGCGAGGCGATGCACACCGCGATGAAGCCTTGGCGCATCGTGACCCTCTCGGAGGCCCAGTAGTCCCTCACCTGGCGGGCGGGGTCACTCACGATCCGGGCGGTGCCCAGCACGGCCCGAGCCGGGGTCCCGAGGACGGCGCGGACGCCCACGCCTATCCACCGGATAGGGGCGGGCATAGCGGGCAGGTGCGGTCGTCTCGGTCTCATCTAGGCCACATTAGATAGGGAACCCCAAGCCACTCTCGTGCGTCTTAACGAACAAGAGGTGAGACGAAGACCTTCGGGGCGCCGCCGGCGCTCTGCCGGAGGTCTCGAGAAGGAGCTCGAGGTGAGCAAGGAGAACGCCATCCGGGGTTCGAGGCCGCAGGCCGTTCCTCGGGCATCGCGCAGGTTCCCCGAGGGCCGTGTCTGTGCTGCGCCCGGTTGCGACACGAGGCTCTCGACCTACAACAAGCGTGACAAGTGCTGGGCCCACGCCGACATGAAGGTGCCCCGGCTCCGGGGCCGGAAGCCGGCTGCCGGTTCCGCCTGACCGACGCGATATATCCTGTCGCCCGTCCGCGATCTTTCGATCAACCGGAGGGGTTCCGATCCAGATGCGTTCGCGCCTCATCGTGCTGCTCAGCCTCGCTCTCGTGTACGTCTTCGCCCTGTCTCCCGTCGCCTCCGCTGCTCCTCTGAACCTGGCCCAAGCCGAGAGCGACGAAGGTGCCGACCAGTCCGACCCGGGGACCGATACGGGGGGCGGTGAGTCGACCGGCGAAGGCGACGCCGGGGAAGAGGGCGGCGAGGGCGATCCCGAGGCCGAGGTGGGAGCGGACGAGGGCCAGGAGGGAGCGACCGAGGAGGAAGAAGGCCCCCAGTGGACCTACCAGATGTCTCGGATCACTCTCGTGATGCTCCTGCTCCTGTTCCTAGCGCTCGGCGCTCTCTACTACCGGATGATCACCAAGCGCCAGAGCGGCGCCTAGTTAACGGTTTCCCGGCCCCCCCGACCGGGAGAGGATGGGGGACATGGCCCGACTGATCGATCCTCGCATCGCTCTCGCGGTAGCCAAACGCGTCGCTGGTGACTCCGACATGCAGACCTCCTATCTCTTGGAGCGCTTGCAGCGCGATCTCGATGAAGCGGTGCCGCGCTCGGAGGAGCTGGTTGCCGAGTTCAGTGGCATCCCCGCCCCGCCCGCGGTGCAGTGGGGGATGATCGATCGCGTCAGCTGGGTGGACGTGAACATCAAAGGGATGACGCAGTTGCTCGGGCCCATCCACGAGAAGATCGGCAAACGTCTGGATCAGGTACCGCTCCCGGCGCGGCTGCTTCAAACAACCGCCGTGTCCGCAGAGGTCGGCCTTCTACTTGGGTACATCTCGCGCCGCGTCCTGGGCCAGTACGACCTCCTGGTGTCGGAGCAGCCGTCGACGCGCCGGTTCCCGAAGGGAACCGCGCCGTCTCTCTACTTCGTGGGACCGAACATGGTCGAGACCGAACGCCGGTTCGGGTTCATCCCGGAGGAGTTCGCCCTGTGGGTGGCGCTGCACGAGGTCACCCACCGCTTCCAGTTCGAGGGCGTCCCGTGGCTGCGTCCGCGTTTCCTGTCTCTCGTGCACGAGTACCTGGACTCCGTCGACCTCGACGCGAAGGGTCTGGCGCAGAGGATGGCCTCGGCGGTCAAGAAGATCGCCTCGCGCGATATCCCCGCGGAGGAGAAGAGCCCGATGTACCTGTTCGCCAACGACGAACAACGCAAGGTTCTGGACCAGATCCAGGCATTGATGGCCGTCGTCGAGGGACATGGGAACTTCGTGATGGACACCGTCGGCGAGAGGGTGATCCCTTCGTTCAAGCAGATGCGTCACGTCTTCCAACGTCGCCGGCAGCAGCAGAGCGTCATCCAACGCATCGTGGCGCAAGCGATCGGACTCGAGATGAAGCTCCGTCAGTACGAGTTGGGCCAGGCGTTCTGCGAGCGCGTCGTGGAACGCAGGGGGTTGGACGCACTAGCCGCGCTGTGGGACGACCCGGCGCGCTTCCCCACCATGAGCGAGTTGCGGGAGCCGGATTCGTGGCTGACCCGGGTGGCGGCGTAGACCGAGGCCGGGCTCTCGGCGGACCCGGCTTCGATGTCGTCGACGCGGTTCTCGCAACGATCCTGCGCCGCCGGATGCTGTCCGGCGGGGAGAGCGTGCTGGTTGCGGTCTCGGGCGGGCCCGATTCCAGCTGCCTGCTCGACGTGCTCGCACGGTTGCAGGACAAGTTGGATCTGGAGCTGTTCGTGGCTCATGTCGATCATGGCCTCTCGGCCGAATCCGAAGAGGTTGCAGCCACGGTGGCGCGTGAGGCGGCGACGCTCGGCTATGACGTGCACGTCGCGCGAGCACGCGACCTCCAGGGTCCGAACCTGCAGGCCCGGGCGCGCGAGTTCCGCTACGAGTTCTTCGCAACGATCGCCGCTCAGGTCGGTGCGACGAAGATCGCGACCGGTCACACGCTCGACGATCGCGTGGAGACGACGATCGCCCGGTTGATCCACGGCGCGGGACCCGCAGGTCTAGCCGGTATCCCCCCGAGTGAGGGCCCTCGGATCCGCCCGCTGATCGATCTGCGACGGGCCACGACGCGCGCGTACTGCCACGAGGTGGAGATCGAGTTCTACGACGACCCCGCCAACAACGACGACCGCTTCGAACGCGTGCGGATCCGCAACGAGGTCGTGGGAGCGATCGAAGACGGTTGGGGCGACGGAGCGGTGAAGGCGATCGCGAAGTCATCGGAGCGATTGCTCGAAGACTCGCGTGCCTTGGCCACGTTGGGCTCGCGCCTGGCGGCCGACCTGATCGAAGCGGGAGAGGGCGGGACCCGCATCAAGCTGGATGCGCTGCTTGCGATCCCTCGCGCCCTTAGACGACGTGTTCTGGAAGCGGCGGTGGGACGGGTGCGGGACAGGGCAGGCGGGATCGATGCCGCTCTCGACGCGCTCGACGACGACGAGGTCATGAAGCCGCTGCGGTTCTCTGTCGCCTCCGGTGGCGAGATCGTGATCGAGGAAGACCACGTCACGGTCAGGGGGCCGCGGGATCAGGATGAGTAGGATGACTAGATGACGGGAGAGGTCCATCCAGACATCGACGAGGTGCTGATAAGCGCCGAGGAGATCCAGGACAAGATCCGCGAGTTGTCGAAGCAGATCACCGAGGACTACCGGGGCAAGGACCTCCTTCTCGTCGGCGTCCTCAAGGGTGCTTTCGTATTCATGTCGGACCTCGCGCGCGGCATCCAGCTTCCGATCGAGTTCGACTTCATGGCGGTCTCCTCTTACGGCTCCGCGACCAAGTCGTCCGGCGTCGTCCGGATCCTGAAGGACCTCGATTACGAGATCACCGACCGGCACGTCCTCCTGGTCGAGGACATCATCGACTCAGGGCTGACGATCTCCTATCTGCTGCGTTACCTCGAAGCGCGACGGCCCGCGTCGCTGCAGATCTGCTCTCTGTTCTGGAAGAAGGGGGAGCAGGCCGTCCCGATGGACGTGAAGTATCCGGGCTTCGAGATCCCTCCGGTCTTCGTCGTCGGGTACGGATTGGATTACAACGAGAGATATCGCAACCTGCCCTATATCGGCGTTCTGAAAGAAGAGGCGTACTCCTCAGACGCCTAGAACTGCAGGTCGAAGCGGGTTTCGTAGCTGGCCCATCCTGCTACCCTTGAGTGACCATGAATCGCATATTCAGGTCCGCTGTTTTCTACCTCGTCCTCATCGTTGCGGTCGTCTGGGTCTTCAACATCTACCGGGCCGGAGCCGACAAACCGGAAGAGCTCCGCTCGGTCAACGAGTGGGTTCAGAAGGTCGAGGACGGCGAGATCGCGTCGGTCCAGTTCCTCACGCGGGACGAGAAGGGCGTCGGCGATTACCGCTCGGGTGAAGGCAGTTACGAGATCCACTTCCCCAAAGACACGATCGACGAGTACCAGCAGATCGCGGTCGACAACGGTGTATCGGTAAGCGCGGATCCGCAGCAGGGATCGCCGTGGCTGTCGTTCCTCTTCCAGTTCCTCCCCATCATCATCATCGTCGGGTTCTTCTTCTTCCTCATGCAGCAGATGCAAGGGGGAGGCAACAGGGTGATGTCCTTCGGTAAGTCGAAGGCCCGCCTCGTGACGAAGGATCAGCCGAAGATCACGTTCTCCGATGTGGCGGGCCTCGACGAAGCGGTCGAGGAGCTGCAGGAGATCAAGGAGTACCTCGCCGCGCCGCAGAAGTTCCAAGCGATGGGGGCCAAGATCCCGAAGGGCGTTCTGCTCTTCGGCCCCCCCGGAACCGGCAAGACGCTTCTCGCTCGTGCCGTGGCTGGTGAAGCGGGCGTTCCCTTCTTCTCGATCTCGGGTTCCGACTTCGTCGAGATGTTCGTGGGCGTGGGTGCATCCCGGGTCCGCGACCTCTTCGAGCAAGCGAAGAGCAACGCTCCGTCGATCGTGTTCATGGACGAGATCGACGCTGTAGGTCGTCACCGCGGTGCGGGTTTGGGCGGTGGTCACGACGAGCGCGAGCAAACCCTCAACCAGCTCCTCGTCGAGATGGACGGCTTCGACATCAAGGGCGGTGTCATCCTGATCGCCGCCACGAACCGACCCGACATCCTCGACCCGGCGCTGTTGCGTCCCGGTCGTTTCGATCGTCAGATCGTGGTCGATCGTCCCGACCTGAACGGGCGCACCGGCATCCTGCAGGTACACACGCGCGGCAAGCCCATCAATAAAGAGATCGACATCGAGGTGCTGGCCCGCCGGACCCCCGGCTTCACCGGCGCCGACCTGGCCAACGTCGTGAACGAAGCTGCGCTTCTGGCCGCCCGGTTCGGCAAGAACGAGATCGGGATGCAGGAACTCGAAGAAGCGATCGACCGGGTCCTCGCAGGTCCCGAGCGACGCAGCAGGGTCATCTCCGACAAGGAGAAGAAGGTGATCGCCTATCACGAGGCCGGTCACGCTCTGGTGTCACACGCTCTTCCGAACGCGGATCCGGTTCATAAGGTGTCGATCGTGTCGCGTGGTCGGGCTCTGGGGTACACGCTGACCCTTCCGACCGAGGATCGTTTCCTCGTGACCCGCTCGGAACTGATCGACGAACTGGCCATGCTCCTGGGGGGCCGTGTCGCCGAGGAGATCGTCTTCGACGAGCCCACCACCGGCGCGCAGGACGACATCCAGCGCTGTACCCGCATCGCCAAGCAGATGGTGACTCAGTTCGGCATGTCCGAGCTCGGCCCCCTTGCTCTGGGAGAGAACGAGTCGCAACCGTTCCTCGGACGTGACTTCGGCCACGTGAAGGACTACTCGGATGTCGTCGCGGCCAAGATCGACGAAGAGGTGCGCCGCTTGGTCGAAGAAGCCCACGACGAGGCCCGCGAGATCGTGACCAAGTATCGCGACAAGCTCGACCTCATGGTCGAGCGGCTGATGGAGAAGGAGTCGCTCGAGAAGGAAGAGGTGGAAGAGATCCTCGCCGAGGTCGCCAAGCAATCGCCGGCGAACCCCCTCGAGCGAACGAGGATCCGCCGCCAGGCCCGGGACGACGCCGACGCCGATGCGGCCGGTACCGTCCCCCAGAAGAGCCGCCTGCCGCGGCCCCGTCCAACCCCCCGCCTAGGCGAGATCTAACCCCGTTCTTTCCTCACGTCACCCCATCGTCGTGATGTGAGAAAGAACGGTGATGTCTAGCGTCATAGGCTCACGGGATGGCCGACCAGGGAAGCGTCCAACCACTGCCTTCGCGTCGCGTCGTCGATAAGGACCGCATCGAACGCGCGGTGAGCGAGATCTTGGCCGCGATCGGCGAAGACCCCGAGCGGGACGGGTTGCTGGATACCCCTCGACGCGTTGCCGATATGTACGAGGACATCTTCGCCGGGCTGCACCAGGACGCCGGAGAGCAGCTCAGCGTCCTCTTCGAGGCCGGTCATGACGAGATGGTGATGGTCCGCGATATCCCTCTGTACGGGATCTGTGAACACCACCTGATCCCGTTCGTCGGGAGAGCCCATGTCGCCTACATCCCTAACAAGACCGGGCAGATCACCGGGCTGTCGAAGATCGCCCGTTTGGTGGACATCTTGTCGAAGCGCCCCCAGGTTCAAGAGCGGCTCACTACCCAGATCGCCGACGCTCTCGAAGAGGCGCTGGAGCCCCGCGGGGTTCTCGTCGTCATCGAGGCCGAGCATCTCTGCATGAGCATGCGAGGCGTGCGCAAGCCCGGGAGCGAGACGGTCACCTCGGCGGTGCGCGGTCAGTTCCGTCGCAGCGAGGCCACGCGAGCAGAGGCGATGGGCTTCATCGGACGTCGTTGAGCTCCTCCCTCCAGTGGCGTTGCCGCGATCGTGTCGTATCGCTCGACCGGACCTTACTCATGGGCGTGTTGAACGTGACGCCGGACTCGTTCTCGGATGGGGGGCGCTGGTTCGACCACAACGCAGCCATCGCCCACGCTTTGGAGATGGTCGAGCAAGGCGCCGATCTTCTCGATGTCGGCGGCGAGTCGACCCGACCCGGCGCTGAAGAGATCCCCGAGGAAGAAGAGCTCCGACGCGTGCTGCCCGTGATCGAAGCCCTCTCGAAGGAGACGGACGCCCCGATCTCGATCGATACCCGCAAAGCCTCCGTGGCCCGGCGCGCGGTAGAAGCGGGCGCGGCGATAGTCAACGACACCGGCGGGGAGACGGCCGATCCCGAGATGCCCCTGGTAGCCGCGGAAACCGGAGCAGGCATCGTGTTCATGCATTCCCGCGGCACGCCTGCCACGATGCGTTCCTTGACCGAGTACACGGACGTCGTCACCGAGGTTGCCGGGTTCCTGAAGGAGGCCGCGGCCCGGTTGGAGGAAGCAGGTGTGAGTCGCACCTCGATCGTGCTCGATCCGGGTTTCGGTTTCGCCAAGGACGCGCAGCAGAACCTCGAGCTGCTCGATCGACTCGATGAGATCGTGGCGGTCGGCTATCCGGTGCTTGTGGGAACCTCCCGGAAGTCGTTCATCGGTGCCGTGTTGGATCTGCCCGAGGACGCACGCGTGGAAGGCACCGCTGCCACGGTGTCCTGGGCGATGGCGCGCGGGGCTCATATCGTGCGCGTCCACGACGTCGAGCCGATGGCGCGCGTCGTTCGCATGTCGCAGGCGATAAGAGAGAGACGACTTCCAGGCTGATGGACTCGATCAAGATCCGGGAGCTGCGCGTCGAGTCACGGATCGGCGCCACCGAGGAGGAGCGCTCACGTCCTCAATCTCTTTCGATCGATCTGGATGTCGTGGTTGACCTGCGAGCGGCCGGGACCTCGGACGACCTCGCCGAGACGGTCGATTACGGGGTGCTGGTAGCCGGGGTAGCGAACCTGGTTGAGTCCTCTAGCTGCGCCCTGCTGGAGCATCTCGCCGAGAAGATCGCTGCGCATATCGCGAACATCGAGGGGGTCAACGGCGTTACCGTAGAGGTGGCGAAAGACGCTCCACCGATAGAGCAGGCGGTGGGGAAGGTATCTGTGCGGATCGAGAGGTTGTGAAGTGACAACTGCCTACATCGGCATCGGATCGAACGTCGGCGACAGGGTCGGATTCTGTCGGAGAGCGGTCGAGGCCTTGACGCGTAGCGAGGGTGTCACGGTCGTCAAGGTCTCCAGTCTGTACGAGACCGCTCCGGTGGGTGGGCCCCCTCAGCGCTCGTTCATCAACCTGGTCGCCAAGGTCTCCACCGACCTGGATCCTCGAGGCCTGCTGCACGTTTGCAAGGATCTCGAGCAGCGGATGGGACGAGAGCCGAGTGACATCCGGTGGGGGCCGCGCGTCGTCGACATGGACATCCTGCTGTACGGCAACGAGAAGGTCAGCGAGCCGGACCTCGAGATCCCGCATGCCCGGCTGAAGGAGCGTCGCTTCGCGCTCGTTCCCCTGCTCGAGATCGACCCCGACCTCACCGATCCGTGGGAGACACGCCTGGATGACGCCCTCGCCGAGGCAGAGGGCGACGTGGAGCTGCACAGCCCGTTCTAGCAAGGGGGGCGCGCGGGGCGAAGTTCTATGCTGCGCCCACGACCGGTACCTGCGAACGGACTGGAGCGCACGATGTCTGAACTTCCGACCGGCCCCCTGCGCGTCTCGATATTCGGGGCCGGGCGAGTCGCAACCGCGGCAGCGACCTTGTTACAGGAACGGGCCCATCGGATCGTTGCGGTGGCCTCTCCGCGCGCGGAGAGCGCCGAGCGCAGCGCAGCCAGGCTCGGCGCACCGGTGGCGCCCGCGGCCGAGCTGGCCGGATCCGACGCGATCCTGATCGGAGCTCCCGATGGTGCTCTCTCCGACGCCGTGGTCCAACTGGGCGACGCTACGAAGGGTGCGGTCCTCATCCACTTCGCCGGCTCGGCCGGGATCGCGCCTCTGCACCGCGCCGCCGACGCGGCGGCACTGTGCGCCCTTCATCCCGTGCAGGCATGTCCGGACGTCGACACCGCGATCGAGCGTCTCCCGGGCTCGGCCTGGGGCGTCACTTGCTCCGACGGAGCCCGGGACTGGGCCCACGCCTTGATCCGGGACGATCTCCGTGGTCTTCCCGTAGACGTCGCCGAGGACGATCGCGTTCTGTGGCATGCGGCCGCGGTGACGACCTCGAACGGGATCTCGGCCTTGATGGCGACCGGCGAGTCGTTGCTGTCGGCGATGGGCATCGATGCCCCGGATCATGTTCTCGGCCCGATCGCGGCAGGCACCGTTGCGAACGCCCGGGATATGGCGAGCGGAACGAAGGCGTTAACCGGGCCGGTGGTGCGGGGCGAGGTCGATGTGATCTCTCGTCACGTCGATGCGGTCGACTCTCGCGCCGCGGGGCTGGGTCGGGCCTACCGGGACGCCGTGTTGAGCATCGTGTCGAGTGCCCGAGCGACGGGGCGTATCTCCGAAGAGGTTGCCGCGGACATCCGGCGGGTCCTTCAGTGAAGATCGTCCGGACGGTGGTCGAGCTGCGAGAGGCGTTGGATCCCATGCGGATGCAGGGTCGATCGATCGGCTTCGTGCCGACCATGGGTGCGTTGCACGAGGGGCACCTGTCTCTCGTCCGGGCGGCCCGCGTCGACAACGACGTCGTGGTCTTGAGCATCTTCGTGAACCCGCTCCAGTTCGGACCGACCGAAGACCTCTCTGCTTATCCTCGTTCGGAGGGGTCCGATCTCGCCGCAGCCGAGGAAGCGGACGTCGACGTGGTCTTCCTTCCGTCCGTGGAAGAGATGTATCCGCCGGGGCGCAGCACGCGGATCGAGACCGGTGTCGTTGCCGATCCTCTCGAAGGAGCGTCGAGGCCGGGGCATTTCAGCGGGGTGGCGACCGTCGTAGCGAAGCTCCTGAATCTCGTTCAACCGGACCGCGTGTACTTCGGCCAGAAGGACGCACAGCAGGTGGCGGTCGTCAAGACGATGGTGCGCGATCTCTCCTTCCCGGCCGACGTGGTTGTATGCCCCACGGTGCGAGAGGCGGACGGTCTGGCGCTCAGCAGCAGGAACGTCTACCTCAAGGGGGAAGAACGCACCCGCGCTACGGTTCTGTGGCGCGCCCTCGAAGCCGGACGTCGGACCCTTCTGGCCGGTGACTCCGTCCGGACGGCTGAGCTCGAGATGCGGGAAGTTGTCGCCGGTGAACAAGGAGTTCAGTTGGACTATGCGTCGATCGTCGATCCCGATACGTTCGGTCCTGCCATCGACGGCGGGCCCTACCTGCTCGTGATAGCGGCGCGGGTCGGCACAGCTCGCCTGATCGACAACCTGAGGATCGACGTCTGATGCTGCTGGCGGTCGACATCGGGAACACGCAGACGCACCTCGGCGTGTTCGACAAGGAGAGACTGGCTCATGAATGGCGTGCAGCGACGGACACACGCCGCACCGCGGACGAGTTGGCGCTCATGTTCGGCGAGTTCCTTTCGTTGGCCGGCCTTTCCTTCTCGAGTCAGATCAGCGGAGTAGCGATCTCCTCGGTCGTCCCGCGGGCGACCCAGGAGCTCCGAGAGATGACCTCTCGATACTTCGGTTTCCCTGCCGTCGTGGTGGAACCCGGGGTGCGAACCGGGATAGCGATCCTCACCGACAGCCCGAAGGAGGTCGGGGCCGACCGCATAGCGAACGCCGTTGCGGCTCACACGATGTTCCCCGAGGAGTCCGTCATCATCGTCGACTTCGGCACTGCGATCACGGTGGACGCCGTGTCCCCCCGGGGTGAGTACCTCGGCGGTGCGATCGCGCCCGGACTGGACACGGCCGCGCACGCGCTGTTCTCGTCGACCGCGCAATTGCCTCGTGTCGAGTTGGTGGAGCCGATCGGTCCCATCGGCAAGAGCACGGTTGCCAGCATCCAGAGCGGGATCATCTACGGCACGGCGGGCTTGGTGGACGGGCTCGTCGTGCGCGTGTCGGACGAGCTCGAGGGGCAGGCGCGGGTGATCGCGACCGGAGGCATGGCACAGATCTTGGCCCGTCACTGCACCACGATCGAGCAGACGGTTCCCATGTTGACGCTCGAGGGACTCAGATTGATCTTCGAGCGCAACGCAGAGGAGACGGCACGGTGAGCGCGGCCTACCCGTACCGGTTCGAACGCACCTTCACGGTGGATCAGATCCGAACGCGCTTCGAGGGGTTGGAACCGGGAGCCGAGACCGGAACCGAGGCGCGCATCGCAGGGCGTCTCATGACGATCCGATCGCACGGCAAGGTGGCGTTCGCCGACCTCATGGATGGCAGCGGCCGTCTGCAACTGTTCGCTCAGCAAGCGGTGTTGGGGGACGAGGGCATCGAGGCCTTCACCAAACTGGGTGTCGGCGACATCGTGGGAGCCAGCGGAGAGATCGTGATGACTCGGAGAGGCGAGCTGTCTCTCAAGCTGAAAGAGATCACGTTGCTGGCCGAATGCAAGCGACCGATGCCGGACAACTGGCACGGGATGACGGATGTCGAGTCGCGCTATCGACAGCGCTATCTCGATCTGCTCCTTAACGCGGACGCCCGCGCATCTGTAGAGGCGCGCAGCGCGGCCAACACCGCGATCCGCTCGTTCCTGGGCGAGCGGGGTTTCCTCGAGGTGGAGACGCCGTTATTGCAGCCTCTCGCGGGGGGTGCGGTCGCACGGCCTTTCGTCACGCATCACAACGCTCTCGACATCGATCTCTATCTGCGTGTGGCGCCGGAGCTGTATCTGAAGCGACTGCTGATCGGCGGGCTGGAACGCGTCTACGAGTTGAACCGCAGTTTCCGTAACGAAGGTGTGTCCACCCGGCACAATCCCGAGTTCACCATGCTCGAGGCGTACGAGGCATTCGTCGACTACGAGGACACGATGGCGCTGGTCGAGGACCTCGTTAAGGCGATCGCCCAGGCCGTTAGGGGCTCGCTGGTGATGAACATCGAGGATCGCGAGGTCGATCTGTCGAAGCCGTTCGTTCGGATGACGATGTTCGAGGCCATAACGCGGGCGACAGGTCGCGATCTGCGAGCCGCCTGGGACTCCGGCGACGAGAGCGCTCTGAGGTCGGAAGCCGAACGGCTGGACGTTCGCCTGGACGCGGGTTGGACGGCCGGCAAGGTCGTGGCCGAGATCTTCGAGGAGACCACCGAGAAGAGCCTCATCGAGCCGACCTTCGTCACTGGCTTCCCGAAAGAGGTGTCGCCGCTGGCGAAGGACCATCGTTCGATCCAGGGGTTCACCGAACACGCCGACCTGATCCTGGGGGGTCTGGAGATCGCTCCGATCTATTCGGAGCTGAACGACCCCGACGAGCAGCGCAAGCGCTTCGAGCAACAGGCCGAGGCCAGGGCCGCGGGCGACGAGGAGGCCACGGTGCGGGACGAAGAGTTCCTCGAGGCTCTCTCTTACGCCATGCCCCCTGCGGGCGGGTTCGGTCTGGGCGTGGATCGGCTGTTGATGCTGCTCCTGGAAGTGCCCTCGATCCGCGAGGTCGTGCTCTTCCCCACTTTGCGACCGGCGAGCACTTAGAAACCCAACCGGGGCAGGATCGACATACATGAGGCTTCGGACGGCGTGTCTAACCTTCTGTCTCCTTCTGGGCGCTTGCCAGAACGGCGCAGAGGATCCGACCCTGCCGATGTCCACACCACGCGAGTCGCCGACCGGCACGGACACTCTGATCATCGGGTTAGTGGGGACGAGCTCGGGGCCGGAGTCCTGGCGCGGAGACAACGCCTTCAGGGGAGCCGATCTGGGTGTGCACATCCTCAATCAGGAGCGCGACCCCGACGAAAAGGTCATCGAGCTGCGCACGCTCGACGACCGAGGCGACCCCGACCGTGCGCTGGCCCTCGTCGAAGAGCTCGCGGCTTCCGAGCGCACGATCGGCGTCGTCTACGCGGGACCGACCCAGGCACTTCCGCGGGCCGAAGCGGCACTGGCGAGTGCGGGGATCCCCGCCTTCTTGACCTTCGGGGATCTCTACAGCGCGCGCAAGCTGACCCCTCACGTGTTCCAGATCTCCTCGCCGTATCTGTGGGAAGCGCGCGTCATAGCCCGTTATCTGACGAGGGATCGGCGCTACGCCACCATGGGGTTGCTGGCGACCGACACGCCTTCTGGCCGACTGGCGCGCTCGACCCTCGCCGAGGCGTTGCGTGCGAGAGGCCGCCGGTTGGCCGCGACCGCGGTCGTGAGCACCCGGAGCCCGCGCTACTTGCGCGCCCTCCGGAAGCTGAAGGCACGAGGGGTCGAGGGTGTCGTACTAGAGGCATCGCCGTCCATGGCGACCGAGATCCTGGGCCGTATGGCGGACCGTCGATGGATGTACAGGACCACCGCCCGCGCCCGCATCCGCTCGGCGACGACCGCTCGGAAGGAGCGCCGGCATCGCCGTCGCTGGCGTCCTCAGGTCGTCGGCTTCGATCCCCTCATCACCGCGTTGCCCGAGAGGCTGGCTCGCCCCGGTCTGGTTGCCTCGGACACCTACGCGAGGGGTGCGCATTATCTGCCTATCCCGAGCTTCCTGAGCTTCCGGCGAGCCTACGAAGGGTGGTGGGAGAGCGAGCCGTTGGCCTGGGAGCACAGGGCGTTCGAGGCCGTGCAGATGATCGGTTGGGCTGCCCGGAGGGCGTCCGAGGACGACGATCTGGCCGAGACCCTGGAGGGCATGACAGGGCGGCGCTTCGGAGGACTCGACGTCACCTTCGGCCCGGACGACCACACCTCCGTGAATGCTGACGACGTGGGGCTCTGGGTGGTGCCGAGGCCGGGGGCCGCTCCCGAGAGTCGCTCACTGCCCGCCAACCTGCCCTGGGTGTTGCTGGGCCGTGGTTTCTCGATCGATGGGGAGAGGACCGACATCGCCTCGAAGGACTGGAGATACCTCTTTTCCGGCTCGCCACCTCCGGCGGGACCATCCCCCCGAACCTCCCGGGCCGAATACGGAGTGACCACTCCCAGATCGGATCCCGTGCACTAGCTCACATAGGGCTTCGTGGGTGCCGATAGTCAGGGGTAGATGGAAGTTTCGAGACCCTTCGGTTGTTGGTTGGGATGTCAGACAAAGGCTAGAGGGTAAGGAAGCCTTCTTCCTATAATGGGTTTCAGGGAAACCGCTGATAGCCAGCGGTTCCTCAAACGAAGACAAGGAGGCCTGGCTTGTTCGAACGGTTCACCGACCGGGCCCGCCGAGTGGTCGTTCTCGCTCAAGAAGAGGCGAGACTTCTCAACCACAACTACATCGGTACCGAGCACATCTTGCTCGGGCTGATCCATGAAGGCGAGGGCGTCGCCGCTAAGGCGCTCGAATCACTGGGGATCTCGTTAGAGAAGGTCCGCCAGCAAGTGGAAGAGATCATCGGAGCGGGTCAATCACCGCCATCGGGTCACATCCCGTTCACTCCCCGCGCCAAGAAGGTGCTCGAGCTGTCGCTCCGGGAAGCGCTGCAACTCGGTCACAACTACATCGGTACGGAGCACATCCTGCTCGGACTCATCCGCGAGGGCGAGGGCGTTGCCGCGCAGGTCCTCGTCAAGCTCGGTGCCGACCTCAGCCGTGTGCGGCAGCAGGTGATCCAACTGCTCTCCGGATACAGCGGAAGCAAGGAGTCGCCCGGAGCTGGGGGGGCCGAGAGCCCGCAGGGCTCGCTCGTCCTCGACCAGTTCGGCCGCAACCTCACCCAGCTCGCTCGCGAGAACAAGCTCGACCCGGTCATCGGACGCGAGAACGAGATCGAGCGCGTCATGCAGGTCCTGTCTCGCCGCACGAAGAACAACCCCGTTCTGATCGGCGAGCCCGGTGTCGGTAAGACCGCCGTCGTCGAAGGTCTTGCCCAGCGGATCGTCAAGGGCGAGGTTCCGGAGACGATCACGGGCAAGCAGCTCTACACGCTCGACCTCGGTGCCCTGGTCGCCGGCTCTCGTTATCGCGGTGACTTCGAGGAGCGCTTGAAGAAGGTTCTGAAGGAGATCAAGACCCGTGGCGACATCATCCTGTTCATCGACGAGCTCCACACACTCGTCGGTGCCGGTGCTGCCGAGGGCGCGATCGACGCAGCGAGCATCCTGAAGCCGATGCTGGCACGCGGCGAGCTTCAGACGATCGGAGCGACGACGCTCGACGAGTACCGCAAGCACCTCGAGAAGGACGCGGCCCTCGAGCGAAGGTTCCAACCGATCAAGGTTCCCGAGCCGACCGTCGCGCACACGATCGACATCCTCAAAGGGTTGCGCGATCGGTACGAGGCTCACCACCGCGTGCAGATCACCGATCAGGGCCTGGTGGCCGCAGCGAACCTCGCCGACCGTTACATCTCGGACCGCTACCTGCCGGACAAGGCGATCGACCTGATCGACGAAGCCGGATCACGGCTGCGCATCCGCCGGATGTCCGCGCCGCCCGACTACCGCGAGCTCGAGGAGAAGATCGCCGACATCCGCCGCAAGAAGGAGGAGGCGATCGAGGCTCAGGACTTCGAGAAGGCGGCGAGCTTCCGAGACGAAGAGAAACGGCTGACGACCGAACGGTCCGAGCGCGAGACCGAATGGCGAGAGGCCGAAGGCTCCGCTTTCGCCGAGGTCAATGAGGAGGAGATCGCCGAGGTTCTGTCG
>JBKHXK010000041.1:0-18294 GCA_046566065.1 Actinomycetota bacterium | reverse complement strand
TTCGGCCCCGGACTCGGATCCGCTCTCGGCAGGAGCACCGGGGATGTAGAAATCGGTCCACGCGTCGGCGTGCGCCACCGACTCCGAAGAGGACGTGTGCTCGGCGATCACCTTGTGAGCCCCGGCCGCCGCTTCGGGCACGGTGACTTCGGTGACCAGACTGCCGTCGTCGCCAACGGTTGCCTGACCCAGCACTTCGCCGCCCGATTCCGCAGAGCGATCCCAACGGAACATGACCGTGCCCGGCTCGAACCCGTCACCCGTGATGGTGATCTTGGTCCCGGGAGGGCCTGAGGACGGATCGGTCGTGATCCAGGACGAGGTTTGGCACGCGAAGGCCGTGGAAGTTCCAAGGAGGGAAAGTCCCAAGGCCCCCAAGATCGTCCACATGACCGAACGTCTCAGGACCATGTCTTCCCCCTCTCGGCAGCAACGGTGTGCTGCAAGACATCGTGGCGATCTGCTCGGGCTCGGCAAACCGGCATCAATATATGCCTTTTTCTCCCCGGCGTGTCAGTTCGTTGGAGAGACTCGCTCCCTGACTCGCGTCGCGAGGTCACGAACGGCAGCGATAGCCGGTGCGTTGTCGTCGAAGTCCAAGGGTGCTTGCCCAGCTCGCTCCGCTCGACCAAGGCTCTCGTCGAACGGGATGACCGCGAACAGCTCCATGTCGCGCTGCTCGCAGAAGTCCCGGATCGCGTCCTCGTCCTCCTGGTTCCTCACCTTGTTGGCGACGATCACCACGTTGGGGATGCCGAGCTCCTTGCCAAGCTGCGAGTAGCGACGTGCCGTTTCGAGGGACTTGAAGTAAGGCTCCGCCACGACCAGCTGCATGTGGGCGGCCTCGACCGTGGCGCGACTCAGGTGCTCTGGTGAGGCCTCCGCATCGACCAGGACGAACAGATCATCGTCGGGGAGGTCGTGCAGAAGGCCACGGACCGTGGCGTGAGAGGAGCACATTCAGCCCTTTCCGGCTCCGTGCACCTCCCCGACCATCAAAAGATGGACGTTGTCCGGGCCTTCGCAGGCGAACTCGGTCGTCACGTCGTCGACGGGCCGCGCCAGGGTCAGAAGGGTCCGGCCCTCGACCTCCTTGCGCTGCATCAATCCGTGCGGCAGCGGGACCATGCGATCGAACGCGTCTCCACCGAACCCGAGTGTCAGTGCGAGGTTCGGATTGGTGTCGGCGTCTATCGCCAAGACCTCCATCCCGCTCCGGCCCACGATGCGCGACAGCGTGCCGGAGATCGTGGTCTTGCCGGAACCACCTTTGCCCGAGACGACGATCTTCATGGGCGTAGGATAGAACGGCCGTCCGCGCAGGCGGCACGAGCAGTGGGTCCCGCGCTCGGAGCTAGGACCGGGCTACTCCGGCGCTCGTCTTCTCGAGAGCGTCGTAACGGTTGATGAACCTGCGGATGGTCCGAGCGGTCTCACGCAGGGTCCCGGCCCACGCGTGCAGCCAGTCCCTGCCTTCGTCGGTGGTCCGATAGATCCGCCGGGCGGGGCCTACATCCGAGGGCACCCACTTCGACACGAGCAGTCCCTCTTGCTCCATCGCTCGCAGCGCCCGGTAAAGGCCGCCGGGGTCTATGGCGCTCAGACCCAAGCGCGCGAGCCGCTCGAGCAGGTCGTAACCGTGAGAAGGCTCCTCGGAGAGAAGCAGCAGCAGGCAGGGACGAACGAAGTTCTTGGGCAGACCGACGGAGAAGTCATCCATCTCTCTGTTCCTAGCCATCGTGCGACCCCTGATGCCTGTGGTGGTGGTCGGCGGTCCGGGCTTCGACACAGGCCTCGGCTTCCTCAGGGGATGCATGGCACCAACAATCCGCTCCGCATTCACCGTGACCCGGCTGGGTCAGATCGGCGAACTCCTGGGCGAATACGCGGCCTCCGTGTTCACGCCCTGCGTCCGTCAGCTCGAAGCTGCGATCGTCGGCCGACCGCAGGAGCCCCTCATCCACGAGCTTGCCTAGGTAACGCACCCCGATCGACGCGTCCACGCCGAGGAAGCGCTCCAACAACTCTGGGGTGACCGTCTGCCCCAAGCCCTCGCCGTGGATCCAGAACATCACCTGCAGGATCTCGTCGCGCCAGAACAGCGCTCTCAGAGCCTCCGACTTGGGAGCGTGCAGCTTCTCCATCAGTGGTGTCCTCCGATCGGGATCCGGAGCATCAGTCTAGTTGGTAACAGCGCCACGCACATAGCGGGGCGTATCTTGTCCCCATGGAGTTCGACAACCTGCTCTCTCGCCTCGAGGAGCTCTTGGACGAGGTGGACCATCTCGATGAGCCCATCCGCGACCGGGTGTTCGAGCTGCTCGATGGGATCGACCTTCTCCACCGCACGGCCCTGAATCGTCTTGCGGAGCACCTTCCGGAAGAGACGCTGAGCGCCCTGCGGGAGGACCCCGCGATCACGTGGATGCTCGACGCCTACGGGGTGGCGATCGACGAGAAGGCAGCGGCCGAGGCGGCTCTGGAGGAGATCCGGCCCTATATCGAGTCCCACGGGGGCAGCGTCGAGATCTTGGATGCGAGTGGAGGGATCGTGCAGGTCAAGCTCGCGGGGGCATGTTCAGGTTGCACAGCCTCGGCCGTGACCCTGACCGAGGGCATCGAAACCGCCCTGCGCGACAACTTCCCGGCCTTCGTGGCCATGAAGGTGGAAGAAGACGATGCTCCCTCTCACCCTCCACCGGGGCCGACGCTCCTTCAGATCAAGCTGGGGCCTTCCTAGCCTGCACTAGATGTGGGAGTCATATACGATGCCTCCAACGCAGCCGAGCCGGAGGTACGTGTGGACGCAGCGTCTGGTGCCGCAGCCGTGTGGTGGACGATCGGTATCGCCGCCCTCCTCCTGGTAGTCATCCCCCTCGTCGCGTTCCTGGCTCATCGCATGATCGGCCACATCGTGGAGATCAAGCGGTACGCGGACGACGTGCTCGAGCACGGCGTAGGCATCACCGCGAACCTGGCGCCCGTGCCGGCACTGCTCGAAACCCGAGCGCTCGTCAAAAGGGTCGGGGCCGGACTGGGGACCTACGCGGGTTCCGTCGACCGGATGCTCTAGGGGGAGACATGAATATCTACGGCATCCTCACACTCGTCGGCGTCGCCCTCCTGATCGCGGCGCTGGCGGCGTACCTGCTGGTCGCCTTGTTCCTGCTACGGAAGACCTTGTTCACGCTCGGCACGATCAACGTGGGACTTCGTGCGATCGCGGATCGGGTCGAGCCACTGGAACCGGTGTTGGCAGAGGTGAATTCGGACCTGAGCGGAGTTCGCGACGCGCTGATGGGCGTGCTCAACAAGGAAAGGACTCCGGCCTGATGTCTCACGAATTCTTCTGCAAGCAGGCCGGAGCGATCAGCTGCGGCGGCCACATCAAAGCCGACAGCGAAGAGGAGTTCAAGAGCAAGCTTCTCGACCATCTGGCGAAGAAGCACGGCGTGACCGAGCCGAACGACACTCTCGTCGACTACCTGATGACCAAGGTCACGACCGGGAAGAGTGGCCAGAAGTCTCTGAAGCTCTAGGCCCCACCTCTGGAGGTTCTCGGCCAGTCGATGCCGGCCTCGCGCGCTATCGCCAGGATCTCGGACACCGCCGTGGGAACCGCAGCCTCTACTTCCGGCGAGAGCCGCTCCCCCAGCCAATCCACCTCTCGCGGCTGGCAGCCGACGACCCACACCGCTCTAGGGAGCACCTCCAAGGCCCGAGCCAGCATGAACGCTCGCTCCGGTGTGGCGTAATGCATGTCGGCGAGCTCCTCTCGGCGTTCCCAGTCCGACAGCTTCGACAGATCCTGGACGTCGGGCTTGATCACGAGCACGGTGCCGGGGGCGCGGCCGAGATCCACCGCATCGACGACCACGAGATGGTCCACCGGCTCCCGGAGGAGCTCTTGGACCATGTGGATGCCACCGATGCCAACGTCCATAACGGTCACGGCATCAGGCATCGGCTGCTCTTGCAGCCTCTGTGCCACCCGCACACCGAATCCGTCATCGGCTCGCAGGGTGTTCCCGACGCCCGCGATGAAGAACCTCATCTCCGTAGGATGACATCGTGCAACGCGAGCACATAGACGAGGCCCTCGACGAGCTGGACCGACGGCTTCAGATGTATCGAACGGATCGTTATCCGGTCCAACACGCCACGGCCCAGTTCCACAAGGGCGTCCTCATGCTGCAGCTGAGCGACGCCGAAGCCGCACGATCCGCGCTGGAGGTCGCGACCTCCCTCTTCGACCCCGCCGGCTTGCCCGTGGAACACGCCAAGGCGAGGAACATGCTCGGCGTTGCCTTGCGCGAGCTGGGGATGCCGGAACCCGCCGCCGCTTGCTTCGAGCCGGCCGCCGATGCTTTCCGCAGCGCGGGACTTGCTCTCGAAGAGGGGGCCGCTCTCTTCAACCTCGGCCTGGCCCGGCGCGAGACAGGCGATCTGACGGGTTCGGTCGAAGCCTTCCGGGCCGCGCGTGAGCTGCTGGATCCCGAGCGCGTTCCGGGACAAGCGGCAGCCGCCGCGCGCGAGCTTGGCACGGATCTGATGACCTCGGCGGAGACCGAGGCCGCGGTGCCACTGTTCCGGGAAGCCGTCTCCCTCGCCGGCCGTGCCAACGACGAAGCCGGCGTCGCCGCGGCCTCCAACGGGCTGGGCCTCGCGCTCCTGGCGACGGGAGACCTCGAGGGGGCGATAGAGGCGCTGCGCGACGCGGCTGCGGCCGATCCCCGAACACTCAGACCAGGCGGTCACGCCACCGCGAAAGCGAACCTCGCGCTCGCCTTCCAGGCCGCCGGCCACGAGGCGCGGGCTCGCCTTGCGGCCCAACAAGCGGCGGCCATCCCTGAAGCCCCGGAAGCGGTCGTACGTCAGGCGCAGGCCCTGCTGGAGGTGTTGTCGATCGACGGTCCTGCGGTCTTGCGCGTCTTGGAGCAGGAACCGGACGCTTCCTGGCACCGGATCCTCCACGACGAGTTGCTGTGGTGGCTCGACCTCGATCGGACGATGCGCTCGGAGCAAGCAACGGCCTGGGTGCGTTCTCTCAGCGGGCAAGGGGACTCGGCCGAGGCGATAGCCGAGGCCTGGTTGGCGGCGCTCCTGGAGCTGCCGCCGGCAGAGATGGAGCGCATCGCTGCGGCCGCCCTGGAAGCTGCGGCGGTCGTCGCCGACGCGGAGGCGGAGGCGTGGAGACAGCTCACCGCGCGAGCGATGGTCCGCTTCCCCCTCCCCCAATGGGATCGGCTGCGATCAACCTTCAACCGGGTTGCCGAAGCAGCCGGCCAAGAGGCCACGTGGAGATAGCTCCGGACCTGTCCCCGGCGATGCTCAGCGAATTGCTGCCGGAACGTGAGATCCGCTCTTACCCGGCGCTGCTCTCGACGGAGGCGGATGCGCAGTCGTGGGCGCGCCAAGGCGCACCGACCGGTGCGCTGGTCGTCGCCGACTACCAGGCTTCGCCGCGAGGCCGCGCCGGCTTCGAGTGGGTGGTGACGCCGGGACGGACGCTGGCCTTCTCACTCGTGGTGCGCCCCACGATGAAGGCGGAGCGGGAGGGGTGGCTATACACAGCCGCTACGAGCGGGGTGGCCGACATCGTCGGCGAGGACGTCGCGATCGAATGGCCGGACGCGCTGTTCGTCGATGAGAGGGTCGCCGCACGCGTCGGGGTCCATGCCGAACTGGGCTCGAACGTGGTGCTGTGGGCCGTCGTCAACGTTTTGATACCCGACGCCGAGCCGCCGCGCGGCCCCCTGCTTGCTCGCATCGTCAGCGCGATCGAGGCCCGCATGGAAGCCCCCACCGACGAGGTCCTACGCGACTACCTCCCGCGGCTGCGAACGATCGGGCGGGGTGTGCGTGCGCGCATGATCCCACTGGGGCCGGGGGGGCCGCAGGTCACCGGGAAAGCTGTGGGCTCCCTCATGGACGGCGCGCTGCTGCTGGAGACACCGAAAGGCAACCGGGTGGCGATCCGGCCGCAGAACCTCGGGATCCTCGACGACTGGACCGGCGACGATCAGGACTCGGAGCCGGCCTCGGCTTTCTGAAGTCGATCCAGCTCCTCGATGAGCGCCCACCACAGGCCCCAGTCGAGGTGGTTCATGCCCTCGCCCGTACCGCCCTCCGCGATGGCTGCACGCAGTCGGTCGCGCAGAGCGAAGGTCGCTCCCCAACCGCCGCTCACCTCGGCCGAGCGAAGCTCGGACAAGAGATCCCTCAGGGTCTTCAAGGCGGGCGAAGGCTCCAGCCGCTGCTCTTCGAGCGTCTCGCGCAGCCGATCGGTCAGCTCGAACAATCCGGCCCGTTCGATCTCGAGACGGACCAGGTCGATGACTTCCGGCAGAGCCCGGCTCGCCTCTTCACTCAGCTGCTCGGAGGGTTCGACCCGTGCGGGCTCGACCTCGATCACAACCGTTCGAGCCGGAAGAGCCCCGAAGCCCTCCAGCAGGTCGATCGTCAGATCCAGATCCACGTAACCGACCACCGCGTCGCCTACCGACCGTTGCAGTGCGTCAGGGTCCACGGGGGCGGGCTCGAGGCGGCGGCGTGCGACCGTCCCAGGAGGGCGATCGCGTTCGCTCGAACCGAGCAGGATCAGCAGGTCGGGACGGACCTCCTCGAGGCGCTGTACCACCGCGACCGCTCCGTAATAGAGGTCCTCGACCAACACATCGGGGCCTAGCTCCTCGTCGCGCAGCATCTCGACGACGATGCGACCGAGGTCGTGGTCCCCCTGGTAGAGCTGGCTCACTCCGCCGACCAGGATCGTCATGCGGAAAGACTAGGGGTCAGTCGGCCCCGCAAGAACAGGTATTGACCTCTCGCACGATCGTCCCGGCCCCCGTGTGCACATGCGTCGTGCAAGGCATGCACGGATCGAAGCTCCTGATCGCGCGCAGCATGTCGATACCGGTGAAGCGGGACGGGTCCGAGACGTCTTCGATGATCGGCGTGTTCATCACCGCTTCCTCGTACGGGCCCGGCTGGTCCCACGGGTCGCGCGGAGACGCATTGATCGTCGACGGCGTCGTGATCTGGTAGTTGGTCAGCTTGCCGTTGTCCATCGACAAGTGGTGGACGAGCCACCCTCTGCCCGCACCCCACCAACCGATCCCTCGCCGTTCGTCCTTGGGGATCGCCCGCTCCAGCTCGGCCGGGTTCATCGCGGAGACCCGGTGTTCGCCCTGCTTGAAGAGTTTGTAGGCCTCCATGAGGCTGGACAGTCCGACCAACTGAGACATGAGGTAGTGGTAAGCGCGGCCGCGGTTGCGCTCGAAAGCGTTCCATCGCTCGGGCACGTGCCACTCGACCTCGCGCTCCGGCGTCAAGCCCTTCGGGATGCGCATCTTGATGCTGCGACCGGTCGCTTCGATGAAGTCGTTCTGAGGCTGCTTCTGCGCCAGCGCGGTCGCGTAGAGACGCGCGTAAGCGCCCGCCTCGACCACTTTGCGGTCCCAGCGCGGGGCGGTCGCCCACGTGTACTTCTCCTTCCAGTTCCGCCCCTGTGGCTTCGGCAGCGTCTGCTTGTTCCAGGGGTGGTACGGACTCAGAGGGTTGCCGTTCGGGTCCGTGGCGTAGCGGTCGCCGTTCCATTGCTCGTAGTACGAGTGATCGACGAACTCCTCGAAACCCATGTTGATGTCCGTGAGCCGCGTGGTCACGAGCTCTCCGTCGATGACCACGGCGGGCGTCGACCAGCGCTTCTCGCCCCACGAGTTGCAGTTCTCGTAGGTGGCGTCGTACGAGTAGGGGTCGTCCCAGTAACCGGACTCGATGAAGCTGGCGGGCCGGGCCCCCACTTCCCGGTAGCGCTCGTCGGCCGCGTAGAAGAAGTCGACGATCTCGTCCCAGACGGCCATCATGCGCTGCGCGTAGTCGAAGATGCGCCCCAGCTTCGAGTGGTACTCGTTCAAGGACTGCATGGTCAGCGTCGTCGACATCCCTCCGGGGATCACGGTCTGGGGGTGCGGGTACTTGCCCCACAGGACCACGCACATCTCGCGCGACAGCCTCGTGAATTCCAGGCCCTCTCGGTAGAGCGCTCCCGTCAGCGGGTTCAGCGCCGACATCAGGTCGGCCATGGTCTTGAAGCCATGGCTCTTCTCGTGTTGACAGGTCCACGCCTCGGCCTTGGGCCACAGCTCGGGGTTCGACTGCCGCACGATCGCCTCCGAGTAATCGGGGCCGGCGAGCAGGTAGAGGTGAAGCGGGTTGTCGTAGCCCATCTCGGCGGCTTCACCCATGTTGCGGACCACGGTGCCCAGGGGAGGCGGGCAGATGCCCATCGCCATCTCGATCGCGTAGGCCGACGCATGGGCGTGCACGCCGCCGCATACCCCGCACGCCCGTGACGAGATATTGATCGCGTCGCGGGGGTCGCGCCCCATGAGGATGACCTCGTAGCCACGGAAGAGGGTCGCTTGAGAGTGCGCCTGCACGTAGTGGCCGCTATCCAGGTCCGCGGTCATGTGAACGGCCAGGGCACCGGCGATCCGGGTGACCGGATCCATGTTGATGTCCTTGAGATGGCCGTTGCGCGCCATGAGCGTCTGGATGTCCGCCTCGCGCTCGGCATCGGTCTTGCCTACATCAGGCTTGGTGTGCTGGACCGAATACGGATCGCTGATACCCCCTCGCAGGAAGGCGTTGCCGGCTTCGTCGAAATCGACGGGCAGGTTCTTGAAGCACATCTAGCGGCCCTCCCTATCAGTCGTTGCGGCCTCCGAGCGATGCTCGGTCGAGGGGTCTCGTGCCTCGGTCCACTCATCCCGCTTGCCCCACACCTCGCCCCGATTCTTGCTCGTGTCGGTCGAGCGGCGGATGCGGTCGTAGAACCTGTGGACGGTGTTCTGCACGGCGTTCGGCTCGCCCTTCTCCCGGGCCCAGCCGGACGGGACATCCTTGTGGAGGTCCCATCGAACCTCTCTGTTCATGTGCGCGTTCGTGTTGCGCCGAAGAGGCCGGATCACGCTGCCGAGAAGCCGCGATGCTGCGGTCGAGGTGAGGGAGCCGGGAGGCCGCTTGTAGAACGGGGTGAACTTGTCGGGGAAGCCCGGCATCGTGCATCCGATGCAGGCTCCGCCGCTGTTCATGCAGCCGCCGATGTGATTGATCATGCCGCGCGAGGCGATGTTGCAGTTGACCACCGGTCCCCAGCACCCGATCTCGACGAGGCATTCGGGGTCACCGAAGGTCTCCGCGAACGAGCCTTCCTCGTAGTAGGCGCCCCGGACGCAGTGACGGTGAACGGTCTCGCCGAAGAGCCATGCGGGCCGACCCAGCTCGTCGAACTCGGGGAGGGGGCCGAAGCCCTGCAGGAAATAGAGCACGGCGGCGACGGTCTCCGTGAAGTTGTCGCCGACCGGCGGGCACCCCGGTACGTTCACGACGGGAACGCCGAAGGCGCTGCGGTAATCCTTGCCGAGGAAGTCCATCAAGCTCATCGCGCCGGTCGGGTTGCCGTCGGCCGCAGGGATCCCACCCCAGGTCGCGCAGGTGCCGATCGCGATGGAGGCTGCGGCGCCGGGCGCGAGCCGGGCGATCCACTCGTCCGCGGTCACGTGCCGTAGCTCGCCGTTCTCGCCCCACGGCTCCTCGCCCTGAGCCGCCCAGTAACCGTGACCGCTGCCCTTGTCGTCGCCGCCCTGCAACATCGCGGCGACCTCGTCGCTGATCGAGCCTTCAAGCACGATCGCGTACGGACCATCGAGCGTCCCGCGGATCGCATCTTCCTGTGCCTTCACGTACCAGGGCCCGGCCTCGATGTTCAGCACGGGATGGTGAAGGATCATCCTGGGAAGGCCGGGGTGTGCACCCAACATGAGGCTCTCGACCGAAGGAGCTTGGGCGCCGGTGACCGAAACGGAACAGCCGTCACAGCTCATCCCCGCGAACCAGAACACGTGGATCTTTTCGAGCGGACCGAGACGACTGGCCGGCCCGGCCTTCGCGGCGGGAGCGAGCATGTCTTCCATCACGGCGCGGCTGGGGAGACCCATGTGACCGATCTCGTCGAAGTCGTGCCAGCGGTCGACCGGACCAAGGATGTCGAGGAGCCGTTGCGCCGGTGTCTTCGAGGTTTCCTTCGTAGCCATTCGCCGACCCCTCCCCCTGGTATGTGACGAGCGCACCTAGGGTACTGCCTTTCGGCGCCGCCGTGTGGGGCTTCCCGCCGACCTTCTTCCCGGAGCCTGTGTATGCTTCACACACCTAGCGCCCAAGGGGGGGTCCCGTGGTCTCTGCTTCGACAGATATGACCGGCTGGTGGATCGGTTACGGCATCGGGGTCCTGGTCGTCCTGATCGTGGTGGTCGTGGTGGTAGCCATCATCCTCACCGCCCGCAGGATCGGCGATGTCGCGGAGGACGCGACCCGCTCCCTTGCCCTTGCGCGCGATCGGACCGAGGTCCTGTGGCAGGTGGCAACGACCAACAGCGTCGCGAACGATCTGCTGCAAGGCGCGGGCAAGGCGCGCGAGGCGCTCGGTGGCGGCACGAACGGCGCGACCGCTCCACCCGTAGGTACCGACAGCTACCCGACCCAGACCGGCAGCCGCCAACCTCTAGGGGGAACGGCGTCGGGACTTGCCGGAGAGAGCCCACCACAACACCCGACAGGAGAGGAGGACCGATGAATCTCGCCGCTCTTCCATCCGAAGTGCAGACCATCTGGTGGATCACACTCGGCATCGGACTCGTCGTTGCGCTCGTTGTGGTGTTCCTGCTGCACACCCTTTTGCGAGAGGTTCGGCGGGTCGATCGCAACGTCAAGACTCTCTGGAGCACCGCGACGATGGTTGCTCGCAACACCGCCACGACGTGGCTGTTGAACGAGACAGCCGAGGGGCTCGAGGCGATCAAGGCAGAAGCGCTCAAGCACGACGAGCTGCTGAACAAAGTGAGTCCGACATGACGACATGGCTCGTGGTGCTCACCGTGCTGGAGATCGTCATCGTCGTACTCGTTCTCGCTACCTACGTGATCGCTATCACCCGCGAGCTGAGAAGCATCTCCACGACCCTTGGGAAGGTCGCGTTCGGGGTGCGGGCCGTGGAATCCCAGACGGGAGCGATCGGGCCCTCGGTCCTGCGCATCAACAAGACCCTGTCCGAGATCGAGGCTGCGCTAGGGCCGATCGCGGAGAAGGCCGAACGGGCAGCAGCAGCTCGCTGACTCAGTAACGCGCGAACTTGCGCGTGTCGCGCTGGAACGCCTCGACGATCTCTTCAGACAGCGTCGGACGGGTGACCTTGATCGCGTGTAGGAAGTCGCGGATATCGGCGCGGCCCCCCGTGCCCTCGAAGTGCTCTCGCTCGAACGCCCTCTGTGCTGCCTTCCGGGCTGCGAATTCGATGTCGGCCGGGGTGAACAGATCGCTCTCGGCCACGAGCTCCTCCACGTCGACCTCTTCGTCGGTGATCTCTTCGACGTACCGGCTCCACACAGCTCGCCGAGCGGCCTCGTCGGGAGGCCCCACCGGCAGCACGTAGTCGAAGCGACCCGGCCGAAGGAACGCCGAGTCCAGCTTGCTGACCCAGTTCGTCGCGCACGCGAGCAGATGAAGCGGAGCGTCACGGAAACGCGGGATCTGTTTCAGGAACTCGTTCGCGACCCCGGGGTTGACCTTCCGCTCCTCCTCGCGGGAGGCCGCGATGTCCTCGACCTCGTCCACGAAGACCACGGCGGAGGGAAGCTCCAGGATGCCGTTGAACACCTTGGAAAGCAGGACCGCCTGTCGCTCGGCCCCCTCGCCGGCCAGCTCCGCGGGGTGGATCTCGACGAAGGGCCAGCCGAGCCGCGACGCGATGCCCTTGGCGAACGTCGTCTTGCCGGTCCCGGGGGGGCCGAACAGGACCACCGCCCGCGGAGGCGCAACGGCGTGGCGGATCGCGAGGTCGGGCTTCTCGAGCGGCAGGATCACGCGCTTCTCGATGATCTCCTTGGGCTGGTCCATCCCCTTCAGCTGGTCCCACAGACCCGGTTCGATCATGCGGCCCCCGAGCTCGGCCAAGGCCGTAGGCGTGGCGCTCGTCTCGGGCAGGGTTCGCTCGAGATAACTGCCTCCTTGGGGCGAGGCGTACCCGCGTTCCTCCAGGTGATCCCGCAGGACGCCGTCTTCGGAGGCGAACGTCACGAGCTTGCGCGCTCCGAGCGCGGCGAGGCGAACCTCGAGGTCCTCCACCAATCTCGGCACCCACTCCGCCCCGAGGGAACCCTCCTCCACGGACACGCGACAGATCGTCCCGAGCACGCCGGCCGTCGCGCCGAGCCCAACCCCGACCAGCCTGCCCTCCTGGTCGACGACGACCGCCACCCCTTGGTCCGACCCCATGAGGTCGACCGCCTGATCCAGGCTCAGGCCGTCTGCGGTTCCGGCGGGCAGACGGTCCCACAGCTGAAGCACCTGTCCGAGATCCTGAGCTCGGTAGTCGCGGATGACGGCGCTCATGACATCCCGATCAGGTGCCTGAGCACGTGGTACTGGGTGGCCTGGGCCTCTTGGATGCGCGGGATGTAGTCACCGTCGACCGGGTGCGTCCTGGCGGCCAGATCGGCGAGGGCCCCGCCGCCGTATCCGGCGAGCGCGACGGTCAACAGACCCCTGCGTTCGGCCTCCTCGACCGCAGCCAGGACGTTGCGAGACCCGCCGCTGGTCGAGATCGCGATCACAATGTCTGCCTCGCGCCCGTGTGCGATGACCTGCCGGGAGAAGACGTTGTCGTATCCGATGTCGTTGCCCAGCGCAGTCAGAACCGCATCGTCATCGGTCAGCGACAACGCGGGGACGGCTTCCATCCCCCGAGGCGGCTCGATCAGGTCGGCGACCAGGTCCTGCGCGTCCGTTGCCGATCCGCCATTGCCCAGAGCGATGATCTTGCCTCCGGAACGCAACCGGTCTCCGATCAGCCGGGCCGTCTCGACCAGCGCTTCGGGCTCGAGCGACGAGGCTCTCAGCGCGCAGACGTCCGCTGCCTTGTTCACGACTGATCTCTGCACCTGCGTCAGCACCTCGTTCAGATCGTTCTCCGCCTCGGCCAGGAAAGGGTAGAGGAAGCTGGAGCGGCCAGTGTCGTGACCCGTGCGCTGGTCGCGGTCGGCGAGCAATCCCTTGTGCTCGAAGAACACATGGACCAGCTCCCACACGACGTGATACAGCGTCTCTTGCACCTCCTGGACGATGAAGGGGTCGGGCGAGCCAACCCGGAACTGGTGCTCGCCGGCGCCGTCGACCTCGTCGCTGCCGAGCCACACCGTAAGCATCCCCATAGCCGTCGCTTGCTTGAGAGCGGCCGCGACCGCCTCGGCTCCGGGGTCGTCGACCCCATGAACGATGCCGATGGCGATGTCCTCCGGGCGGCCGATCAGCTCGAGCCTGCGGGCGAAGAAGCCGGTCGGATCCAGCAGGGCCGAACCGAGACTCGAAACGTCGTTCACGAGCCCTAGGGCAGGGAGGGCACGCTTTCCGACGATCACGGGATGGACGAACTCGACCGAGAGATGTTGTGCGTCCGTGGCCGCGGCGCCCGCTCCGAAAGCGATCAACTTTCCGGCTCGGGCGAACCGCCGCGCCATCGCGTGACACAAGTGCGCGATGGCGCCGGCCTCCGCTGAGAAGAAAGACGTCACCATCTCCTGGCGCAGGGCGTACTGGTCCCGGACGAAGTCCGACCCGACCGCCGGATCCACTCAGCAGATCCTGGGGAGCGGATCGCCGATCAGCATGTCCATGATCCTCGTCCCGCCGAATCCGGTCCGCACCAACACCATCCCTTCCGGCTCTTCGGCGATCTCGCCGATGATCGCGGCTTGGGCACCGACCGCTTGCGAACGCATCGCTGCGAGCGCGGCATCGGCTGCATCCGCCGCGACGACCGCCATCAGCTTGCCCTCGTTAGCTACGTACATGGGGTCGATCCCCAGTATCTCGCAGGCGCCCTTGACCGCAGGTTGCAGCGGCACCGCATCCTCATCGAGCACCACGCCTACCTCGGCATCCCGGGCCAACTCGTTCAACACGGTGGCGACCCCTCCTCGCGTCGGATCGCGCATCACTCGCAAGGACGGACCGACCGCAGCCAACAGGGCGTCGGCGAGCTCCCAGAGCGGCGCGCTGTCCGAGACGACGTCGGCGTCCAGCTCCAGCTCACCGCGTGCCAGCATCACGGCCGTTCCGTGGTCGCCGATCGTTCCGGAACAGAGGATGCGGTCTCCCGGCCGTATCGAGGTCGCCGAGAGCCGCGCCCTCGGGTCGATCACGCCCACACCGGCGGTCGTCACGTACATGCCGTCGGCCTTCCCGCGCTCCACCACCTTGGTGTCTCCGGTCGCGATCGGCACGCCCACTCGCTCCGAGGCGGCAGCCATCGCCGCCACCTCGGCTCGCAGGACGTCAGCGTCGAGGCCCTCTTCGATGATGAAAGCGGCCGACAAGGCGATCGGCCGGGCGCCACTGACGGCGAGATCGTTGATCGTGCCGTTAACCGCGAGCTCACCGATCGAGCTGCCTGGGAACACCAGGGGCTTGACCACGAAGGAATCCGTCGTGAAAGCGAGTCCGACGCCCTCCACGGTGAGGCTCGCTGCGTCCGCCAACTCCGACAGGGCGGGGTTGGCGAAGCTGGGCTCGAACAAGCCGGACACGAGCGTCTCCGTGGCTTTCATCCCGGCCCCGTGGGCCATCGTGATGCGTTCGTCGCGGAAACGCGGCTTCAGCTTGCGCTGACGTTCGATCCGGGCGAGGACGTCCTGCTCGAGGTCCGCCACGGGCGCCTAGGCCCCCGTGCGTTCTTTGGAGCGAGAGAAACGGCCGAAGTTGTAGTAGGCCGCGCAGGCCCCTTCGGAAGAGACCATGCAGGTACCGATCGGCGTCTCCGGCGTACACGCCGTGCCGAACACCTTGCACTCCCAGGGCTTGATGACGCCCTTCAGCACCTCTCCGCACTGACAGGCCTTCGGGTCCGCCACACGCACGCCGGGAACGTCGAAGCGCAACTCGGCATCGAAGTCGCTGAAGGCATCGGAGATCCGGAGTGCACTCTGCGAGATGAAGCCGAGACCTCTCCACTCGAAGTAGGGCCGCAGCTCGAAGACCTCCTGCAGGACCTCGAGAGCGCGCACGTTTCCATCCCAGACGACGGCCCGGCGGTACTGGTTCTCCACCTCGGCCCGGCCTTCGTGGAGCTGCTTCATGATCATGTAGATCGACTGCAGCAGGTCCAGCGGCTCGAAACCGGCGACGACGACCGGCTGGCCGTAGTCGGCTGGGATGAACTCGTAAGGACGGCAACCGACCACGGTCGATACGTGACCCGGTCCGATGAATGCGTCGAGGCGAAGGTCGGGTGATTCGAGCAGCGCCTTCAAAGGCGGAACGATCGTGACGTGATTGCACATGGCCGAGAAGTTCTTGATCCCCTCGGCCTTTGCGCGCATCAGCGTCAGTGCGGTCGAGGGAGCGGTCGTCTCGAACCCGATCGCGAAGAAGACGACCTCCTTGTCGGGGTTCGTGCGAGCGATCTTCAGCGCGTCCAGCGGCGAATACACGAAGCGGACGTCTGCGCCCTCGGCCTTCGCATCGAGCAGCGAACCGGCGCCGCCGGGCACCCGCATCATGTCCCCGAAGCACGTGAAGATGACCTCGGGCCGCCTTGCTATCGACATCCCGTCGTCGACGCGGCCCATGGGGATCACGCACACCGGACAACCCGGGCCGTGCACGAGCTCTACGGTTTCCGGCAGGTGGTCTTCGATCCCGTGCTTGTAGATCGTGTGCGTGTGGCCGCCGCAGACCTCCATGATCTTGTAATGGCGGCCGGGCTCTGCAAGGGCCGCTATCTGGGTGGACAGGCTTCGCGCCAGCTGCGGGTCGCGGAACTCGTCTAGATATCTCATCAGCTCTCATCCCCCAAGCGTGCGATGGCCACTCCGCCGTGAACCAAGAGGCGTTCGCCGACGAAGACCGGAGAAACCAGCTCGACCCCCACCGTCCCTTCCGAGCCGTGATCGTCGCGGCAAAGGGCGTCGGGTTCGGTCGCAGACACCACGGTCACGGGAACGGCCACGTCGCCGCAGGTGAGGCAACCGTCGACGACCTCGCAGATCGCGCCGTAGGGCCCGGGGTCGACGACGGGCAGGGGGCCATCGCTCATGCGATGTCCGTGTTCTTCAGCTGCTCGAGCTCGTCCTCGTACTCCTCGCCCAGCCCCTCCAGGAAATCCAGCGTCGAGGCGGCCTGTTCGGCGTCCATCTTCGACAGGGCGAAGCCCACGTGGATCAGGACCCAGTCACCGACGCCTACGGCGTCGTCCCCCTTCAGGAGTCCGATGTTGACGTTGCGCTTGACCCCGCCCACGTCGATCTTGGCGATGTCGTTGACCGGATCGACGATCTCTACGATCTCACCCGGGATGCCGAGGCACACGTTTCCCCCAAACCCGCTATATGTCCGAGACACTCATCTTCGCGCACCTGGGCCGGAGATGGGGGCCGGACGGCCAGAGAGTCATCGCCGGCTTCGGCTGGCGTTCGCCACGACCGCCTGGCCCAGCGAGATGCCGCCGTCGTTGGTGGGCACACGCCGGTGCGTCAGAACCTCGAATCCACGCTCGTGCAGCCCGGCCCGCACGCCCTCGAGCAGCAACAGGTTCTGGAAGGTGCCACCAGACAGCGCCACCGTCTGGAGCCCGCGCCCCGCCCGCGTCTGCTCGCACAGCTCGATCAGAGCACGAACGAAGCCGTTGTGGAAGGCGGCCGCGGCGGCGGGGGCGGGCCGTCCCTGCGCCAGGTCGGATGCCAGCGCTGCGATCAGCATGACGCCGTCGATCACACCGTCGGCCACCGGACAGGGGTAGAGGTCCGTCACGGTTTCATCCGCCAGTTGCTCGAGCTCGGCTGCGGCCTGGCCCTCGTAGCTGACGCGGTCGCGGACACCACAGAGTGCGGCCGCCGCATCGAACAAGCGACCTGCGCTCGAAGCGAGTGGCGAGTTGGTACCTGTAGCGGCCATCTGAAGGAGGGGCTTCCAGTCTCGGCCGGTGCGCTCCACGAACTCCAGTTCCAGGAGCGCCGCATCTGGGCCGAACGCTTCGTTCAGATAGATCGCCGCCATCCGCCAGGGTTCCTTGATCGCCTGCGCCGCGCCGGGCAGAGGCACGTTGCGAAGATGACCCACTCGCTCGTAAGAGGACGCGTCACATACCAAGACCTCGCATCCCCACAGCGTGCCGTCATCACCCAGCCCGGTGCCGTCGAGCGCAAGCCCGATCACCGGCTCCCAGCGATCGTTATCGGCCAGACAGGATGCGACATGAGCGTGGTGGTGTTGCACGCCGATGAGCGCCACGTCATCGAGCGACCGGGCCCACTTCGTCGACAGATATTCGGGATGAAGATCGTGCGCGACGACCTGCGGTTTCACGTTGAAGACCTGCTCGTAGTGCTCGACCGCTTCGACGAAGGCCGACATCGCTTCGTAGCTCTCGAGATCACCGATGTGATGGGACACGACGGCGCGCTCCCCCACCCCGATGCAAAAGGTGTGCTTGAGCTCAGGCCCTGCAGCCAAGATCGGCTCGGTGAAGGCGCGTGAGAGCGATATCGGCTCCGGGGCATAGCCGCGGGAGCGCCTGATCGGGTACTCGCGGCCCCCCGATACCCGCACGACCGAGTCGTCGCAACGCATGTGGATCGCACGGTCGTGCGTCAAAAAGGCATCGGCGACCGAAGCCAGCCGGACCGCCGCGTCTCCGTCCTCGTAGGCGATCGGCTCGTCGCTCATGTTGCCCGACGTCAGCACGACAGGCCGCCCGAGCGCCGTCAGTAACAGGTGGTGAAGAGGCGTGTAGGGCAGCATGACCCCGAGGTAGCGGTTGCCCGGTGCGATCGAGGGCGCCAGATCTGAGGCCTCGGTCTTCCTCAAAAGCACGATCGGGCGACGGCGAGAAGACAACAGCGCCGCCTCCTCCGGGGAGACATGTCCCAGGAGACGTGCCGCGTCGAGGTCTGCCGCCATCACCGCCAACGGCTTCTCCTCGCGTGCCTTCCTCCGCCGCAGCTCCGCGACGGCGGACTCATCGGTTGCATCGCAGGCCAGGTGGTAACCGCCCAACCCCTTGATCGCGACGATGCGCCCGGCGCCCAGCACCCGAGCCGTCTCGTCGATCGCGTCTCCTGCTCGTGATGAAAGTCTCAGACTCGGCCCGCAGAGCGGGCATGCGATCGGTTGAGCGTGGAAGCGGCGATCGGCCGGGTCTTCGTACTCGGCCCGGCAGTCCTCGCACATCTCGAATCG
>JBKHXK010000040.1:0-18403 GCA_046566065.1 Actinomycetota bacterium | reverse complement strand
ACGATCACGTCGGGCCTGACATCCCAGGCCTGCACGAGGGCCAGGACGCCGTTGGCGGCCTCGGATACCTCGTAGCTCTCCTCCAGCACGGCCCTCACCAGAGCCCGGATGGAGGCGTCGTCGTCGACCAGCAGGATCTTGGGAAGGGCTTGCATCTCTGGTCTCCTCTCCTCGATACTTGTCAATCGTTAACACTTCTTAACAGAACTTTACAGAGAAGGGAATACCCATGCTCAGACCGGAGGGCGAGGACCGCCGGGAGAGACCGGCTCCGGTTCCGAGCCCGTGGCCCGTCTCACTGACCGAAGACCCTCTCCAGGACAGGGCCGTGGAGCCCGAGGCGAGCCCCGTCGACGCCACCGCTCCCGAGTGGATGAACGAGCTGGTTCGCCGCTCCCGGGTCCTCGTCGTCGATGACGAAGAGAGCAACCTGGTGGTGCTCGAGGCGATCCTCGAGGATGCGGGCTACGACAACGTGCTGTGCTGCTCGGACGAGACCCAGACCTTCGACCTCTATGCCTCTTTCCAACCCGATGTGGTGCTGCTGGACCTCCACATGCATCGCGTCGATGGGATCTCGATCCTGAAAGGGCTGCGAGCTCTGAGCGCCGGCGACTATCTGCCGGTGTTGGTGATAACCGGCGACACGACCCAGGGATCGCGTGAAGCCGCTCTCCTAGCCGGTGCGCGCGACTTCGTCACGAAACCATTCACCAACAACGAGCTCCTGCTCAGGATCAAAAATCGGCTGGAAACGAGGCAGCTGTATCAGACCGTGCTCAAGCAGAACCAGTCGCTCGAGTCTCGTATCGAGGAACGTACGCGCGAACTGGAGCAGGCGAAGATCGAGATGATGGAACGGCTGGCTCGAGCGGCCGAGTTCCGCGACGACGAGACCGGGAAACACACGGGCCGGGTCGGGCGGCTATGCGCTCAGATCGGAGAGGTTCTAGGGCTTCCCAAGGAGGAGGTGCAGCTCCTCAGGCAGGCCGCTCCATTGCATGACGTCGGCAAGATCGGCATCCCGGATCGGATACTGCAGAAGCCCGGCCGTCTCTCGGTCGACGAGTTCCAGGTGATGAAGAAGCACACGGCGATCGGCTCGAGCCTGCTCGCCGGAAGCATGTCGCGCACGCTGAAGCTCGCTCAGCGCATCGCCCTGACACATCACGAGCGGTGGGATGGACGAGGTTATGCCGGTATCCAGGGCGAGAACATCCCGCTGTCGAGCCGGATAGTGGCCGTCGCAGACGTGTTCGATGCCTTGACGCACCGACGTCCCTACAAGGAGGCGTGGGATGAAGACCGCGCCGTCGCGGAGCTGGCCGCGGAGTCCGGGCGGCACTTCGACCCGTTGGTGGTGAACGCGTTCATGGAGCTTCCGACGGTCGTCGACCTCCGCTGAAGCGGAGTTACTGGGTGGAGCGAGAGCCGGCCTCTCGCACGGCTGCTTCCTCGCTCGGAACCTGGAGCTCTTCAGGAGCGAGGTGCTCGGCGAGCTCCCGGATGAACAGGCCTACGTCGGTGATGATCCCGACCGACTGGAACGACCCCCGATCCATCAGCTTGGTGACCGTCGCCTGGTTGATGTCGACGCACACGAGAGGAACGTGGGCAGGCAGGCAGTTGCCGGTGGCGATGCCGTGCAGCATCGTTCCGACGACGATGCAGAACCCGATCGGCCCCTGGCCCTCGCTGCCCCAGATCACATCTCGCAGCTTGCGCTGCACGTCGCGCATGTCGGTGATCACTTCCGGCAAGGGACCGTCGTCGCGCACGCTTCCACCGAAGATGTAGTCGGCGCCTCGCTTCACGAGCTCGTAGACGATGCCCCCCTTGAACACACCGGCATCGATCGCCGCTTCGAAGGAGCCATGACGCCGGATCTCGTTGATCGCCCTGATGTGATGCTCGTGGCCGTGCTCCGCGGGAACGCCTTGGGCTAGATACACGCCCAACGACGTGCCGAACATGTTCGACTCGATGTCGTGGGCTGCGACGCCGTTGCCCGCGAATAAGGCATCCACGTAGCCGGCCCGGATCAGCGCGCACAGGTCCGGCGCCGACCCGGTGTGGATCACGGCAGGCCCGGCCACCCAGAGGATCCGCTCGCCCGACTCCTTGATCGCTCGCATCTGCTTGGCGACCTGCTCTACCAGCAGCGCCTTGGGCTTCTCGCTCGATACGTCCGAAGACATGAACGAGAACGAGCTGCCCGCGCTGGGGGGAGCGGGCGGAGTAACCCGGACGCCGTGGCCCCCCATGACGATCTTCATCCCCTTCGTCACGTCCGCCATGGGGATAGTTCGAGCCGTCCCATCGGAGACCACGATCCCGCAGTCCATCTCGGGACGCTGCACCGGGATCCAGCGGCCCTCCACGCGCACTTCGGTCTCGAGGTTCGTGGTGGAGTAGAAGCCGGGAGGGAACGCGCCGTCGACGTCGGCTTCGGCCAGCTGGGCATCCACGATCGTCTCGGTGTTGGCTCCATGCTGGCTGAGGCGCTCGATCAGTGCGTCGAGATCTTCCTCCGAGTCGGCCGAGATCTTGAGTCGCGCCAGCGACATGTCGTCGTTCTGGGTGCCCACCTGCAGATCGAGCATCTCGAAGACCGCCCCCGCCGCGTTCACCTCGTCCAGCACCCGCGACAGGGTCCCCGTGTCCATGATGTGGCCCTCGAGGCTGATGATCTCAGACGGCATGTTTCGCTCTCTGCTTGATGAAGTTGTAGGTGCGCTCGAAGATCTCGTCGCGGTCGTAGTCCATCGTGATCACGTGATACGAGCGCTCGAACCAGATCAGGTCCTTGTCGCTCGAGCCCGCCTCGTCGTAGATCGCCTGCGAGCTGTCCGGAGGCACGGTGTGGTCGTTGCGGCTGTGCATCGCCAGCAGGGGGACCCTGAGGCTCGGCAGCAGACCCCTCGTCTGTTTCATGAGCTTCAGCACGTGCGGCACGGCCCGGACCGGGATCCTGTCGTAGCAGAGCTCGTCCTGGCCCGGTTCGGCGATGTCGTTGCCGAGTCCCGGGAAGGACTTGAGCACGAGGCCCATCACGGGGGCCGCGAAGCGCAGAGGATCCTTGCTCAGCACGAAGCCCGCCAGGCTCACGACGCCGGAGACCCGATCGGGCTGGCGGACCGCCAGGTTCAAGGCCAGGGTGGCGCCGAAGGAGAGTCCGACCAAGAAGACCTCCTGGTGGGCGGCCGAGAACCGCTCGAACTCCTCGTCCACGGCGTCGGTCCAGTCCCGGGCGGTCTTGGTGTTGCAGTCCTGCCACGAGGTGGCGTGGCCCGGAAGCCGAGGTCCCCTGACCGAGAGGCCGCGTTCTGCCAGGAACTCGCCCAGGCCTCGCATCGAGCGAGGCGAGCCGGTGAACCCGTGGATCAGCAGCACGCCGGTGGGGCCACTCCCGAGGGTGAATTCCTCGGCCCCCTCGCGGATCTCGATCTGCTTCATCGGGGCCTCCTCTGGCGGTCGGGTCGTTCGAGTGCTTGCTGTAGTCGCGGTTGACGATTCTGCTACATCATGATGACCTGTCACATCGGGGGCAGGGCGCTCACGAGCGCGAAGAGAGGTTCGATCGACAATTGATGTACTGGGTTTTCAAGGCCGTTCTGAAGCCACTGCTTCGGGCGCTTTATGGCATCAAGGTGGAGGGGCTGAACAACGTGCCCAAGAAGGGTCCGGCGATCATCGCCGCCAACCACCTCTCTTTCCTCGACTCCTTCTTCATCCCGCTGGTGGTGAAGCGCCGCAAGGTCACCTACCTGGCCAAGGCCGACTACTTCAAGAGCTGGAAGACGGCCTGGTTCTTCCGCATGGCCGGTCAGATCCCGATCGAGCGCGAGGGGGGCAAGAAGTCCGAGGTCGCTCTGAACACCGCCCTCGAGGTCCTGAAGGAAGGCAAGCTGCTGGGGATCTACCCGGAGGGCACCAGGTCCCCGAATGACAAGCTGCATCGGGGGAGAACCGGCGTGGCACGCCTCGCTCTGGCCGCTCAGGTTCCGATCATCCCCTGCGGGCTCATCGGGACCCTCGACGTGATGCCGCCCGACGCGAAGCTCCCCAAGCTGTTCGGGCGTCCCAAGGTCATCGTCCGGTTCGGCAAGCCCCTGGAGCTGGCCCAGCGCTACTCGGCCGAGGAGCGGGACCGCTTCGTCCTTCGCTCGATCACCGACGAGCTCATGTACGAGATCATGATGCTGTCCGGCCAGGAGTACGTGGACGAGTACGCCTCCCGCAAGGCCACCGTCCCGATGCCCGAATCCAGCCGGCCGGTCGAAGACGACATCGTCCTGAGCGAAGAGATCCTCGCCGGCTAACCCCCCCCGTTCTGGGTTAACTGGAGCACGTCCACGCGTGCTTTTCCGCCGTCAGAACGGTTAGGGCTCGGCCCAGGCTCGCGCTCGTTCGACCGCTCGCTTCCATCCCTCGTAGGCCGAGCCGGCCTCGTCGGCCGACCTCGACGGTTCGAACTCGGCGTCGACCCTCCATCCGCTGCCGATCTCGGACGGCGACGCCCACACGCCCTCGGCGAGGCCGGCGAGGTAGGCGGCCCCCAGCGCGGTCGTCTCGAGGTTCGCCGGTCGGCGCACGACGACGCCGAGCTGGTCGGCTTGGAACTGGCAGAGCACGTCCATGACGCTGGCGCCGCCGTCCACGCGCAGCTCGGTCAGGCCGACCCCGGCGTCCGCTGCCATCGCCTCGACCACGTCGCGTGTCTGATACGCCATCGCCTCGACCACGGCGCGGGCGAGATGGGCCTTGGTCGTGCCCCCGGTGATCCCGATCCAGGCCCCCCGCGCGTAGGGATCCCAGTAGGGCGCTCCGAGCCCGGCGAACGCCGGCACGAGGTAGGTGCCGCCCCCGTCCTCGACGGAGGAGGCCAGCGGCCCCGTCTCGTCCGCTCGCTCGATCGCGCCGAGACCGTCGCGCAACCACTGGATCGCGGCCCCCGTGACGAAGATCGCTCCTTCGAGCGCGTAGGTCGTGTCCTCGCCGAGGCTCCAAGCCGTCGTAGAGAGCAACCCGTGCTCCGAGCGGGGGAGCCGGCCCCCGGTGTTCATCAGGACGAAGGAGCCCGTTCCGTAGGTGTTCTTCGCCATGCCGCTTTCGAAGCAAGCCTGTCCGAACAGAGCGGCCTGCTGATCTCCGGCGACCCCCGAGATAGGCACGGAGGCGTCCAGGACCCCCGCCGCCGTCTCGCCGAACCGGCCGCTGGTCGGCGCCACGGTGGGTAGCAATGAGGGCGGGATCGAGAGCTGCTCGAGGATCCAGTCGTCCCAGGCCTGCTCCTCGAGCGAGAACAACATCGTGCGAGACGCGTTCGAAGGCTCGGTCACGTGCGCCTCTCCGCCGGTCAGGTTCCAGATGAGCCAGGTGTCGATCGTGCCGAACGCGAGCTCCCCGGCTTCGGCCTTCTTGCGCAAACCCTCGATGTTCTCGAGGTACCAGATGATCTTCGTGGAGGAGAAGTAGGGGTCCAAGACAAGACCGGTGCGGGCGCGCAGCTCGTCTTCCAGGCCCTCGCTCCGCAACCGTTCGCAGATCGCGGTCGAACGCCTGCACTGCCACACGATCGCGGGTGCAACCGGTTCTCCGGAGGAGCGGTCCCAGATCACCGTCGTCTCGCGTTGGTTCGTGATCCCGATCGCCGCGACGTCCGACGCCGAGGCGGACGCCGCAGACAGAGCGGCCGCGAGCACGGAGCGCGTCACATCCCAGATCTCCGAGGCGTCGTGTTCCACCCAGCCGGGCCGGGGGAACCCCTGAGAGAACTCCGAGTAGGCCCGGCCCCTCTCTTCGGCCGACCCATCCAGCACCAGCACCTTGATGCCGGTGGTACCGGCATCGATCGAGACCACGAGCTCCGGCATCGCGCTCCCTCCCAAGGGATAAGAATGGCCACGTGCAGACCAGAACGGTGGCCGATAAAGCTAGCTTGTCGGACCTGAGGAGGACCCTCCGGCAGGATCTTGCGGCCGCCGGCGTCGCCGATCCGGTCACCTTCGACTGTCTCGTGGCCGTCACGGAGATGTGGACCCGCTCGGCCGGCCGGGCCGCCGACCCCGCTCCCTCCGTCCACTGGGACATCACCTCGTCCGAGGCTTGCTTCTCGATCGAGGGATGCACGACGAAGAGCTCGTGCATGGCCTGCCATCCCTCTCGCCCGAGATCTGCTTTGGAAATGCCATCCGAGACCCTCGAGGACCTCTCGATGGCGCTCGTGACCGGGCTCATGGATCGGGTCGAGGTCTCCGAGACCACTTCGGGCCGCACCATCCGCCTCACCAAACTCCTCTAACCACGCGAAGCGGTACGAGCAGGAGAAACAGGAAAAGCCTGGAACCCTTCTTGCACGAGCTGGCTTCTGCGCGGGAGGGGATCGTCATGGGTGAGGGCAATGGCGCCAACGGGCATCCGCCGGAGTTGATCCGGAAGTCGCACCAGGAGTTCCGCCCGGAACCGCCAGCGGGCCCCTCCTACACCCGCTCGTTGGCGACCCCGGACGAGATGCCGGGCTGGGTCGCCGAACTGGCCGGAGCCTGGAACCGAGCGGCCAAGGCCGAGACCGACATCGCCGAGTTCAAGGAGGACCTGGTTCAGATCGCGGCCGACCTGCAGGCGCAGGAAGCCGCGGCCCGCGCCGCGCAGAAGGCTGCCCTGGCCGAGGCTCGTGCTGCCCAAGCCCACGCGGCAGAGGCGGTTCGGGCCGCCGAGGCGGCCGCCGCACAGATCGAACGGCAGGCGGCGACGACCGCCGCACAGCAGGAGGCCGCACGCACGGCCAGCGCTGCGGTCGAGCTCGCCCAGCAAGCGGCCGCTCGCTCCGCGGAGCAGCTGAACGCGCAACGAGCCGAAGAGCAGTTGGGCCGCGTCGCGCGAGAGGCCGCTCTGGAACGGGCCACGCGCGCGGCGCTCGACGCCGAAGCGGCAAGGCAAGAGACGCTACTCGTAACGGCCGAGGCCCGGGGCGCGATCGATCAGGTCGTCCAGGCTGCACTGGCCTCGCTCGCAGAAGCGGTTCAGAGCTCGCGCGAAGAGGCAGCGGCCGCGGCTCGGGAGGAAGCAGGTCGCGCCGTCGAAGAAGCGCGTCAGACGACACACGCTGCTTTACGGGAGGCGATCGAGGCCCTAGAGCAGACCCGGGTGGCAGCGGCGCGTTCGGCAGCCGATGCCCTGCGAGCTTCGGAGGAGGGGATCGAACGAGCCCGCGCTGCTGCGGCCGCGGCGGCCCAACAAGAGTCCTCCCACCTGGCCGCGCAAGCTCGTGAAGCTACCGAGAAGATCGCACTCGACGCTCAGCGCAGCATCAAAGAAGCGCGGGACGCGACGGAGGTCGCGATGCACGAGACGATCCGCTCGGTGAATGCCGCGGGGGCCGAGGTCCGTGAGGAAGCCGCTCAGACCCTGCAGCGGTTCCGCGACACAGCGGCCGCGCTGTCTCAAGAGACCACAACTTCTTCGCAGGCGAGCCGGACCGCGGTCGAACAGGCGGTCGACGAAGTGATCGACGCTGCGCGCCGGGCGGTTCAGAGCGCCAGGGAAGCGGCGGCTCGTGTCGCACGCGAGGAAACCGGACGTGCCGTCGAAGAGGCCATGCAGGCCACGTCTGCATGCTCCGAGGACGCGATCCAGGCCATGAAGCTGGTTCAGGCTGGAGCCGAAGCTGCGGCGGAGGGCGCGCGGAGCTCGTTCCAGGAAGCGTCCCGGGTCGCACGGGAAGAGGCCGCGCTCGCCGCATCTAAGGAAGCCGATCGCGCCGCCCAACTTGCGATCGCATCGATGAGAGAGATCCAAGAAGCGACCGAGGCTGCGCTCCGCGAAGGCTCGGATCTCGCCGCCGCGCGCACGCGGGAGACCGTGGCGGCCGCGGCCGAGTCGATAGCTGCGAACCAAGAGGCCGTGCGCCGGGCGCAAGAGAGCGAAGCTGCTGCAGCTGCCGCGCGGGACGAAGTGCAAACCATGGTCGACGCCGCACTTCGGACCATGAGTGACACGCAGGGCAGCGTCGCCGAAGCGACGCGCTCAGCGATCTCTTCTGCGCAGGAGGCGGCGAGCGAAGCTCGTGCTGTTGCCACCGCCACGGCGGAGCGCGAGGCTCGTGCCGCGGTCGAGCGGGAGCTCGCGGTCGTCAAAGAGCAAGCCGCGACCGCCCGTGGCTCGGTGGACCAGGCCCTCAGCAGGGCGCTGGAGTCGCTATCCGCCGCGGCCGACGAGCAGCGCACCACCGCCTCCAGGGCCCTGCAGGCGGTGGTGAAGGAGGCTCGTGAGGAGATGGCTCGCTCCGTCGCCGCCGCGGAACGCTCGGCCGCCAGCTCTATCGCTCACGCTGCAGAGGCGCAGGCCGCCCGGCGCGAGCAAGAGGTGTCTCTCACGCGCACGGAGCAAGCGGCGGCGGCTGCGGCCGAGGCCGCCCAACGTGCGAGCGAGGAGGCGGTGGCGCGGGCCGCCCAAGAGCTCGCCGCTCGCTCCGCCCAAGAAGCCGCGCAAGCGAGCCAGCACGCGGCCGACACGGCGCAGCAGGCGTTTGCCCGAGCCATCGAACAGGCAGATGCTCACTTCGCCGAGCAGGAGAGAGCCCGCCGCGAGATGGCTGAAGCCACGGCGGCGGCGCGAACCGCAACGGAGTCCTCAGCCGAGATGCTCGCCAGGGTGAACGAACTCACCGCGCTCTTCGACAAGGAGCAACAAGAAGCGCGAAGCCGACACGAAGAGGCCATACGGTCCGCCGCTGAGGCCGCCAAGCAAGCGGAGGGAGCGGCGAAGGCGGCGCAGGCGTCCTCCTGGGCTGCGCAGAAGGACGCGACGCGTGCGGCGAAGTACTCGATGCGCCTCGCGCGCACGCAGGATCAGTACGACGAGATCGCGGCCGATCTCGGGAAGACGGACAACGTCATCCAACTGGACGGCGCTTCGGAGGATCCCTCCCCACAAGAGGGAGAGTTCTGGTCCTTCGTCCCAGAGCATGCGGGCGAGGACTTCCTGGACGCGGGCGAGGACGAGGAGTGGCTCGGTCGGATCAGGAAGAGGTTGCCGTTCGGGCGCGACGCGGAGCCAGAGCCGAAGCCCTAGCTACTTCTTGATCAGGATCTCCGCTTTCACCCAGCCGAGGCCCGTGATACCGATCGCCTGGGCTGCAGCCTTGCTCAGATCCAAGATCCTGTCGTCGACGTAGGGGCCGCGGTCGTTGACGAGCACGACCACGCCGCGGCCCTCGTGTTGCACGAAGAGCCAGGTGCCCAACGGAAGCTCCTTGCTCGCCGCGGTGTACAAGCTCGAATCGAAGATGTCTCCGCTCGCGGTGCGGTTGCCCTCGAAACCAGGGCCGTACCAGGAAGAGATGCCCTCGAACGTGATGCCCGTGCCGACGTAGCCGTCGGGGATGCCCAGCGTGGGACCGGTGCCACCCAATAGCGCCAGGAAGGCCGCGTCGGGCTGCGCCGCGAGAGCGGCTGCCTCTCTCGCCTGACGTTCGAGCTCTTGTACCTCTGCCGTCAGACGGGCGAGCAGCTGACGTCTAGCGGCGAGCGCGTTCGAGATCGAGGTCTTGATCGCTTCGACCTTGGCTTCGGCCGCCAGCAGCTTCTGCTTGCGTACGTCGATCTGGGCCTGGCGACGCTCCGCAGCTACCTGCGCCTGCAGCGCCTCATCGAGGGCGTCCGCATCCTCGGCGGCCGAAGCAACCGTTGCCTCGGCGATCGTGAACAACTGGTTGAGATCCTTCGAGGACAGCAGAAGAGCGAGGTGGGTGGTGGAGCCGTCCATATAGGCCTCGACGGCCCGGTCGATGTAGTCCTGCATGGCGGCGGCCCGGTCCTGTTCGGCCCGGTGGAGCTCCAGTTCCATCAGCCCGATCTGGCTGCTGGCGTCGGCGATCTGCGCGCTGAGAGACGAGTGTTTGGCGTTCAAGCGCTCGAGGTCGTGCTCGCGGGCCGAGACCTGGTCGGCGATGAACTGCGCTCGTTGCCGGAGCTGTTCGAGGTCGGTGGCGACCGCGGGTCCCGGCGCGGTCAACAGTGCTGCAGCAAGGCAAGCTGCTGCAAGCACTGCGCGCAGAGTCCGTTTACGCCCGATTCCCACCATGTTCATGTCGGCGTCCATCATGGCCGAATTGAGGGTTCTGGGCCAGGACACGGCCTCGGGTATGAATACCGCCTCGGAACGAGATCGTCTTCGAAAGGGGAGCGAGTGGCTCGCATCGGCATCCTGACGGGCGGCGGGGACTGTCCGGGCCTCAACGCCGTGATCCGGGCGGTGGTCCGCAAGGGGGTCAACGAGTACGGGCACGCCATCGTCGGCTATCGGGACGGCTGGCGGGGCCCGCTCACGAACAGCGTGGTCCACCTCACTCCCGACAACACCTCGGGGATCCTCCACCGCGGCGGAACGATCCTGGGCTCCTCCCGCACGAACCCGTTCAAGGAGGAGCGCGGGGTCGAGCGGGTGAAGGAGAACCTCGAGGCCGAGAAGATCGAAGCTCTGATCGCGGTCGGAGGTGAGGACACCCTCGGTGTCGCGGACAAGCTGGCTGCCGAAGGCGTGAACGTCGTCGGGGTGCCTAAGACGATCGACAACGATCTGAGCGCGACCGATTTCACCTTCGGCTTCAACACCGCGGTGCAGATCTGCACGGACGCGCTGGACAGGCTTCACACGACGGCCGAGTCGCACAACCGGGTGATCGTTCTCGAGGTGATGGGCCGCCACGCCGGGTGGATCGCGACATACGCTGGGATCGCGGGTGGGGCAGACGTCATCCTCGTTCCGGAGCGACCGTTCGACATCGAAGAGGTCTGCGAGCACATCCGGCACCGGCACCAGAAGGGGCGGTTCTTCTCGATAGTGGTGGTTGCGGAAGGAGCTACTCCCGTCGAGGGGACCGAGAGCCTCCAAGAAGAGGCCGTCGATGCCTTCGGTCACGTCCGTCTAGGTGGGATAGGGGTTCTGCTGGAGCGGGAGATCGAACAACGGACGGGCTTCGAAACCCGAGTGACGATCCTCGGCCACATCCAACGCGGCGGTACCCCCACCGCGTTCGATCGCGTACTGGCGACGCGTTTCGGCATCGACGCGATCGACGCGGCGCACGAGGGGGACTACGGAAAGATGGTCGCGCTGCAAGGCACGAGCATCGTGCGGGTCCCGATCAGCGCCGGCGTCGGCGAGCTCAAGACCCTGGATCCCGATCTCTACGCCAGCGCCGAGGTCTTCTTCGGTTGAGTTCTAGGTCTTAGGGGACAGTGGGGGCCGCGGCCCCCGTCGGACGAACGATCCAGAGCCCGGAACGCATGTCGCTCACGTAGATCAGATCCTTGTCCGGGTCGACCACGATCCCCCACGTCGAGGGGAATCCATCGGGCCCGAAAGCGATCTCCTTCCTGAAGCTCGGCCGCCGGAACTGACCGACCTTCACCGGAGCGGTCGGGTCCGTCAGGTCGAGCGCCACGATCCCGTGGCTGTACCAGGAGGAATAGGCGCGGTCGCCCAGGATCTCGGTGTTGTGGATCGACCACTCCCCGGGCGTCGTCGCGCTCTCGCCGGTGACGTGGGGCAGGTCGTTGAACTCGCCGACCTGCTCGTATTCGGGGACCCCGTCGTCGTTGATGTCTGAAGCCGTGCTCTCCTGGAAGATCCTCAGGTAACCCCAGCTACGCGGTTCGGGAGTGATGGTGACCGTGGTCTGCGAGTTGCTGGGCCTGGCTCGAACCGCGTCGGCGAAGCCATCGTTGTCCGAGATGACACCCACGGGAAGTGTCGGCGCGGCCGCTTCGAATCGCGCGACCACCTCAGCTTCGAGCGGTGGAAGAGCGAATGGGTCGAACGCAGACACCCAGTTGATGAGCAGTGCAGTGGCGCCGGCTGCCGAGGCCAACTCGATCTGAACGACCGGATCGCACGGCGGCTCCTCACCGCCGGGCCCGGGCTCTATGAGATCCAGAAGGACGATCTTTCCGCCGGCTCCCTCGAAGTCTCGTTGCGTGCAGCCGTCGCCGGCATCGAACAGGTCACCCGATACCGGCTCCCGATCTGTGAAGGGGGCGGGCAGCCAGAACAGGTCGACCCCTTGATACGCGTCGTTGGCCGTTGCCGTGCTGGTGATCGTGAGGATCGACCAGGGGTTGAAATCCTCGTCGTTCTGATAGAGGTAGCGCTCACCGTCCCGGTCGAGTACCGCGAGCGAATGGGCGTCGCCGTCGGCAGACGCGGGGAAGGAGGTTCGTCCCAGGAGCGCCGGGGCTGCGGGGTCACTGATGTCGAACTTCAGGATCCCTGAATCCCAGTAGGAGACGTATGCCGTCATGCCGTCGTCGGCGGATCTCACGCTGTGAACGAACTGGGCGGCGAAGTAGCCGAGTCCCTCGAAGCCGGCATCGATGATCTGACCCGGCCGGAATCCGGCCAGCGGTCCATCGCCCAGGACGCCCCAATCGGAGACGAGCGTCTGCTCCCTCGGCCTCGTAATGTCCATGATCCGGAAGTCGCCCCCGGTGGGTGGACCGCCGAGAGAAGTGTCGATCTCTGCGAAGTTGGCGGCCAGCAGGGCGAGAACCCGACCGTCGGCTCGGACGGCCACGTCGAACTCGTGAACGCCGTAGGGCGGCACCCTCTTGAAGCTCAACAGGCGAGGCTCGGACGGTGTGGTCACGTTGTAGAGCGCGAGGCCTCCGACCCCTCCTTGATCACACGGCTGGATACCCACCGCCAGGATGTCGCGCGCGCCGCTGCGGAAGACCACCATGTCCTCCGCGCTCGTCCCAGGGAACGATCCGGCTCTCCCCACGACCTTGGGGTAGCGCGGCCACTTCGTTCGAACGATCTTGACCCCTCGCCCCGTGCACGGGTAGCCCCAGGAGCCCACGTAGGCGTGCTTGCCGATCTTGCCGCCATGCTTGTAGAGGAAGACGTCCGCGTCGGGGGTTGGCCCCCTGAAGGGGAGATGGCTCACGACCTCGAAGTTCTCGGTGATCGGTTCGACCATCGGGTCCGTTTTGACCTTGGGCATCCGGTAGAGGGCGGCGGCCGGTGAGGCGAGCCGGTCTCTGTAGCTCGTTCTGCTCGTGGACCAGGAGGGGGCTGCGAGCGCGGGTTGTAAGAACGCGCTGGTCAGCAAAGCAATCATCAGAGAGCCTAGAAGTCGAGCCTGTCTTCTTCTCATGCCGTGACCCCCTGTGATGAGTTTCGCACCCACCATGTTTGTCACGATGACCTTCCGCGTCTAGATGCTTCGGGGAAAAATGGCATCGCTTGGTGACGCCTTATCCTGTGGGTCATGCCTCAGCGACCGATCGACCTTCGTTCCGACACGGTGACGCGGCCAACGCCGGAGATGCGCCGTGCGATGGCCGAGGCCGAGGTGGGCGACGACGTCTTCGGCGACGATCCCACCGTCAACGCCCTGCAGGAGCGGGCGGCGGAGATCTTCGGCAAGGAGGCCGGTCTGTTCGTACCGACCGGGTCGATGGGCAACCAGGTCTGCCTCGGCGCACTCGCGAAGCCCGGCGACGAGGTCGTCTGCGACGCAGGCGCCCACTTCCTCCACTACGAGGGCGGTTCCGTGGCGGCTCACCTCGGTCTGATGATGCGGCCCTTGCCCGGTGACAGGGGCGTGATCTCGGCCGATCAGGTCGCTCAGGTGCTGCGGCCCGGCAACATGCACAACCCCCGGAGCGCGGTCGTGGCCATGGAGAACACGCACAACGCAGCCGGTGGGCGCATCTTCCCGATCGATGAGGCTCGAGCGGTGTCGAAGGTCGCCCACGACGCGGGAGCCACGGTCCACCTCGACGGGGCCAGGATCTTCAATGCTCAGGCCGCCACGGGTGTACCGGTTGCCGAGTGGGCTGCCTGCGCCGACACGGTCACGTTCTGCTTCTCGAAGGGTCTGGGAGCTCCGATCGGATCGATGGCCTGCTCCACCCAAGCGGTGATCGACGAGGCCCGGGTCCTGCGCAAGCGTCTTGGAGGCGGGATGCGCCAGGTGGGGGTGATCGCGGCCGCGGCCCGTGTTGCCCTCGAGTCGGCAGTGGACCGCCTGGCGGAGGACCATGCCAACGCCCGTCGTTTGGCGGAGGGCCTGAGGGAACTGCACGAGGACGCGGTCGACCTCGACGGCGTCGAGACCAACATGGTCTATCTGAACCTCGAGCCCTTCTCCATCCAGGCCGCGGAGCTCAGTGGCCAACTGCGGCATGAGGGGGTCATAACCCTGGGGATGCCCGGGTCGAAGATGAGGCTGGTGACCCACCGAGACGTCTCCGAGGTCGACATCGACACCGCTCTCGCAGCGTTCCGGCGGATCCTGGCCTAGCCCTTCTGCGCCCGAGGCCTCAATAGATCTGAGGGTGCCACACTTAGATAGGCTTGCCTTGGTTTGGACCGCTCGAACAGGGGAAACCTTCTTCCGTGAATATCGTGTTCTCGCTCAATCTGCCGCGTGACGAGGCCAGCGTGCCGGTCGTTCGTCACATCTCCCGGGACGCCCTGCTGGGGCTCGGGATAGCCCGTGATTGCGTGGCCGAGATCGAGGTAGCCCTCTCGGAGGCCTGCACGAACGTCCTGAAGCACGTCGAGGGCACCCAAGAGTCCTACGAGGTCCAGGTCGAGGTCGACGAGACCTTGTGCCAGATCAAGGTCATCGATACGGGCCACGGGTTCGACCACGACTCGAAGGGCCACGAGCACGTCGACCATGCCGCCGAGGGCGGCCGCGGGATCTTCCTGATGCGGGCGATGGTCGACAACATCGAGTTCACGTCGGCGCCCGAGTCGGGCACGGTTGTTCGCCTCACGAAGAAATTGGATCTAGACGAGGGCTCGGTTCTCGGCAAGCTCGTAGGAGCGGCGTCGAAGAACCCTGGATGAGGCACCTCTCAGAGAACAACCCCTCGTTCTGGATCGGAACCACCCCCGAGACCAGATACCCGACCCTGAGCGCCGACGTCACGGTTGATGTGGCGATCGTCGGCGGGGGTATCTGCGGCCTCACCGCTGCCTACCTGCTGAAGCAGGAGGGGCGCTCCGTCGCTCTCGTCGAAGCCGACCGGATCGTGCGAGGTGTCACCGGTTACACGACCGCCAAGATCACCTCGGGCCAGAGTCTTATCTACACAGATCTGGTCAAGAAGTTCGGCGAGCAGGGGGCCAGGATGTACGGAGAGTCCAACGAAGCTGCCTTGGCCAAGATCGCGGAGCTCGTCGAAACACTCTCTATCGACTGCGACTTCGAGCGTCAGGACAACTTCGTCTTCACGGAGAGCGCGTCGGAGGTCGACTCGGTCCGGGAGGAGGCCGAGCTGGCGGCCAGGCTCGGCCTGCCGTCGGAGTTCGTCACCGAGGGCCCGTTGCCGTTCCCGATAGCCGGTGCGGTGCGCTTCACCAACCAGGCGCAGTTCCACCCCCGCAAGTACCTGCTCGCTCTAGCGGAACGCTTCTCCGCAGCGGGTGGCTTCATCTACGAGAACACGATGGCTCTAGACGTAGAAGAGGGCGAACCCTGCCGTGTGGTGACCGAGTACGGATCGATCACCGCCGCCGACGTCATCATCGCCACCAACATGCCGTTTCTCGACCGAGGGCTCTTCTTCACCAAGGTCCACCCGTGGCGGTCCTACGCCGTCGCCGGCGAGGTGACCGCAGAGGTTGCGGCGCCCGAGGGGATGCACATCAGCGTCGACAGTCCGACCAGATCGATCCGACTGCTCCGTGATGGTGAGCGAACCTTGTTGATGATCGGCGGCGAGGGACACAAGGTGGGGCAGGAACCGGACACGGAGGCCTGTTACGAGCGACTCGAGGCGACCGCCCGCGAGCGGTTCGGTCTGGACACCATCGAGTACCGCTGGTCGACGCAAGACACGGTGTCGGTGGACGAGGTCCCGTACATCGGCCGCTACACGCGTCACTCGGACCACCTCTTCACTGCGACCGGTTTCCGCAAGTGGGGGATGACGAACGGAACGCTCGCAGCGATGCTCCTGACCGACCGGATCTCCGGGCGCGACAATGGATGGGCGGCGTTCTACGACTCCAAGCGTCTGGACATCCCACAGTCGGCGCAGGAGTTCGTGAAGGAGAACGTGAACGTCGCGCAGCACTGGGTGGGGGATCGGATCACCACTCCGGGCGATGCCCTCGAAGACGTCCCTCCTGGCGAAGGAACGGTGATCCGCAGGGAAGGGAAGCCGATAGCGGTCTACAAGGACGCCGACGGTACCTGCCGCGGCCTGTCCGCGGTGTGCACCCATCTCGCCTGCATCGTGCACTGGAACGGGGCAGAGAAGAGCTGGGATTGCCCGTGCCATGGCTCTCGTTTCGATCTCGAGGGCAGGGTTCTCCAAGGTCCCGCCGTCGAGCCCCTCGAGCCGCGCGACGTCTAAACTGAGGACCGACAGCAGGGGAGCTCGGAAGACGGGCTGAGAGGCGAGTGGCACTCGCGACCCTGGGACCCGATCCGGGTAACGCCGGCGTGGGGAGGCCGTCATCTCCGTTCCGACATCCACACCAGACAGAACCTCGACGCGCGTCGATGTCGTCGTCGTGGGCGGCGGCGCGGTGGGCTTGGCGGTGGCATGGGCCTCGGCGCGACGTGGTTTGCGGACCACCGTCGTCGATCCGCAGCCGGGCCGCGGGGCATCGTGGGCGGCGGCCGGCATGCTGGCTCCCGTCACCGAGGTGCATTACGGCGAGGAACGGCTGCTCCGTCTGAACCTCGCTTCCCACGCGGCGTACCCGGACTTCATCGAGCAACTCGAACGAGATGCAGGTCTGTCGGCCGGCTATCGCCGCTGCGGAACCCTGCTGATAGCGCGGGACAACGACGACAACGCGGCCTTGGCAGAGGTTTTCAGGTTCCAACAGAGCCTGGGCCTCGAGGTGAGAAGGCTTCGCAGCGGTGAGGTGCGGGACCTCGAACCGGGGCTGGCGCCGTCGGTGCGGGGAGGGATCCTGGTGGAGGGCGATCACCAGGTGGACAACAGAGCTTTGCTGGACGCTCTGATCGGAGCTTGCCGCGCTCGAGGGGTGTCGTTCGTTCCTGCGGAGGCCGAAGCGATCTCGGTCTCGGCAGGCAAGGTGGAAGGCCTTTCGATCGCGGGAGGCGACGCGCTCACCGCCGATCGGGTGGTTGTGTGCGCGGGAGCCCGCAGCGGCGACCTGGCCGGGATCCAACTGCCGGTGCGCCCGGTCAAGGGACAGCTTCTCCATCTGCGAAGCCGGGACGGCATGCCCCTGCTCACGCGCAACATCAGGGGCCTTGATGTCTACCTCGTCCCGCGTTCGGACGGCCGTGTGGTCGTGGGGGCCACCGTCGAGGAGCAAGGTTTCGATGCGGCGGTGACTGCAGGAGCGGTGCACGATCTCCTTCGCTATGCGTACGAGCTCGCCCCCGGGATCACCGAGCACGAGCTGGTCGAGATCGCTGTCGGCCACCGTCCCGGGACGCCGGACAACGCTCCTCTCATCGGGCGGACCTCTGTCGAAGGCCTCTATGCAGCGACGGGCCACCACCGCAACGGGATCCTCTTGCTGGCGGTGACCTCTAGGGCGATGGGAGAGATCCTCGAGACGGGAGAGGTGCCCGAAGTCATAGCCGGATTCGAGCCGACCAGATTCGAGCGGGAGCCGCAGTCCCTGTGAAGATCACGTTGAACGGGGAGCCGCACGAGTTCGAGGGTCGCCAGACCGTCGCTGAACTGGTCGAGAGACTGGGCGATGTTCAGAGCACCGGTCGGGGTGTCGCGGTGGCTCTCAACGGCGAGGTCGTGACGCGCAGCCGGTGGGCGACCACTGCGTTGGCCGACGAGGACCGGGTCGAGATCCTGCGCGCCGTGGGGGGAGGGTGATGGACGATCCGCTGTCGATCGCGGGACAGACGTTCAGCTCGCGCCTGATCCTGGGCACCGGCGGCGCGCCTAGTCTGGAGTCGCTGGAGGAGGCTGCGGCCGCGTCGGGGGCCGAGCTGGCGACGGTGGCGCTCCGACGCGTCGATCCATCTGCGCGCGGCTCGATACTCGACGTGCTCGATCGACAGGGGATGCGGATCCTTCCCAACACGGCGGGGTGCTTCACCGCTCGCGATGCCGTGACCACAGCGAAGCTGGCACGAGACGCGTTCGAAACCGACTGGATCAAGCTCGAGGTGATCGGAGACGACCGCACCCTGTTGCCAGACCCCGTCGGACTTCTGGAGGCAGCCGAGACCCTTATTGACAATGGCTTCGTCGTTCTCGCCTACACGAACGACGATCCGATCCTTGCGGCCCGCCTGGAAGCGCTCGGATGCGCGGCGGTCATGCCGCTCGGCTCTCCCATCGGAAGCGGGATGGGCATCCGCAATCCGTACAACATCCGCTTGATCACAGAGAGGGCCGAGGTACCTATCGTGCTGGACGCCGGTATCGGC
>JBKHXK010000039.1:0-20629 GCA_046566065.1 Actinomycetota bacterium | reverse complement strand
CCTGCAGCTGCAGGACCTGGGGTTCCAGCCCGAGAACTTCCGCCGTTTCCAGGACTCGTACAAGAAGCCGTACGGGATGATCCTGGTCACCGGCCCTACGGGATCGGGTAAGTCGACGACGCTCTACGCGACCCTGAACATCCTGAATCAGCCGCACGTGAACATCATCACGGTGGAGGACCCGGTCGAGTACCGGCTCCCCGGCGTCAACCAGATCCAGGTGAACCCGAAGGCGGGGCTGACCTTCGCCGCCGCTCTTCGCTCGATCCTGCGTGCCGACCCCGACATCGTTCTCATCGGTGAGATCCGTGACCGCGAGACCGCTCAGATCGCGGTCGAGGCCGCCCTCACCGGTCACCTCGTGCTGTCGACCCTGCACACGAACGACTCGGCCTCGGCCGTCACCCGGCTCACCGAGATGGGCATCGAGCCGTTCCTGGTCTCCTCGGCTCTGGACTCGGTGCTTGCCCAGCGTCTCGCCAGGAAGCTCTGCGAGCGGTGCAAGGAGCCGTACGTGCCGACCGAGGAGGAGTTGCTGCACGCACGATTCCCCTTCGACCCCGAGACCGAGGAGCCGCCGAAGCTGTATCGCCCCGTGGGTTGCACCTCTTGCGGAAAGACGGGATATCGCGGTCGTATGGCGGTACACGAGGTCATGACGATCACGGAAGAGATCGAGAGAGCAACTGTGGAAAGGAAGTCGTCGGACGAGGTCGCCAGGATCTCGGCCACGCAGGGGATGGCTTTCCTGCGCGACGACGGCATGGAGAAGGTTCGACAAGGTCTGACCTCGATCGAAGAGATCATGCGAGTGATCGTTTAAGGAGCTGGGAGCAGATGGCTTACACGGGTAAAGACGAACCTCAACCGCAGCAGCCGGTGGCGCAGCAACCTCAGCCGCCGGGTGGCGTGCAGCCGGGTTACGGGGGCCAGCAGCCCGGATACGGGGGAGCGCAGCCCGCGTCGGGTGGGGGAACCGGTACCGCTACGTTCGGGCCCGAGGACTTCCCGATGACCGAAGCCGCTCCCGTCGCCACCGACAACGTCGAGGTCGTCGAGGATGAAGAGAAAGAACCGAACCTCGCCGCTTTCCTCGAGGCCGTGATCGATCTGAACGGCTCCGACCTCCACCTGACCTCAGGCCTGCCTCCGATGGTGCGCGTTTACGGTGACCTGCGCCCGATCAAGGGGTACCGCAAGCTGTTCCCGCAGGACCTGCAGACGATGATCTATTCGATCCTCACGCAGAGGCAGCGAGAGCGTTTCGAGAACGACCTCGAGCTCGACGTCTCCTACTCGTTGCCCGGCAAGGCCCGCTTCCGTGTGAACGTGTTCCAGCAGCGCGACTCGGTCGGCTCTGTCATGCGACTGATCCCCTTCGAGATCAAGAACCTCGATGACCTCGGTCTGCCTGCGGCGGTGAAGGAGTTTGCCCGGATGCGGCGAGGCTTGGTCCTGGTCACCGGCGTCACCGGGTCCGGTAAGTCCACGACGCTGGCGGGCCTTATCGACATCATCAACTCGAGCCGGCCCGAGCACATCATGACCGTCGAGGACCCGATCGAGTTCCTCCACCGTCACAAGACCGCGATCGTGAACCAGCGCGAGGTCGGCACCGACACCTACGGTTTCGCCCAGGCGCTGAAGCACGTCCTGCGCCAAGACCCCGACGTGATCCTGGTCGGAGAGCTCCGTGACCTCGAGACGATCTCGATGGCGCTGACCGCGGCCGAGACGGGCCACCTCGTCTTCGGCACCTTGCACACCCAGGACGCCCCTCAGTCGGTCGACCGTGTAATCGACGTGTTCCCGCCTCACCAGCAGGAGCAGATCCGGGTCCAGCTCGCAGGAACGCTCGCCGGCATCGTGTCGCAGCAGCTGGTTCCGACCTCGGACGGGAAGGGCCGTGCGGTGGCCGCAGAGGTCCTGATCGCCACACCGGCGGTCAGAAACCTGATCAGAGAGGGGAAAACCCACCAGATCTACACGTCGATGCAGGCCGGTGGGAAGTTCGGGATGCAGGTCATGGACCAGCACCTCGCCGAGCTCGTCAAGAAGGGCAAGGTCAGCTACGAGATGGGCCTGGAACGCGCCCACCACATCGAGGAATACAACCGCTTGACTGGAAGGGGGTAGGTAGATGGCCGACTCCTACGCATACCGGGTGCGCACCAAAGAGGGCCGCGTCATCTCCGGGACCATGGAAGCGGACGGTGAGGCGGCCGTCGCCTCACGTCTCCGTTCCCAGGGTTTGGTACCGGTTCAGATCACGAAAGAGGGCGGCGCCGGTCTCAAGAAAGACATCGTCCTTATCCCCGAGAAGGTCAAGCTCAAGGACCTGGCGATCTTCTCCCGGCAGTTCGCGACCATGATCAACTCAGGCCTGTCTCTGCTCCGGACGCTGAACATCCTGGGCGAGCAGACCGAGAACAAGACTCTGGCGAAGACCATCCTGGAGCTTCGCGACGACGTCGAGCGCGGTTCCAGTCTGTCGGCTGCCATGTCGAAGCACGAGAAGATCTTCAACAAGCTTTACGTGGCGATGGTTCGAGCAGGGGAAACCGGCGGACAGCTCGACACAGTGCTAACGCGAACGGCAGATAACCTCGAGGCGGACTACAAACTCCGCCAGAAGGTCAAGTCGGCTATGACCTATCCGATCGTGGTTGCCGGCATAGCGGTCCTGTTGGTCACCGTCATGCTCCTGTTCGTGGTGCCGACCTTCGCCGGGATGTTCGAAGATCTCGGAGGCAAGTTGCCTCTTCCCACCGCCATCCTCCTCAAGTTGAGCCAGGCCGCCAAATGGCTTGTCCCATTGATTATGGTCGGCAGCATCGTCGGGTACATCATGTACAAGCGGGTTCGCAAGTCGAACGCCGCATTCCGTCTGCGTGCAGATCAGTTCAAGCTGAAGATCCCGATCTTCGGCGACCTCTTCCTCAAGGTTGCCATCTCCCGCTTTACCCGAACGCTTGGTCTCTTGCTTCGCGCCGGCGTTCCGGTACTTCAGGCGCTCGACATCGTTTCAGACACCACGGGCAACGAGGTGCTGAGCCGGGCCACCGCGGACGTCAAGGAGAGCGTTCGTAGTGGTGAATCGATGGCCGGGCCTCTGGCGCGGCACCCGGTGTTCCCGCCGATGGTCGTGCAGATGATCGCGGTGGGAGAGGACACCGGTCAGATCGACGAGATGCTCGACAAGGTATCGGACTTCTACGACCAAGAGGTCGAATCCACCACCGAAGCATTGACCTCGCTCATCGAGCCGATCATGATCGCCGTGCTAGGTGGGATCGTGGGGTCGATGATCGTCGCTCTCTACATGCCTATGTTCGCCATCTTCGACCTGATCAAATAGTCGCTTCTACGTACTCAAGGGTTTTCGCTGGGAGGCCGATGAAGGAGGTGCAAGCCGAAAGATTGGTAGGCAGTCAAAGGCAAACCCGTTGCGAGACGGGGACGCAAAGCCACGGGGCCCCAGAGGCCAGCCGGGTTACCTGCACAGGGACGATCCTGTTATGGGGTCGCCTCGATGCAGGCGATGTTTGAACGGAAGTCGTCTTCGTCGGAGAGTCCCTAGCGGCTTGCAGGGACGGAAAGGAAGGGGAACACATGTTCCGAAGGTTCCACGAGAAACTGAAAGAGCGGGAAGAGGGCTTCACGCTCATCGAGCTCCTGGTGGTCATCCTGATCATCGCCATCCTCGCAGCGATCGCCATCCCGGTCTTCCTGCGTCAGCGTGAGAAGGGCTGGACCTCGCAGATGCAATCGGCTCTTAAGAACGCGGCTACAGCACTCGAGTCGTACGCGACGGAGAACAATGGTGGGTACGACGGACTGGCAAGCATCGACGACCTAGCTCCGGGCGGCGCCGAAGATCAAGGCTTGAACTACTCGGAGTCCGTCAACCTGACTTTGACGACCGGGACCACCGAAGAATACTGCGTGGATGCCACCCACGATCAGGCCTCTGACACCTGGTTCATCGACAGCTCGGTTGGCGAGCCGCAAGAAGGGACCTGCGCAGGCCCCGCTACCTAAACCGACGGTCTGCGATTCAAGCGAAACTATAAAGAGAGGGCCGGGGCAGATCCCGGCCCTCTCTTTTCTTTCTAGCGGAGGCTCTGCGAACGTAAGCAGTTCTGCCGATATAGAGCGCTTCCGCTGGCTCCGAAGATAAGTGAAGGACTGTGGGAAATGTGGCCGGAAGTCCACTACCGCTTGAAGGATCAAGGCCATGATGTACATGGCCGATATCTAATAGGTGGAAAGATTGATTTCTAGACAAAACGGGCGATCGGGCCCTGGATCGGAGTCCGGCTTTACCCTTATCGAGCTGTTGGTGACGATCATGTTGCTGTCGATCATGTTGACGCTGGGCGGACTCGCCCTCCGGCAATATTGGTTCCAGCGGTCACTGGAGGGTGGCAAGGACGGGATGATCACCACCCTGAGGGGGATCCAGCAGAGGGTGACGAGCGCCTCGAACCCCTTGGTCTACGGGGCCAGATTCAGGACGGGGTCTTCGGTCTGGGAACTGATCCAGTACAACCGGACCACGGGGGCCTGCACTGACATCCGCATAGGCGACCTGGATCCGGACCAGACCTTCGACGCCGGAGTGCGGATCTCGACCGCGAGCTTCGCCGACTATTACGAGGGGGCCGTGAACGTCGGGACCGATATCCCATCGTGCCGTGGGACCGGCACCGATATCGTGTGGTTCTTCGCCCGCGGCAGCGCCACGACGGGGCGGGTGACCATAGCGCAGCCTAACCTGTCGCGCACCGAGATTATCTGTGTGGCCGGGTTGACCGGGCGGGTCTACGAAGCAGAGGGGTCATCGTGTTGATCCCGCGTCGCGATCAGTCCGGCTTCTCACTGGTCGAGACCCTGGCCGCCCTGTTGGTCTTCGGCCTCGTGACGGTCGGGATCCTCCCGCTGATGCTGTCGAGCATGCGGGCGTCGAACCTGAACCGCACGGCGACCGTGGCCAAGAACCTGGTCGTAGAGGCCACCGAACGTGCACGGGGCTTGCCCTTCCACCGTGAGATCAGCCAGGGCACCCCACCGGTCCCCAAGAAAGTCGACCTGCTCGATCTGTACTTCCCTCGAGGTTTCGGAGGGGCCGGAGCGGATGGGACTCTCGCCGCCAACGTCTTCACTGTGGTCTGCACCTCGTCTAGTACCCAGCCGGCCTGCCCCAAGTACACGAGATCAGACGGATCTGTTCAGAGCGCTCTTCCCGCCGGGTACACGCTCACGTTCCGGGCAGAGTTCGTCCAGGCAGCGGCGGGAGCCGGAGGAGTCGAGACGTATTCCCAAGCGACCGTCCCGAACACGTACTACTGGCAGGGGGCCGCCTCGGCACCCGGACCGGTCTGTGGCGCGTGCTCGTCAGCCCCGCCAACAGAGATGTTGCGTTTGACGGTGACTGCCTCCTGGAACGTGGGCGCGTTGGGGGATCGTACTTTCAGCACGACATCGATCCTCGGCAACCGCCGGTTCAGTGGGCTTCGTCTTCGTGGGGCAGCGACCCTCGACTCTTTGCTCACGATGACGACCGGCTTCGACTCGGCCGGCGAAGGCGAGTCTTCACTGGTTCTGACGGCCGGGGCTGCTGAGAGCGACGTGGAGGTTCGGGCCGTCACGAGGGCGAGGTACTCAGGTTCTGCAGTCCGTCTGCTTCTGAAGGACAACGAGGAACCTCTGTTACCCGACGTCGACTCGTCGGGTGCATCTTCGGCTCAAGAGGCCCCGTCCGACTTCAACCTCGTCTCAGCGGCAACTGCGGATGCGCTGGTCAGCCAGCGAACCGACATAGGTGCGTTCGGGGGGGCAGACGACTCCCGCATCGGCACCGTTCAAGGGAGCGTCGCCGTGGATCTGCCGAGAGCCAGGGGCACGGCTGAGATCTTTGGAGGTGACGGAGATTCCCCACTCGGACTGCTCTGGGTGACCAACCAGATCGAGCCTGCTAGCAACCCGTTACGCATTTTCAGCGCGAGCCGGGTCGTCTGGCTGGAGACGCTCGGGGCTACTGGGTTCACTTCGACAACTGATTCGACGACGACTGCTACCGCACCAGCTGCCTCGCGGACAGTCTCTAACGTGGCCACCGGCCGTTTTGGCAACCTGCGCCTTTTTCCCACAGACTTCATACCGATCGATGCGGCTCAGCCCGCGGGTGCGCGAGGCGGGCCGGTTATCGAGATCCGCAACTTCTTCTCCGAAGTCGCGTGCAGAGCCACGGCCAACCCGGCGACCCCCGCCACAACGGCTGCGTCGGCGACCTGGTCCGCTACCCTGCGGGTGTGGACCGAGACCGCTGACAACGACGGCACGACCTCCGGGTCGTACAGCTCCGTATCCCTGAATCAGAACAACGCGGCGGCCGCCCTCACCGCCATCGGTAACCCGATGGTCTATGAGGACCCGGACGTCGGAGGGCGGTCTCCCCAGCAGCTCGGTCTCGTACCCAACGACATCTTCCTCTTCCCGGTCCAGCGGAGTTACGATCTGGACGGCGATGGGGTCGCCGAAACGACGTACAACCATCCCGGATACCTTGCGTTAGACGGATGGTCGGCGCGGGCGGGAACCGTGGACGTCGATGCAGATCGTCGGACCGTTACCGCAGCGCTGGATGGAGCCCTGCGTGTAGCCAGCTCGCCGCTCAATCCGGCCATCCCTGCGTCCACGATCTCGGTGCTCATGGGGACGCTCAACTGTGAATCCGTGGATCTGCGGCCGTGACAGCGAGGAAACAGGAGGGGTTCACCCTTATCGAGATCCTGGTCGCGATCGCGCTCCTGGCTTTCATCTCAGTTGGTTTCTACTCGGTGATGCTCTCCGTGGTCAGAGGCTCGGAGACCGCCGAAAGCGTTGTCAGGATCTCCGAAGAGGCTCGGGCCGGGTTCAACCGGATGATCCGTGATGCACGAGAAGCCGAAGCGATCACGATCTCCGAGCCGGATCGACTGGGTATCCGTACGGACTTCAACGACGATGGCTTGATCCAGAACCCGAACAGCTCAGGGGACTACGAGAGCCTGATCTTCCAGTTCGCCGGCCAAAGGATCACCATCAGGACCTCGACGGGCGGTCAGGCCGCCACTTTGATCGATGGCGTTGAGCCCCTCCCCGGCAACACTGGTGTCTTCTCCTATTCCAGCAACCTCCTCGAGTTCGACGCTAACAACGACGGGATCACCACCTGCTTGGAGCTTTCCGTTTCCTCGGTCGGCGATGGCGACGCGCAGTGTGACGCGGGTGAGCACCTATTCATCTCGAACATCGACTTCGCTTTCCAGATCGAGAGCGAGGATCAAGCCTCGATTTTCCATGCCCAAGCACAACTGCGGAACAGCCGCGATTAACGATGAGGAGCAGAAAGGGACAAGCGATGCTGCAGCGGATCCGTGATGAACGAGGGGTTGCGATGGTCACCGTTCTCCTAGTGGCGTCGGTGCTTACGGTGACGGCCTCTGCAGCGACCGTTATGACCATCCGCGAGTTCTCCGCGGGGGACGACGATCGACAGTCCGCTGGAGCCCTGGCTCTCGCCGAGAGTGGCGTGGACCGCATGATCGTAGCTCTGAAGAGGAGTAACTGGAACCAAGTAGTCATGGCTGGATGTGGGAGCGGGAGTTCTGCAGTTTCGCCTATCATCGTGCAAGGGACCACCCCAGACGGCTCCTTCGAGGCTGTAGGCACGAGGGCGACCGCGTGCCCCCTTACCGTTCCGTCGCCCCGCTCCGAGCAACAGCTTCGGATCATCTCGACCGGGACGACGCGAGAGGCAAGCCGCCGGGTAGAGCAGATGATCGACGTCGTGGCGGGGAGCCTGCCGGTGGGCGTCTTTGCTCACCGACTGGTAACGGGCAGCGGTTCGGCCGGCAACTTCATCAACGTGAGCGTGATCACCCCGGGCAACGTGAACCCTAGGGATCAGCTCGACATGCAAGGCTGGGATCTTTGGTACTCGCAGTCCGACATCTACGGACCGTCCTACTCGGACACAACCTGTGACTTGAATGTTGGTGGATGCAACTACTCGAACAGTTTGCCCGCCGCCGTCCACGCGGGAGGCCTCATCACCTGCGGGTCGGCGGATCGCTGCAATAAGACCACCGGTCCTCCTGCAGGCCGGGGCCCGAATACCGCTCACGCCGCTTTCGGGCAAGCCACAGTGGTTGATGCGCTGCCAGGCGACAACATCAAGAAGGCGAACCTCGTTTGCACTGCAGACGAGAGCGGGAGCGAGTCCATGTGGGACGGAAGCGGGTACACCTCGACCGATCCGACATACGGGGTCCGGGGGCCGACGACGGGGCTCCGTTGCTCGAACTTCCCGGGAGTGCCTCCGGCGCCAAACTCGTACTTCACCGCCGACCAGGCTCGCGCTTTGCAGGAGACGCCCGCCCTGTCCCAGGACCAGTACGACACCCTGCGAGACGCAGCTCGGACTTCGGGCGTTTACTGCACACTCAGCGGGAGCACGGTGACGTGTCGCTACTCCGATGGCACGAGTCTAGGCAATCAGCCATTTACCGTGAATCTCAGCAAGGTCTCCCAGAACTACGTGATCTACGCCGACTTCCCGGCTTCCACCGGCGATCCCGGGACGCTCCCCACGCTTCGCTTCGCAGGAAATACGGTCTTGGGCGCGTGTAACACGAACCCCGATCTTAGTCGTACCGGCACGGTGATCGTTCGCTACGGCAATGCCGACTTCGGAGGCGGTGCCGATCTAGATGGGGCGGTGATCGCGGAGGACGGGCGAGTGACGATCCGTGGAACCGCCGACATGAACGGAACGATCATCGCCGAGGAGTTGGACATCCAGGGTGACCGCACGGTCGAGATGGACATGTGCACCCTGAACGCCCTGTCGTTTCCCCTGATCAACGTGTCCGCGGGGGCCTGGCGAGAGATCGACAGGTAGCTCGTCTCCCATGAAAAAGAGGGGCTCCTTCGAACGGGCCCCTCTTTTTTCATCGGGGTAAGTGGTTTCCTGGGCCGGTTCGTCATATGTTGTCGCCGGACGATGAGGTGAATCTCATGTGTGTGGTTCTAAAGCGAGGGGCTTGAGTGACCGAGGTATGCGCTTGACGCCTGTAGTGCACGGTTGTTGAATTAGCGACCGGTTGTGCTTCGCGAGAGCCGATTCAGAAAGGGTGAACGGGTGGCTGGATTCGGGGAGCCGCTGTTGACGGTTGGCGAGGTCGCCTCCCTGATGCGCGTGTCCAATATGACCGTGTATCGACTGATCAAGGCCGGCCAGCTAGGCGCTATCAGGGTTGGTAAGAATTACCGGATCCGGCGCACCGACGTGGACAAGTATCTTTCCGACCGTTCGGTAAACATCCGAGAGGACGTCTGATGGCTCTAGGAGGCTCTGCGGCCGTGGGGCTGGATATTGGCGCCTCCGCCGTCCGCGTGGCCCAGGTGAGCGCAGGCCGCGGTGGTGCTTCGCTTCTCAGCTTCGCTCAGGTAGCACTGCCACACGGCGCCGTGGTCGACGGGGAGATCCAGGACCCCGGTCCCGTTTCCGAGGCGATCGCCCAACTCTGGAAGCGCGCAAAGATCAAGGGGAAGAAGGCCGTGATGGGTGTCTCCAACCAGCGGGTGGTGGTCCGTCAGGTCGACCTTCCGTACCTGGAGGAGAAGGAGTTCCGGACATCGCTGCGGTTCCAGGCGGCTGACTACATCCCCATGTCCGTAGAAGACGCCCAGCTAGATTTCATCGTCATCGACGACTACATGACGGAGAGCCAGGAGCACATGATGCGCGTTCTCCTGATAGCCGCGGCTACGGACATGGTCGATAAGTTCGTCACCACGGCCGCCGCGGGAGGGGTCGACCCCCTCGGGATCGACCTAACGCCTTTCGCGATCGCCCGGGCGGTGAGCCCATCGGCCCGGGGCGAGACGGGGGTCGCCGGGTCCGAGGCCATCGTAGACGTGGGTGCTGCGACGACCAACATCTTGATCCATCACAACGGCGAGCCCCGCTTTGTTCGCATCCTGCTGGTTGGTGGAGACGACGCAACGAAGGCACTGTCGGAGGAACTCTCGATCCCCTTCGAGGAGGCCGAGGCGATGAAGCTCGACCTGACCAGGGGCGTGGGCTCTGACCAATCCCGGGCCCTGCTGGATCGACAGGTGTCCAGCTTGGTGGACGAGATCCGTGGATCCCTGGACTACTACCTTTCGCAGGAAGATAGTGAGCCCGTCTCTTCGATCTTGCTCACCGGTGGAGGTTCGCTGACCTCCGGTTTGACGGAGCGGCTCGAGCAGACCTTGAAGACCGCGGTGCAGGTCGGCGCCCCACTCGCCCAATTGAACGTCTCGCGTTCGGGCCTAGCGGAGGATCAGGTAGCGCAGGTTGAGCCAGTTGCAGCTGCAGCGGTAGGCCTGGCCTTGGGAGCGTTGCAGAGATGATGCGACGCATCGACCTCCTGCCCTCTGTTTATGAGGAACGACGACGTCAACGTCGGCACGTGACGTCGGTCTTCATCGCCGGTCTGGTGGCGCTCTTGCTGCTGGTCGGCTGGCTCCTCTTCTTGAACATGCAGATCAACGAGGCGAAAGATGATCTCGCTCAGGTTCAAGCTACGAACGATGGTCTTGAAGACCAGATCGCGGAGCTGCAACGCTTCGCGGATCTTCAGGCCGAAGTGGAGGCGAAGCGGACCGCTCTTCAGACCGTCTTCGCGGGAGACGTCGACTGGCCCGCGCTTCTCACGGAGATCGCGATGGTCGTCCCGGGCGAGGTCTGGCTTACCAACATGACCGCTTCAGCTGGATCCACCGAAGGTGCCACTCCCGTCGGGACCGAAACGGCCGCCGTCAGGATCGACGAGCGTGAGCCGTTCGGACGCATGGCTTTCACAGGGACATCTCTCTCGATGCCCGGGGTTGCCAGATGGATGATCCGACTCGAGACCGTGCGTGAGTTCTTCGCCGTCTATCTCAATAACGCAACCCTGACCGAAGGGGAGGGCGCCGTTGAGACCGTGGACTTCGACTCGACGCTTGAACTCAGCACCAAGGCCGCGAGTCGGCGGTTCCAAGGGAGGATCGAATGAGCCCTAGGACACGACTGGTTCTGTCGATCCTCGGCGTCATCGTCGTCTTGATCGTTTTTTTCTTCCTCTTCCTTAAGCCCCGCCAGGATGAATTGGCGACGGTTCGAGAGGACATCGAGGCTGAGGAGACCCGGACGGTGCAGCTGCGAGCCGAGCTGGCCAGACTGCAGGATCTGCAGGCGAACGCACCGCAGCTCCAGGCTGAGCTGGCGAAGATCCGCGGCTTCGTTCCTCAGGATGATGAGGTTCCCAACTTCATCTTCCTGGTCCAGGACGCCGCGAATGCCGCTGGTGTTGATTTCGTCCAGATCACACCCGAGCTGCCGAAACCTCCACCCGAGGGTGCTGCCCTTGCCGAGATAAGGATCTCGATCGGCGCCGGCGGCGGTTACTTCTCGATCCAGGACTTCATCCGAAGGCTGCATGCGCTGGATCGCGCAGTCCGGATCGATAACCTCACTCTGACTGGTGTAGAAGACGCCACGACTGGGGAACTCACGATCACGATGACCTCCACAGCCCGAATCTTCTTCGAGGCTCCGGCCGTAGCGACCGGAACTGCCGACGCCGGCAGTAGTCAGCCGTCTGGGACCCCGGCCCCCACTCCAACGGAGTAGGGATGGCCACCGCACCTGAGAACTTCGACAGCACCGAGCCGGCGGCACCGAGCCGGACCCGGATGCTTGTGGTGACGCTAGGCATCCTCGTCATGCTCCTCCTCCTGGTTTGGTTCTTCTTTCTTCGCGGGGACGGTGGCGATGTCGCCGAGACCGCTACTCCGCCCGCTCCTGCGCCGACGACGACTTCCCTCGGGGACGATGATGAGACGCAAACTCCCAAGCAGCGGCCCGTCGAGACGTTCGAGGTATTCGCTCCAAAGGACCCCTTCGATCCGTTGATCTCTGCCTCTGCCACCGCCGGTGGGGCCTCCGGTGGCACGACAGTGGCGGGGGACGGGACCACGATCACTACTGGGGGGGACGGAACGACCTCCACCGACGGTACCGGGACGACGACGGTAACCACCACATCGGGCAACGGCGGTGGTGGAAGCGACGTTGGCGGTCATCGGGTTCGGGTGATCGACGTCTTCCAAGAGGACGGCAACGGGCGGGTTCAGGTGCAGGTCGACGGCACGGTCTACACCGTCGATGAAGGGGAACGCTTCGCTCAGAACTTCCAGCTGCTTTCGACGTCTGGGCAATGCGCCACCATGCTCTACGGAGACGACGAGTTCACCCTCTGCGAGGGCGAAGAGATCCTGAAGTAACGACTCCACCGCGTCGCTCTGGATGCGAGGATGGAGCTATGGCACGTCTGAGATACCTCACCGCCGGCGAATCGCATGGCCGCGCTCTGGTGGCGATCCTCGAGGGTCTTCCGGCGGGGCTCCCCGTCTCACTGAAGGCCATCGAAGACGAACTGGCCCGGAGACGTCATGGGTACGGCCGCGGACCCCGGATGAAGATCGAGCGGGACGCTCTCGAGATCGTGTCCGGGGTCCGAGGTGGTGCGACCCTGGGTAGCCCCGTGGGCGTGCTGATCAACAACACCGAGTGGGAGAAATGGTCCCACGTGATGCCCGCCGAGGGAACGCCCGCGGGCAGGGAGTTGACCAGACCCCGACCCGGTCACGCCGATCTCGTGGGGATGATGAAGTACGACTTCGCTGACGCTCGCAACATCCTGGAGCGGGCCAGTGCGCGCGAGACGGCTGCGCGGGTTGCGATCGCCGCTCTGACCAAGGCGCTTCTGAATGAGCTCCGGATCACCGTCATCTCTTATGTCGTGCAGATCGGAGACGTTCACGCGGATGTGTCGATCGTGCCCACAGTGGCAGATCTCGACGCTATCGATGCGTCTCCGGTCCGGTGTCTGGACCCCTCTGCCTCAGAGCAGATGGTGAAGGCGATCGACGAGGCACAGGCCGAGGGCGATTCACTCGGCGGCGTCGTCGAGGTGGTTGCGTTCGGACTGCCTCCGGGGCTGGGCTCGCACGTGCACTGGGACCGCAAGCTCGATGGACGTTTGGCGGCGGCCTTGATGTCGGTGCCGGCGATCAAAGGCGTTGAGTTCGGTACCGCTTTCAGGGTCGCTGGACAGCGCGGCTCGGTCTCGCACGATGAGATCGAGCCTGATCTGTCGCGCTCGACGTCCAGAGCTGGTGGGCTGGAAGGTGGCATGACGATCGGGGGCGAGCTTCGCATCAGGGCGGCGATGAAGCCGCTCTCCACCTTGAAGAAGCGGCTTCGTACGGTGGACATGGAGACGCTTCAGCCGGCCGAGGCGTTCCAGGAGAGAACCGATGCCTGCGCAGTGCCCGCCGCTGGCGTGGTCTGTGAAGCCGTGGCCGCCCTGGTGCTCGCCGATGCAGTCCTAGAGATGTTCGGCGGTGACACGCTGGACGATCTCAAGGCGTCGCACTCCAGATACATGGAACGGGTTGGGTCGAGGAAGCCGCAGTGATCGTCCTTATCGGATTCATGGGAACGGGGAAGACCACGGTTGGCAGGATGGTGGCGGCCCGCCTGGGCCTGCCCTTCATCGATACCGACGAGGCGATCGAGCAGAGGCAAGGACGATCGATCCGCCAGATCTTCGAAGAGAGCGGAGAACCGGCCTTCCGTGAGATCGAGCGTGAGGTCGTGCTAGCGGCCCTTGGAGGCGACGAGGCGGTCGTAGCCCTGGGTGGAGGGGCGCTGGGGGACCCGGTCGTGGCCGCCCTGCTCCAGGGCAAGACGGTGGTGCACCTGAAGGCCAGCTGGGCCGAGATCCAAAGGCGTCTGCGCGGAGATACCGCCCGACCCCTGTTGCGTCGGCATGACCCCCGTGCTCTGTACGAGGAGCGGAGCGCGCTGTACGAGATGGTCGGCACCCTCGCCATCGATACAGACGATCGATCTGTGGCCGACATCGCCCTCGAGATCGCGATCGCGGTGGCAGGAGCATCCGCCGCCGAGGAGCACACCCAACGCGTGGCCGTGCCGCTCGGCGATCGTAGCTACGAGATAGTCGTAGGGCGAGATCTCGTGACGCGGTTCGACGAGTTCGTACCGTCGCTCGACGCGGCCGAAAAGGCGTTCCTCCTCGGTCACCCTTCGACCGAGCGATTCCTGAAGGAGCTCTCCGAGGCCCTGGGGGCTCGCGGTGTAGAGGTCCACGTGCTAACGATCCCCGAGGGAGAGTCGTCGAAGTCCTTGAGCACCATAGAAACGCTTTGGGACGACCTAGCTCGCCGAGAGGCGCATCGCGCGGATCTCGTCGTCGGCGTGGGCGGTGGCGTGGTCTGCGACGTGGCGGGCTTCGTAGCCGCCACCTACTCGCGCGGTCTGAAGCTGGCCCACGTGCCCACCACCTTGCTGGCACAGGTGGACGCGGCGATCGGTGGTAAGTGCGGGGTCAACATCCCCGCCGGGAAGAACCTGATCGGCGCCATCTACCAGCCGTCGGTGGTCCTGTGCGACGTCGATGTCCTCGCGAGCCTGCCTCAGGAAGAACTCAGGAGCGGGATGGCCGAGGTCGTGAAGTACGGCTTCATCGCTGATCCCGAATCGCTCTCCGGCATGGCCGATACAGCCAAACGTCTGTACGACGGAGATGGGTGCACGACCGTTTCCGTGGTCACGAGGGCTGCTGCTACGAAAGCCTCGTTCGTGGCCACCGACGAGAGGGATTTCGGCCGCCGGGCGTTCCTGAACTATGGGCACACCTTTGCTCATGCGATCGAACGACTTTCCGGTTACGGAGGCATCAGGCACGGGGAGGCCGTTGCTCTGGGCATGATGGCGGCCGCCTACCTTTCCCACGAGCTCGGACGGCTGAGCGAATACGGGGTAGCGCTGCACAAGCGCATCCTCGACGATGTCGGCTTGCCGACGAGCGCCGAGCTCGATGCCGCCGATCTCCAAGCCGCGTGGAAGCACGACAAGAAGTACGACGGCGGGGTGCGCTTCGTCCTCTTGAATGACATCGGGATTCCAGAGTCGGGCATAGCGGCTCCGACGTCCGCTATCCGCGCCGCGCTTGAGAGGATGTCCCCGTGAAGGTGATCGTGATACACGGCCCGAATCTGAACCTGCTCGGCTCTCGGGAGCCTGACGTGTACGGGCGCGAGACGCTCGATGACGTCAACGACCGCATCCAGGCGGCTGCGAAGGAGATGGACGCGGAGATCAGTTTCCACCAGACCGCCCGGGAGGGCGAGATCATCGAGTTGCTCCACGCCGGCATCGGGACGGTCGACGGAGCGTTGTTGAATCCCGCCGGTTACTCACACACGAGCCGAGCGATCGCCGATGCAGTGAGAGCGGTGCCGTTTCCCGTGGTTGAGGTCCATCTCTCCAACATCCATGCCCGGGAGCCCTGGCGGCGCCGCTCGGTGACGGCCGAGGCCGCGGCCGGCATCGTCTCTGGCTTCGGGACCGGCTCCTACATCGCCGGGTTGTACGCGCTGAAAGGCCTCTTAGACACCCGATGACCGCCGAGTCCCGCGTACGGAGCCTCCGGGCCCTGATGGTCCGGAGCGAGGTCCACGCCCTCTTGGTGACCAACCTCACCAACGTGCGTTACCTCACCGGCTTCTCCGGAACGAACGGCCAGGTCTTCGTGTCACCCGAGCGGCTCGTGTTCCTGACGGACCCGAGGTATCGGGCCCGGGCTGCCGATCTCGTAGAGGGAGCGGACATCGAGATCTACCCGAACCGCCTGACGGATGTTCTCGGACCCCTGTTGCAGATGGCCAAAGTCAAACGCCTGGGAGTCGAGGCGCAGACCATGACGCTGGCCGCGCGCGACGAGCTGGCCGGCCGTCTCGAGGAGATCGAGCTGGTTCCCACAACAGGGCTCGTCGAGGAGCTCCGCCGCTCCAAAGACGATGAAGAGGTGGCCCTGCTCAAAGAGGCCGTTGCGCTGGGCGATGAGGCCTTCTCCTGGGTGCTCGATCGGATCGTGCCGGGGGCAACCGAGCGCCAGATCGCCCTTGATCTCGAGATCAAGATGCGTGAGATGGGAGCCGACGAGGTCTCCTTCCCTCCGATAGTTGGCTCGGGGCCGCTCTCGGCGCACATCCATCACACTCCGTCCGAGCGGGAGCTTCAGAAGGGCGATCTCGTGCTGCTTGACCTCGGGTGCCGGCGGCGCGGCTATTGCTCGGACCTCACCAGGACGGTTGTGCTGGGCAGCGCCACGGACCAACAGAGGGAGCTCTATCAGGTCGTGTTGGAGGCTCAGCTACAGGGGATCGAAGCCGTGGCACCCGGCTCACGAAGCCGGGCGGTGGACGCGCAAGCGCGTGGCATCATCGAGAAGGCGGGCTTCGGAGACCGCTTCGGCCATGGCCTCGGTCACGGCGTCGGGTTAGAGGTCCACGAGGAGCCCCGCTTGCGCCGCATCTCCGAGGACACGCAGCAGCGAGGTGATGTCGTCACGCTCGAGCCGGGGGTCTACCTCGACGGGGTCGGCGGCGTGCGCATCGAAGACATCGTCCTCGTGACGGAAACGGGCCGGGAGGTACTCGGTTCAGCTCCCAAGCACGAACTGATCGAATTGTGAAAGGAAGCGGATGATCTCCACGAACGACATGAGGCCGGGGCAGACCCTCGAGATAGATGGGGGCCTTTTCACCATCGTGAATTACCAGCATGTGAAACCGGGCAAGGGCCAGGCCTTCGTCAAGACGAAGCTCAAGAACCTGAAGAACGGAGCCGTCACGGAGAAGACCTTCCGCGCCGACGAGAAGGTCAATCTAGCGGTGCTCGACAAACGCGAGATGCAGTTCCTCTACGAAGACGCCGCCGGTCTCGTTTTCATGGACAACGAGAGCTACGAACAGCTGCACGTGCCGCCCGATCTCTTTGGGGACGCCCGCAAGTTCCTGAAGGACGGCACCGTGTGCATGGTGCCGGTGCATGACGGCAACCCCGTGGGGATCGACCTGCCGGTCACCATGGTCCTCGAGATAACCGAGACCGAGCCGGGACTGAAGGGCGACCGCGTTTCCGGAGCACTCAAGCCGGCGACCTTGGAAACCGGAGCGGTGGTGCAGGTTCCGTTGTTCATCGAGAAGGGCGAGAAGATCAAGGTGGACACCCGCTCCGGCGAGTACATCTCCCGTGCCTAGTCCCTCTTGAGTTCCCCAATTAAGGATCGGCGCATGGCTCGCCTCCTCTCTCTCGACGCTCTGTACCAAGCCGAGATCAGGGAGCAACCGCCGATCGAGGCATTGTCGCTGCTGCGCCAACAGGGCTGGAGCGTGACGATTCCCGATCCACCGGAGACCGACACTGGACCCCCATCGGAGGGGGCGGTCACCTACGCCACCCTTCTGGTCGAAGGAGTCCAGGAACATTCTGCAGAGATCGACGGATTGATCGACCGGTATGCAGAGCGGTGGGACATCGACAGGATGCCCATCGTGGACAAGAACCTGCTGCGTGTGGCGGTTTTCGAGTTGTTGTGGCGGCCGGATACCCCCACGGCGGTCGTTATCAACGAGGCCATCGAGCTGGCTAAGTCCTTGTCTACCGACGAGTCGGGTCGCTTCATCAACGGGATCCTCGGCCGCGTGGTAAACGAGTTGGCCGATGTGTCAGACGAACCTCGATCTAACCGCGACCAGAGCTCTAACTCCTAGGTAGAGGAGCACAGCGATCAGGGAGATGACCGTCAGCAACCTGGCGATCTGGTCCGCGGTTCGGTCCCGGTAGGTCAATGTGACCCGCTCCTGCGTTGGTACGACGACCATGAAATTGGGCGATGCCCGGAAAGGACCCAGTGCGCCACTGGCTGTCCACTTAGGGAAGAAGCTGACCCTGATGAGGTGAGGTTCCCCGATCCTGTTGGTCGTGAAAGTGATGTGACCATCGTTGATCTCGGAGTCGATGACGTGGGGGGTGGCGAGTGGTTCGCGAGGCAGATCGCCATCCGATGAGGTCCTTGCCCAAGCCTTGGGTCCGGATGCTACTAGTGGGACGTCTCTGTCGGGCCCGAGCCACCATGACCAGACCCGCGTTTCCCAGTCGACATCGTCTAGCACCACGGGTTCGAACCTTGGGATGGTCACTTCGGGTGGAGCCTGCAGATCGAACACGGAGAACGGATCGACGTGCAGCAGCTTCGGAACGCCCTCGTCTTCCAATCTGGAAGCGGCTTCGTCGGAGACTGTCACGAAATAGTCGATGCCCAGATGTCTGGCGTGAGAGATCCCTCCCTGCGTGTCATTTAGCGAACGGATAGCCCCTTTGGGGCTGTAGTAGTCGGGTGACAGTTCCCGCTGGACGTGATCGATGAATGGTGTGGACGCGCTGGCCTGTCGATTCACTCCATAGACGGCCTGGTGTCGGGTCTGACTCGGCACACTTGCAAAAGGCAGATCTGTGCCCATGAGATGGATCCAGTTTGGGTTCTTCTCGTAGAGGATGCGGCCGCTGGGCAGTTCATCCATGGCCACTGCGAGATCAGTGAAGGCATCGCCAGCGGGAGCGCGCTCGAATCCCCCTAACGTCACTTCTGCTCGGTGCCGGATCAACGGAGTTTTAGTTGCCAGAAAGACCTGTCCGCTCACAGCAACAGCAGCGGTCATCGCGACCAAAGAAATCCGCCCGCGAGCATCCGCACCAGCACTCGTCATCATCAAAGCCACCGCGGTCGCGGAGCTCAACATGATGCCCAAGTACCAGTACGGAAGGAAGCGGGCGCCGTTGAGCTGTCCGGGCGGCACGATCAAGTAACCGACCAACCCGGCGATGGCTACGCCGCCGACGACGACCGCGCTTACGCGCCTCTGTTTTATCGCCACCAGCAGCAAGATCGGCACGCTCGCCGGTAACGGTCCCAAGCTGTCTGGAAGCACGAGATGCAGCGAATGGGGCTCCGCGAGCTCGGCATTCGATGTGAAGTCGCGGTCAAGGGAAGTCGGCAACCAGTAGATAGCGGAGAGAGCAGCTCCCAAGACGATGGGGAGGAGCAGACCTCGAGTGATCTCCCAAACCCTTTCGGGACCAGCGATCGAGAATGCGAGGGCGACGATGCCCATAAAGACCAGGCAGAAGACGACTGGGATGAGGTGTGTCACTGTTGCGAGCCCGATCAAGACCCCGAGTAGCACGGTAGTGGGTCGCCCTCCCGCTAGCGATCTGCACCAGAGACCGAGGATGATCAGGGACAGCGAAAAACCGAGGGAATAGGCGTATTCCCCTCGAAAAGTGCTGAGGATGTTCCCTCCGAAGTGGTCGAAACTGGTCATCGCCAGGAAGGGAATCGTCGACAGACTCATGAAGCCTGGGGTCGGAAAAGGCAATCCCAGGGATCGCCCGAACAGGTATGCGGCCCAAGGGAGCGAGAAAGTGCCAATCATCGCTCCGACCTTGAATGCTACGGGAGCACTGATCACGGACGCGAGGGCTGATTGCAGGAGCCCCGGGAGGGGGAAATAGAAGTGGTAGATCGGGAAGCCCAGGAACCAGTGGTTCGTCCACCCGCTCAGCCGCATCTGCGGGAGCAGCTGCTCCCGCAGATAGGACACCATGAAAGTGTGGCCGCCGTAGTCTCCGCCGATCATCGTGGACGCCTCAAAGAGGTTCCCTACGCCAAGCAATGTGAGGAGGAAGAGCATCGGAACCGCGACTGCTAGGAGGTCGACAGATGATCTGACCAAGGCTTTTTTCACCGTTCCGACTCTAAGAGCCACGGACCACAGCGGCGTTTTCTTGAGGTGAGCCCGGAATAGGTGTACTGTTTCTCGAACGTCCTTTAAGACCGGTCCTGCGAGGCCGGGAAGGAGATGACAGCTTTGCCATACCTGAACACGAGCGCTTCCCCCTGCCGGGGAGGCGTTTTTTAGTGGCCCGAGCCGAAGAGCGGGAGTTCCTCCTCAAGGCCCAGGTTATGGGCCCCGACGACGTCCGCAGAGCGCTGGTCCGGATCTCGCACGAGATCGTCGAGCGCAACAAGGGCACGGACGACCTCGTGATCGTGGGCATCCGTACCCGAGGCGCCCCACTGGCCGATCGGATAGCTCGCTCTATCGCCGCTTTCGAGGGTGTCGATCTGCCCAGCGGGGCCCTCGACGTGACCCTGTATCGCGACGACGTCGCTCTGCGCGGCCCCCGCAGCCTCGAGGCAACGACCGTGCCCGGCGACATCGACGGCCGGGTCGTGGTCCTGGTGGACGACGTCCTGTTCACCGGGCGCACGATCAGGGCCGCCTTCGACGCCATCCTGGACCTGGGGCGTCCGAAAGCGATCCGTCTCGCCGTGCTCGTGGACCGCGGCCACAAGGAGTTCCCGATCCGGGCCGACCACGTCGGCAAGAATCTGCCGACGGCCGCGGACGAAGTGGTCAAGGTGCACCTCGAAGAGATCGATGGCACCGACGCCGTGCTGATAGGGGAGTACAGATGATCGGCAAGCACCTCTTGACGATGGACCAGCTGAACCCCGGGGACATCACCGAGATCCTCGACACGGCCGAATCGCTGCGACAGGTCACCGACCGCCCCATCAAGAAGCTCCCTACCCTTCGTGGCCGCACCGTTTGC
>JBKHXK010000038.1:0-20923 GCA_046566065.1 Actinomycetota bacterium | reverse complement strand
TCGGCTCTGATCCATGCCGCGACGATGGTCGTAGCGGGTATCTACATGGTGGCGCGCATGTTCCTGGTCTTCGAGAACGCCGGCGCGGCTCTGGACGTCATCGCGATCATCGCGGCGATCACGATGCTGCTGGCGGCGATCCTGGCGCTGGTCCAGGACGACATCAAGAAGGTGCTCGCCTACTCGACGGTGTCGCAGCTCGCTTACATGATGGCGGCGCTCGGTGTCGGCGCCTACACCGCGGCGATCTTCCATCTCTTCACCCACGCGTTCTTCAAGGCTCTCTTGTTCCTGGGAGCCGGGTCTCTGATCCACGGCGTCCATAGCAACAACATGAGTGACATGGGTGGTCTGCGGAAGTACATGCCCCACACCTTCAAGACGTTCATGATCGGCTCGCTCGCCCTGGCCGGGATCTTCCCTCTGGCCGGTTTCTTCTCGAAGGACGAGATCATCGGTGGCGCGCTGAGAACCGCAAGCGAAGGGGGCCGCGCTGCGGCGTGGGTCGTCTTGGTCTCCGGTCTGATCACGGCGTTCCTTACCGCGCTCTACATGACCAGAGCCTGCATCAAGACTTTCTGGGGCGAGTACCGCGGCCACGGCACGCCGCACGAGAGCGGCGGTGCGATCGTCACGCCGCTGTGGATCCTCGCGGGGGCCGCGATCGTGGTCGGGTTCCTCGGGTATCCCTCCATGCCCTGGGGCTCCTACGGTCCCTTCGCCAAGTGGATAACGCTTCCGGGGCACGAGCACCACAGCTTCGAGGTCCTCTACAACGTCTTTTTGCCGGTCGGGGCGACGGTCATCGCCCTGGGGGCGATCTGGATCGGCTACATGCTCTTCTACAAGAAGGCCTGGCGCGTCGACATCCTGAACAGCCCGTTCGCATGGATGTATCGCTTCGTGCAGAACAAGTACTACCTGGACGACTTCTACCTGAACGGCGTCGTGCGTCCGGTCCAGTACCCGATCGCACGCGGGACCTATTGGATCGATCGGAAGATCATCGACGCCGTCGTCAACGGCGCGGCCGCCGGCACCATCGCGACGGCGCGGCCCACCTATGCCGTCATCGATCAGAAAGTCGTGGACTTCGCCGTCAATGGAGCAGCCGGGCTCACGGGCTCTACCGGCGGGTTACTCAGATACATCCAGTCAGGCAACATCCAGCGGTACGCGGCGGTGCTGTTCGCGGCGGTTGCGATCTTCGTTGCGCTGTTCGCGCTTACCTAGAGGAGGGATCTAGAGGACATGGAGTGGTTCGATAACGGTTGGGGGCTGAGCCTTGCGACGTTCCTGCCCGCGCTCGGCGCGATCGTCTTGCTCTTCGTCCCTGCGTCGGCAGAGCGGCTGATCAAACTGGTCGGAACGGTCTTCGCAGGCCTCGCGTTGCTAGTGGGGATAGTCCTTCTCTTCCAGTTCGACTTCGGGCATTCGGGTCAGATCCAGCTCGGCGTGGACGCAGAGTGGATCAGACAGATCGATGCTCGCTACCACATCGGCGTGGACGGGATGTCACTGCCGATGCTGGTGCTGTCGGTGCTGGTCTCGTTCCTCTGCACGATCTATATGTGGTTCCACATCCCGGAGCCCGGCAAGCCCAAGGCCTTCATGGCGCTGATCCTGATCCTCGAGACCGGCATGAACGGTTCCTTCGTCGCCCTCGACCTGATCCTGTTCTTCATCTTCTTCGAGGTCGTCCTGGTCCCGATGTACTTCATGATCGGTATCTGGGGTGGCCCGAATCGCGAGTACGCAGCTGTGAAGTTCTTCCTCTACACGTTGTTCGGCTCGATCTTCATGTTGCTCGGCTTCCTGGCGATCTACTTCCAGACCGGCTCCTTCGACATGATCTATCTGCGCGAGCACGCCGGCTTCGGATCGGAGCTGTTCCAGAACCTCGTGTTCCTCGGCCTCTTCTTGGGCTTCGCGATCAAGGTCCCGATGTGGCCGTTCCACACCTGGCTCCCCGACGCCCATACGGAGGCCCCCACGGTCGGATCGGTCCTTCTGGCCGCCATCATGCTGAAGATGGGCACCTACGGCTTCATCCGTATCGCCCTCCCGATCCTTCCCGACGCGGCCGTTACCTACGCGCCGATCATCGGTGTCCTCGCGGTGATCGCGATCATCTACGGAGCCTTGTGTTGCTTCGCGCAAACAGACCTCAAGCGCCTGATCGCGTTCTCTTCGGTGGGCCACATGGGCTTCGTGATGCTCGGCATCGCGACGCTGACCGATGCCGGGATCAACGGAGCCATCTTCGGGATGGTCGCCCACGGTCTCATCACCGGCATGCTCTTCTTCCTGGCTGGTTCGATGCACGAGCGCTACCACACGCGCGAGATCGCGGCACTCGGCGGGATGCTGCAGCAGATCCCGCGCTTCGGAACCCTGTTCACCTACGCCGCGATCGCGTCGCTTGGCCTTCCAGGTCTCGCCGGCTTCTGGGGTGAGATGTTGGCCCTACTGGGCTCCTACAACCCGCACCCTGGCCTGAGCGAAGAGCTGTTCCGTGTGCTGATGGTCGGTGGCGGTATCGGCACCGTGCTGACCGCCGGGTACCTGCTCTGGACGGTGCAGCGCGTGAACCTCGGCCGCGTCCCGGAGAAGTTCGCCGACGGCAAGGGCATCCACGACGTCGCGAAGTTCGAGTGGCTGGCCTGGGCGCCGCTGCTCGTTCTGATCCTCGCGGCCGGGATCTTCCCGAAGATGCTCCTGGGCGTCACCGACGAAGCGGTCCAGCTCTTGATCGGCGTCCTCGGAGGCGGCGGCGGAGGTGGCGGCCACTAGATGCTCGAGTTCGCTCAAGGCGCGGCCAGGTTGGCCGCGGACGTCGACTGGCATGCCATCTCTCCGGAGTTGGTGCTTGCGGCCGCGGCCTGCATCGTCCTGGTCGCGGACCTCTTCCTTCCGCAGGAGGCGAAATGGGTCGCGGTGCCGCTCTCCGCAGCGGGCATCGTCGCCACCCTGGCCGCGATCGTGTCCCTGATCGGTCAGGGCGATCGGGTCACGCTCGCGGGGTCGTACGAGGTCGACGGCTTCGCCCTGGTCTTCAAGGGCCTGTTCTGCGTCATAGGTTTGTTGGTGTTGGCGATCTCGTTCCATTACTTCAGAGGCGGGCACTACTACCAGGGCGAGTACTACTTCCTGATGCTCTCTTCGCTGCTCGGCGGCGTGGTGATGGCGAGCTCACGGGACCTGATCTCGATCTTCATCGCGATCGAGCTGATCTCGATCCCCGCATTCGTGATGACCGGGCTGCGCAAGGGCGACGCGAAATCGAACGAGGCCGCACTGAAGTTCTTCCTCTTCGGTGTGCTGTCCTCGGCCGTGATGCTCTACGGGATGTCGATCGTGTACGGCGCCACCGGCTCGACCTTGCTCTCCGAGATCAACGAACGCCTGCCTCGCGCGGATGAGGGCCTGATCGTTCTGAGCGTCTTCTTCATAGTCGTGGGCTTCGCCTTCAAGATCTCGGCGGTCCCGTTCCACTTCTGGGCACCCGACACCTACGAAGGGTCTCCGTCGCCGGTTGCCGCGTTCCTGTCGACCGCTTCGAAGATCGGCGGTTTCGTGGGACTGCTCGTCCTGATGTTCAAGGCGTTCCCCGACGTGGCCGACGTCTGGAGTCCCGTCTTCGCCGTGCTCGCCGTACTCACGATGACGGTCGGGAACATGATCGCCCTGCGCCAGCAGCACATCATCCGACTGCTTGCCTACTCGGGGATCGCGCAGTCCGGTTACGTGCTGGTTGCTCTCGCGTTGATCCAACCGGGCGCGACCGCTTCGAACGAACAGGCCTTCCAGTCGGCCATCGTCTACCTCGCTATCTACGGGATCATGGACGCGGGAGCCTTCGCCGCGGCCGTGGCCTTCGCTCGCAAGGGCGGCAGCTACTTCATCGAGGACTATTCTGGTCTCTGGCACCGCAGCCCCGTGCTGGCCGTCCTGCTGGCCGGCTTCCTCTTCTCTCTGGCCGGAGTGCCACCGATGGCGGGAGCCTGGGCCAAGCTCTTCGTGTTCCTGGCCGCCATGAACGCCGAGGTCTACTGGCTCGGCGTCGTCATGGGTCTGAACGCGGTGATCGGGGCCTGGTACTACCTCGCAGTCATCAAGCGCATGTTCTTCGATGAACCGGAGTTCAAGGAGACGGTCGAGGTGCCCGGCCTCCTGCGCGTCGCGATGGGTCTGGCCGCCGCGGCCCTGGTTGCAGCCTTCGTCTACCCGCCGATAGTCACGAGACTCGCCGAACACTCCCTCTTCTAACCGTTCTGGGTTAACTGGAGCACGTTCCAGCGTAGTTTTCCAACGTCAGAACGAGAGAGGAGGCCCCGCGGGGCCCCCTCTCCGACTGGGAGCGTCTATTCGCAGTTGCGCTTCGTGTTGAAGCCTCCCTCACCGAGACACTTGTCGGACCCGGTGCCTCCATCGAGGTGGTCGTTCTTCTCGCTGCCTCTCAAGGTGTCGTCGCCAGCCTGACCGTAGAGACGGTCGCTGCCCGGCCCCCCGAACAGCAGGTCGTCTCCGTCGCTTCCGCGCAGCGTGTCGTTGCCCTCGCCGCCGCGGAGTGTGTCGTTAGATCCTCCACCGCTGATCGTGTCGTTGCCGTCCAGACCGCATAGCTTGTCGGGACGTCCCGTGCCCACGAGCGAGTCGTTCCCCAGAGTGCCGAAGCGGGTGCAGGCGACCAGCATCGCGGAGTCGGTGGCCCGAGCCTCTTCTCCTGCGGCCCGTGCGACACCGGTTATCGCGGCGTTCTTCCCACTGAACTCTCCGTAACTGGAGAAGGTGGCGATGAACCGGGTCGGTCCGTCACAATCCACCGACGCTTGACCGTAGGCGTCTTGCCTGTCCTGCTCCACGATGATCTCGACCGGCACGTTGTTCACCGGCACCGAACAGTCGAGGGTTCCGAGGATCACCGGCGTGCCCGAGGCTGAGTTGACCCACTCGGTCGGATCGAACTTCAGGGTCATTTCGAGCTCCGTGGGGATGCTCTCGATGTTTAGTTGTAGCGACCCGGTGGAGTTCGAGTAACCACCGGCGGCGATCATGTACGTGGTGCCGGCCTCCGCGTCCCAGCGCGTGAGGGACGTGTAGGAGTAGTTGTGATCGTCGCTGCAGGTGACTGTGGTGAACGACCCAGGAGTGCCTGTGAAAACCGCAAGCACGGTGTCGAAGTTGCTTCCTGCGGTGCTCGCCTCGATCCGAAGGTCCTGCCCAGGCGTGAACGAGTACCAGACCGCCTTGCCCAGATTGCATGCAGCGGGCTCGTTCTGACTCGTCGTCGCGGTAGACGTGTTCAGCGATGTCGAGTAAGGAAGAGCGCTTATCTGCTGCGGAGCGGATGGATCATCGTTCGTGGGGGCCGCGGCCGCGCCCGTCGCTCCTGCCAATACCGCGGTGACCGCCATGACGGCGATCAGGCTCACTCTCGCTCGGTTCTTCATTCGTCTCTCCTTTCAGTTACTTCCCGTCTGCCTGTCAGATCCGGAGGTCAAGACATAGGCCTCCTCCCTTCTGGGTGTCCGCCTTCATGGGCAACTGGTTCCCGAACAGGCGCGGCCCCCGACGAGGAGACGCTTGAGCTCATTGATCTCTGGAGAGGAGGGATCGTTGGATCCGATGCCGTCACCGAGCAGGTTCTCTAGCTGCCAGGGGTCGGAGTCCAGGTCGTAGTACTCGGTGAAGGTGATGCTGCCGCGTTTCCCGTAGTACTCGACGTACTGACGGTCCCTGGTGAGGATCGAACGCCACGTCGGGACGATGTCGAACGGAGCCTCATCCAGGAAGTACTCGAGGAAGAGGTGGTTGCGGTCCCATGGCTCCAGGAGTGAACGGCCGTCCACCGTGTGCTCCGGCGTGAGGTTCGCGGCCTGCAGCAAGGTCGGCGCGATATCGATGTTGGCGGCGAGGCGCTCGTCCACGGCACCGCTAGCGACACGGTCGGGCCAGCGGAGGAGGAGTGGGACCTTCACCGACTGGATGTAGGGCGCTCGCTTGTCGTCGAGGCCGTGCTCGCCCCAGAAGTGACCGTTGTCGGACGTGAAGACCGCGATCGTGTCCCGATCTTCTCCGGAGGTCTCCAGTTTCCGCATCAGCCGATCGACCATCTCGTCGACGGACATGAGCGTCCTCAACTGCTGAGAGCGAAGCCGACGACCCTGTCTGGCGCCGACGTCGAACGATCTGAGCCAGCGGGGTTTGTCGCTGCGGTCTCGTTCCTCCACTGCGGCGTTCCCGGACCAGCGCGGGACCGGATCTCCCTCGTGCCGAGGTGCTGGTTCGAACGGGGCGTGCGCGGCCATGGGGGCCAGGTACAGGAACCAGGGGTCGTCCGATGCTTGCCTCTCGTCTACGAACCGCGCCGCTCGATCGGAGATGAAGTCGGTCGAGTACTGCGAGACCACTCGCGGCGTCCCGTTCACGTTGAACGTCGAGTTGGTGTAGTTGAAGTTCGTGATCGCCCACTCGTCGAACGAGCCCGGGTCGGAGGTATGCGGCCACTTGTTGAAGTACTTGCCGAAGATGGCGGTGTGATACCCGGCTTGGTCGAGGTGGTAGGCCAGCGTGGAGCGAGGTGACAGACCCTCGACCGCCTCGGTCCCGTTGTGAAGAACCTCGTGGTTGTGTGCGTATCGACCGGTCATGATCGAGGCCCGGGACGGGCAGCACAGCGGAGTGGTCACGTACGCGTTCGGGAAGGAGGTCCCCTCTTCACCGAACCAACGCCGGACGCTGGGCATGACACCCATGGCGTCGGCTCTCTGATCGTCCGTGACTATGAGCAAGACGTTCGGCCGCTCTTTCGCGGGCGGCACCGCCGGAACCTGTGCAACCGCCGGTGCCGAGACCTCCACCGCTATGGCTGCGAGCGCGAGCGCAAGTGTTGCAGAGCATCGAAGTGCACGTGCCGCGATCCGTCCTCTGGTCCGTGTTCCTCTGCGGGTGGTTCTCACTCTGATGCGACGCTGGGCGTTGCTCGTGTAGATCCTTCCGTTGCAGCGAGTGTTCGCATCCATCTCCTGCTCCTGTTCATCGTTCCTATGAGCAAGACGAGACGGCGCGTAGAAACGCTGCTTCGATGACGGTGATCGTCGTCACGCGTTAGTCATGAAGGTGCGCAACTCGGACGAACCGACTAACGGATCTGAGTCGCGAGTGGATGTCGCGTCAGGAACGCGTCAGTAGATCTCGCCGTTCAAGGAGCGACCTTCAGCAACGAGCGCTCCGGGGAGAACGATCGCGTCGGTGACGGTTGCACCGCTCGCGACGCGCGCTCCGCGCAGCACGATCGCGCCCGGCCCCAACGACTGCGGCTCTACCTCTGCGTTCGGCCCTATATAGGCGCGGCCCCCTTGCACCTCGACGATCTCGCCTGGGATCGGCACCGGCGCAGAGGGAGCGCGCCCATATAAGAGGTCAAGCGAGGCGGCGAGATAAGCCTCCGGCGTCCCGACGTCCGTCCAGTACCCCGTGAAGACGTGGACGGCGAGGTCTCCGCTCTCGGCCAGGTCCCGCAACAGCGTCTCGCCCAGGCCCGCGGGTCGTCTCGCAGGAAGGCGTTCCAGAGCGGCTCGCTCGAACACCGCGGCGCCCAGGAAGCGAGCGCCGCCTGCCGCGGGGTCGTGTCGCCTATCCACGAAGGCCTCGACCGAGCTCCCGTTCAGGCGTAGATCTGCCCCGGACGAGACCTCCATGACGGCCACCGTCGCAACCGCTCCGGACCCGAGATGGCTCTCCAGGAGCTCGGCGGGCTCGAGATCGGTCAGGAGGTCGCCGTTCCAGGTGACCACCCGCCCGGGGATCCGGTCCTCAAGGGCGGCAAGGGTGCCCGCGGTCCCGTACGCCTCGCGGGCCTCCACCACGGCCTGCCAGGGACCGAGATCCAGTGGCTGCAGGGCGCCGACCAGTCGATCGGCGAGATGGCTGGCGTTGACCACGACCGGAGGGGCCGCATGGACGAGACGAGCCAGGCCCCAGGCCCCCAGTGGGACGTCGAGCAGGGGCAGGGCTGGTTTGGGGATCCGGTCGGTCAGGGGCCGCAGCCGCCGGCCCCGCCCGGCCCCGAACAGCACCGACCCCACCGTGGTGTCCTCACGTGCCGACCAGGGGCCGTTGTGAGAAAAGGACGGGGGCATGGTCCCGTGATACCCCTTTGAGGAGGCCCCCGGCGAGATTCGGTCAAAAGTGGCTAAACCAGGCCCCCCCGGAGGCCGTTACTAAGACAGGAATAGAGGCAGGATGGGAGAAGTTCAAGGGGAGAAGACGGCGTAGAGTGACCGCTCCGTCACTGCTCGACGTCAGACGGAACTTCAGAGGGAGACCACAGCTTGCGTAACCGGGCGCGACTCGTACTAGCGGTCGTCATCTTCATGACCGCGGCTTTGGTCCTTCCGCGCGGCGCGAGCCGTTACGTGGCTCCCGACGCCAGTGCCCAGGTGCCCACTCCGCTCCTTTCCGACATCCTGGGTTCTCCCAAGCCTTCCTCCAGTCCCTCCGAAGACCCCGACCCCCTGCCCGATCCGGATCCGGAACCCACCGGTGGTGGTGGCGGCGGCGGTGGTGGCACCGGCGAAGGTGGTGGTGGTGGCGGCACCGGCGAAGGTGGCGGCGGCAAAGGTGACGGTGGCGGCAAGGGCGACGGCGCCGGCAAAGGCGGCGGTGGCGGCGACGGTCTCACACCCAAGGAGAGGCGCAAGCGTCGCAAGAACGACATCGTCACGCCGCAGCCGAGCATCGCGGGCCGCATCCCCGGTGCCTACGACACCTCGAAGCTCGTCTCCGTGGCGATCCGGCTGCGTTCACTCGGTCTGTCGGCCGAGGAGGTGGTCCGCAAGGTCTACCCGCCCTTCATCATCGCCGGCAACGCTTCCTGGATCGACACGTGGGGGGCGCCCCGCTACGGGCCGGCTCCCGGCCAGATCCGCACCCACGAGGGCCAGGACGTCTTCTGCGATTACGGCGACCCGATCCTGGCGCCGGAAGCGGGAACGCTGTCGACCGACGACGGGGGCCTGGGCGGCATCACCGCGCGCGTGCACCGTCCCGACGGGAAGTACTGGTACATGACTCACCTCTCCGCGCTGAACAAGTCGATCCCCTCCGGCTCTCCCGTTCAGATCGGCGACGTCGTCGGTTACTGCGGCAACTCCGGTAACGCAGCGACGACTCCACCGCACGTGCACTTCGGCTTCTACGAAGAGGGCGGGGTCAACCCGACGAACCCGATGAAGCATCTCGTCAGTTGGTTGAGAACGGCCGAGCGCCGCGTGCTCGGTGTCGTCGTAGAGACCACGACCAAGCGCCAGAAGCAGGTCCCCACGCTGACCGCGGCTCGTCGCTTCGGGGACGCGTTCGTTCCCGACCGGTCCTCCTTGCGTTTCTCGGGCGAGTCCCTGTGGGCAGCAGGACAGTCCCCTGCGAGTGGCGCCTTCGGACTCGCGCAGGCTGCGTTACAGGAGGCCCTTTCGACCAACGGTCTCGAGCTCGGGATCGTGCCGATCCCGGTCGACCTAGAGCTCCCTCAGAGCGACGACCGGGCCGCCCTCCCGCCCGACTCCGTACTCGCTCAGATGCTCGCCGAGTCCAGCCGGACTCACAGGCACACCGAGGCGACGGACTAAGCCCCCGCGGCTATCCTTCCTGCGAAACTTGGCGGGATGCCCGAGTGGCCAAAGGGAGCAGACTGTAAATCTGCCGGCGTATGCCTTCAGAGGTTCAAATCCTCTTCCCGCCACCAAGTTGTCGACCGAGGCCCGCGCCGCTTTGATGGATAAGTGGGCACGCGTGCCCCTTTCTGCCACAGAGCGAGCGGCTTCGGATGAAGGAACCTGCACGTGATCGAGGAGCGCGGCCCCCACGTCTACCTCCGTCTCCTCCAGCCCTCCGACGAGGCCGCGCTGGCAGAGCTTCGTCGGCGGAACGAGTCCTTCCTCACACCATGGGAACCCGAACGACCCAAGGGCTACGTCGAGCCGGAGGCGCAGCGCGCGCGGCTGCGCAAGGCTGTCTCCGATGTGAAGGAGGACCGCGCGTACACGTTCGGCATCTTCACTCTCGAAGATGATCTCGTCGGCACGCTGACGCTCTCGAACGTCGTGCGCGGGGTCTGGCAGAACGCGACGATCGGATACTTCGTAGACGAGCAACTCAACGGCCGGGGGATCGCGACGGAGGCGATCGGGCTGGCGGTGAAGATCGCGTTCGCGGAGTTGAAGCTGCATCGTGTCCAGGGCGCGGTCATGCCTCGCAATCGCGGCTCCCTCCGCGCTCTCGAGAAGGCCGGCTTCCGACACGAGGGCGAGGCGCTCCGCTATCTGAAGATCGCGGGCGTGTGGGAGGACCACCTGATCCTGGCCATCACCGTCGAGGACCTTCAGGCCTGACAGCGCGCTTCTCGTCTCGCAGCGCGGCACGAGAGGCGTTCTGTTACGGACGGGGGCCCGCGGGGCCGCTAACCTCGGTCGATGGAGCAACCGTTGAGCTCGCGTTCCGAGCTGGCCGCCAGGCTGGGCTCGCGTGCTCCTTCCGAGCTGGACGAGGGTCTGGTGATCGTGCTGCCTTCGATCACCTTCCCCGAAGAGGAGCTGCGCAAGATCGTGGGCATCCAGCACTACGAGGAGAGGCTCCTATGTCTGCTGCTTCTCCTGCGTCACCCTCACCTGCGCATGGTGTTCGTCTCGTCCGTGCGTATACCGGAGCCGATCATCGACTACTACCTGTCATTCCTCGAAGATCCACGTTCCGCCGCCGACCGCCTGTACGTGATCGCGATCGGCGATCCCACCCCGCGAGCGCTCACCGAGAAGGTCCTCGAACACCCTTACGCGCCCAAGAGACTGAGAGAGCTGGGGGCCGAGACCGAGCACTCCTACATCCTTCCGTTCAACGTGACGGAGCTCGAGGCGAGGCTCAGCGAGGAAACCGGTGTACCTCTTTATGGGCCCTCGCCCGACCTGATCCCGCTCGGCTCCAAGAGCGGGTCGCGCGAGGTGGCGAAACGGGCCGGTGTGCCGGTGCTTCCGGGAGCGGAGAACATCTTCAGCCTGGCCGAGCTTCACGCGGCGATCGTCGAGCTCCGTGAGCGCAACCCGGGCGCGCGTACCGTCGTCGCGAAGCTGAACAACGGCTTCTCGGGCCAGGGCAACGCGATCATCGACGTCGATTCGGTCGAAGAGGACCTAACGGGAGCGAACACCGTCTTCTGTGCCGGCGAGGAGAGCTGGGAGACGTTCGGCCGGAAGGTCGAAACCGAGGGAGCGATCGTCGAGCTCCTCGTCAGAGAGGCGGGGGTGGCCTCGCCCAGCGTGCAGATGCGGATCCTGCCGACGGGCTCGGAAGAGATCGTGTCGACCCACGACCAGCTGCTCGGGGGGCCGGACGACCAGGTCTACCTCGGCTGCCGCTTCCCGGCGGCCGAGAGGTATCGAAGCGTCATCCAGGACCACGCCCGGGCGATAGCGAAGGTGCTCTCCGGCGAGGGAGTGATCGGCTCGTTCGCGATGGACTTCGTGGTTGGGGCCAAAGGAGACGTGTTCCTCAGCGAGATCAACCTGCGGATGGGCGGGACCACGCACCCGTTCCTGATGGTGCGTCATGCCAGCCAGGGGACCTACGACGAGACCACGGGGGTGCTCACCACATCGGCCGGCCCCCGCGTCTATACCGCCACCGACAATCTCAAGTCGGAGGCCTACATCGGCATCGATCCCGTCGACGTGCTGGCCGCGGTCCGAGACGAGGGCCTCGGCTACGACAAGAGGTCCCACTCGGGAGTCTTCCTCCACCTGCTGGGCGCCCTCCGGCCGTACGGGAAGCTGGGGCTCACGTGTGTAGCCGAGTCAACTACTGAGGCTGAAGGCCTGTATACGAGGGTTGTAGGGCTATTGGACCAACTGTCGGCTTCGTATGGTCACTGACCAGGTCATTCATCTTGGTTGACTAGTCATTCTCGGCTACGCCGTTTTTGGTAGCGATGGGCCATGTTGGGCCATGCCTCTCCCGCCGATGAAGTCCTGACGAACACGACTGGGAGAGACAGAAAGGCAAGATGCGGAGATGAATCTGGCCCTTACGGCACAACCGGGGATCAAGTTGGTGCGCAGCACTGTCGCTGCGCTTCTCGTGTGTCTGCTCATGCTGGGGCTCTCGCCCGCCGCGCCTGCCGCCTCCGAGGGGGCCGCGCGCCTGGTTTCCGTGATCGTCCAGGGTTTCAACGGCTCGGCCGAGGCCGCCGAGGCCGTCGAGTCCGTCGGTGGAAAGGTCGTCCGTGACCTCTCCATCATCAACGGCGTCTCCGCCAAGGTCCCGGCCGATGCTCTTACCCTCCTCGAGACGAACCCGTCGGTCTTCCAGGTCTCCGAGGACGCCAAGATCGGGTTCCACATCGCTTTCGATGGCAGCAAGACGGCCCATCAGCTCACCAAGATCACCAACGCCAGCAAGCTGTGGAGCCAGGGGATCACGGGCCGCGGCGTGACCGTTGCCCTAGTCGACACCGGTGTCTACAACCACCCCGACCTTGCGGGCCGCGTCGTTTGCGGTGCCGACTTCACCGCCGAGTCCACGACCCCGGCTGCTTGCCAGGACACCTTCGGTCACGGCACCTTCATGGCCGGTCAGATCGCAGGTAACGGCGCCTCCTCGGACGGGAAGTACAAGGGCAGCGCTCCCGAGGCGAACATCGTCTCCGTCAAGGCAGCCCCTTACGACGGATCGACCGACGTCTCGACGATCCTCGCCAGCATCCAGTGGGTCGTCGCCCACAAGGACGAGTACGGCATCGACGTCCTGAACCTGTCGCTCGGCAGCGACTCCTCGCAGGACTACAAGTTGTCGCCTCTGAACTACGCGGTCGAGAAAGCATGGTCTGAGGGCATCGTCGTGGTCGTCTCGGCCGGTAACAATGGTCCGGACGCCGGCACGATCAACAAGCCCGGCGACGACCCCTACGTCATCACGGTGGGCTCGTCCAACCACGAAGGAACGGTCGGCATCAGCGACGACCAGGTGCCCGTCTTCTCTGCTCGCGGACCGACCCGTGCCAACGGTCTGGCGAAGCCCGACGTGGTCGCTCCCGGCGTCCACACGGTGTCGCTGCGTTCACCCGGAAGTGCCATCGATAACAACTACGGGTCGACCGCCGCTCTGCCCGGCGACTACTTCAAGGGCACCGGAACCTCGATGTCCACTGCGTACACCTCCGGAGTTGTGGCCCAGATCCTGCAGCGCAACCCCGGCCTGACGCCGGATCAGGTGAAGCACCGCCTGATGAGCACCGCCAGGGCGATCGCACAGACCGATCCGCATGCAGCGGGCCAGGGCTTGGTTGACGCTTACGCAGCCGCCACCAGCAGCTCGTTGCTGTCCGCCAACCAGGGCATCCCGCAGTCCAGCGGTCTCGGGTCCCTGGCCCTCGACCGAGGCTCGATCGACGTCGAGGTGGTGACGCCCGCGGGTCAGCTAGCTCTGACGGGAGAGTTCACCGCTCAGACCAATCCGAACAACGTCAGCCTCAGCAACCCCGGTGGTCTTGTGCCGTTCTCCAGCCTGACCTACACCACGAGTGGGTGGGACGGGACGTCGTGGAGGGGAACCTCCTGGCGGACCGACGAGTGGGCCGGGACGTCTTGGAGAGGGACGAGCTGGCGAGCGACCGTTTGGGACGGCACCTCGTGGAGAGGGACGAGCTGGCGCAACGAGGACTGGGACGGCACCTCCTGGCGGAACACCGACTGGGACGGCACCTCCTGGCGTGGAACCTCCTGGCGGAGCGCCTGGTATGCCGCCGGCTGGGAGTGATCTTCGCAAGCTAGCTTCCACTCCCTGCGTCACCCATAATCGAAGGCGATGGGTTTGAGGGCGACCGATCTGCTGCGCGGCTACTCGACGATGCTGTTCGTCGGGGTGGCCGCGCTGCTCGTTGCCACTGCGTTGGCGCCAGGCAGCTTCGACGATTACATCTGGCAGTGGGTGCTGCTCTCTGCCCTCTTCGGTTTCGCAGAGGGGGTCGACCTCTTCTTCCACCACGAGCGCGGCCGTCAGAGCCTCGCGGCCGGCGAGGCCGTCTTCATACCGATGGTGGTCGTGCTGTCGTTCGGCCAGATGGTGTGGGGAGTCACCATAGCGATGGCTCTCATCGCTTGGTTCTACTGGCGTGTTCGCGGGGTCAAGTGGCTGTTCAACGTGGGGAATCACGGCCTGGCCGTCGCATTGGGGGCCGGGGTCTGGTCTCTATGGGCAGATGCTGGCGCTACCCTCTTGACCCCCCGCAATGCCGTCGTAGCGGTAGCCGCGACGGCCGTGCAGCAACTGGCGAACCACGCCTTCGTGGCCGGCGCGCTGGCCCTGGCTGAGGGCGCTCGGTATCTGAAGCTACTCAAGGAGATCATCGCTCCGACACTGCCCAAGTTGGCGGGGACCTTCAGCCTCGGCCTCCTTTTCGCCGCGGCATTCATGGCCGAGCAATGGACGGCGCTCCTCTTCCCGGCCCCGCTAGCGGCGCTCTACCTGGGATACCGCGCGGTGCTCCGTCAGGGCCGAGAGCGCGAGCGCGTCGAGAGCCTTCATGCGGCTAGTCGAGCCCTGGCGATATCTCCGGCTCTTGAGGGTGCGCTCATAGGTTTCCTGCGCGCTGTATGTGCGGTGGTGTCATCGGTGGAAGCCCGTGTGGTCGTCAACGTGAACCGTCATTGGTACGCGTCAGCCGTGCACGGGGACGAGGTCATAAGCAACATGGAACTTGTCGAGGGGGGCACGACCCTGACGCTTCTGGAGCGGTTCCGCACCGATCCGGTGGCTCTCGTTGTCTCGACAGACGAGCGAAGCGAGAACCAAGACCTGCTGGATGGTGTGGATGCGCGCAGCCTGATAGGTGTCCCCCTGATGAACGGCCCCGAGTTCGCGGGTTGTCTCGTCGCGACGAACCGCGTGGGGGCAGAAGAGTTCAGTGACAGCGACGCCAAGCTGCTGGAGGCTCTTGGGAACGAGCTTGTGCTTACGCTCGACTCGTACCGCCTCTTCGCACAGGTCAAGGAAGAGCGCGAGCGCTTCCAGCAGATCTTCGCCGGTTCGAAGGAGGGCATCTGCCTGCTCGACGAGGACGGGTTCATCCGGGCTTGGAACCCGGCCCTCGCGCGCATCACCGGCTTCCAAGAAGACGAGATCATCGGCGAGCTGTGGTCCGAGCGCGTCCTCGTGCGTGATCGTTACCACCGTCGCATCGAAGGGATGGACATCGTGTCGGTTCCGCCCGATGAAGAGCTCGAGATAGTCACTCGTCAGGGACCGCCGCGATGGGTTGCGATCATCTCCGGAGAGGTTCCAACGGAAGACAAGAAGTCCTGGGTGCTGCTCGTGCGCGACATCACCGCCGAGCACGAGCTCGAGGAATCCAAGTCCGATTTCCTGTCGACCATCTCGCACGAGTTGCGCACCCCACTGACGACGATCAAGGGGTCCCTGCAGGTGCTGTCGAGGCCGAACGCGTCGGCGAACTCCGAGATCGGGAAACAGATGGTCGAGATCATGAGGCGCGGCTCGGATCGGCTCGAGCGACTGGTCATGAACCTGCTGGCGGTCTCGCAGATGGAGGCCGGCGACGTGCAGGTCTACCCGGACGAGGTCGCCCTGGAGGATCTGGTTCGACGGAGGATCGATTCCGTTCTGCCCGACCATCCTCAGGTCGAGGTGCTCATAGAAGAGGACGTGGCCGTGCGAGCGGATCGCGAGCGCCTCGCTCAGGTCGTGGAACACTTGCTCGATAACGCACGCAAGTTCGGACCCGAGTCCGGATTGATCAGGGTGGAGATCGCGAAGGAGAACGGATATGCGCGTCTCTCCGTCACCGACGAGGGCCCCGGTATCCCGAAGATCGACCAGGAACGCATCTTCGATCGCTTCGTGCGCTTGGGTCACGTGCTCACGCGTGAGACCCAGGGTCCGGGTGTCGGCCTCTTCATCGTGAAGCGCTCGATCGAAGCGATGGGCGGCTCCGTAGAGGTAGAGAGCGAGCCAGGACACGGCACGACCTTCCACCTTCGGATCCCGCTGGCCTTTCCGATGGCCGCTATCGACAGCGCGTCGTAGCCGTGGATGCGTTGAACTCCCTTCTGGAACGGAGGAAGGCCGGCGAGAAGGTGGGTATCGCCGACTTCCAAGAGGCGCTCGCGGCCAGCAACGCGTGGTGGCAGATCATCTTCGAGCAAGCGGGACTCGCTCTGGCGATCGGCGATCCCTCCGGCAAGGTCGTGGCCGTAAGCCCTTCCTTCGAGAAGATGTTCGGCTACAGCGGGCAGGAGATCGTGGACACCGGAGGGATCGCGAACATCACTCATCCGGACGACCTGCCGCTGGACATGGAGCTGTTCGGCGAGCTCGTGCGCGGCGAACGAGACCACTATCAGCTCGAGAAGCGCTACTTCCACAAGGACGGACGCCTGATCTGGGGGCGCCTGACCGTGATGCTGCTGCGGGGTGACGATCCAGAGGCGACCCTCGTCGTCGCGATGGCTCAGGACATCACCGAGACGAAAGAGGCGCAGGAACGAGAGGCTCTTTCGATCCGTCACGAGCAGGCCCTCGAACTCAACGACCACGTCGTGCAGGGTCTGGTCGTGGCGAAGATGGCTCTCGAGGGCGGCCTCGACGAGAAGGCGAGAGAGTCCCTCGTAGCGACCCTCGAGAACGTCAGGACGATCGTGAAGGATCTCCTGGCAGGGATGCCTGAGAGGCCGGGAGGCCTGACCCGCCCGCCCTCGATCTCCCTCGACTAACAACAGAACGTTTCTCGTACCGCGCCGCGAGACGAGAAGCGTTCTGTCAGGCGAGCGCCCTTTCGTAGGCCCGGCGAAGATCGCGTAGGAACGTCGTGCGAGCTTCACCTCTCAGCATCTTCGATGTCGCCTTCATGACTAACCACCCCATGGCGTGATGCTGATTGTGACGTGCGCTGTCTGCGTCGAGAGGGTCTCGACCATCATGCCAACGATGGCTCTGGACCTCGATGACGAGTCGACGTTCCGGGTAGGCCAGGTCCACGCGACCAGCGAAGCGTCCGTCGTCGGTCAGAGCCTCTTGGCGGATCGGGGCAGGGAACCCCGCGGCGCGGAGCATCCTGATCACCTTGACCTCGAGATTGCTTTCAGAGGGCTTTGTCCCCGTGACCGCTGCGAATACCTTCGAGAGTTTGCGGAGCCCAGGCTGGTTGCTTGGCAGCTTCTCGATCCGCTCCGTGAACTCCTCCATCGAGACGAGTCGCCGCCGGCGAGCATCTTCGATAGCCAGTTCGAGTTGGGCCTCGCTAACGCTGGCCGCCACATCTATCAACGTTCGTGCACACGTCGTGACCCCGATCCGGGCGATGCTCGTGCGATCTTCGTCCGGGAACGCCAGCGGATGCCTAGCGACCACGAGTCGACTCGGCGCCTTGATCCGACGCAAGGTCACCACTTGGATCTGGCTCGGCATGGCTATGCCATCCAGCTGGTGGAGGGCCGCGGCAGCAAGACCTGCAATGGCACTGTTCTCCCCAGCCCATAGGAAGACGGCCATCGCACGTTGATGCCAGGACCGGGGCACGCCGCAGAGTCGCCACACGCCGGGCAGGACCGGGATCAGTACGCCGGCCTTGATCCTTCTCGATACGGCACTGCGAGACAGACCGAGCGAGGCTAGTTGTCGGCTCGTGACGAGGCCGTACTGCTCTGCCGCCAGGGCTCCGTAGACGGCTTCGCGAGTGAGGACGGGGGATCTCATCGCGTGATGTGACCCGAGCGGGTGCGCGGCCGAGGTGGCGCCGGCCACAGCGCGCTTCTCGTACCGCATTGCGGTACGAGAGTCGTTCTGTCTCCGGCGGGGGGCCGGCGGGGCCGGGCCCGCCCTCGGGGGGCGGAGGTGGGGGGCCGGGGCGGGGCGTTATCCTTCCCCGGCAGGCCCCGTTAGCTCAGTCGGCAGAGCGTCTCCATGGTAAGGAGAAGGTCCACAGTTCGATTCTGTGACGGGGCTCGGAGTGCTTTACTAACTCGCCCAGCGCTCCCGGGGCGGCGTAGCTCAGGGGCAGAGCAAGCGGCTCATAATCGCTGAGTCGGTGGTTCGAGTCCACCCGCCGCTACCAGTACCAGAGGGCCCCGGCCGAGACCACGGCGGGGCCTTCAAGCTTTCTAGCGGGCAGGACCTCCGGTGGGCGGTAGATCCGGGCTCAAGCTAGGGTGGCTGGAACCCGAATATCTCTAGAGGCTGATGAACATGACTGAGCGCTACTGCCCGAAATGTGCCACCGACGTCGAGGACGTGGGTGGTTTCTGCCTGCTCGGGCACGACCTCAGGCTCAGGCCCATCACCGAGTCCATGAACGACATCAGGGCCGAGGTGGACCGGGCCTTCGAGGAGGCCCGCAGCCAGGTCGCCGCCGTGACCGGAGAGATCCCCCTGGTCCAGGCCGAGGACGGGCCCCCGCCGCCCCCTCCGCTTCCGGACGACCTAGAGGAGCAGACCAAGGCCCGGATGGTCGAGGCCTGGCAGGACTTCGAGGACGAGCCCGGCCTCCCGTCGGCCTCTGACCCCATCACCGCCTTCGCCCCGGATACCCGGATGGACTGGGGGCCGGTGGAGACCAAGCTCAAGAAGCGACGCTTCCGCCGTTCCTAGGTAGCGGCCTCGGCTCGTCTCGGTAGCCGGGGAGCGATCAGGCCTCCCGCGACCAGCACCATCGCCCCGCCGATCACGCACAGCGTGGGATAGCTGAAGGCCTCGAGCAGCAAGCCCGACGAGAGACTCGCGGTGGCCCCCGCCGTCCACATCAAGGTGTCGACGTTTCCCTGCATGCGCATACGTTGAGCGACCGGAAGCTCACCCGCGAGCATCCCGCTTCCCGCCACGAACGCCAGGCTCCATCCGAGCCCGAGCAGGAACAGCGCGAGAGCGAGCGCCATATGCGAGCTCGCCGGGACCAGGGCCCCGATCGAAGCGGCCGCGATCAGCAGCCCCAGCCCCATGAGTGCGACACGAACGGCCCCCATGCGGTCGACGAGCTTGCCCGCCACAGGAGCGAGAGCGAACATCCCCACGAAGTGCGAGCTCATGACGAAGCCGATCGCATCGAGGGAATGCCCGGCGTCCCTGATGTGCACCGGGGTCATCGACATGATCAGCACCATCGCGGCCTGCGTAGCCAGCAGCACGACGATCGCGCTCTGAACCACGGGGTGTCGCCACGAGGAAAGCTCGAGACCGTTCGGAGACTCGGCCACGACAGAGTCATCCCGATGAGCGAGCTCGCTCGGATCCGGGCGCAGCAACCAGGTGCACAACCCCGCGGCCAGGAAGTAAGCGACGAGCGCGAGCACGAAGGCACCCGCGAGCGGAGGGAGGCCCAGCGCCTCGGCGGGGCCGCGCATCGGAGCCATCAGCGCCGGTCCTGCCCCCGCTCCGATCGTCGATGACCACACGATCCACGCCAGAGCCGTGCCCTTGCGCGCGGGAGGCTGGAGGTCGGCCGCGACGAAACGCGACAGCTGGCTCGCACCGTGGCCGATCCCGATCATCACCATGCCCGCCAGGAAGACACCGAAGCTGCCCGCCTCGAACCCGAGGACCGACGTAACCGCTCCCACGACCGCGACCGCGTAGCCGACGACCAGGCCTGTGCGGCGCCCACGCTTGGCCATCAGACGCGAGATCGCCCCTGCGCCGACCCCGGCCCCCAGAACGGCGACGGCCCCGGGCACGCCGCTCCACGATGTAGAGCCCGTCAGTTCGGACGCCACCAGCGCCCCCGCCGTGAAGGTTCCATACAAGGCGATGGCCGCGAGCGACACCGTGACGAACAAGGTCCGGGTCGAGCGCGTTCGCGCGGCATCGAGCCCGGCATCGCCGGCGAGGGTGGTCATCCGATGACGGTGGCCGCGGCGAGCGAACAAGTCAAGCACCCGGCGCGAGGTCGGGGACCGGATCGGTAAGGAGCGCCGCGGCGAAGTAGGGGGCTAGCTCGCCGCGGCGCTCTTCCGAACGGTGGTCTTGCGCACGGTCGACTTCTTCGCAACCGTGGACTTCTTCGAGCTCGTGGCCCGAGCAGTGGTCTTATTGGAGGTGGACGCCCTCTTGGCGGCGGGCTTGGCGACCGTGGACTTCTTGGTCGAGGCTGCCTTCTTCGTAGAGGTCTTCTTAGCGGTCGAGGCCTTCGCCGTGGTCGCCTTCTTGGGGGCCGGGCTCTTGGCGGCCGCGGGCTTCTTCGCCACAGGCTTCGGGGTCTCCGGCTGGTGCGGCTCCGCCCTCTGGAGCACGATCTCGGGCTGAGGCTCGCTGTGGTCGATCCCGCCGCTCAAGAGCTCTGGGAGGGCCACAGGAGCGGTCCGGCGGCTGCGAGCGTCCAGGAAGAGCAGGAGGCCTCCGGCGAGCACGAGGTTCAGGGCCAGCGCCAGGTAGAAGCCCGGCTCCCCACCGGTCATCGGCATCGCCGGGTTACCCGGAGCGCCCAGGATCGGGTTAAGGCCGGTCAGCGGCACGGGGTCGATACCGGCGTCGTCACCGCCGCCGTCACCGGGGCGGCTCGGCTGCCCGTCGCGGTCGGGCCGATCGGGACCACTTGCGCCTCCGCTGTGGCCGTTACCGCCGCCACCCGAGGAGCCGCCCTCTCCGATCGAGCCACCCGGCTCTGCCGGAGTGGCGCTAGGCGTTGGGGAAGGAGTAGGCACAGGTCCGGGGATCTCGATCGTGACCGTGCCCGTCGTGCAGGCCCCGAAGGTGTCGCAGACCCGGTAGTCGAAGTCGTCCTCGCCGGTGTAGCCGGGCTCCGGCGTGTAGGTGCAGGTGCCGTCGGCGCAGATCACGGCTCCGTGCGCCGGAGGCCGGACGACGATCACGGAACCGGGGTCGAGGTCACCCTCAGGGTCAGAGTCGTTGTCGACGACCACGATCTCGA
>JBKHXK010000037.1:0-21100 GCA_046566065.1 Actinomycetota bacterium | reverse complement strand
TTCAGATCCGAGACATGACGCTCGAGAACCCGATCCGCGCCATCCGCGAGATCTCGCACGACACGACCTGCAAGCGCCGGGTCCGGTTGGCGAACGGGCGCGAGGCCTCGGCCCTCGACATGCAGAAGGAGTACCTGGAGAAGGCTCTGCGTTGGGTTGAGCAACGCGATGATCAGGTCCTCAAAGAGATCGCCGCTATGTGGGCGCATGCGATCCATTGCCTCGAGCACGATCAGGATCAGCTCGTCCGTCAGGTCGACTGGATCGCCAAACGCGACCTGATCGAGCATTACCGAGCGAGGCACAAGAACATGTCCCTTGCGCATCCCCGTATCGCCTTGATGGACCTCGCCTATCACGACGTCAATCGCAAGAGGGGTCTCTATTACCTGCTAGAGCGCAGAGGGATGGCCGAGCGCATCTGCGATGAGGCCGACATCGAGCTGGCGACCCAGGAACCTCCCCAGTCGACCCGCGCCAAGCTTCGGGGAGAATTCATCCGTGCCGCCAAGCGCAAGCGACGGGACTTCACCGTCGACTGGGTCCATCTCAAGCTCAACGACCAGGCTCAGCGCACGGTGCTTTGCAAGGACCCCTTCCGCTCAGTAGACGAACGGGTCGCCAAGCTCATCGCCTCTCTCTGATGGCCAGCTTCCGCCAAGGCAAGGTGTCCGAGTTCCTGGACGTCACCTCCGCCGCCCAACGCATCCGGGTTGAGCTGGAGGATGGGCCCATCGACGCGGTCTCCTATCCCGCGATGGTCGGCCCCCTCCAACAGGGCGACCACGTCGTGGTCAACACCACGGGGCTCGACCTGGGGCTCGGAACGGGCGGCGTCGGGTTCGTGCTCTGGAACCTGGACGGCCCCGGCCCGGATAGCTCCGGTGAGGGCCACATCGTGAAACTCCGCTACACGCCGTGGCAGATGAACGTGGCGACCGCAGAGGCTCCGGAATCGCCCCATCACGAGACGATGGTCGAGGCGGTGGGGCTCGAGGGCACCCCGGTCGTCGCCTGCGGGCTCCACTCGCAACTCCCCGCGGTCGCGGCCGGGATCAAGAGCCAGGCCCCCGACGCGAAGGTCGGATATCTCATGACCGACGGAGGAGCGCTTCCGATCGGGTTCAGCCGGTCCGTTCCGCAGCTACGTGACGCGGACCTGGTCCACGCAACCTGCACCTCCGGCCATGCCTTCGGAGGAGACCTCGAGTCCATAAACGTGTTCGGCGGGCTCCTGGCCCTCAGGCATGTGGCCAAGTGCGATGTCGTCGTGGCGGGCATGGGACCCGGTTCGGTCGGCACGGGCACTCCCTTCGGATACTCGGCTCTCGAACAAGGTCAGCTTCTCGACGCGGCCACAGCGCTGGGGGGCCGGGCGATAGCCGCGCTGCGGATCTCGTTCCATGACACGAGAGAGCGCCACGACGGCATCAGTCACCACACGCTGACCGCTCTGAAGGTAGCGGCCCGCGAGAGATGCACGATCGCGGTGCCGAAGCTCGACCCCAAAGCGTCTCGCAGGATCGAGAAACAGCTTCGTGACTCGGGGGTATGCGAAGTACACGCGACGTCCATCGCGGACGGAAGGCCCGGCATCCACCTGCTCTTGGAGAAAGAGATCCATCCCACCTCGATGGGCCGCCGGATGATCGATGCTCCGGAGCTGTGGCTGGCGGCCGGGGCCGCCGGAGTGATAGCCGGCCAGATGCTGAAAGAGCACGGTTAATCTCGCTCGATGCTGCGGATCGAGCGACTCATCAACCTGATCGCAGCCCTACTCGACGGCCGCCGCCCTCTTACCGCAGCCGAGATCAGGGAACGGATCGCCGGCTACGACTCCCAGACCGCCGAAGCGTTCCGTCGGACCTTCGAACGCGACAAGGCAGAGCTCAGAGACATGGGCATCCCGATCGAGACCGTCAAGGACGAAGACGACAACGACGCTTACGTCATCTCTGCGGAGAAGTACTACATGCCCGAGCTGGACCTCCAGCCGGATGAGATCGCTGCCCTCAAGCTTGCTGCCGACGCGATCCTCGGGGTCGGGGAGCTCGCCGGCTCCGGGCTGAAGAAGCTGTCGATCTACGCTTCCACCGAAGACGCATCTGCTCCCCGCGTGCTGTGGAACGCAGACGTGGCGGCGGAGCAGCCGCTGCTGGCCCCGCTGCTAGGAGCGCTGCTGGGGAGGCACCCGATCGGGTTCGGCTACGAGAACGCGACAGGGGAGCGATCGTCACGGAAGCTCGAGCCCTACGGGCTGGTCCATCGCAGGGGCCACTGGTACGTGGTGGGCCGCGATGTCGACAGGGAGGCAGCCCGCTCTTTCAGGGTCTCCCGGATGCTCGCGCCCCTAACCGAGCTCCCGGGCAGTTACGAGATCCCCTCGGACTTCGACGTCGACGCCCACGTCCCGGCCGAGGCGTGGGAGATCGGGGAAGAGGAGACCCGCATCGCGACGGTCAGGTTCGACGCCGACCTCAGGTGGTGGCCCGAGCAGAACCTGCCCGAGGCGCCGCGCCGGGAGAATGACGACGGGACCCTTGACGTGGATCTCCCGATCTCGCGGGTCGATGCGCTTGTTACCTGGGCCGTCGGTTTCGGCGAAGGCATCGAGATCGTGGCGCCTCCCGAGGCTCGCCGAGCCCTGCTCGATCACCTTGAGCCCTTGTTGGCGGGGGACGGGTAGTGGAGGGGGGGAACCGTCTGGGGAAGCGGCTCAGCCGCATCCTGCTGCTCCTGCCGTACGCGATCCGCAACCCCGGGACGACGGTTCAAGAGCTCTCGAGGCGCTTCGATATCCCCCAAGAGGATCTGATCAACGACCTCAACCTGGTGTTCCTCTGCGGCCTCCCCGGTTACGGCCCCGGCGACCTCATCGACGTCGAGTTCCAGGACGACCGGATCTTCATCCACATGGCCGACTACTTCTCGGCCCCCCTGCGACTCACCCCGGCAGAGGGGCTGGCCCTCTATGCAGGGGCGCAGGCGATCGCCGCACTGCCCGCGATGGCGGAGGCCGAGTCCTTGAAGCGCGCCGTCGAGAAACTGGGTCGCGCCCTGGGGGCAGAGCGCGACCACGACGCTGCCGCGATCAAGGTTGACCTCGAGGGAGGACCCGTCGGTCACATGCAACTGCTCCAGCAGGCCCTGGCCGAACGGCGACGGGTCGAGATCGAGTACGTCTCATCGGCCGGGCCGGAGCCGACCACGAGGACGGTCGAGCCATGGGGCCTGGTCGCGGCAAGGGGTCGTTGGTACCTCGTAGGGATGGACCTGCTGCGTAACGACGAACGGATGTTCCGGGTGGATCGCATGAAGTCGTCGCGGGTGCTCGACGAAGAAGCGGCCGTGCCGGACGACTTCGATCCGGAACGCTACAAGGGCGCCTTCATCGGCGGGGACGATCTGCCGATGGTGACTTTCGAGATATCTCCCGAAGCCGCCCGCTGGTTCGACGATTACTACCCGGTTAGCTCCTCGGAGGAGTTGCCGGATGGCTGGCGCCGGATCCAGCTGGCCTCGAGCCGCGAGAGGTGGGCCGCGACCGTTGCCCTGAAGCTCGGCAAACAGGTCCGCAACGTCCGCCCCGACTCGGTTCGGATCCAAGCGCAGCGCCTGGCGCGCGCGATCGCGGCTCGCCACGCGGGGTGACGCGCTAGGCCTGCGCTGCGCCCTTCGACGCGTCCTTCTTAGCCCGGATCCGCACCACATCCGCGGTGACCGCCCGACGGGGGAGTGAGAAGGAGAAGGTGGAGCCTTTGCCCCAGGTCGAGTCGACCCAGATGCGACCGTTGTGCACCCGCACCAGCTGGGCGCAGAGGTACAGACCCACGCCCGTCCCTCCGTGCTCGCGGGTGGACGAACCGTCCACCTGACGGAAACGCTCGAAGATGTGGGGGATGTCCGTGGACACGATCCCGATACCCCGGTCCATGACGTCGATCTTGAGCTCGTCGTCGTCCTCCGATGCCCGCACGGTCACCGGCTGCGGCCCCGCGGAGTACTTGAGGGCGTTGTCGATCAGATGCCGCAGGACGAGGCTCACCTTCGTCTGGTCGCACGGCCACATCAGGCTGCGAGGGATCTCGATCGCCACTTCGCGATCCTCGTAGTCCGCGATCACTTCCTCTGCCGTGGCCTCGACCATGGCGTGCACGTCCACCTGCTCGATCCGCAGCTGCGCTTCCCGGGTCTCGATCTTCGACACATAGAGCAGGTCCTCGATCAACCTCTCGAGCTGGGCCGCTCTGGTGTCGATCGTCCGCAGCGCTTCCGCCGCGTCCTCCGGCTTCACGGTCTCCACCCGGCGCAGCAGGGTTCGAGCGAAGCCCTTGATGATCGTCAGAGGCGTCCGCAACTCGTGCCCGATCATCGCGACGAAATCCCGCTGGGTCTGAGCCATCTCGCGCTCTGATGTGACGTCGTCCATGATCAGCACGCGGCCCATCGGCGAGCCCGGCACCCGGACGTCTGTGACGCGGACCTTGTAGGTGCGAGGCGGATTGCCGGCGATCACTTCGGCCTGCAGCTCGCCGTCGCTGGTCAACAGACGCTCGATCTCGGGATGCCCGATCGTGCCGATCGCGTCCGCTCCCCCTGAGAACATCGCAGAGATCCCGAACAGATGCTCCGAGGCCGGATTGACCGCCACGATCTTCGAACGCGAGTCGATCAGCACGATCGGGTTGGGGACTCCCTGGATGATCGAGGCCAGCTCCGTCTCCTTGCGCTCCACCTCGGAGTGGAGCTCGGCGGCTCCGATCGCGGTCCCTCCCTGCTGCGCGAAGGCTCGGAAAAGATGCCGACGATCCTCGGCTACCTCGCGTTCGGCCTTCACGACCATCACCCCGGTGGTCCCTCTGGTCGTGCGCAGGCCCACGGCCACCATCTGCCCACCATCCTCGGTCTCGCAGAGCGACACGTCCGTACGGTCGATCGCTTGCCGGACCGACTCCTCTTCGAGCAAGGATCGGATCCGTTCCTTGGCGAAGCCACGGAAGACCCCGCGCGCGATCCCACCGGTCTCGGGGTCGAAGAGACAGGCGAAGCCTTCGTTCGACCCGGCGAGGCGCGCGCCGCCGTCCAAGACGCTCTGCAGCAGCGGCTCTACTTCCAGTGCACCGAGCAACCCGCGGCTCGACTCGGCGAGCGCCATCAGGTCCGAGGATCGCTGCTCGGCCTGCTCGTGCAAACGGGCTCGGTAGAGCAAGCCCGCCGCCTGGTCGGCGAACATCTGCGCGACGCGTAGGTCTTCCTCTTCGAACGGCGAGGCCGCTTCGCTGATAGCGAGGTTGAGCACACCGATGCCGCGGCCTTGAACGCGCAGGGGGACCACGATCGATGACGAGATCGATCGGTTCTTCGGGACGAAGTTGACGAAGGCTTCCTTGTCGACATCTCCCAGCAGCAAGGGCTTGCCCGTGGCGAGAACCCGGCCGGCGACGCTCTCACCGACACGGATCGAGTGCCCCATCGGGACCTCAGAGGGCAGGCCGTACGAAGCCACCAAGGTGAGGGTCTGTCCGTCCTCCTCCAGGAGCATGATCGAGCCCTGCTCGGCGGCAAGCATCTGGATGGCGACCTCGACCATCCCCTGAACCGCGTTCGGAAGCGGGGAGCCGGAGGAGGCGATCTCCGAGACCCGCAGAGCGGCCTCGAGGGCTACACGCGTCTTGTCGGGACTCTCGGGAAGGTCCTTGGGAGCGCGCGCGAATAGAGGCATAGAGGCATTATCGGCGACCGGAACGGGGCTATTGAGCCGCCCTGGGGACTGCGTGAACTACGGAGAGAAACCTTCTAAACCTTCTAGGCGAGGGGCCGATAGATGAAGCATGACAACGATCAAGGCGACCTGCCCAGGCTGCGGAGAGGTGGATCTGACCGCCGAGGACATCCTTCTGAGGATAGGCGGGCAGCCCACGGCTAACAGCTACGGGTTCTCTTGCCCCGACTGCGGCGACTTCGTGGAGAAGCCGGCCGACGAGCGGATCGTGCGACTCCTTCTTTCCGGCGGCGTCATGCCGATGTTGGTCCACGTGCCGGCCGAGGCTCTCGAGCCGAAGCAGGGCCCACCCATCAACTACGACGACCTGCTCGCCTTCCACGAGGTCCTGAAGGGTGACAGTTGGATGAACGAGCTGATGGGGCCCAAGCCCTCCTAGCTCTCAGACCCGGGCATCACCCCACTAGAGTGGTCACATGCCCCAGATCGGTCCCCTAGAGGTCCTCGTCGTAGGCGTCATCGCCCTGATCGTGTTCGGGCCCCAGCGTCTCCCCGAGATCGCTCGAACCGTCGGCAAGACCCTCGCCCAGCTCCGCAGGATGGCCGCGGACGTTCGTAGCGAGTTCGAGGCCGGTATGGACCTGGACTCCGTGGCGGACGAGCCCGAGCCGCCCGCCCCCTCACCACCGGCATCTACGGCCACGGACGACTGATGGGAGATCCCGGCAACCTCCGTCGCCGGCGGCTCGGGTTCCTCCGGCGCCGGCGCTCCCAGAGCCAGACCCAGGCCATGACGGTCATGGAGCACCTGGGGGAGCTGAGACGCAGGCTGATCTTCTCGCTGGCCGCCTTCCTGGCCATCTCCGTGGGAGCGTTCTTCTTCTTCGAGCCGATCATGAGCCTGCTCCTGGAACCCCTGTGCCGCCTGCCCAAGGATCTCCTGGGCCCCCAGGGCTGCGAGCTCAGCGGGTTCGGTCCGACCGAGCCGTTCATGGTCCGCATCAAGGTGACGGCGATGGTGGGCCTCATCTTCTCGGCCCCCGTGTGGCTGTATCAGATCTGGGCTTTCGTCACGCCGGGTCTGACACCCCAGGAGAAGAAGTACGCCCTGCCCTTCATCCTGTCCTCGGTGCTGCTGTTCTCGGTGGGCGTCACCTTCGCCTACCTAACGCTCACCCCCGGGCTCCGCTTCCTGATCAGCCTGGGAGAGGGCGTGATCACCTCGTTCTTCAGAGCCGACGCCTATCTGAACTTCGTGGGTCTCATGTTCATCGGCTTCGGGATGGCTTTCGAGTTGCCGCTCTTGCTGTTCTTCCTCGGCCTCGCCGGGGTGGTCACCGTCGACCAGCTCAAACACCACCGGCGTTCGGCCTTCGTCGGGATCGTGGCTCTGGCAGCCGTCGTCACCCCCAGCCAGGACCCCTACACGATGCTGATCATGGCGATCCCTCTCTACCTCCTGTACGAGCTCACGATCATCCTGTTGAGAGCGCTGAAGAGGGGCAAAGCGCCGGTATAGTCCTGCGCCGTGGCCATCAAAGGTAAGAAGAAGTCCCAGCAGAGAGGCAGCCAGGCGAGGCGGCGGCCCGCTCAGGCCCCCCGCCCCCTGACGACCCGCAGCACGCGCCCGCGCTGGTACCAGACCACCGCGGGACAGTCCATAGCGGCGATCGCGACGCTGGTGGCGATCGTCGTGGTTCTGGTCCTCGTCAACAACGCGCGCAACGAGAACGAGGCCCGGGAGCTTCGCCAGCAATCGCTGGAGAACTTCACCGACCAGATGAAGGCCCTTCTGCAGACGGTCACGGCTCCCGCCTCGGAGCTCTCCCAGGCGACGCAGACCCCGGCCGGAGACCTTCCGGAAGGACTGAAAGAGGACGCCGAGCGATGGAGAGACGCCTTCACTGCCGCTCAGACCCAAGCCGCCCAACTCCCGCCGGCCGAGGGCACCGACACCGCTCACGGATTGATCGGCCAGGCCCTGAGTCTCTATCGGGGCGCGGCCGAGGTGATGGTCCAGGTAGCGGGGGCACAGGAGGGGACCGCAGCAGACCTGGCGGCCGTCGCCACGGGCCAGGTTGCCTCCGCCGATGCCGTATGGCTGGCGGCCGTGGACGTGCTGGATGCCGCCAGAGATGACGCCGGTCTGAATGCGTCGGGGGTCAGGGCTCCCAGCGAGGCGCCGCCAACCGGTGAGCAACCCGACGCGAGTGCCACCGTGCCGGTTCCGCCGACGGAGCCCGAGCACGATGACGGCGGAGACCAAGGCCACGATGAAGGCGGGAGGAAGGCCGGCGGGGGATCCGGCGGCAAGAAGAAAGCAGGCGACGACTCGTAGCCGTCTCGCGAGATACCCCGGACGTGAGGGTCGCGGAGTTCGAGGACTCCTACGGTTTCCAGTTCGACGATTTCCAGCGCCGCGCCTGCGAGGGCCTGGCCGGTGGCGCCTCCGTGCTCGTGGCCGCTCCGACGGGCGCAGGCAAGACCGTGGTCGGAGAGTTCGCCGCCTGGCTGGCGCTGCGCTCGGGAGGAAAGACCTTCTACACGACGCCCATCAAGGCGTTGTCGAACCAGAAGTACACCGACTTCCTCGAGCTCCACGGTGGCGCGAACGTCGGACTGCTCACCGGAGACAACTCCCTGAACGGCGATGCGCCCGTCGTTGTCATGACGACCGAGGTGCTTCGAAACATGATCTACGAGGACTCGGCTGCGCTCGCCGGGCTCCGCTACGTCGTCCTCGACGAGGTCCATTATCTGCAAGACCCCTACCGCGGTGCCGTCTGGGAAGAGATCCTGATCCACCTTCCCGTCGACGTCCAGATCGTGTCGTTGTCGGCAACCGTGTCGAACGCGGAGGAATTCGGGGAGTGGCTGATGACGTTGCGCGGCCGGACGGACGTGATCATCGAGGAGAAGCGCCCGGTCGATATCGAGCACTGGTACATGGCCGGTGACGAGCTGCTTCCCATGTTCGTCAAGAAGCCGGATGGATCGGCGTTGCCGAATCCACGCGGCCGGGAGCTCGATCGTCGGCGCGGCAGGGGCAGCGGGGCCGGGCGTCCAGGTCGGGGCGGCAAGCGCCCCCCGCAGAAGCGGGGCCGGATCCCATGGCGGAGCGAGGTCGTGGACCGACTGGATGCGGAGGGGATGCTGCCCGCGATCTACTTCATCTTCTCGCGCAAGGGATGCACCGAGGCCGTGAAGCAATGCATCCGCGAAGGGCTGAGACTGAACAGCTCGGACGAGGCGCGGGCCGTTGTGGAGTACGCGGACCTGCGGGTGGCAGAGCTTCCGCCGAACGAGCTCGAGGTCCTCGGCTACGCCGACTGGGTCGAGGGCCTCCGGCGGGGGATCGCATCGCACCACGCCGGCATGATCCCGCCCTTCAAGGAGGCGGTCGAGGACCTGTTCGCGCGTGGGCTGATCAAGGTCGTGTTCGCTACCGAGACCCTGGCTCTCGGGATCAACATGCCGGCGCGGACGATCGTGATCGAGAGCTTGATGAAATTCACCGGCGAGAAGCACGAGCAGATGACCCCGGGGGAGTACACCCAGCTCTCGGGCCGAGCCGGTCGACGCGGGAAGGACCAGATCGGGCACAGCGTGGTGCTGCTACAGCGCTTCGTGCCGTTCGACGGGATCACCCGTCTCGCCTCCACCCGCACCTACCCGCTGCAATCTTCCTTCCGGCCCTCGTACAACATGACGGTGAACCTGGTTCGCAACTACGACGCCTCCGAGGCCGAGCACCTGGTGAACTCGTCCTTCGCTCAGTTCCAAGCGGATCGAGACGTGGTTCGGCTGGAACGGCAGCGGGAGAAAGACGCGGCCTATCTGGCCACCTATCAAGAGCGAGCCCAGTGCGAGCTGGGAGATTTCGCCGAGTACCACGAGTTGGTGACGCGACTCAGGGATGCCGAGCGCGGAGCTCCCGCCGGGCGCACCAAGGGAGCGAGGGTTCTGGACGCGATCGCGAAGCTGCGGCCGGGGGATGTGATCGAGATCCACGCGGGGAAGCGCAAGGGGCGCTATGCGGTGATGGAGGTGTCTCAGCGCCGCTCCGAGCGAGCCCCCCGGGTCCTGCTCCTGTCCGAAGAGCGGTCGTTGGTTCGCTTCTCGCCGGCCGATTTCAGGGAGGCTCCCGTCCCACTGGGCCGCCTGCCGCTGCCGCGTGGTTTCCAAACGCGTGATGCGAAGACCCGCCGCGAGCTCGCCAGATCGTTGAGCCAGATGACAACCGGGACCGGGCGGAGACGCGAGCGCGCCGAGGACATAGTCGAAGCACCGGACCTCGCACATCTCCGAGAAAGCGTCGATGCACATCCATGCCACTCGTGCCCCGACAAGAAACGCCACCTTCACTACGCCGAGAGGGCCGCTCGTCTCGAGCGCGACCTGAGCGCGATCGACCGCAGGATGCGCAAGCGAACGGGCACCCTTGCCCGTCGTTTCGACCAGGTCCTGGCGGTCCTGGAGGAGCTGGATTACGTCAGCGAGTGGAGCCTCACCCGGAAGGGCGAGACGCTGACCCGCGTCTACAACGAGTCCGATCTCCTCGTGGTCGAGGCGATCGAGCGAGGACTCTTCGCCGATCTGAAGCCTGCCGAGATAGCCGCCGTCTGCTCGACGTTGATCTACGAGACCAGGGGGCCCGAGACGGGGGTGGTTCACGACATGCCCACCCCTGCCGCGGGCGAGGTCTGGCGTCAGTTGATGCGCTTGTGGCGGAACGTGCGCAGACAAGAGGAGAGCCGCGGTTTGGATCTCACACGCGAACCCGATCCGGGATTCGCACGCAAGGCGTTCCGGTGGGCGTCCGGCTCGCCGCTGGAGAAGGTCCTCGACGAGGACGACGCCCCCGGCGACTTCGTTCGCACGATCAAGCAGTTGGTGGACCTGCTCCGGCAGCTCGAGGAGATCGCGCCGACGCAGGAGCTCGCCGACAAGGTGCACGAGGCCACCCGATCTCTGGACCGAGGGGTGATCGCGTACTCCTCGGTGGAGATCTGAACGGATAGATTCGTCGGTGATGAGAGAGGCATTCGTGGTCGACGCGGTCCGGACGCCCATGGGGCGGTTCGGGGGCGCCCTTGCGTCCGTGCGGCCCGACGATCTGGCCGCCCACGCGATCAAGGCACTGGTGGAGCGCACCGGGGTGCCCGGCGACTCGGTGGACGACGTCGTGTGGGGAGCTGCGAACCAGGCCGGGGAAGACAACCGCAACGTGGCCCGCATGGCGTTGTTGCTGGCCGGGCTTCCGGTCGAGGTCCCCGGCGTGACGGTCAACCGCCTCTGTGGATCGGGGCTGGAAGCGGTCAACGGCGCCTATCGCGAGATCCGCTCCGAAGAAGCCGAGATCGCGATCGCCGGGGGCAGCGAGTCGATGACCAGGGCTCCCTTCGTGATGGCGAAGGCCACCCAGGCTTTCGATCGGACCCCGGAGATCTACGACACCTCGATCGGATGGCGGTTCGTCAACCCGCGCCTTCGAGAACGTTACGGCGCGGACCCGATGGGGGCGACCGCAGAGATCAATGGCCGCGACTACCAGATCTCGCGCGAGGAGCAAGACGGGTTCGCGCTGGAGAGCCATCGCCGGGCCGTTGCCGCTCGCGACGAGGGCCGCTTCGACGCCGAGATAGTTGCGGTCGAGGTGCCCCAGAAGAAGGGCGATCCGGTCGTCTTGGAACGCGACGAGCCGCCGAGGCCCGATTCCTCGCTCGAGAAGCTGGCCCGATTGAAGCCGGCCTTCGAGGAGAGCGGGACGGTGACCGCCGGCAACTCATCCGGCCTCAACGACGGGGCCGCCGCCTTGTTGATCGCGTCGGAAGCAGCGGTACGCGAGCACGGCTGGGACCCCCTCGCGCGCATCGTCACGTCGGCGGTGGCGGGCGTCGAGCCGCGGCGTATGGGGATCGGACCCGTCTTCGCCACAAGGAAGGCCCTGAAGCGGGCGGGCCTCACGCTCGACGACATCGATCTGATCGAGCTGAACGAAGCTTTCGCCGCGCAGTCTCTGGCCTGCATCAAGGAGCTTGGTCTCGATCGCGCCAAGGTGAACGTCAACGGGGGAGCGATTGCTCTCGGTCATCCCCTCGGCTGCTCCGGCGCTCGGATCCTCACCTCTCTCGTGCACGAGATGCAGCGGAGAGGCTCGCGTTACGGACTCGCGACCATGTGCATCGGGGTCGGCCAGGGCATCGCAACCATCGTCGAGCGCGTGTGAGCCCACGCGGCGCGCTGGCGGAGCTCGCCGATCTGATCGGTCCGCACCGGGTTGGATCGCATCCGGCCGACGTTCATCGGCACGCGGCGGACCGATCGCCTTCGGCGCTCCTGGCGAAACGGACCGGGTCGTCCCGCCCTCTGCCGCTGGCGGTGGTCCGTCCCCACTCGACCGATCAGGTCTCTCAGGTGCTCGAGTGGGCGGATCGGACGAAGACGCCGATCGTGCCTTACGGAGGGGGATCGGGGGTCGTGGAGGGCATCGTCTCGGGCGACTGCGTGGTGGTGGAGCTGCGCGCGATGAACGAGATCCTCGACTTCGACGAGAAGAGCCTGTTGGTCCGGGCTCAGGCCGGGGTCCTCGGACCCGATCTGGCTCGAGCGCTTCGCTCGTGGGGCCAGACCCTGGGCCACGAGCCTCAGTCGATGGCGATCTCCACCGTCGGAGGATGGGTGGCGACCAAGGCGGCGGGACAGCTCTCGGCCCGCTACGGAGGCATCGAGCGCCTGGTGGCCGGTCTCGAGGCGGTGTTGCCCGGAGGACGGGTGCTGCGGTCGAAGACGGCGCCGCGCACCGCCACCGGGCCGGACGTCGCCTCACTGATGATCGGCTCGGAGGGGACGCTCGGGATCGTGACGGAAGCCACTCTTCGCGTTACGCCGATGCCCCACGAGACGGCCGAACGGTGCATCCGCTTCGAGCACATGGCCGACGGGGTGTCCGCCTGCCGGAAGATCGCGCAGAGCGATCTGCGGCCCACGTTGCTGCGCCTCTACGACCACGACGACTCGGCCCTGTTCCTGAGACACGTCCAGGGCGAGGAACCCGGCACGCTGCTCCTGCTCGTGTTCGAGGGTCCCGGAGCGCGCGACCGCGCAGATGACGCGGTCGAGCTCAGCGGAGGAAGACCCGGCACCGACGAGCTCGTTGCCCACTGGTGGGAACACCGCAACGACGCGGTCGAGGAACTGATGAGCCTCATGGCCGGCGACGGGTTGCTCGGTCCGCATGCGTTGGTCGACACCGTCGAGGTGGCCGGCCCGTGGTCGATCCTGCGCGACCTCTACCACTCGATGCGAGAGGAGTTGCTGCCTCTTGCCGGCATCGTCGGCTGTCACCTCTCGCACGTCTACACCGACGGAGCGTGCCTGTACTTCACCCTGGCCCAAGCTTGCGAGAGCGAGAAGGCCGCGGAGGAGCTGCTGCCTCGCTGGTGGGACACGGCGATGCGCGCCTGTCTTGCGGCCGGCGGGTCGATCAGCCACCACCATGGGGTGGGCCGCACGAAGGCTCCATGGCTCAAGCAAGAGCTCGATGGGTGGTGGGACATCCTCGTGGCGGTCAAGCGATCCGTCGACCCGAACGGGATCATGAACCCGGGAGCGCTCGGGCTGTGAGCTCGCCCTTCGGCAAACTGGTGCTCATCTGCAACGGACGCTCCGGCAGGGGCGGCGTCGCCAGGGCCCTACCCGAGGTGGAGGAGCATCTGCGCAACCGAGGCCTGGAGTACGAGATCCGGCACACCGAAGGTCCCGGTCATGCGACCGATCTCGCTCGTGAGGCGCTTGCGAACGGGACCCGTTTCCTGGTTGCGATGGGCGGCGACGGCACGATCCACGAGGTCGTGAACGGCATGATCGAGAACGACAAGCCCGTCGATCCCGACTCCGTGCTCGGAGTGGTCGCGGCCGGCACCGGGTCCGACTTCATCAAGACGTTCGGCATCAGGGCGCTGCCGGGGGCGGCGGTGGCTCACCTCGATGGGCCGAACTCGTTCAAGATCGATATCGGCAAAGTGACTTTCACGGAGAACGGGCGTGAGGTGACGCGCTACTTCCCGAACATCGCGGAGGCGGGCCTGGGGGCGGAATGCGTCGCGAGAGCGGCTCGCCTGCCACGGTGGCTCGGCCCTACGGTGTACCTCTTCGCCTTCTGGTTGACCATGCGCAAGCACAAGGTGGCTCACGTGAAGGTGGATCTGGTCGACCGCTCCTATGAGGGACCGATGAACAACCTCGTGGTCGCGAACGGTCAGTTCTTCGGTGGCGGTATGAAGATCGCTCCCAAGGCCGCGCCCACAGACGGGTTGCTCGACATCCAGATCGAGCACGCGCGCAAGAAGGATGCGATCGCGATGATGCCGAAGGTGTTCAAGGGCGCCCACCTACCGCATCCGGATGTCAAGGAAGCCAAAAGGGTGCGCTGCAGCATCACCTCGGACCGGCCCTTGCTGATCGAGGCCGACGGAGAGGTGCTCGGATACACCCCGGCGCGCTTCGAGGTCCTGCGCGACGTCATCTCTCTCAAGGTCTGAGACGGCTTGTGGAGGCTAAAGGCCTGAGAACCAGCCCTCGATGTCCGTGGCCAAGCGCGAGGGGTATTCGAGCGGCAGGAAATGCGAGCCTTTCTCGTAGACGACCATCTCGGCGTTCGGAAGCCTCCGTTGCATGTCGTCGATCATCCGCTTGGTCGCGAAGCGATCCCGGCCCCCTGCCACCAACAGCGTGGGGGCTTGCACGTCGCTGACCATCCCGAGATCGGAGTCTCCGACGACCTTCTCGTAGATCGTCAGGAGCCGGCGTAGGTCAGAGCGGGCGAAGCTCTGCAGCAGCTCGACGATCGAGTCCACGTCGGCCGCCGGACCGATCACCCCGGACTGACGCACCACGCCCGCGATCTCCGGCCGCGAGACGAAGGCCCGGAACGGTCCTTCGAGCGACGAGGCGAAGTGCTTGCCGATCGCGGCCCCCAGCGGGAACAGGCGGGAGACCTCGAGGTGTCTCACCAGGCTGAGCAACCCGCTGCCGAAACCGCCGCACACCAGGGCCAAGCCCCGCACCCTCTCAGGATGCGCCCGGGCGATCTCGATCGCCACCCGGGTGCCGGTGCTCCACCCTGCGACGACGAACCCGTCGACGCCCGCCGCGTCGAGCACGGCCAAGGCGTCCTCACGATGGGCGGCGGCGTCCAGGCGGTCGGAGATCGGCTCGCCCGATCCGTGCAGCCCGCGGTAATCCCAGGAGTGCGCAGGTCGTCCCCGGACGGGGTCGGACAGGACGTGTTTCCAAGCGGACAGGTCGGGACCGATCGCGTTCACCACGAGCATCGGGAGACCAGGGGGGCCGGGCCAGGAGTGCGCTGCGATCGTCGTCTGGTCGAAGGACGTCACGAGCCGGGTCGTGGGCCGCGTCGCGACGCTCATCCGACGCGGGACGTTCGTCGCGACACGCCTCGGGCGTCCACTTCGGGCATCGGGATGCCACGCTCCGCCGTCACCTCGGCCCGATGAGCGTCGATCTGCCGGCGGGACTCTCTGCGGCTCCAGGAGTACTCGGATGCCATCACCTGGGCCGCGGTAGCTCCGCTGCCAACGCCGGCCCCCTGGTCGATCAGCGCCAGCCGCGTGCGACGCGCCAGGACGTCGGAGAGATGGGTCGCCATCTCGGCCCGGACGCAGTAGGCCACCTCTGCGGCGATCGATCTGCTTCCCTCGACCAGCCGGGCCGTGAGGCCCTCTTCGTGCGCCAGCGCAAGAACGTCGAGAGCGCGGTCGCCGTAGGTGCGCACCAGGTTCTCGGCGACGTCCATCCCCAGCCCCGCAGCCCGGCATCTCCTCGCGACCGCGGCTCGCAGCGCGGTGAGATCGCGAGAGCCGAGCCGGATCCAGCGCGTCCGCGACTTGGACGTCATGCCTAGCTCCTCCGACACCTTGTCCACGGCATCTGTGGCCATCCGCCGATAGGTCGTGAGCTTCCCCCCTGTGATCCCGGTGATCCCGGGTGTGATGTCGTAGACCGCGTGACGACGGGACAGGTCGGCGGTGGCGTCCCTCTCACCCATCACCAGCGGGCGCAGACCCGCGTACGCCCCGACGATGTCGGACTCGGTCAGCTCCAGTCCGAAGTTGGCGTTCAGGGCATCGATGCAGTAGGCGCGATCGGAGGCGTCCACGGACGGGTGATCCAGGCTTCCCTCGTAGGAGTCGTCGGTGGTGCCGACCAGCACGTGATCGTGCCAGGGGATCACGAAGAGCATCCGCTTCCGCTCCGCATCCGGGATGAACGCTCCGGCATCGGTGGTGGGGACCGAGCTCCGGTCGAAGACGAGGTGCACACCCTTGGACGGTCGGAGTCTCGGCTGGGCTCGGTGCTGCGCCAGGGATTCGACGTGATCGGCCCACACACCAGCGGCTACGACGATCCGGCGAGCCGAGATCTCGATCATCTCGCCCGTGAGCGAGTCCTCGACGATCGCCTTGCACACATGTGCCGACGAACCCAGGTCGCGCACGACCGCGTAGTTCGCGACGGTCGCCCCGTAGCGGCGGGCCTGGATCAGGTTCTCCATCACGAGCCGCACGTCGTCCGTCTTGCAGTCGTAATAGATGTAGCCGCCTTTGACCTTGCCCTCCGGGAGGGCGGGGACCAGGCGCTCGGTCTCCTCACCGTCGAGGTGCTTGTGGAGCTTCAGGTTGCGGAAACTCGCCAGCGCGTCGTAGGCCCAGAGCCCGACCCCGAACTTGGCGCGGGTGCTGCGGCCCGAGACGGGAAGGACGAAGGCCAGGGGCTCGACCAGGTGGGGTGCCAGCCTGCGCAGCAGGTCCCTCTCGGTGCAGGCCTCTCGCATGAGGCCGAACTCTCGTTGCTCGAGATAACGGAGGCCGCCGTGCACGAGCTTGGAGGACTTGCTGGAGGTGCCCGACGCGAAGTCGAACCTCTCGACGAGCCCGACCGACGCTCCGCGAGAAGCCGCGTCGAGGGCGATCCCGGCCCCCGTGATGCCCCCGCCGACCACGAGCAGGTCCAGAGGATCGGTGGAGCTGGACGCCAGGCGTTCCAACGCCTCCGCCCTGGAGCCGAGCCCGAGAGCCGCCTTCTGAGAAGAGGAGCTCACGACACGAGCCCGATCGCCCAGCGCACTATCGTGATGGCCCCCACGATCGTGAACAGCACCGTGAACAGGATGAGAGGGCCGACCCACCAGTCCATCTGGCGCTCGATGGGGGCGGCATCGGCTTCGGACGCCCGCGTCACGACCAACTCCGGGCCCCCGAGCTGCTGGAAGTGGAGGTGCTCGCGCTTGCCTTCGACGAGGTCCGCCAACCCCTGAAGCAGGTCGATCAGCTCTTCGTCGTCAACGGTGACGGTCGCTTCTTCAACCGGCTCGCCGCGCCTGTCTTCGATCCTCATCGTGATTTCTCTCCGGATATCCTGCGCGCATGCCCGCAGACCTTCGGCTGCTCGACGATGAGCAGCGCTCTCTCCTACAGATGGTACGGGAGTTTGCAGACGAGGTAGCCGCCCCCGCCTCCGCTGGGTACGAGGAGCGCTCCGAGGATCCGGCCGCCCTCTACGAGCAGCTGGCAGAGCTGGATCTCACCGGGATCGCGTATCCCGAGGAATACAACGGGCTCGGTCAGCCCTACCTGACCCACCTGCTGGTCATCGAGGAGCTTGCTCGCGCCTACGTGGCACTGGCGATCGGTCTGTCGGTGCACTCGCTGTGTGCGTTCGCGATCAACTCGTTCGGCAGCGAAGAGCTGAAGAAGGACGTTCTCGCTCGCCTCTGCGCGGGGGAGTGGTTCGGCGCGTATTCACTCTCGGAGCCGTCCTCGGGATCGGACGCCGCCGCCCTGGGGGCCAAGGCAGAGCGGTCCGACGATGGCTATCGCCTCTCGGGCTCGAAGGTCTTCTGCACGCGCGGGAACGAAGCCGACGCGGTCCTGGTCATGGCTCGTACCGGCGATCAGGGTCCTAAGGGCATCAGCGCATTCATCGTCGAGAAGGGGACCGACGGTTTCGCGGGCGCGAAGAAAGAGGACAAGATGGGCTGGCGCTCGTCTCCGACCTGGATGCTTCAGCTCGACGACGCTCTCGTGCCGGAGTCACGCCGCGTGGGGGCGGAGGGAGAGGGGTTCCGGATCGCGCTGGCATCTCTGGACTCGGGCCGCCTTGGCATCGCCGCCTGTTCGATCGGCGTCGCCCAGGCCGCCTTCGATGAGGCCCTGAGGTTCACCTCCGAGCGCGAGCAGTTCGGCAAGCCGGTGAACCAGAACCAGGGATTGCAGTTCATGCTGGCTGACATGTCCACCGCGATCGAGGCAGGGCGGCAGTTGTACCGGCACGCGGCCCGCCTGCGCGATGCAGGGGAGAACTACTCGGTCGCGGCCGCTCAGGCCAAGCTCTTCTGCTCGGATGTGGCTATGAGGGTCACCACCGACGCCGTCCAGCTCCACGGCGGATACGGCTACATCACGGAGTACCCCGTCGAGCGCTACATGCGCGAGGCGAAAGCACTGCAGATCGTCGAGGGAACGAATCAGATCCAGCGTTTGGTCATCGGCCGGAACCTGACGAAGGCTTGAAGCGGATCTAGTCGGCGATCGGCACCGTGTAGGTGAAGGTGGAGCCTCGACCGGGAGTGCTGTCCACCGAGATCGTTCCCCCTTGACCTTCGACCAGGGCCTTGCTGATGTAGAGGCCGAGTCCGGTGCCCTTGACGTGGCTGCGTGACTCGAGCCGGGAGAATCGCTTGAAGAGTTTCGCCTGGTCCAGGCTCGAGATGCCCGAGCCCTCGTCGCGGACGGACACCGCCAGGGAGCCGTCCTTCTTCTCCGCCGAGACGACCACGGTCGATCCTGGCGGCGAGAACTTCACCGCGTTGGACAACAGGTTGTTCAGGATCTGCTGCTGCCGGCCGGCATCGCCGTAGCCCCTGGGCAGCCCCGGAGGGATCTCCACCTCGAACCTGATGCTGCTGTTGGTGTCACGGACCGGGCCCACCGTCCTGTAAATCACCTCGGCCAGGTCGAACGGAACCACCTCGAACGTGAACTCACCCGAGTCGATGCGGGCTGCAGTGAGCATGTCCGTCACCAGTCCGGAGATATGAGAGGTGTTCTCGATCGCCCGTGACAGAAGCTCGTCGATCCGGTCCGGGGATAGCTGGGCCCAGTTGTCTCGCAGCAAGCTCAAGAAGCCCGTGACCACCGCGTTGGGTGTGCGGATGTCGTGCACGACCATCGCAACGAACTCGTTCCGCATGCGATCGAGATCCTTCAGCTTCTGGACCGCTTCTTCCAGGATGGCCTGATCGCGCTCGAGCTTTTCCCGACGACTGCGCTCGCTGGCGGTCCGCTGCTGCAACAACGAGACCTGGCTGAGCTTCTCCATCTCCGAGAGAGCGGTGTAGCTCTCTGCCGGGACGACGTGGCTATGACGCTCGCAGATCTCGGCGAACCTTTCGGCGGTGCCGACATCGGGGGATGCGCCGATCGGATAGGCGCACATGAGCCTGAAGGATCGGATCTGCGCCAGCTCGTTCCACAACTCCTCTAGACGTATGGCGGCGGCCACGGCTCCTTCATCCCACAGGAGAGCCACCATCTCGCCGAACGCGTGCACCGGCCGGTCGGATGCGGAGAGCCCGTCGAGCGCGGCGCCGACCACCTCGAAGAAGCGCTCCGGGTCGGGGGCTCCGTTCACCATGAACGAGTCCAAGGTCGTGCGTGCGTCGAGGCCCACGTAGCGGCCCGAGGTTCTGGCGGCATCGAGATCGATGCCCGCCCGTTCGAACGCGTCTTCGAAAGCGTCGAGGTGCTCGGGGGTGCAAATCAGGATCGCGGCCTCTTCGCGCGCGAGGCCGGGGGCGATGAAGTCTCGAACGGACTCCACCAGGAACGGCTCGGACTCGTAGAACTGGACGACGTGAGACCGTTCGTTCAGCGCGCTCGTATCAGACATGCCCAAAGAAGCCTCCTCTCCAACAACATCGGCTTCCGGGAGCCGGACCTTAGGCCCTGTTGTGACGGATCCGGGTCGCCCCGGCCGGGGGCCGACTCAGAGGGCCCGGGGGCCGACTCAGAGGAGCTCGAGCACCTCGAGGGCAGCCCGCTCGCCTGAAGCGACCGCTCCCTCCATGTATCCGGCCCACCTGGTGGCGGTCTCGGTCCCGGCCCAGTGGACCCGGCCGACGGGTTCGCGGAGGACCGAGCCGTGCACGGTCAGCACGCCGGGGGGAAGGTTCGCGGTCGGACACCCCCGGCTCCATGGGTCTGCGGACCAGTCCTTGTCGACGTAGGCGACCGGCGACGCTGCCTCCGTGCTGAAGCAGTCGACCGCGGCTGCGATCACCCGAGCGCGCCTCTGCTCCGGTGAGAGCGCGCCGAGCTCCCGGGCCGCGGCCCCCACGACGAACCCAAGGAGGCCGGGCTGCGCGCCGTCGTGCGAGGTGTTGTCGAAGAAGGCGCTGACGGGGCCGCCTGTGACTACGGCCTCACCCGACAGCCCGCGGCGTCGCCAGAAAGCATGCTCATAGAGCAGGTGCGCCTTGATCGTTGCACCCATCGGCATCCGCTGGGTGAGCTCGTCGCGCAGGCCCGGCAGCGCCGGCTCGAAGCCGATGCGCCCGCAGAGGGCCGGGGGAACCGCAACGATCACGCGCTTGGCGTGGACGGCTTCCCGTCCGGTCACCTCCACCTCGCAGCCGCCCTTGCTCTGCCGGATCGATCTCACCGGCGCGGCCGTGATGACGCGATCCCCCAGAGGTCCCGCCAGTCGAACGGCGACCTGCTGCGCTCCGTCGACGAACCGCGTCTCCTGCGCGCCGCGTTCGATCTCGATCAGATCCATGAGGCCGCCCGCCGAACGCACGTAGTACAGGAAGTAGAGCAGGGACAGCTCCGCCGGTTCGGCGCCGAACACCACGCGGGCCGCGACATCGAAGACCTCCCGCACGGTTCGAGAAGGGATCTGACGGCGCTTCCAGGATTCAAGCGTCTGAGAATCGAGGGCGGCGGCATCCGCTGAGAGCCAGGGTTGATGCGCGTCGATCCTGCGGGCACGGCGATCGACGCTGCTGATCGTGCGCTGCAGCAGTGCCAGGTTGAGTGGCGACAGCTTCGGTATCGAGCCCGAGTAGGTGGAGGTCTTGTCGCCGACGCGCAGGATCTTGCGGCCCTTGTGGAAGGTAGGGAAGGTCGCGATACCGAGCTCGTCCACGAGCGCTCGCATCCTGTGCTGGGTCGGGCCCAGCCACTGCGCCCCGAGGTCGACCGTCGCGGCCCCCGCTTCGCGGGAGAGCGTGCGACCACCGACACGGTCCCGGGCCTCGAGGACCACGACGGAGGCCCCCTTCGCGTGCAGCTCGCG
>JBKHXK010000036.1:12252-22090 GCA_046566065.1 Actinomycetota bacterium | reverse complement strand
TGACGGTGCCGGTGCCGACACCGGTGTTGGTGACGTCGACATCGAGGGTCCAGCTCTCACACTGCGGATCGGCCTTGTCGAACGTCACGGAGTAGTCGGCGTTGCAAGACGGATGAGCGCTGAAGGTGACGTCGTTCGCTCCGGCGTTGCTGGCGGTGGATCCGCCCGTGCCGGTGGCCGTGATGTCCACGTTGGCCATCTGGGTGGCGTTGTAGGTCCAGGTCGTGTCAACGCTGGTGGAGTTGCTGTGGTTGTCGCTGACGGTGCCGGTGCCGACACCGGTGTTGGTGACGTCGACATCGAGGGTCCAGCTCTCACACTGCGGATCGGCCTTGTCGAACGTCACGGAGTAGTCGGCGTTGCAAGACGGATGAGCGCTGAACGTCACGTCGTTCGCTCCGGCGTTGCTGGCGGTGGATCCGCCCGTGCCGGTAGCTGTGATGTCGACGTTCGCCATCTGGGTGGCGTTGTAGGTCCAGGTCGTGTCAACGCTGGTAGAGTTGCTGTGGTTGTCGCTGACGGTGCCGGTGCCGACACCGGTGTTGGTGACGTCGACATCGAGGGTCCAGCTGGTGCAGGCAGATGTGGTCGAGCAGCTCGGCCCGGTAACGGTCGGAGAGTGTGTCAGCGTCGACTTCTTGAGAGTCGTCGTGACCGAACCACCAGAGCTGACCGTGCCAGGGAAAGTGAGCTCGAGCACCGCGCCGGTGGGCGGGTTGTCGTCCCACTTGTAGGTTCCGGCAGAAGGATCGTCAGCATCCGTGTAGTTGCCACCGTTGGCCGCGAGGCATGGGGTCAATGTGATGTGACTAAGGGCTTCGTCTTCACAGCCGTCGTTCGCGTTGTAGGTGACCGTCCAGGCAAACTTCGTAGACGGAACGCCATCGACCGTTGTAGCAGTCACCACTGGAGCGGACAAGCCATAGTTGGCGACGGTCCCGCTGCAACCGGGCGACCCTTCTTCTTCTTCGTCCTTCTTGCCCTTCTCCTTGTCATCTTCCGGAACGCTGAAGCGAACCGCTGTGGACTGCGGGCGGTTCGCGGCCGAAACTGCCTGGCCTGGTGCAGCAGCAAGCGCTGTGGCTCGGCGCGCGAGGTGGCTTCCGAATGCAGGGCGGTTCGCCAGCGCAGGTGTCTTGGCGACGGCTGCGACCGCTGCGGGGGCGGCCTCGCTGGACGCGGGAACAGTGGCGGAGGCAGCAGGCACGTCGCTTGGCGGAGTGGCCTCGGCTTCGACGGCAGCAGCATCGGTCGGCGCTTCGGTTTCCTCAGCTGAAGCGACCACCGGGAGCGCGAAAAGCATCAACAACGCTACGACTACCAACAGAGCTAGAGCTGATCTGCCTCTGGGTGAACGCAAGGGTGACTCCTTCGTCTCGGCCCCCGCTGGCCCGTTGCAGGCCGGGTGGCCCTTCTGGCCGACCCCGGGGTCTCTACCAGCATGACCTTTAGCGGGCGGGACAAGAATCAGTAGAAATGCGTAGATTGCTAAAGGTTCCCCCCATGGTCGACCGATCGTGCCTATCCGAACGTTCAGAGGACTGGGCAGCATCAGGGAGCGGCCCGGAAGACCTCCGTGCACATCAGCCCATAGGGCCCCTCGAAGACCCCGATCCCGACCTCGTCGAACTCCCTCCGCAGGATGTTGGCGCGGTGGTCGGCCGACGCCATCAGACCGTCGTGCGCTGCGGCCGGGCTCGGCGCCACCGCCAGGTTCTCGCCGGCGAGTTGATACGTGATCCGCGCTCGCTGCATGCGCTCGAACGGATCGAGTCCGTCCATGTTCACGTGCGAGAAGAAACCCTCTGTGTACATGTCCTGCGGGTGCGACCGCGCTACCTCGGCGCAGCGCTCGCACCACTCCAGCCGCTCCAGGCCCTCGTCGACTCTCGCCTCGTTCAGGAGCTCGAACATCTGACGTTCCGCCTCGAGAGCGGGTCCGACCTCGGTCGCTCCCTCGAAGCGCACACGGTCCGTCGGCTCCGATTCCGCGAAAGAGGTCTGCTGACGCACCGCCAAGGTCAGAGCGCGGCCCTCGTTCGAGCGCGTGAAGAAGCTGTCGTACATGTTCGTCAACAGCGAAGCGGGATCCGCGAGTATGGCTCCGCTCCTGGAATCGACCACCGCCTTCGCGAAACCGGGAAGATCGACGCGCGCCGCAGATATCCCGAGCATCGTGAACAGAGCCAGGGCCGCGATCGTGATGCCGCGGAACGCGGCGAAGATCACGCCCCCGATCCGGTCCAGGACGCGCGGCCCCGAGATCTCGATGTCCCTCGTCCTCCGACGCGCCGACACGATGAGAACGAGCTCTACGAGGAAGATCGAAGAGAGAAGAGCGATCAGGCGCGCCGCGTTCGTCTCGAGCTCGGTGAACGTCCCGATCCCCCAGGTGATCGGCACCATGAGGAATGGCGCTGCGAACAATGCAACGACGAGCGCTAGGAGCCCGGCCCCCTCGCGCAACGAGCCGTGGCGCCATCCACGCACCAGCGCGAACACGACGAAGAACGGAACGATGAGATCGGCAACGAGCCCGCGCGCCACCTTCTAGCTGACCGGAGGACGGAACCCGGGGGCAGCCAGCACCGCGTTGAGCGACCCCGAACGGAACCCCTCCGGAGACAGCGTCACCTCGGGGAAACCGACCGCGCCCACGGCCGCGACCAGATCCGGTTCGATGGCGGCCGCCCGTTCCAGCTCGTCGGCTCCGACTTCGATCCGGGCGGAGCCTCCGAGATCGCGCACTCGGAACACCTCGAAACCGAACGCCCGCACGGCCTCCTCGGCCCTCTCGACGCGTCTAAGTCCCTGCGGAGTGACACGCACCCCATAGGCGAAGCGAGAGGACAGACAGGGCGACGCCGGCTTGTCCGCGGTGGGCAATCCCAGAGCTCGAGACAGGACCCGGACCTCTTCCTTCGACAGGGCTGCCTCGACCAGGGGAGACCGCACTCCCCGTTCGGCCGCGGCCCGCAGCCCCGGGCGATGATCTCCCAGGTCGTCGGTGTTGGTACCGGTGGCGATGACCGCGCCCAGAGCGGCGGCCCGAGGCTCGAGCACCGTGAACAGCTCGTCCTCGCACCAGTAGCACCGGTCGGAGTCATTGACCGCGTACTCCTCCCGCCCCACCTCGTGCGTCGCGATCGTCTCGTGGCGCCAACCGAAGCGCCGGGCCAGCTCGGTGGCCTCGTTCAGCTCCCGGCGCGCCAGAGAGGGGGACACGGCGGTCACCGCAACGGCCGCCGGCCCCAGGACCTCATGGGCCACGGCCATCAAGAAGCTCGAGTCGACCCCGCCCGAGTAAGCGACCAGCACGCGCTCCATCTCGGCGAGCACGCCGGCAAGCGCTTCCTTCTTGGCCTCGAACACGCTGTCATCTTCCCAGCCTTGGGAGGATTAAAGAGGCAAGTACGGAATAACCTTCCAGGCCCATGCTCCGACTCCAGCTCGCTCAGAAGATCGACCCGCTCGAGGAGTTCCTGAGCGATCCCATCCTGACCGTGGCATGCGTGATGTTGATCGTCGTGTCGGTCGGCTGGATGCTGATCTCGCGACTGATCGTGCACAACCTGCGCAAGGCGGCCCGCAGGGGAAGGCGCAACAGCCGCATCGAAGCGATCAGGTCAGAGCGAGACATCTGGAGCATGCCCCCCTAAACCACCCCTACTACCGCTAGAGTGAGCGCCATGGCAAACGACACCCGCATCGCTCGTTGCCCGATCTGCGGCTTCGATGTCCCTATCGACACGGCCCCCCAGGGCGGCCGTAAGACAGGCATCGTGTGCCCGAACTGCGGGACGCCGTTCAGCCACACCGATCCGACGCAGAGCCTCGACAAGCACGTCGTGAAGCTGCTGCTCGACCACTACCAGATCGTCGGCACGATCCATCTGGCCCCCGAGCACACCCGCTTCTCGGACGCCTGGGAGTCCCTGATGGAAGGCACCCGCAGCTTCATCCCCATCACCGAAGCCCACGTGACCCGTCACACGGGCGAGTCGGTGGCCGAGGCCAAGTTCATGCAGGTCCAAAAGAACCAGATCCGGGGGGCCGTCCCGCTCTCCGACGAGAACTAGCCCATCTTTCTGCTTGGATCGCGCTCAGAGGTCAGCACCGCAACCCTCACACGGAAACCGGACGCGGTTTTCCCCGTCTCAGGGTGAGGGCGTAGCGCTGACCGTCGGGTCCGGGGTCGGCGTGATCGTGATGGTCGGCGTGGGTGTCGGAGGCACCCGGCCCGGCACCGGCTCCTGCACCGCTCCTCGATCGGGAGCGAAGTCGAAGCAACTGGTCGGGCAACTATCTCCGCTTGAGATGGTCTGCACGTTCCAGCGGTAGAAGAAGCGCTCCGTGCCGATGCGCAGCTTGCTCAAAGGGAAGCGCACCCGCAACGTGTTGCGCGAGCCCTTGTAGGCCTTGATCGACGCAACCGTGTAGTCGGGCTGGTTCTCGCGATCGCGCACGATCGTCCCGCGCATCCCGTAGCCGTTGGAGCGGATCAACGCGTAGTAGTCCATGCGCGGAGAGCCGAAGGTGTCGAGATGCACCAGGAAGTAGCCGCGGTCCCAGATCTGCTTGGCCGTCCACGGCCCCCACGTGCCGATGGTCCATCGGGGCCGTTCCGTGAAATCGACCACGACCCGGCGCACGTCGAGGGCTCCCCGGGCGTCGTTGGTGTCCTGAACCACAACGTGCTGAGCGGTCGCAAGGAACGGCAGCGCCAGGGCGCCCAGACACACCACGGCAACCAACAGGAGCCATCTCTTGGTCATGGCGGCGAATCCTACGCGGCCGCTTCGGGCCGAGAAACCAAGCTGGACGAGCTAATCCGCCACCGCGCTCTGGTACCACTCCACGAAACGATCGACGCCCTCCTCGACCGACACCGTGGGGTTGTATCCCAGCAAACGGCGGGCCTTGCTGATGTCCGCGTGCGTCAAGGGGATATCGCCCACCGGGATCCGGGCGTCCTCGAAATGAGCTTGCTTGCCCATCTTCTTCTCGATCATGGCGACGAAATCCGAGAGCTTCACCGGCTCTCCACGCCCGAGGTTGATCAGCTCGTACGCCTGCGGGTTGCGGGCCGCGGCCACCACGCCGGCGACCGTGTCGGAGACGAAGGTCCAGTCCCGATACATCTCACCGCCGTTGTTCAACGGCACGGTCTCACCCGAATAGATGCTGTCGAGGACCTTGAACGCCATCATGTCGGGGCGGCCTCGCGGTCCGTACACCGTGAAGAAGCGAACGCCGGTGAAGTTGACCTTGTAGAGGTGGTGGTAGCTGTAGCCCATCACCTCTGCCGCGCGTTTGGAGGCCGAGTAAGGGACGAGCGGCGCGTTACAGGGATCGGTCTCGACGAACGGGATCTGCTCGGTCGCGCCGTAGACCGACGAGGTGCTGGCGAACACGAAGTTGCGATTGTCCGGGTGGTTGGTAGCGACCATGGCCTCGAGCAGGTTGCGCGTCCCCTCCAGGTTCACTCGCCAGTAGAGGGCCGGGTGATCGATCGAGTTCCGCACCCCGGCCATCGCCGCCAGATGCACGATCGCATCGAAGCGCTGACGGTGGAACAGCGAGTCGAGAAGCTCACGATCGAGGATGTCGCCGCGGTGGAACTCAAGCTTGCCGGGAACATCGAGCGCCTCGAGCTCCGCGAGGTTGGCCTCCTTGCGCGCGACGTCGTAGTGGTCGTTCATGTTGTCGATCCCGACAACGGTGTCGCCGTCGCGCATGAAGGCCTCGACGAGGTGGCTCCCGATGAAGCCCGCCGCCCCCGTAACGAGATACTTCATGCCTGCCGCCGGAATCGCGAAACGACCAAGCTGATCTTGATGTCGGAACCTTCCGGAGCGCCGCTATAACCTGTCCGCATGCTAGAGGAGGTTAGTTGAGCGTGTGGTTCACAGCGTCCTACGTGGCGCTTTGGGTGTTGGTGATCGCCCTTTGTTTCGTCGTGATCGCGCTCGCACGGCAGATCGGCACACTGCATCTGCGGCTCGGCCCGCGCGGCGCCCTAGAGCTGGACGACGAGGGCCCGGAGCTCGGCTCCAGCGCCACTCCTATAGATACAGAGGACATGAAGGGGGAAGCGGTCTCGATCGGAAAAGCCCGCCAACTCCTGCTGTTCGTATCGCCGGGATGTCACGTCTGCGAGCAGGTGCTGCCCTCGGTCGGAGCCGTCGCCCAAGCCGGCAAGCTCGCACCGGTCGTCGTGACCGACGTTGACGAGGAGGAGACCGCTCTGACCTTCAGGAACAAGCGGGTCAACGCTCCGGTCGTCGCCGGCATCGGGATCGCTCAGAGCTACCAGGTCCCGGGGACCCCCTACGTGGTCATCACCGACCCGACCGGCAAGATCGCCGCCAAAGGCACGGTGAACAACCTCGAGCAGATCGAGGGCCTGGTCGACTCGGCCGAACGCCGCGCGGTCGGGGGCCTCCACGACAGGCAGGCGAGTTAGATGACCGAGTCCCTCACCGAGCGCGCCTCCACCGCTCTCGCACAACGAAGCAGCCGCCGCTCCTTCCTCGGCCGGTTGGGCCAGGGTGTCGTCGCACTGGTGGGAGGCCAGTTCGTCGCGGTCGCGCTCGCCCCCGATCGGGCCGAGGCGTATCACATCTGTGGACACACCTACACGACGGGGTCGTGCCCGCACCCCTACTCGCCACTATCGCGCGTCGACAAGTACGGATTCCCGCTTCATCCCGAACACGGATATCCCGTCGACGATCAGGGCCGCCTGTACAAGTCGCGTGAGCAGAGCAGAAGGAAGATGTGCGCGCAGGTCGTGCCGGAGAAGTATCCGCACGTGCGCCAGCCCGGCCAAGGTGGCGGGTGGTCACGCTGTTGCAACGGACGGATCCGCACGATCTACGACTGCTGTGCCTACACGAGGACCCGCATCAACGGCGACGGAGCGGTGACCGGCTATTGCCACAACGGCAAGAAGGTGTTCTGCATCGGGTACCGCGACAAGAACATCAGGTGCTAGAGACTCCTCTCGTCGTCGCGCTGGTGATCGCGTCGGTGGTCGCCGGCATCTCCACCTTGTTCAGTCCCTGAGGCCTCTCGATGGTGGAGACCATCTCCCCCGTCGTGCACGGGGGCCGGAATCGCAGTTACTGGCTGAGCATCGTTATGCACGTTCTCGGGGCCGCCGTTGCTGCAACACTTTTCGGTGCACTGCTGGGGGGGATGGGGGGCTTATTTGGGGGGCCATGGGGAACCGCAGGCACTGTAGTGATCACGATCACGGCCCTCATCTACCTCCTCCGTGAGAGCCTCCAGCTTCCGATCCCCACCTTCGATCGCAAAGAGCAGGTGCCCGAGTGGTGGCGCACCTTCTACTCGAGACCGATGGCTTCGCTTCTTTATGGGCTCAGTTTGGGCATCGGCTTCACTACCTACCTGACCTTCGGGACCTTCGTCGTGGTGACGATAGCCGCGCTCATCTCTGGGAACGTCGGACATGGAGCTCTGTTAGTCGGAGCGTTCGGTGTGAGTCGCTCCGTATCGCTGATCGCCACAGGCCGTATCGACGTCGACTCCATCGGTAAGCGTATGGATCAGGGGCGACGGACCAACGCCGCGGTGCTGGCCCTGGTTGTCACCAGCGGAGCGCTCGGGTTGGTGTGATTCCGCTAGCGGACCCGGATCCTCAATCCTCGGTTGACCGTGCGGTTCGCTACCAAGTCGGAAGCCCTCATAACCACGGTGTAGCGCCCAGGTCGAACGGATCGTCCTGCTCGATCGGTTCCGTCCCAGAGCACTTCCACACGAGCGGCATCCCGAAGTCGGAAGCGCGGGAATGCCTTGATCAGACGCCCTCTACGAAAGATCTTCGCTCGGGCCGCACCAGCCTCATTGACCGCAAAGCGGATCGCTGCGACATCGTCGCGACTGAGGTCGAGTGGGTTCGGGACTGCCCTCTGGCGGGTGAATAGAGGGGCAGTGGTATCGATCTGGATGTGACCGGTCATGACGATCGCGGTGTTTCCAGCAGAATCGGTCGCAGAGATCTCCCAGCGATACTCCCCTTCAGGAGCCGGCGACCCGTCGGTCGCACGACCGTCCCATGTCAGCGCAACCTGAGATCCCTCGCCACTGTGCCTGAACAAGAGCGTGCTCTCCTCGAGCCATGCGAGCGTCGGCGCGCCCACTTGCTGGCTCTCAACGGTGAGATTCCATGTGGAGTGTTCAGAGAGGCCGACGAAGAAGTTGACCTCGTCGAACCGGCCGTCGCCGTTGGGAGAGAACAGCTCACGATCGGCGCCTCCATCCTCCGCTTGAGGAGGCTGAACGTCTCCAACCGACGGCTCACCGACCGGCGTCACCGTGATCGAGTACGTGGCGGTGTTGGAGTCGCTGGTGCCGTCGTTCGCCTTGAAGGTGAAGTTCTCGGGGCCGTTGTAGTTGGCGTTCGGGATGTAAGTGAAGGTGCCGTCGGAGTTGACGGTGACGGTTCCGTTGCTGGGATCGGCGACCTTGGAGTAGGTGAGGGGATCGCCGTCGGCGTCGGTGCAGACCAGGGTGTCGCCGAGTGAGGTGTCTTCGGGACTCGCAGCTGAATCATCGGCGCAGGTGGGGGCATCGTTGACGGCGGTGATCGAGACGTTGACGGTGCCGGTGGAGCAGCGGCTCGGCGCTCCGTCGTCGCAGACGTCATAGCTGAACTGGTCGGTGCCGGTGGCGTTGGCGTTGGGCGTGTAGGTGCAGGAACCGGTCGAGGTGCAGGTGACCGTGCCCTTGAGGCCGTCGCTGTCGGCAGTGACCGAGAGGCTCTGGGAGCCTTCGCCGGGGCCGGGGTTGTCGTTGGCCAGCACGTTGACGCTGTTAGCGGTGTCCTCGTTGGTGGTGAGGGTGTCGGTGGCCGCCGTGGGGGCGTCGTTGACGGCCGCAACCGCGACCGTCACGGTGGCGGTGTCGGTGGCGGTGCCGTCGGACACGGTGTAGTCGAAGCTGTCGGGGCCGTTGAAGTTGGCCGGCGGGGTGTAGGTGCAGGAGTTGGTCGAGCACGAGAAGGTGCCGCCCTCGGTGGTCGATCCCGAGCCCGAAGCCACCAGGGTGTCGCCGTCGACATCGGCGTCGTTGGCGGTCACGTTGATCGTCTTGGAGGTGTCCTCGTCGGTGGAAGAGGAGTCATCGGTGGCGCTGGGGGCGTCGTTGACCGGGGTGACCGTGATCGAGTAGGTGGCGGTGTTGGAGTCGGAGTTGGCGTCGCTAGCTCTGAAGGTGAAGGAGTCGGGGCCGTTGTAGTTGGCGGTGGGCGTGTAGGTGAAGGTGCCGTCGGAGTTGACGGTGACGGTTCCGTTGCTGGGGCCCGCGACCTTGGAGTAGGTGAGGGCGCTGGCGGCGGTGTCACTGTCGCTGCAGGCCAGGGTGTCGTTGAGCGCGAACTCCTCAGGGATGGACCCGGAAGCGTTGGAGCAGTTGGGGGAATCGTCGACGGCGGCGACCGCGATGGTCACGGTGGCGGTGTCGGTGGCTGTGCCGTCGGACACGGTGTAGTCGAAGCTGTCGCTGCCGTTGAAGTTGGCGGGTGGCGTGTAGGTGCAGGAGTTAGTCGAGCACGAAAAGGTGCCGCTCTGAGTGGTCGACCCCGAGCCCGAGGCCACCAGGGTGTCTGCGTCCACATCGGTGTCGTTGCCGGTCACGTTGATCGTCTTGGAGGTGTCCTCGTCGGTGGAAGAGGAGTCATCGGTGGCGCTGGGGGCGTCGTTGACCGGGGTGACCGTGATCGAGTAGGTGGCGGTGTTGGAGTCGGAGTTGGCGTCGCTAGCTCTGAAGGTGAAGGAGTCGGGGCCGTTGTAGTTGGCGGTGGGCGTGTAGGTGA
>JBKHXK010000036.1:0-12152 GCA_046566065.1 Actinomycetota bacterium | reverse complement strand
TGTAGTTGGCGGTGGGCGTGTAGGTGAAGGTGCCGTCGGAGTTGACGGTGACGGTGCCGTTGGCGGGGCCCGCGACCTTGGAGTAGGTGAGCAAGCCTCCCTCTCCGTCCGTACAGGAGACAGCACCCGTCAGGGCTGTCTCCTCCGGGGTAGATCCGGAGCCAGCCGAGCAGCTCGGAGCTGCATTGACGGGCGTCGCGTATCCAGTCAGCGTAGTCAAAGGTGATGTCGCCGTGGCCGACGACCCGACAGCCGCCGTCAGCGTCAAGCCCGGGCCTTCAGTAGTTGCGATCGTGGCACCCGTGTAGCGAGCAAGCACGACGCCGTTCGCTCCACCGGCGATCGATCCAGACCCGAACGCGCCGGGGCTTGACACGAAAGTACCCGACAGCGACGAGCTTCCGCTAACCGGGGTCAGGGCAGAACTGCCGTGGTTGTTCCCGCAAACCAAGATCGTCTGAGAGCTGCCCGCGGCGGCCGTCTTCGTACCGGTTGGGCAGGCGGCCCCGACCGCCGTTGCCGTTGTCTGGACAACGGCGTCGGTGACCCTGAAGACGTTGATCGCAGTGCTCATCGAGCCCAGAGATGCTTCGCCCACAGGTGTCCTGTTCCCACCTGTGACTGCACCCAGGTCGAGGTCGGCTTGCACGGACCATCCAGCTGCACTGACATTCGTTGAGCCAGCAGCCGCAGAAGCAGTGACCTGGAACCCCGACTGGCTTCCTCCCTGGGGGATCCCGTTAAGGGCGGTGGCGGCCGTGAAGGTGCACGAGCCCCCGCCGCCGGTGGCAAAAGCCCGAGCCCAACCAGCGGGGGCGGCGGGGCACCCGGTGATGGTCCAGGCGTTGCTCGGACGGGAGATCTCGATCGAGTTGATGATGTCGGTCGGCAGTGTCGAGGTGTTGTTGATCGTGAAGGTGTAGACGGTCCCAGAGACCCCTCGGTAGGTCTGGCGGACATCGACAGAGCCCGTCGCCGCGATGCCTGCGTGGGCGGGTGCTACCGGCAGGACGGCCATGACCACGGCCACGCCAATGGCCCCGGCGGTCCTCCGCATGGATGCCCTAATCACTCGCCATTCTCCGATTTATCCCCACTGTGCCTCTGCAGATCGAAAGGCGAATCCCGGACCCGATACGAAGTTCAGCAACGGGCACTCCGGCGAGGTGAGCACTTTCGATATCGGGATGGCGTGCGGCGTATCCCATAGTCCGCCCGAGCGGTTTATGTCCTAGCCCACCTGGACTATCTCTCTCGTAGTCATCGGGTCCGGATTGCCACCCTTTAGGAGGAGACCGATGGCTAGAGATGGCGACTTGCAGGGGGGCTGGAGGCGGCGGTATCCTTAGCACTCCAACCCACAGAGTGCTAAGACACAGCCTCACCCAAAGGAGGTAGCCGTGGCGAAGATCTTGTCTTTCGAAGAAGAGGCTCGGCGGTCACTCGAGCGAGGGATGAACCAACTGGCGGACGCCGTGAAGGTGACCCTAGGCCCCAAGGGCCGCAACGTGGTGCTGGAGAAGAAGTGGGGTGCTCCGACGATCACGAACGACGGCGTGTCGATCGCCAAAGAGATCGAGCTGGAGGACCCCTACGAGAAGATCGGGGCAGAACTCGTCAAAGAGGTCGCTAAGAAGACCGACGACGTGGCCGGAGACGGCACCACCACGGCTACGGTCCTGGCTCAGGCGCTGGTCCGTGAAGGCCTCCGAAATGTTGCTGCTGGCGCCAACCCGATCGCTCTGAAGCGCGGTATCGAGAAGGCCGTCGAGAACGTCGTCGAGACGATCCGTGCTCAGTCGCGTGAGGTCGAAGGCCGCGAGCAGATCGCACAGGTCGCTTCGATCTCAGCGAACAATGATCCCGAGATCGGCGAGGCCATCGCCGAAGCCATGGACAAGGTCGGCAAAGACGGGGTCATCACCGTCGAGGAGTCGAACACCTTCGGGCTAGAGCTGGAACTGGTCGAGGGCATGAGGCTCGACAAGGGCTTCATCTCCCCCTACTTTGTCACTGACGCCGAGCGGATGGAGGCAATCCTCGACGAGCCCTACATCCTCATCGCGAACCAGAAGATCTCTGCGGTCAAGGATCTGCTGCCGGTGCTCGAAAAGGTCATGCAGGCCGGCAAGGCTCTGCTGATCGTGGCCGAGGACCTCGAGGGTGAGGCACTCGCCACTCTCGTTGTCAACAAGATCCGTGGGACGTTCAAAGCCGTCGCGATCAAGGCTCCGGGCTTCGGCGATCGCCGTAAGGCGATGCTGCAGGACATCGCGATCCTGACGGGTGGTCAGGTCGTCTCGGAAGAGGTGGGCCTGAAACTCGAGTCCGTCAGCCTCGACATGCTCGGTAGCGCCCGCAAGGTCGTAGTCACCAAGGACGACACGACGATCGTCGAGGGTGGCGGCACCGCCGACGAGATCACCGGGCGCGTGAATCAGATCAAAGCCGAGATCGAGCGCAGCGACTCCGACTACGACAGAGAGAAGCTGCAGGAGCGTCTGGCCAAGCTTGCCGGTGGTGTCGGTGTCGTCAAGGTCGGCGCTGCGACCGAGGTCGAGCTCAAAGAGAAGAAGCACCGCATCGAAGACGCGGTCCAGACCACCAAAGCTGCAGTCGAGGAAGGCATCGTTGCGGGTGGTGGTGTCACCCTGCTGCACGCCCAGGAGGGTCTCGAGAAGCTCGAGCTCGACGGGGACGAGGCCACGGGAGCCACGATCGTGAAGCGGGCACTGGAGGAACCGTTGAAGGTGATCGCCCGCAACGCCGGACTCGAGCCCGGTGTCGTTGCCGAGTCGGTTCGCAAGCTCGGTCCCGGCGAAGGCCTGAACGCGGCGACCGGCGAGTACGGCGACCTCTTCAAGGCCGGCGTCATCGACGCGGCGAAGGTCACCCGGTCCGCGCTTCAGAACGCCGCTTCAATCGCAGGGCTGTTCCTCACGACCGAGGCGATCGTGGCAGATGCTCCGGAGAAGGAGAAGATGCCGGCCATGCCCGGCGGCGGAGACATGGACTTCTAAGAAAGTCGTCAATTAAGGAGAAGGGCCCCCCGGGATACCCCGGGGGCCCTTCTTTGTTGCTGTCCGACGGGCGCTCACCTCGCCGGAACACCTTCCTACAACGTAAACGTAGTTTTGGTGGCCAGAGTCTCTCCCAGGAACACCTTCACCAACCAGGAGCCCCCTCGCCTCTCGGCCAAGGAGCCCTTCGAAGTGTCGATCCCGCAGCTGTAGGTACCCGCCTGAGGGCTCGGGAAGCGGCAGGACTGCCACACCGCACGAGCACCGCTCTTAGTTCTGGGGGTCAAGAAGACCACGCGGACACTGCCTCCCGAACTCGTCGCATCCGCCCAAGTGGTGCCGGCCTCCTGGCGAAGAGCAACGGTCGCTGCACCTTCGGCCTGCGCCGCAGAAGCCATCAGAACAGAGGCGATCGCTCCGCAGACCGCAACCAGCGCCAGCTTCTTGACCATCATGGGCCCCCTTCGACCGTAGAACTCTGTAGGGCCGTCCCAGACTGCTGTCACCCACCTCTTTGGTGAGCGCCGGACTGCTGCCCTTACAAGAACAACATCGTCGAAATAAGCCGCACACTCCATGGCCTTACAGGGGGAAATTGGACATAAGCCGCGCGCCCGAATCAGCCCTATTCGAGGTAGAGGGGAACTAGACCGAAACCTGGGACGAGGACGGCAAAAGCAACGGCCGGACTAGTCCGGGAGATGAGAAGCGGAGAGGCGGTGGAACACTGAGGCCAGATCTACCTCCTAAAGGGAGAGCTGACCGGCCGCTATCGGGCACACGCAGGATCGATCTCCGTTCATGAGATGGGGGGAGCCGCTTGGCCCCCCCATCTAGAAGAGCTACTTTGTCAACTTGATCTGGAAAGCTCCGATCTTCGTTCCGCCCGTGACCCTGCCGGTCGAATCCGCTGAACCGCCCCGGTAAACCTCGCCTCGGTAGCACAAACCGGGGCCAACACCGGTCAGCTTTGACGTGTCCAGGTTGTAGATCCAGCCCTCGCCATCCAAGCGGAACTGATTGCCGGTGTTGGACGACCCGGCCGCGTACGCCTCTACGGCATCCCCGGCATCAGATGAGTCGCAGGTGATCTTCGATGTCTGGAGTGACACCGGGCCCGTGACTTCTTTGCCTCCTGTCGACCTCAGCACGTCGATCTTCACCGGGATCACACGTCCGAGCTTAGCGATGTTGATGACGCTGGAACCGCCGTCGATGGGGGCCTTGAACTGTGCCGAGTGCGTAACGAATGGCTTGGCGAAGGACCAATCACTCGCGTGCGACGTGAGAACCGTGATGATGACGTCCCCATCCGCCGCAGTCTCTCGATTCGACACACAGGGATTCGGAGAGATCGACGGAGTCGTCGCGGTGCACGCTAAGACCGCAGCTCCGTTCCGGTAGACCTGTGTGGTCGACGCAGTGGCTCCGTCTAGGATCGAGGAATCCAACCGGAAGACAAGCCGCAGAGGGCTTTCTACGGATCCAGCAGGAGCCGAGATGGAAATGGTGTTACCGAAGAATGCGAATCCCGTAGGAGCCGTGCCGGTCGGCGTCGGATTCTCGACTATCGCGACCGTCCCTCCGTTGCTAGTGGTGACCGAAGCAGCAACCGGATCGGCCGCAGTGCCCCCACTGGTGGAGACGGTCCCGCCCGCTGCAGGGAGCTCCTGTGACGCCGATCCAGCGATAGCGACGGTGAAAGACCGGGTCGCAGCGGTCGATGTGAGGTTCGAGTAGGCATCGGTCGCTCGCACCTCCAAGATGTGAGCACCTGCGACGAGGCCCGAGTACGACTTGCTTCCCGTCGTGGTGGTGCCCTCGGTCAGCTTGGCGGTGTCGCAGGAAGCCCAAGCGGCGCCATCGAGGCGGCACTCGAAGGTTGAATTCGGCTCGTCGGCCGAGAATCGGAAGGTCGGCGAAGCATTGTCGGTGGTACCACTGGGGCCCGACGTCACCGTAGTGACGGGACCAACGGTGTCGACCGTGAAGCTGCGCGACGAGGTGCTCGAGCGGCCAGACAGGTCGGTGGCCCTCACGCTGAACGTGTGGTTGCCTTGAGAGAGTCCGGTCAGGTTCTCGGTCGCCACACACGCAGCCCAGTCTCCGGCATCGAGTTTGCATTGGATGGTCAGGGCCTCATTCGAGGTCAGGTTGTCCGATGCACTGAAGTCGAAGCTGGTAGCTGTAGACGTGACCACGCTGCCTTCCTCAGGCCCGGCATCGATAGTTGCTGCCGGATCCTGACGGTCGATCTTGATGCCGTCGACGCTTCCAGTCTCTTGATTACCTGCAACGTCAAACACGGACGCAGAGTCGCCAAGCGCATCTCCCTCGCCCGCGATCGTGCTGTTTGAGGGACAGGCGTCCTCGGCGATGCCCGACAGCTTGTCATCACAGGTCCAGTCGATCACTACATCCCCCCGATACCAGCCGTTGTCGTTCGCAGGGGTCGTAGCGGCACCCGAGATGGTGGGTTTCGTCTTGTCGACGTTGATGAAAGGCACGCTTGCCGCGGTGCTGTTGCCGGCGGCATCGTAGCCAGTGCCGGATGCGGTCTGGCCATATCCCTCTTCGAGGAGCTGCGGGCTGGGACAGGTTGCAACCCCCGAGAGAGCGTCCTTACACGAGAACGTGACCGTCACGTCGCTGCGGTACCAGCTGTTGAAGCCCAGCGGATCGATGACGTCCGGTGCGGCGCCAGTCTCAGCAGTGACCGTCGGCGGCGTTTTGTCGAGGCTCACTGTCGCTTGCGCGATCGTCTCGTTACCCGCCGCATCTCTCGCGGTTCCGCTCACCGGCTGAGCTTCACCCTCGGTCGTGACGCTCTGAGGGGTCGTGCATGCGTCGGTGGCAGCGAGCTTCGAGAGGGCGTCGTCACAGGTGAACGTGACCGTCACATCCGAGTTATTCCATCCGGCAAGGTTGGGCTCCGGATCGAGGGCGTAGTCGATGGTCGGCGGAGTTTCGTCGACGTTGACGGTCACGCTACGCACGGCCTCGGTGTTGCCGGCTCTGTCGACGCTCCAGAACTCGACGGTGTGCACTCCCTCGTTCAGGGTCACCGAGGTCCCGGTCTTGATTGCGCCGCCGTTGACGGTGTAGTAGGTGTTGTCGACTCCCGACAGCCCATCGGTGGGAACGAGGACGACCTCGAAAGGATCCTTCGACCAGCCGGCCCCCGTCCCTGTCGCCCTCGTCAGCGGAGCCGTGCGATCGATGTCAACCGCCTCGCTCGGGCTTTTGGTGGTATTCCCGGCTTTGTCGCTCACAGACGCACTCGATGTCAGTCTGGTGCCCTCGCCGATGATTGCCGAGTTGGCCGGGCAACTCCCGTCGATGCCGGAGAGAACCTCCTCACAAGTCCAGTCGATGGTCACGTCGTGGTTGTACCAACCGTTCGTGTTCGGCTCGGTGGTCGGGGCACCCGACAAGGTCGGCGGTGTCTTGTCGATACTTATTTCGTCGACCGTGTCGGTCGCGGTGTTCCCGGCGTGGTCGGTCGCGGTGCCGGTCACCGCTTGATCAGCCCCCTCGTCCGAGACCACCTTGCTGGCCTCACATGACGCCAGGCCTGTCTCGTCGTCGTCACAGGTGAAGTTCACCGTCACGTCTGAGTTGTTCCAACCGTTCAGGTTGGCCTCCGGCGTCCTGCTTCCAGCGATGGTGGGCTTGACGTCATCGATCTTGATCGTGATCGAGTCCTCGTCGCCGGGCACCTCGAGGTTGCCGGCCACATCGCTGCTCCAGAACGCGATCGTGTGCGTGCCGCCCAGTGAATGGATGAAGGGACCGTCGTACTCGACAGCCTCGCCACCGTCGACCGTGTAGTAGGTCGCATCCGGGCCGGAAAGGGCGTCCTGTGGTGTGAGGGTGATCTCGACCGCACCGGAGTACCAACCGCTGGCCGGAACCTCGTCGAGATCGACGGTGGTGGTCGGTGGAGTCAGATCGATATCGATGTTGTCAACGGTCGCGGAAGCCGAGTTGCCAGCGTTATCCGTGGCAGTGCCCGTGACGGACTGGTCAGCACCTTCAGCGGAGCGGGTTTCCCCGCCTGAGCAGCTAGCGACACGCGAGTGCCTATCCTCACAGGTAAAGGCAACGCTGACGGCTTCGTTGTACCAACCGCTGGTGGGCCGAGCCGGCGTAGGCGTTCCAGAGATAGTCGGCTTCTCGGTATCGACCTGGATCGTCACGGAGTTGGATAACGCCTCCGACGACTCGACGTTACCGGCCTCGTCGATGGACCAGAACGTGACGGTGTTGGCGCCGTTGTCGGAAACCTGGAAGGGGCCACTGTAGGCCTGAGAGGTGCCCGAGTTGACGGTGTAGTAAGTCTCGTCGACACCCGAGAGGCTGTCGACGCCTTTGAGGGTCACCGTCGGCGGGTCCTGGTGCCAACCCGCCAGGGGCTCCTCGTCCAGCGACAGGGTCGTAGAGGGGGCGTGGGTGTCGATCTTGATCCCACCGACCGTGGTGTTCGTCCCGTTACCGGCGCGATCGGACACAGATGCGCTCGCCGACAGGTTCGAGCCTTCGCCGGTGATCGTCGAGTTGTTCGGACAACTCCCGTCAAGGCCGGAAAGAAGATCCTCGCAGGCCCACGCGATCGTTACCTCGCCGTTGTACCAACCGTTCCCGTTCGGCCCGGTGGTCGCCGCACCCATCAACGTCGGAGGCGTCTCGTCCACATCGATACCGGACACTCCCGCCGTGGTTTCGTTGCCGGCCATGTCCTCGGCGGTACCTGAAGCGGACTGATCGGCGCCTTCGTCGAGGACGTCACTGGAGGGGCGCGAGAAAATCCCAGAGAGTGCGTCGTCTGCAAGATAGCTAACAGTGACGTCGTCCTTGTACCAACCCGCAGCGTTCGGCTCGCGGTCGACGGCCGCCGAGATCGAGGGAGGCGTCTTATCGAGGCTGACCGAGGCAGCCGTCGAACTGGAGTTTCCGGCGTTGTCGACGGCCGAGCCCGGAACGGACTGAGCGGCACCCTCGGCGGATATCTCTCCAGGACCAGTGCAGCTAGCGATTCCGGACGCATTGGGGGTGGTCGTCTGCGGGTCCGGGGTCGGTTCGGGGTCACTACAGGTGAAGGAAACCGTTACGTTCGCCCGGAACCAACCACGAAGGGCTTCCGCACTGTAGCTCGGGCTGATAGTAGGTGCGGTGCGATCGATCTTGATCTCGATCGTCTTGGGAGTCTCCGAGTTGTCTGCCGCGTCTTGACTCCAGTAGTCGATCGAATGGACCCCTTCGGTGGTGAGGGAGACCGAAGTGCCACTCTGTGCGGGGCCTCCGTTCACACTGTAAGAAGTGGCGGCTACGCCAGAAAGGTTATCCGTCGGGGTAAGAGACACGGTGACGTCGTCTTTCGTCCAGGCCGTCATGCCGAAAGCCGTCGTGTTCGGCGCGGTCTTGTCGATCTTCACCGTGCTGCTGTTCGACACGGTTTGGTTACCGGCTCGATCGGTCACGTTCGCCACAGCGTAGACACCTTCGCCCTCACCAGAGATCGTGCTGTTCGAAGGGCAGGTCCCGCTCGGGATACCAGACAGTGCGTCCGAACACGTCCACGCTATCGAAACGTTGCTGTTGTACCAACCAGCGTGGTTCGGAGACGTCGTCGGTGAGCCGGAGAGGGTGGGGGCGACCTTGTCGATGTTGATGTTCGAGAAGGTCGCGGAGCTCTGATTACCCGCGTTGTCGATCGCGGTCCGGGTCGATGATTGACCTTCGGCGTTAGTGCTCAGCGTGTGCGCTGAGGAACAGGTCTTGATCCCGGAGCCCCCGTCCGAGCAAAGAAAGCTCACAGTGACGTCGGTATTATTCCATCCGTTCGCGTTGGGACCGACGTTGGCCGAAGCGTTGATCGTCGGAGGGGTCTTGTCTAGCTTGACCGTGACGGACCCTGCGGGTCCGGCGTTCCCCAGTCTGTCGGTGGCCGTCGATGACCGAGTCGCACCGCCGGCCCCCGTGTCCGCAGTGATCGTATGCGTGCAGGGATCGGGGTTGGGCGTCGCACAGTTGCGCTCATGCCCGACCCCCGTATCGGAACCGGTCCAGGTGATCGTCGCGTCGCTGTTGTTCCATCCCGCCGCATTCGGCGTCGGTGTCACGACGCCGCTGACGGTGGCCCCCGTGTTGTCCACGGTGTATCCCGCCGAGCTCGCCCCGCTTTTTCCCTCACAGACGTTGTTCTTATCTACCTTCGGAAAGGCGGTCGCTGTGACGACCTTGGCTCCATCACCAGCGGCAGCCGTGAGGTTGAAGGTCCAATCGGTCTTCGCCGTCGTAGCAACCTGCGTAGCCGTATTTGCTCCGGTTAGAACGACGCATATCGTGTCGTTTGAAGTAGTCACGCTCAGAGTGAGAGCGTTACCCGTCTTCGCGTGACGAACGCCAGAGACGACCACCCCTCCCGCAGTGAACGAAGCTGCGCTGACGCTCGCCGCACGGGCAGGCAGTACTGGGAGGAGTCCCGTAAGCATCGCTACCGTGGCCGCCAACGCGAAGCAGGTGATCCTCCGCGACCCTCTATCAGTCACTGAACTCACGAAAACCCCCATCTAGTCGGAAGCAGGCGTCGCCCGCGGATGATCTTCCGTGTCGTGGCAAGTTTCCTTGCATAGGGCGAGGCAAGGAAATACGCACTTTGAGCAACGACCCAAGCGGCCAAGGGACTTGTCCGATACTCGAGTAGGCCTCTTGACCTGCGGAAACAGGGATTCGGATCTCGGGATTCCAAGGAATTGTCTGTCTAGCCTTCATACGTAAATGCAGGAATCCTTGCCGATCTACTATTGCATTAGCTCAAAACGAAGCCGATACTGCGACCATGTCCCTTAGCCCCGGCCTCATCCGCAAAGCAGAGAACCAGGAGCTCCCGCTTTTGGGACTCAGGGCGATCAGCGAAATGAGAGATGAGCTCGACAAGCTCCAAACCGCTCAAATCCAGGCCGCTCGCGAGAAGGGGGCATCCTGGGCCGACATCGCGGGGGCATTAGGTATCTCCCGACAGGCCCTTCAGCAGAAGATGCGGGCTCTGGCCAAACTCCAGCCCAAGGAGCCGATCCGGATCGAACAGCCGGGCATCGACATCCGGGACTAGAGCTCAAGGCCTCCGGGCGAGTTCTAGGCAGCGCCTAGGCGCCAGGGGCTAGCGGCTCTCTTTGTGAGCGGTGTGGCTCGAGCACCAGCGGCAATACTTCTTCAGCTCGATCCGGTCCCGGGTCGTGTGGCGGTTCTTGGACGTTATGTAGTTGCGGCGCTTGCAGTTCGTGCACTCGAGCGTCACGTGGACGCGCCGGTCGGTTGCCATGCTTCACCTCTGCGGGGATCGAGAACTTGAGAAGCGATTATAGCCAAGCGTGCTCAGGCCCCCAGAGGCCCGACATTTCGGGCGATTCTCACCCCCTGGTGAGGTGGTTTTGGAGGGTCACCTCGCCTATGGCCCAGCCGGGCTAGGCCCTTTATGACTAGACCGGGCGATTCGTTCGGCTCTGCACAACGCCGATGAACAGATATGCGGAGATTCATGGGGGCGGCCGCATGCGTTTTCCTGCTGGTCGTCTACCTAGCACCATTAGCTCAGAGTGAGCCTGTCGAGAGCGGACAGGCTCGTGGCGCGGGTTGGACCGTTACCGCCCCAGGCGTCAGCGGGATCGTCTTGCAACCCGAAGCCAACGCCACCGTCCCCGATCCCTGCCCGGCCCCGCCAGACACTTGCGAAGCTCATGACACCCGGAGCCTCGGTGCCATGACCGTGGACGGGAACATCGCTTCGGCGTCGGCGCTTTCCTCGGAAGCTCACGCATTCAAGGACCCAACTACTTCTTCGAGTCCCGAGCGCAACGCCGACCTGCAGACCGTGATGGCCAACGCCTCGGGCATCCCGCTGCCGTCCGACTGGAACACGCGCGGTTACGGCAGAGTAGTTGGCTTCTCTGCTCTGAACGGCACCATCAAGGCGGATGTTCTGGAAGGAGAAGCCGTCTTCGGAACGCGCACCGTCGGCGGGACGCCCTCCGGGATCAGCGCATCCGGCGCGCTCGTCGAGCGTCTCCGTCTCGAAGGAGCCCTAGGAGACCCCATCACCGGGGACCCGATCTTGCTGGACGTCCTGCCCAACACTCCGAACCAGGTCTTCAACGTCGGAACCATCCGGATCGCGTTCTGGGAGACCAACTGGGACCCCACTACGGGGACCACAACGGACGGCCAACCCGTCTTCGTCACGGCTCTGCGGGTCACGGACAGTCTCACCGGAGCCGACATCGCCGTGGGCGAGGCTCGGGCGACCGGGGTCTACGTAGCGCCGGCCCCGCCGGCCGCGCCCGGCCCCAACCAACCGCCGAACGCGGTCAACGACAACGCCAACACGACCCAGGGCACGTCGGTCGACGTCGACGTGACCGACAACGACACCGATTCGGACGGAACGATCGACAACGCCAGCGTGACGATCACCGATCAACCGGACAACGGCACACTGAGCTGCGTCAACAACATCTGCACCTACACACCGAACGCAGGGTTCAGCGGCAACGACAGCTTCACCTATCGCGTCTGCGACGACGACGGGGCGTGTGACACCGCAACCGTCAACATCACCGTGGCCGCGGCCCCCGCGGCTCCGGAAGCCCCCGTCGCCAACGACGACACCGCCACCACGACCGAGGGCACGCCCGTGACGATCGACGTCGATGGCAACGACACCGACGGCGACGGGAACCTGGATCCCTCCACGGTGTCGATCACCGTGCCCCCTGCGGCCGGTAGCGGCTCGGTGACGTGCAACAACAGCGGGGTGTGCACCTTCACCCCCGTCGCCGGCTTCTCAGGAACGGCTACGTTCACCTATCGGATCTGTGACACGACCGGGCTGTGCGACACCGCGACCGTGACCGTCACCGTCGCCGGGATCCCCGCCGGTCCACCGCCTGTCCCTCCCGCCGCGGTTGACGACCTGGCCGCCACCGACGACCAGACCCAGATCGTCATCCCCGTGCTGGTCAACGACGTCCCCGGCGGCGCGGCTCTCGACAACACGACCCTGAGCGTGCAGGTGCACCCCGACCCGGCTCAGGGCTCGGTCATCTGTTCCGCCGGTCAGTGCACGTTCACGCC
>JBKHXK010000035.1:0-22154 GCA_046566065.1 Actinomycetota bacterium | reverse complement strand
CCAGCAACACGACTGCCCCCAAGAGGAAAACGGGTCGTGGTCTCGTATCTCCTCCTCGCGTCGTCTCCTCGATCGTATCGAGGTGCGGACGCGATAAGGGGGCCGGTTCCCCGGCCCCCTTGCACAACTCGTTCGTTCTAGCTGGTCTCGTTCGGATCCTCGTCGGCGGCGAGCTTCAGCGAGTTCTCCTGCGCCTCGGCGAAGTGACGCTCTTGGATCGGAAGCGCCCACTCGACGAGCTCGATAATCTCGGTGCGACCGGCCGACTGGGCCATCTGCTGCAGCACTTTCCAGTGACCTACCTCGCCGGCCTCCGCCATCGTGAGGAACTCGAAACCGTCGAGCGCGTCCGACTCGGAATCGATGTAGGTGGACAGCATGTCGGAGCCCTTGGACTTCGTCTCGCGAGCCTTCTCGAGGATCGCGGTCTTCTTACCCTCGATGTTCTCGGCCAGAGCGGTGGCGCGCTCCTCGGTCTGCGTCGCCTCTTCGTTCATGCGCTCGAGCACGTCCTTCACCTGTTCGGCGTTCTCGAGCTTGATGATCTTCTGGGTCGCGCCCTGTGCCGCTTGCGCGAGACCGATGACCTCCGCCAGCTTCTCTTCGAGGTTGGTCAACTCAGCCATGCTTGCCCTCCTTGATAAGGATCGATGTAGGAGGGTCCTACCCACAAATCGACGCCTCACTCGACCCTCTGAGAAACGTCCTTCCTCGACGTGAGCCACGCTCCGGTTATCACCAGAGCGCTACCGATCAGGGCCGAGCGAGCGATCGTCTCGTCCAGCAGCAGCACTCCGAGAGCCATCGCGACGAGAGGAACGAAGTAGATCGCCACAGACCCCCGGGGCCCGCCCACCCGGCCGACGAGCGTTGTCATGAGTACGAACGCGATCCCGGTCCCCAATGCACCTAGAGGCACGAGCGCCAGTGCCGCCTCGGCCGACCATTCTGAGCCGGGCAGATGGAGCAACCCGAACGGGATCACGATGATCAGGGCGGCCAGTTGCGCCCGCAGCAGAACGGGAAGTGCGCCGTAACGCTGCTGCAGAGGCACCGCGATGTTGGCGGCGAGCCCGTACAACGTGATCGCCGTCAGCACGAGCACGGTTCCGAGCAGCGTCGCGCTCGAGCCTTGCAGCTGGGCCCACGAGATACCCACGATCCCGCCGAACCCCACCACGAGACCGGCGATCTGGAAGGGGCCGGGGGTGCGTCGGAAGAGAAGGGTCGCCCACGCCGCCGTCGCGAGCGGCATCGCCCCGTTCAACATCCCGGCGACGGACGAGTCGATCCACAGCTGCGCGATCGGGAACAGCGACAGGGGGATGCCCATCCAGATCACCCCCAGGAACGCCGCGCGCGGCAGATCCTCGCGCGCGATCGGCCGTCGTGCGGCGGGGACCAGGGAGAGAACCGCCGCGCCCAAGAGGACGCGTCCGGCAGTGATGACCCCCGGACGGAATGCGTCGAGGGCGATGTCGATCAGGAAGAAGGATGACCCCCAAACGAGGCTGATCCCCGCTAGGAGCGCCCACTCGAGCGCGCCGAACGCGTCCGCCCTGGTCCCGGCGCCGCTCTCCAACAGGCGCCGGCGGAGGACGGGTTCCGTTTCGTTCCGCGTCTCGTACGGTGTTGCGATGAGCTTTCCTTCCACGGTCGATCCCAACCAACACGACCGCTTCATTCTGCGTCAGCGGTTCCGCTTCGTGGTCAACGAGTACGAGTTCTCCTTGCCCGGGCCCGGAGACACGCCCGGCCCACCGTTCTGCTTCGTCCGCCAGAAGCCCTTCAAGTTCAAAGAAGACATCCGCTTCTACGTGAACGAGTCCAGGTCGGCCGAGCTGATGCGGATCAAAGCCCGGCAACGCTTCGATCCCCGGGCTCGCTACGACGTCGTGGCCGCCGATGGGACGAAGATCGGCGAGGTGCAGAAAGCCTTCGGAGCCAGCTTGCTTCGCTCGACGTACGTGATCTACAACGCAGCTGGAGAGGAAGTCGTGAAAGCCACCGAGAAGAACATGTGGGTCGCGCTCTTCCGCCGCTTAGTGGGTTTCATCCCATACATCGAGAACGTGGCGAATTGGCTGCCGATCCCGTACGACTTCATCTTCGTACGGGGGGAGCAGGTGATCGGCCACCACAAACGACAACTCTTCAAGCTGATGGACGTCTACACGATCGACCTGACGCCGGACACCGAGAAGGTGCTGGATCGCCGCCTCGCCCTTGCCATCGCCGTCGGGATGGACGCTCTCCAAGCTCGCTAACCGGACCGGTAGGAACGGCTACGCTCGTTCAGACCCGATCGTTCGACGAAAGAGGGTGGTGGAGATAGGCGGCACGTTCGGTATCCCGAGGCCTCCGGCAGCACGGAACGAACCGGTGAAGGACTACGCCGCCGGTTCCCCGGAGCGAGCAAGCCTGATGCAGCGACTCGACGAGATGGCCGACGAGCGGATCGACATCCCCATGGTCATCGCCGGTCGAGAGGTCACCAGCGGCGACATCTACGAGGTGGTCATGCCGCACAACACCAAGCACGTCCTGGGCGATGCGCACCAGGCTTCGGCAGCTCACCTGCACGACGCCGTCGAGGCGGCACGGGACGCTCACGCGGACTGGGCCGCTTTGCCCTGGGAGGAACGAGCGGCGATCTTCCTGCGAGCGGCCGAGCTTCTCGCGGGGCCGTGGAGGGCAACGATCAATGCCTCCACGATGCTCGGGCAGTCCAAGACGGTGCATCAGGCCGAGATCGACGCCGCCTGTGAGTTGATCGACTTCTGGCGCTTCAACGTCGAGTTCGCCGCCCGTATCTACGAAGAGCAGCCGATCTCCCCGCCGGGGATGTGGAACCAGACGGACTACCGGCCCTTGGAAGGTTTCGTGTTCGCGGTCACTCCCTTCAACTTCACGTCGATCGCGGCGAACCTGCCCACCGCCCCGGCCCTGATGGGCAACACGGTCGTTTGGAAGCCGTCGCTCACCCAGGCTCATTCGGCGCACTACACGATGAAGCTGCTCGAGGCCGCCGGGTTGCCTCCGGGTGTCATCAACATGGTGCATGGGCCCGGCCCCGAGATCGGCGAAGCGGCGCTCGCCCACGAGGAGCTGGCCGGCATCCACTTCACCGGTTCGACCCCGACCTTCAACTGGATGTGGAAGAAGGTCGGGGAGAACGTCGAGCGATACCGGAACTACCCGCGCATAGTGGGAGAGACCGGTGGCAAGGACTTCATCGTCGCTCACCCATCCGCTTCGGTCGACGCGCTGGCTACTGCCATCGTGAGAGGTGGCTTCGAGTATCAGGGCCAGAAGTGCTCTGCCGTGTCGCGTGTCTACGTGGCGTCGAACCTCTGGGATGCCTTGCGCGAACGGTTGGCGGATGAGGTCCCCGAGATCCCCGTGGGCGACATCACCGACTTCGGGAACTTCATGGGCGCGGTGATAGACGAGCGCGCCTTCGCCAAGCATTCCGACGCTCTGCAAGAGGCTCGGTCCAGTGCGACGATGGAGGTGGTAGCCGGCGGCGAGGCGGACGATTCCACCGGCTACTTCGTGAAGCCCACGGTCGTGCGGACGGAAGATCCGGCGGCGCGTCTACTGCGCGAGGAGCTTTTCGGTCCTATCGTGACCGTCTATGTGTACCCGGAAGCCGGATGGGCCGAGACGCTCGATCTGGTCGATCGAGGCACTCCCTACGGCCTGACCGGCGCAGTGTTCGCGACCGACGAGGCCGCCATCGTCGATGCGAAGCAGAAGCTTCGCTTCGCGGCGGGGAACTTCTACGTGAACGACAAGCCGACGGGCGCGGTCGTCGGCCAGCAACCGTTCGGCGGCGCGCGCCGATCGGGAACGAACGACAAGGCCGGCTCGATGTGGAACCTGATCCGATGGGCCAGCCCTCGTTCGATCAAAGAGACCTTCGTGCCTCCGACGGACTACAGGTACCCCTACATGGAGAGCGAGCGCAGCGGGCCGTAACTCCGGCCAAGGCACCGCTCGCTCTACGCACTACTACGTACGTCTCGGCTCTATCTCTCGGGAGCGTTCTCTCTTACCGTGTTCGTTGGGGTTCAGGGGGACGCGGAGGTCCCGAGGAGGGCTGATTGATGCTCGAGAGGATCGCGAGGTTCTCCTACCGCCGCCGATGGCTGATGCTGGTCGTCTGGGTGGTCGCGCTCATCGGTTTCAACGTGCTGCAAGCCACCGCGGGCGGCGACTACTCCACCGACTTCTCACTGCCCGGAGCCGACTCGCAGAAGGCCTTCGACCTGCTGGAAGAGCGCTTCCCCCAAGCGGCGGGGGAGACGGCGGACATCGTCTTCAAAGCCGAGCAGGGGGTGATGGACCCCGAGGTCGCCTCCGAGATGGAAGCTCTTCTGGCCCGGCTCTCCGAGGTCGAGCGGGTGATACAGATCGACTCGCCGTACACGGAGGCAGGTGCTCGACAGATCTCGCCGGACGGCACGATCGCTTACGCCACGATGCATTTCGAGTTCGTACAAGGAGAACAGGTCCCGGTCGAGATCGGGAAAGAGATCCAGGCGATAGCGGCCGAGGTCGACCTCGACGGCTTGACGGTCGAACCGGGTGGCAGCGTGATCATGTTCGCCGAGTTCGAGGAGCCCGGTGGGGCGGAGGGCATCGGCATCCTCTTCGCGATCGTCATCCTGCTGATCGCGTTCGGTTCGGTGCTGGCGATGGGACTGCCGATCGCAACGGCGCTGTTCGGGATCGGGATCGGGATGGCCCTGATCATGCTGATCGCCAACTTCGCGAACGTTCCCGAGTTCACTCCCCAGCTCGCTTCGATGATCGGTATCGGAGTCGGGATCGACTACGCCCTTTTCATCGTCACCAGGTATCGAGCGCACCTTCACAGCGGGCTCGACCCCGAGTCGGCCACGATGAAGGCCATCTTGACCTCGGGCAAGGCCGTCTTGTTCGCCGGGACGACGGTGGTCATCTCTCTCCTCGGCATCCTCCTCATGGGCTTCGCGTTCGTCGAGGGTCTGGCCATCGGCGGAGCGGCGACCGTCGCGGTCACGATGATCGCCTCGGTGACACTTCTTCCCGCTCTGCTCGGTTTCGTAGGGAACAACGTCGACCGCTGGCGGTTGAGGTGGTTCCACAGCTCCGATAAGGGGGAGCAGGCGATGGCGTATCGATGGAGCCGGATGATCCAACGACGTTCGTGGATCGCGGCGATCCTCGGGCTCGCGATCCTGCTCGCGATGAGCGCACCGCTCCTGTCGTTGCGCCTGGGCTTCGCGGACGCGAGCGCCGGTTCCGTCGAGCGCTCCAGTCGGCGCGCCTACGAGCTCTTGAGCGAGGGGTTCGGTCCGGGCTTCAACGGGCCCTTGCTGTTGGCCACCGAGGTGTCGGGACCGGAGGATCTGGCAGCTCTTCAGGAACTGAGCGGCCGGCTGTCACAGATGGAAGGCGTCGCGGCCACGTCGCCCCCACAACCGAACGAGGCGGGCGACGCGGCCATCCTTATGGTCTTCCCCACGACCTCGCCGCAGGATGAGGCGACCACCGCCCTCGTAAGAAGCATCCGAACCGACGTGGTGCCGGAGGCCGGCACGAGCAGCCCCGTGTACGTCGGCGGTCTGACCGCCTCGGTCCAGGATTTCGCCGACGCCAACGCGGAGCGGCTCCCGCTCTTGATCTCGGTCGTGATCGGCCTGAGCTTCGTGTTGTTGGTCATCGTGTTCAGGTCGATCCTCGTGCCGGTCAAGGCGGCGATCATGAACCTGCTCTCGATCTCGGCTGCCTACGGAACGATCGTGGCCGTTTTCCAATGGGGCTGGTTGAAGGAACAGATCGGTATAGAGAGCAGCGGGCCTATCGAGGCTTGGGTTCCGATGATGTTGTTCACGATCCTCTTCGGTCTGTCTATGGACTACGAGATCTTCCTGTTGTCGCGCATCAGGGAGGAATACGTACGGACCGGCGACAACTACGAGGCTGTAGCCAACGGATTGGCCGCAACCGCCCGTGTGATCACCGCAGCAGCGGCCATCATGGTGACGTTGTTCCTCGTCTTCTTGTTCGGTTTCGAGGAACGAGCCATCAAGCTCTTCGCCCTTGGTCTGGCGACGGCCATCTTCGTCGACGCCACTTTGGTCCGGATGGTGTTGGTGCCTGCCACGATGGAGCTCCTGGGCGAAGCCAACTGGTGGTTGCCGAAGTGGCTCGATCGGGTCCTTCCGAAGATCAACATCGAAGGAGACGCGTCCGGACACGAGCGACCTGACGACCTCGATCCCGGACTGCGGGAGCCCGCGCCGGAAGGGACCGGCTAACGATGGCAGAGGTCGCCTTCACCCCGGATGAGAGAGAGCGGATCGAACAGATCGCCCGCGAGCTCGATGGGTGCCTGGTCGAGTTCTTCGACGATGCCCGCCGGGTCCTGTCGGCGGAGCAATGGGAGACGCTTTCCGACTACGTCCGAGCTTGCGTACGCAGGGCCCTCGAGGTGGGAGCCCTGCTGCATGGGGTGGTCGACGCGCAGTGCGGTTGCACCGCATACAAGGGCCGAGGTCGGCACGTGTTCGTGAGACAGGCGCTCGAGGCCTGGCGAGACTCGTTCACTCCCGTCGACGACATCTGGCACCTAGCGTCGATATTCGCGGTGGTTCCGGGCGGGGAGCAGAGGGTGCTGGCGGACGTGGCAACCCTCGAGGTGATGGCGTCGAATCGCATGTTCGTGCCTCTGGACGAACAGTGGTCGGCCCTGTCGGATCCGGGCGTCTAGACCTCGACCCACGCCTGCGCCCACGCGGCGACAGAGCGCACGACCGCGGCGAGATCGCGGCCCTTGTCCGTGAGGACGTACTCGATCCGCACGGGGGTGGAAGGGGTGACTCGCCGCTCGACGATGCCCTCCTGCTCGAGCTCCTTCAGCCGCTCCGAGAGGAGTCGGTCGCTGAGCCCCGGCACCTCGCTCAGGATCTCGCTGAACCGGGAGGCCCCCGCCAGCATCGCCCGGATGATGGCCCCGGTCCATCGGCGCCCGACGATCTCGATCGCATGCGTGAACTGCGCGCAGTAGGGCGACAGAGGGGCCTGTGACTGAGGTGTGGCGGTTCTGACCATGTGGGAATGATACCGGTGTCGGCCACGTTACACAAGCTTGTAATCATCTGATAGCTTCTTATCTAAGAGAAGCTAAGGCGGCAGACAGGGAGGATCGGACATGGCATGGACCATCGACACCGGGCACACCTCGGTGGGATTCGTAGCGAGGCACATGGGGCTTTCGAAGGTGCGGGGGCAGTTCACGAGCTTCCGGGGCGAGATCGAGGGGGATCCGACGGATATCACCTCGGCTAGGGCCACCTTCGAGGTCGACATGGGAAGCGTCGACACCGGGAACGCGGATCGCGACGCTCACCTGAAGAGCGCTGACTTCTTCGACGTCGAGAAGCATCCGACGATGACCTTCGTGAGCAGGTCCATCGCCAAGCGCGGCGACGACTACAAGGTCGAGGGTGATCTCACGATCAAGGGGATCACGAAGCCCGTGACTCTGACCTACGAGCACGGAGGGGACCTTCAGGACCCGTTCGGCAACCGCAAGGTCGGAGGGACCCTGTCAGGAACGATCAAGCGGACCGACTGGGGTCTTACCTGGAACGTCCCGCTCGACAGCGGCGGCTGGTTGGTCAGCGAGAAGATCCAGCTCGAGATCGACCTGCAGGTAGCCGAGAGCGCCGAGGACGCCGACAAGGAGGCGAAGGCCGAGGCCGACCTTCCGGCCTGAGCGCCGAGCATCGCAAACGAAAGGACCCGCCCGGATGGGCGGGTCCTTTGTCGTTGGGTTAGCGCTCGATCACTTCTTGAAGGCGAAGTCCGTTCCGACCTCGGTCGTATCTGGGTAGGGGCCGGCCACTCCAGACCCGTAGTCCCCGGTGTAGAGGAAGGACTGGGCCTGTGGAGCCGTCAGCTTGCCGCCCTTGCCGAACGCAGGGTGCAACTTGCGGGGGATGACCAGACGGCCGCCCATGACCTCGAACTCCACCGGGTCGCCTCCCTCGCACGCGTCGGTGAAGGAGCCCCGTGCCGCGGTTAGCACGTTGTTGGCGCCGGGGTGGTAGGCCTCGAAGATCAGGCAGTAGCTCCCTTCGTCATCGGGGTTGACCCGCACGCGGTAACCGATGCCGGTGGTGGCCGGGGGAGCTGCTTCGGTCTCGATGTCGATGTAGAGGTTCTTCTTGTCGTTCGAGAAGGTGACGGCCAGGATGTCGCTCACGGAACCCGCGTCCGCAGGCGTGGCCTGCCCGCCGCCGTCGCCGGTGCCCTGGTCGTTGATGAAGTTGGCGTCATTGAGCGGATCCTCGATGTGGGCCTTCGACGCGGCCGTCGCCTGCAGAGCGGTGGCGACCATCGAGATCGCTAGAACGACCAGTACCAGCACGCTGCGCTTCACGGTTCCTCCTAGCCGAGGGGATCAGAAAGTGTCTCTGGGGTTACTGATTCGGCGCGAGCCGTGCCGAATCCTTTCCGAGCGCCTTGGGGCATCATGGGTGCGTGCCACACCTCCCTGCGTTCGATGCCGTGGTCGTTGCGGGCGGAGGCGCTCGACGCCTGGGCGGTATCGACAAGGCCGAGTTGGTCTTCCGCGGGCAAAGGCTGCTCGACCGAGTCATCCAGGCGGTGGCAGAGGCCGAGCGGATAGTGGTGGTCGGGCCCCCTCGACCCACGGCGCATCCGGTCGTATGGGCTCGAGAACAACCCGAGGGAGGGGGGCCCGTGGCCGCCCTCGACGCGGGGATGGCCTTCGTCGAAGCCGCGTTGGTGGTCGTCGTCGCGGTGGATCTGCCCTTGCTCGACGAGGCCTTCGTCGGCCGGCTCGTACGAGCGGCAGACGAGGTGACGTCGGCGGTAGCGGTAGACGACGAGGGCACCGAGCAACCCTTGCTGGGGTGCTACGCCACCGGTCCGCTGCGCACGGTGCTCCAGCGAGAGCCGACAGAGGGTCGCTCGATGAAGGTCCTGCTGCACGGACTTGCATGCCGAACGATCCCAGATGAGGGCCGGTCGCGCGACTGCGACACTGCGTCTGACATGGAGGAACTGCAGATCCAGAGTGACGGAGGTGGACATGCCGGAAGGTTGGCTTGACGTGGTCGCGCGGGAGCTCGAGGTCGATGTGCAGGTCGACCCAGGTCCACTCCTGGATACGGCGCGCGACGTCGCCCACAACGTGGAACGGAAGGCGACCCCGCTTACGACATTCCTCATCGGGGTCGCGGTGGGGCAGGGGCGAGGGGGGGCCGAGCTGACCGCACTCTGCGAACGGGTTTCGGAACTGGCGTTCGCGTGGGATCCCGATGCTGACGGTCGAACAAGCTAGGGAGCGGATCCTCTCGAGGATCGATCCGCTGGCGCCGGTCGAGCTGCCTCTGGACCAGGCCCGGGGAGCCGTCGCGGCCGACGATCTGATCGCTCCCCATCCGTTGCCGCGCTTCGACAACTCGGCCATGGATGGCTACGCGGTGCTCCGGGCAGATGTCGACGGAGCTTCAGAGGCTGATCCGGTCACGCTGCGGCTGATAGGCGAGGTGCGTGCGGGCGACCCGGGAGCGTTGACGGTCGAACCCGGATGTGCGGCCCGCATCATGACCGGGGCGCCGGTGCCCAGCGGCGCCGATGCAGTGGTACCGATCGAGGTCGCGCAGGAGTCGGGCTCGGCGGTCGTCATCGAAGCGCCGCCGCCTTCTCATGGACACATCCGTCCCGCGGGCGACGACGTCTCCGCGGGCGAGGCCGTGGTCCAGACTGGAAGCGTCCTGCGGTCGGCCGAGCTTGCGCTCCTGGCTTCGCTCGGGCTCGATCCGGTGCGGGTGCGTCGGGGCGCGGTCGTGGCGATCGTGGTCACGGGCGATGAGCTGGTGGGCCCGGGGGAAGAACCGGCTCCCGGCCAGATCCGCGACTCGAACACCTATGCGTTGAACGCGCTGGTGGCCGAGGCGGGTGCCACGCCGGTGCCGATCTCGGGCGTCCCCGACGATCTGGACAGCGTCGTCGTCGCGCTGGAGAAGGCAGCGGTGGAAGCGGATCTGGTCGTCTCGGCCGGCGGGGTCTCGGTGGGCCGGTACGACTACGTGAAGGAGGCGGTGGAACGGCTCGGTTCCATCGACCTCTGGCGGGTTGCGATGCAGCCCGGCAAACCCGTGGTCTCGGGTCGCGTCTGTGATCGCCCTTTCCTTGGGCTTCCCGGCAATCCGGTATCGGTGCACATCGGTTTCGAACAGTTCGTTCGGCCCGTGCTTCGCAAGATGCAAGGCCACCGCACTCTCCTGCGCCCGGTGGTTCCCGCCCGATTGACCGAGCCTCTGAAGAAGAAGCCGGGACGGCTGCACTTCGTGCGGGTCCGGGTCGGCATCGACGAGCGGGGCTTCGTTGCCACACCGCTCGGCAAGCAGGGCTCCCACATCCAGTCGAGCCTGATCTCCTGCGACGGAGTGGCGCGCTTCGACATCGACGAGAGCGAGCTTCAGGCCGGTGATGAGGTGCAGGTGGAGCTCTGGCGGGTGCCGGAGTCTTAAGGCGTTAAGGCTTCCAGCGCGCCAACTCGTGGCGGGCGATGACCATCTTGTGCACCTCGTCGGCGCCGTCGACTATGTGCAAGGTGCGGGCGTGGGCGTACATCATCGCCAGCGGGAAGTCGTCGGACACGCCGGCTCCGCCGTGAACCTGGATCGCCCGGTCGATCACCCAGGTCGCGAGTTCTGCTGCAGCGACCTTGATAGCGGAGATCTCGGTGCGAGCCTCTTCCTTGCCGACCGTATCCATCATCCACGCGGCCTTGAGGGTGAGTAGGCGCGCTTGCTCGATACGCACGCGAGCTTCGGCGATCCAATCTCGGATCACGCCCTGCTTGGACAGAGGGATCCCGAACGCTGTGCGGGAATGAGCCCGCTTGCACATCAGCTCGAGGGCGCGCTCCGCCATCCCGATAGCGCGCATGCAGTGATGGATCCGTCCCGGCCCCAAGCGCGCCTGACCTATCAGGAACCCGCCTCCAGGTTGCCCTAGGAGGTTCTCCTGGGGTATGCGGACGTCCTCGAAAGAGATCTCGCAGTGTCCGTGCCCGGCGTCGTAGCCGAACACCGGCAGGGTCCGAACGATGTTCACGCCGGGCGAATCCATCGGGATGATGACGAGGCTGTGCTGCATGTAGCGATCGGCATCGGGATCGCTCAGACCAAGGAAGAGGCAGACCTTGCAACGCGGATCCGCGGCTCCGCTCGTCCACCATTTCCGTCCGTTGACGACGTAGTCCGAGCCGTCCGCGGTGATGCTGCTCTGCAGGTTCGTGGGGTCCGAGCTCGCGACACCCGGCTCGGTCATCCCGAAGCACGATCGGATCTCACCTTCCAGCAGAGGCTCCAACCAGGTCTTCTTCTGCTCGTCGGTTCCGAACTCGAGCAGGATCTCCATGTTCCCCGTGTCGGGGGCGGCGCAGTTGGTCGCTTCGGAAGCGATCGGGCTTCGGCCCATGATCTCGGCCAGAGGCGCGTAGTCGAGGTTGCTCAGGCCGGCGCCGTAGTTCTCATCCGGCAGGAAGAGGTTCCAGAGCCCGCGGGAACGCGCCTCCTTCTTCAGGTCTTCCATGATCGGCGGCTGATGATGGACGTCTTCCTGACCCATCATCTGCTCGTGGTAGAGGCGCTCGTTCGGATAGATGTGCTCGTCCATGAAGCTCGTTAGAGCCGCTTGGAGCTCCTTGGAGCGGGCGCTGTGTTCGAAATCCACGAGTGCGTCCTATCACGGAGGCGGGGGCCTCCTCCTACGTATCCCTACGTATGCACGCTCCGGCCTTCTCTGTTGTTAACTGGAGTGGGGACAGCGGTCGAGAGGGAGGTCCATTGCAAGCGGGCGTTGCACGCCGGATCGACGGGTTCGCGCTTGCGGTGTCGGTCGCCGGCCTGAGCCTGCTCATCTATATGGCGGCGAGTGGCCGGGTGGGCAACGCCGGGGCTGCTCCCGCTCACTTCTCGGTGCTGGTCCTCTTGGTGATCCTCGGCGAGCTGCTGCCGATCAAGCTGCCTCGACGGGATGAGGACGAAGAGCTCACGACCTCGGCCACGTTCTCGTTCGCTCTGTTGATCAGCTCCGGTCCGGCGGGGGCCGTGCTGGCCCTGGCGCTGGCCGAGCTCTTCGCTTATTTCTTCCGCGGCAAGGCCCTCAGTCGCTCCACCTTCAATATCGGGCAGTCGACGCTGGCCCTGGTGGCCGCGGGCGGTGTCCTCGCCTGGCTGACAGACGTTCCTCGCCCGGAATCGCCCTTCTTCCAGACGGCCGACCTGACCGGCATCTTCACCGCGATGGCGGTCTTCTTCTTGGTGAACACCTCTCTGACCGCCACCTGGTGGGCGCGACGCCACGAGGTGCCGGTCATCGACCATCTTCGACGCGACCTCGTCTTCCGGTCCGGAGTGGCCGGAGCTTCGCTGGCGCTGGCGCCGGTCGTGGTGGTCGCCGCCGAGCACAGCCTTCCCCTGATCGCCGTGCTGCTGCTGCCGATCGTCGCCCTTTACAAGGGAGGCCGTCAGGCGGCCCTGAGCGAGTACCAGGCCCTCCACGACGACCTGACGAAGCTTCCGAACCGTGTCCTGCTGCACGACCGCATCCACCAGTCGATCCTGGGGGTCGAGCGCGAGAAGAGCCTCGTCGCCGTCATGTTGATGGATCTCGACCGTTTCAAGGAGGTCAACGACACGCTTGGTCACCACAGCGGTGACCTCTTGCTCCAACAGGTCGGTCCCCGCCTGCGGTCGATCCTCCGAGAGAGCGACACGATCGCCAGGCTCGGCGGCGACGAGTTCGCCATCCTGCTACCGAACGTCCTCGATCGACCCGCCGCCGTTCAGGTCGCCGACAAGATCAAGCGGGCGCTGGACCTTCCGTTCGAGATCCAGGGATTGAAGCTGAACATCGAGGCCAGCATCGGTATCGCGTTCGCCCCGGACCACGGCCGCGACGTGGACACCCTGATCCAGCGGGCCGACGTCGCCATGTACGTGAGCAAGGGGTCGGGCAGTGGTTACGCGATCTACACACCGGAGCAGGATCGCCACAGCCCGAACCGCCTCGTGCTGGTCGGCCAGGTCCGGCAGGCGATGGAAGACCAGGAGATCAACCTCTACTACCAGCCCAAGGCGGACCTGATCACCGGGCAGGTCAAAGGGGTGGAGGCTCTGGTGCGCTGGAACCATCCCGAGCGAGGGCTGCTGTCTCCGGATGAGTTCATCCCCATGACGGAGAACACCGGCTTGATCGAGCCACTCACCCTTTATCTGATCGAGACGGCCGTGAGGCAGTGCCGGGTGTGGCGAGATGCGGGCCTCGCCCTGGTCGTGTCGGTGAACGTGTCGGCTCGCAGCCTCTTGGACCACGAATTGCCCCAGCAGATATCGGAGCTCTTACAGAAGTGGAACGTGCCGCCGGCGTCGCTCCGTCTAGAGATCACGGAGAGCACGATCATGGAGGACCCCGTGCGGGCGCTGGCCGTCCTGGACAGCCTGCACGAGACGGGGATCGGGCTCGCGCTGGACGACTTCGGCACCGGATATTCGTCGCTGTCCTATCTGAAGCGCTTGCCGGTCGACGAGCTGAAGATCGACAAGTCCTTCGTCACCAACATGCACACCGATGACGACGACGCCGTGATCGTCAGGTCCACGATCGACCTTGGTCGCAGCCTCGGTCTCGAGGTCGTGGCGGAGGGGGTGGAGACCAAGCAGCACTGGGATCAATTGACCGAGCTCGGGTGCGATACCGCCCAGGGCTACTACCTCAGCCGGCCGATCGCAGCGGGCGAGTTCATCCAGTGGATGCGCCTCCGGGAAACCTCTCTGGCCGAGGCTGACGACCTCCACACCTAGCCCTTCTGGGTTAACTGGAGTACGCCCACGCGTGGTTTTCCAACGTCAGAACGCCCGTAAAGCTCTATCGAGGTGCTGCCGATACTCACTTGTGACTAGTCACTAGGAGCTAGTCCGAGCGAGGAGACCCCGATGGAAGCGCCGGTTATTCCACTTGCGGATGCCGCCCCAGCACGGGGGTTCCTCAGCTCTTTGGTGACCGAGCAGGTGCGAGCCATCCTCGAGGAGCGGTCCACTCGCCTCGGTGTCGTGGGAGCGCTTCTCGTGTTCGCCTCGTTGTTCTCGCTGGTTCCCACTCCGATCGGAGTGGACTCCGGCTGGATGTTCATCGTTCCTGTAGCGATCGCCTCGATCGCGGCTGGTCTGAGAGAGGGGCTGGTCACGGCTCTGGCCGCTTCCACTCTGGTTGCCATCTACACCGCGGCCGGGACGGGAGCTTTGGGGGCATCGGCCTTCTTCGGCATCATCGTGGCTCGTTTCGCCCTCTACGGGCTCACCGCCGCGTTCCTCGGCGCCTTCGCGGAGGCTCACTACTCCGTTCAATCCGGGCTGCGACAGCTCGCGTCGATCGACCCCCTCACGAAGGTGAGCAACGTGGCGCGCTTCTACGAGGAGCTGGGTGCGCTCGAGAAGCTAGCGGGTGACTTCGCCGTCCTGGTCGTGGATATGGACGACCTGAAGTCGTTGAACGATCGCTTCGGGCACCAAGCGGGTTCCCTCGCGATCCAGACCGTTGCGAACTCGCTCCGTCGCGTGGTCCGGGGGAGCGACTGCGTTGCCCGGTTCGGCGGCGACGAATTCGTGGTCGTGCTTCGCGACGCGGACCGAGCAGGCGCCCAGATCGTTGCGAACCGATTGCGCGAGATCCTGTCAGAGCAGGAGATCCCCGCCGCCCCCGGATTCCCTCTGAACGTGAGCATCGGAGTGGCCATCTCGGGCGAGGACGGGACGACCTCGGAAGAGCTCCTGGCCGCGGCGGACGAGGCGATGTACGACGACAAACGCTCTCACAAAGCCGCCCCACGATTCATCACCTTGGACGCATCGTGAGCGAGTTGTCTCGCCGCAGGAAGGATGGGTGTACGACCTACTGCTTCTGCGACTCGTGCGACAGGGTGCTCTACGTCGATAGGGACGCCCTCTATTGCCCCGTCTGCTCCTCGCCGGTGATGGAGGTCGGTCGCCCCGAGGAGATCTCGTTACCCGAGACCTCAGACGCGCCCTCTAACTAGGTCGTTCTCTCAACGCGCATCCTCTGCTCGAGCGAGTAGCCCGGACCAGCTCGGACCCCATCCCCGCTGAAACACGTAGCATCCCGGCATGACCGCCGCTTCCGTTCCACCCTCCGACGCCAACACGATCCACGAGGTCCTCGGGGTGCGCACGATCGAGATGGATGCGGATCGTGTGGTGCTGGAGATGGATATAGGCCCCAAGGTGCATCAGCCTTTCGGTCTATTGCACGGCGGCGCCTCGGCGGTGCTGGCGGAGAGCGCAGCTTCCATGGGCGCTCACATGAATTGCGAGGAAGGCAAAGAGTTCGCCGTCGGCACCGATCTGAACATCAGCCACCTCCGCGCCCGTTCCTCCGGAGTGCTGCGAGCGACTGCTACGCCGGTGCGGAAAGGCCGCTCCATCCATGTTTGGAACATCGATCTCGATGATCAAGAAGGGATCGCCGTGGCGGTGGCCAGGTGCACGCTTGCGATCCGGCCGGTTCGTTCGACGCAGGGCTAGGAGGCGATATGTACGAGCGCGTGGTGGTCGGCACGGACCTTTCGGCGACGGCGACGGTGGCCACGGAACGTGCCGCGCTCCTGGCCCAGCGCTTGGGGGCGGAGCTGCTGATCGTGCACGCCGGTAAAGAAAGCGATGCCTTGAGCCAGCTCGCTTCCGAGCATGGTGGCAAGGCGATCGCCGTGCAGGGCGCGCCCGCGGAAGTCCTTGTCGCTCAAACGGAGGCAGCGGGCGGGGGACTGCTCGTCGTGGGTAGCGTGGGGATGTCGGGGGCCAAGCGGTTCCTCCTCGGCAGCGTCCCGAACAAGGTGTCACACCACGCCGCCACCGACGTCCTCATCGTCAAGACGGACCCTCCGCGGGAGTCGTCGGACTACGCGAAGGTTCTGGTCGGCACCGACGGATCCCCGACGGCGATGCGGGCCGTGGACATGGCGTCGAATCTTGCCAAGAGTCTCGGAGCGCAGACCACCATCGTGTGCGTGTACCAACCACCCACCGAGCACGAGCTCGAGGCCTACAAGGCCGACCCCGACGACCCCGTTGCCCAGTGGAACGTGGGCAAGGAGGTGCGTGACGTCCCCTCGGAGTTCAAGTGGCGCATCGCAGGGACCGCGCAAGCGGAGGACATCCTCGAGCGCGCCGCCGAGCGCGCCGATCAGGCCGGTATCGATGCCGAGGTACGTGCGATCCAGGGCAACCCTGCAGAAGAACTGATCGCACTCGCGGGTGCGGAGAACTTCGACATGATCGCGGTCGGAAGCGTGGGCATGAGCGGGGCGAGAAGGTTCATGCTCGGCAACGTCCCCCACCGGATCTCGCACCACGCCCCGACCGACGTCCTGATCCTGCGCACCACATGACGCCGTTCTGGATTAACTGGACTACGTTCCAGCGTGTTTCTCCGACGTCAGAACGGCGGCCCTCGCGGTGAGCTCGTGGCGCGCCCTGGTCGTGACTGCACATCCGGACGACATGGAGTTCGGAGCGGCGGGCACCTTGGCGAGATGGGCCGACGCGGGGGCCGAGATCACCCTCTGCGTCGGCACCGATGGTTCGACGGGAACGCAGGACAAGACCCTGATGGGCAAGTCCCTGCACGACATCCGCGTCAAGGAGTCAGAGCAAGCCGCGGAGATCATCGGGATCAAAGAGGTCGTGTGGCTGGACCACCAAGACGGTTACGTCCGATACACGCTCGACCTTCGGCGGGATATCGCCCGCGTGTTCCGCAGGTACCGGCCTCATCGGTTCATGGTGATGGACCCGACGCCGGTGATCGGGGACTTCATCAACCACCCCGACCATCGTGCGATCGGCCAGGCATCGCTAGATGTTTCGATGACGGCGGGAACGACTCCCGGCCACTTCCCCGAGTTGCTCGACGAGGGACTCGAGCCATGGCGCGGGCTGCGGGAGCTGTGGATCGCAGGACCCGGCCTCAAGCCCCATCTGGTCGACATCTCCGAGACGATCGACCGCAAGATCGAAGCTCTGCGGTGCCACCGGAGCCAGGTCGGCGATAACGCGGACGAGATCGCAGCCTTCGTGCGCACCTACACCGCCGAGGCGGGCAAGGCGAAGGGGTACGCCCACGCAGAGTCCTTCCAGGTGATCGCTCAAGGCCCGGGTTTCCATGCCGGAGAGCAAGATGACGTCGATCTCGGCGATCTGGCCGAGGCGCCGGTGGACCTGCGTTCGAGCGGCACGGCCCCAGGCACCGCCGACGAAGTCTCCTAGGACCCACCCGGGGCGGCCCCTACAGGGCGGGCGCCAGGTAGGAGATGGCCAGAGCCAGGGCTAGGCTTCCGAGCAGCGCCCGCAGGAAGGCCTCGGGCGCCCGCCGATTCAGCCGCGCTCCCACGTAGCCACCACCAGCACCCCCTAGGCCGAACAGCGCAGCCAGGGCCCAGTCGGGCTGAACCGGCTCGCCGAGGAGGTGAAGCACCTGGAAGGAGATCACCCCTGCCACCGATGTGACCAGGGTAGCCAGCAGGGCGGCCGGTGCGACGCGGTGGACGGATAGACGGAAGACGCCTGCAAGCACGGGAGCGATGATCGAGCCCCCGCTGATGCCGTAGATCCCTCCGATCAGCCCGGCGCCTGCCGCCAGGGCGACCACGTAGCGCGTCACGTAGGTGTCCCTCGTGCCGGCCGCTCGCCTCCCACGCGCCTGCAGCAACAGGTTGGCGCCGAGGAGTCCGAGGACCACCCCCACGAAGACCTTGAAGGCTCCGGGGCCCGCCAGCACCGTCACGCGCAGGACCGAGCCCGCGATCACCCCGGGGATCGCTCCGGCGATGATCCGTCCGGCCAGAGCGACGTCCAGCCCTCCCTGGGCTCGGAAACGGGCGATCCCTCCGGGCGTAGAGATCACGTTGAACAGAAGGTTCGTGGGCGTCACCCCGGGCGAGGTGAACCCCAACACGCTGAACTGGAAGGGCAGGAGCAGAAAGGCCCCGGACACACCGGCGGGAGTGGTCGCCGTGGCTATCAAGAACCCGACCACGACCGGCAGCAGGGGCGAGGCCTCCACGCCGGAGATCGGAAACACCATCGAGGCAGTGTCGCACCCACTCAGCCTTGGGATCTCGGGATTAGGCTGCCCTAACTAGGCGTTGTAGACTTCGGATACCGCACCCGACTCAACAAGGAAGGGTTTTCCCTGTGGCGACTGAAGCCGAAGATCTGAAGGTTCAGCAGGAGAACGAGCAGGTCAGGGCCCTCAAGGGCGACTACAAGTACGGCTGGCACGACGCCACGAGCTACGACGAGGCACCCACCAAGGGTCTCTCGCACGAGGTTCTCGACATGATGAGCGACCGCAAGGGCGAGCCCGACTGGATGCGGAAGTTCCGTCACAAGAGCCTGGACGTCTTCTATCGCAAGCCGATGCCGACGTGGGGTGCGGATCTCTCCGGCATCGACTTCGACGACATCTACTACTACATCAAGCCGATGAACCAGGTGAAGTCCTGGGACGACATGCCCGAGGAGATCAAAGCCACCTGGGACAAGCTGGGCATCCCCGAAGCCGAGAAGAACTACCTCGGCGGCGTGACGGCGCAGTACGAGTCCGAGGTCGTGTACCACAAGACCCAGGAGGCCCTCGAGGCCCAGGGGATCATCTTCACCGACATGGACACGGCTCTGCGCGAGCACGAAGACCTCGTCAAGCAGTACTTCGGAACGATCATCCCGCCCGCCGACAACAAGTTCTCCGCGCTCAACTCGGCGGTGTGGTCGGGCGGCTCCTTCATCTACGTTCCGCCGGGTGTCGAGGTCGAGATCCCGTTGCAGGCCTACTTCCGGATCAACCAGGAGAACATGGGTCAGTTCGAGCGGACGCTGATCATCGTCGACGAGAACGCCTACGTTCATTACGTCGAGGGTTGCTCGGCCCCCATCTACTCGAGCGACTCTTTGCACTCCGCGGTCGTCGAGATCATCGTCAAGGACCACGGGCGCTGTCGCTACACAACGATCCAGAACTGGTCGAACAACGTCTACAACCTCGTGACCAAGCGTGCGGCTGCGCACAAGGGCGCGATCATGGAGTGGGTCGACGGCAACCTCGGCTCCAAGGTCACGATGAAGTACCCGGCGGTGTGGCTGCTCGGTGAGCACGCGAAGGGCGAGGTGCTATCGATCGCATACGCGGGCGAGGGCCAGCACCAGGACGCGGGCGGCAAGATCATCCACGCCGCTCCCAACACGCAGAGCTCGATCACGTCCAAGTCGATCAGCAAGGATGGGGGCCGCGGTGGTTACCGCGGGCTGATCCGCATCGAGGACGGCGCTCACCATGCGAAGAGCCACGTCATCTGCGACGCGCTGATCCTGGACGACTACTCGCGTTCCGACACCTATCCGTACATCGAGATCGAAGAGGAGTCGGCCGCGGTCAGCCACGAGGCCAGCGTGTCCAAGGTCTCCGACGAGCAGCTCTTCTACCTGATGAGTCGAGGTCTCGACGAGACCCAAGCGATGCAGATGATCGTGCGCGGATTCATCGAGCCGATCACGAGGGAGCTGCCCATGGAGTACGCGGTCGAGCTCCAGCGCCTGGTCGAGCTCCAGATGGAAGGCTCCGTCGGCTAACCCTTTTGGGTTAACTGGAGCACGCGTGAGCGTGCTTTTCCAACATCAGAACGGCCACTGGTGCGCCCGCGTAGTCATTTCAGGCCATTTACCCGGCAAGCCGCTGGCTTTAGCCTTCCCTCCGACCCTGCGTAAATCGGGGTAAATCGCCGAAGCTGGGTTTAGCTGTCGGGATGACGGGCAGGAACTTCAGTTTTTGTGCCTAATCCCGATGGACACCGTAGAAACCCGCGCCCTATGAGGGGGAAACCAGGCCGATTCGGCCCGGTGGGTGCTGAAGAGGAGGACGTGGATGCATAAGCAGGGTCGGTATCGCTTCGCGCGGGCGCTTTTCGTCGTCAGCTTCCTGGTCAGCAACTTCCTGGTGGTGCTTCCCGCCCAGGCGGCCCCCGCGTCGTGCGGCGGGCGCCGCGCCACGGTCACGGGGACGCCACGCAACGACGTTCTGAGGGGCACTCCCAGAAACGACGTCATCGTTGGCCGGGCCGGCAATGACACGATCCGAGGCCGCGGTGGCAATGACGTCATCTGTGGGAATGGCGGCCGCGATCGCCTCTATGGGAACGCCGGGGCCGACAGGCTGTTCGGCGGCTCCGGGGCCGACCTGCTTCGTGGGGGCCCGGGACGCGACAGCCTGAACGGAGGCAGAGGTAACGACGACTGCGCCGGCGACGGGACGCGATCCAGTGGCTGTGAGTCGGAACCCGCCCAGCCCGACTCAGACAGCGACGGCGACGGGGTAACCGACTCCTCCGACAACTGCAGCGATGCTTCGAATCCGGATCAAGCCGACAACGATGGCGATGGACGCGGCGATGCTTGTGACTCTGACGCCGACGGAGACGGGGTCACCGACGCCGATGACAACTGCGAAGGAACCTTCAACCCGAGCCAGGCGGACGCAGATGGCGACGGCACCGGCGACGCTTGTGAAACGGATCAAGACGGCGATGGCATCGCCGACGCCCAGGACAACTGCCCAACGATCGCCAATGCCGACCAGAGAGACTCGGATCGGGACAAGGCCGGGGATCCCTGCGACTCGGATAGAGACGGCGACGGTGTACAGAACAACCGCGACAACTGCGCAGATTCTCCGAATCAAGATCAGCGTGATCGTGACAACGACGGACAAGGCGACGTCTGTGATGGTGACGACGACCAAGACGGCGTTGCGGACTCACAAGACAACTGTCCCAACGAGGCAGGGGCGGCGAACAATCGAGGCTGTCCGGCCCCCTCGGGCTCCACGGATGGTGACGGGGACGGCGTAGCCAACTCCAGCGACAACTGTCCTTCAACCGCTAACTCGAACCAGGCGGACCAGGACAGTGACGGCCAAGGCGACGTCTGCGACTCCGATCGCGACGGCGACGGCGACGCCAATGGAAGCGACAACTGCGCGACCACCGCTAACCCCGGCCAGGAGGATGCCGATAAGGACGGCCAAGGCGACGTCTGCGACTCCGATCGCGACGGCGACGGCGACGCGAACGACAGCGACAACTGCGCCGATACGGCTAATGCGGACCAGGCGGACCAGGACAACGATGGGCTGGGCGACGTCTGCGACTCCGATCGTGACGGCGACTCCGTAGCCAACGCAGATGACAACTGTCAGCGTGATCCGAACCAGGATCAGGCCGACGCTGACGGGGATGACCGAGGCGACGTCTGCGACAGCGACGACGACGGCGACGGCATCAATGACGGCGGGGACAACTGTCCGACCACCGCGAACGCCAACCAGGTGGACGCCGACGGAGACGGCCAGGGAGACGCCTGCGACAGCGACGACGACGGCGACGGCCTCAATGACGGCGAGGACAACTGCCCCAGTGTCTCTAATCCAGATCAAGCCAACAGTGATACGGACAGCAAAGGCAACGCCTGTGATCCGGACGACGATAATGACAACGTCTCCGACACTTCGAGCGACCCGGACAACGGCCCCTTGCCGTCGGTGGGCGGACATGACCCCGACGAGGGCCCGATCAAGCCGGGACCAGATAACTGCCCCACGACACCCAACACCAACCAGAAGAACTCGGACACGGATGCCCAAGGCGACGCCTGCGACCCGGATGATGACAACGACACGGTTGCGGATGGTTCCGACAATTGCCCTGTCACCCCGAACCAGGATCAGGCGGACGGAGACTCCGATGGAAGCGGGGATGCCTGCGACGGGGATAGGGATGCCGACGGCGTAGCGGACGATGATGACAACTGTGTCTCTACGCCGAACAAGGGTCAGGCGAACTCAGACAACGACGAGCTAGGCGACGCCTGCGACACCAACGACGACAACGACGCCAAGGGCGACGCCGATGACAATTGCCCGACGGACCCCAACGACGATCAAGCGGATAACGAGGGTGATGGGCGTGGGGATGTCTGCGACCCTGATGACGACAA
>JBKHXK010000034.1:0-23053 GCA_046566065.1 Actinomycetota bacterium | reverse complement strand
AGGACCGAGACGATCTTCAGGACCTTCTCGTCGGTCTTCAACCAGACCCCGATGCCCGAGAACTTGCCGGTGGAGAGTTCCTGGAAAGAGCGGTAGGCCTTGGGCGAGAAGAAGAGCGCGTAGGGGTCGTCTTGGTCCTTCTTCAACACGTTGATCATGCCCTTGACCGCCCCGCGAGCCAGTGCCTGCTCGTCGGGCTGCTCGACGGCAGACCCCCGGATCTCTTCGTAGGCGTCGCGGATGATCCGAAGAGCCGCCCCCTTCTCGTTCACGTCGATCGTGGGGGTGCCCGGGGCGAAGCCGCGACGGGCGAGCGTGTACCCGCCCGCGAAGGCGCCGGCCGCTACGACGAGCGCGGCCAGCACGGATATCGAGATCTTCTGCCAGGTTTCCATCGTGAACTAAGCGTAGGCCCTGCGGCCCCTACGGAGGGCTACTGGAGGTACGGCATGGGGTCGACCGGCGACCCGTTGACCCTGACCTCGAAGTGCAGGTGAGGCCCGGTGCAGTACCCGCTGCAACCGACGTTGCCGACGGGGACCCCGCGCCCAACGCTCTGCCCGGACGAGACCGAGAACGCCGAGAGGTGGTTGTAGGTCGTCGCTAAGCCGCCACCGTGGTCGACGACCACGACGTTGCCGTAGCCGCTCATCACGCCGACGTAAGCCACGACGCCCGCGTCCGCCGCGATCACGGTCGCCCCGTAGGGAGCGCCGATATCGATGCCCGTGTGCAAGCGGCTGTCGCCGAAGATCGGGTGGGTCCGGTAGCCGTAAGGAGAGGTCAACGGACCTGCGGTGGGCCACAGCAGTTGTCCGCCGCCGGTCGGCAGCGCGCCCACCGAGGCTCCGGAGTTGCGGGCCTGGAGCAGGGCGGTGATACGTGACTGGTCGGCCTCGAGCGCTGCCACCACCCGCTCGTAGTGAGCCTTCTTCGAGTTGATGGAGGCGAGGTTGCTCTCCTTCTCCGCGATGATCGCCCGTTGCGCCTGCAGGACGGCGTCACGCTCTTGGCGGATCTGGGCGACCTCGGCTCTGTTCGCCTCGAGCTTCATCTTCTGGGCGGCGATCCGCTCCTGCTCCTCCATGACCTCTTCTTGCTTGATCTCGGTCTCAGCCCGAAGCAGGCGGATCTCTTCGACGATCTTGGAGTCGGCGTCGAGCGCAGATTCGTAATAGGAGGTCCGATCGACGACCTCGTTGAACGTCGTCGCCGAGAGGAGCCCTTCGAGGTGACTGGTGGGCCCGGCCATGTAGGCGGCGACCGCCCGGTCGGTGAAGAGAGCGGTGCGACGGTCCAGGCGGCCCATCACCCGTTTCAGCTCCTCGGCGAGGACGTTGAGGCGCTGCTGGGCGGCGGTCAGGTCTGCTTGGACCTCGGCGATCTCGCTGTTCAGCTTGTCGAGCCTGGAATCGAGAGCGTTGACCTCGTTCTGGATGCGGGCCGCCTCGGCATCGAGCTGCTGGACCCGGCCCGAAAGGGTGTTCGAGCGCGCCTCGAGCCGCTCGACCTGGCGCCGGGCCCTCTCCTCTTTACGGGCGGCGTCGTCCAGCTTGTGCTCGAGACTCTGAGCGAAGGCGGGCACGGAAAGTGCCACGAAACAGACCAACAGCACCGAGAGCGTGGTCTCCCGCCCGCGAAGCCCACGTAGGAATCGCATCTAAACCATCCTAATTAACTTTAGACCCCAATAACAACAGCCCAGGAAAGAACCTCGGCCTCCCACGTGCAGCTTCGGCGCGTGGAGAGGGGGGCTTTAGACCTCGAGGAAGCGGCGGAGCGCCATCATCGACCCGACGAGGCCCACGGCGCAGCCCACGCCGCCCAGGACCAGCATGACGGTCAGGATCTCGGCCGAGGTGAAGCTGAAGACGGGGCCGAGGAAGGTCAGCGTCTCCCCGATCCGGGAGAAGAGCAGGGTGTTGGCGAGCAGGATCACCGCTCCCGCGGCCACGGCCCCCATCAACGCGGCGAAGACCCCCTCGAGCATGAAGGGGATGCGGATGAACCAGTTGGTGGCGCCGACGAGCTTCATGATCCCGATCTCGTCCCGTCGGGCGTAGATCGCCAAACGGATCGTGTTCGCGATCAGAGCGGCGGCGGCGATCATCAAGATGACCGACATCACCAGAGTGATCGTTCGCAACAGCGAGTTCACGCGCAGCAACCGCTTGATGATCTCTCCACCGAAGCGAACGTCTTTGACACCGGGCGCTCCCTCGATGGCCGCCGCCACGCTCTCGGTGTCGTCGGCGTTGTCGAGCTTGATGCGCAACGAAGCAGGAAGCGCATCCTCCGGCAGGTTCTCGTAGAACTCGGGCTGCGTCTCGTACATCTCTTTGAACTCTTCGAAGGCCTGGTCTTTGGAAACGTAGGTGACGTCCTGCACCTCCGGCATCTGCGATATCTGCTCTTCGAGGGCGCTGATCTCGTTCTGGGTCGCGTCGTCACGCAGATAGGTCGAGATCTCGACCTTCGCTTCCCAGTTGAGCGTCACGTTGTTGACGATCAGCCCGAGGATCTGCGTGCCGCCGAGCAACAGCAAGGAGATGGCCACGGTCGAGATTGCTGCGACCGTCATCAAGAAGTTGCGGCGAAGGTTGGTGACGGTCTCCGAAACGAAATATCCGACCCGCATCAACTGCCGACCCCGTAGATCCCTCTCGTCTGGTCGCGGACCACGCGGCCCGCCTCGAGCTCGATCACGCGACGACGCATCGAGTCGACGATCGCGTGGTCATGGGTCGCCATAACTACCGTGGTTCCCGTTCTATTGATCCGATCCAAGAGACGCATGATCCCGACCGAGGTGGCCGGGTCCAGGTTCCCGGTCGGCTCGTCGGCCAGGAGGATCAACGGCCGGTTGACGAAGGCGCGGGCGATGGACACGCGCTGTTGCTCGCCCCCCGAGAGCTCGTCGGGGAAGCGGTCGAGCTTCTCGCCCAGCCCGACCAACTCGAGGATCTGAGGGACCTGCTTGTTGATCACCGAGCGAGGCCGGTTGATGACCTCGAGCCCGAAAGCCACGTTCTCGAAGACGGTCTTGTTCGGGAGCAGCTTGAAATTCTGGAAGACGCAGCCCACGTTGCGGCGCAGGTACGGCACCCGCCAGCGAGGCAAGGTCGCCAGGTTCTTCCCGGCCACGAAGATGTCGCCCGAGGTCGGCTCCTCCTCCTTCGTCAGAAGCTTGATGAAGGTGGACTTACCGGAGCCCGAGGGGCCCACGACGAAGACGAACTCGCCCTTCTCGATGTCGATCGAGAGGCCGTCCAGGGCGCGGTTGCCCGTGTTGTAGTCCTTGATCACGTCGACTGTTCTGATCATCTATGCCCTCTAGGGTAGCGAACGCTCAGCCTCCGGCGGTGGCCAAACGGTCGAAGAAGCGCCTGGGGTGCTCCTCGGAGTGGATCTCTTCGTACTCGGCCCAGGCGGCGTCGTAGTAGCTCTTGCCCCTGTCCCAGACCTCCTTGCAGGTCTCCTCCGGGAGCCCGGCCACCCTCAAGCGCTTGGTCAGCGAGTCGAGCGAGAAATCCCGGACCTTGTAGGGGTTGATATGCAGGTTGGGAGGGGTTTCCTCCGGCCTGATGGCGAACCGACGATCCGGGGCGGCGACGATCCGGCAGGCGGACTCCAGGACTCCGAAGATCGTCTCCTCCATCCGGTCCCGGAGCCCGGGGTCCCGGATGCCTGCCTCCATCAGGGCCCGGACCCCGAAGTTGACGTGACGTGACTCGTCTCGGGCCACGGCGGTGAAGCCCGCGTAGAAGCCGGGCATGATCCCCAGCTCCCGGATGATGCCCAGGAGGAACTTCTGCCCGGTGAGAGCGAGCATCCCCTCCACTATCAGGTGATAGATCGTGATGCCCTGGACCCAGGCCCCGTAATCGTGGGGGTTCATCCGCACGGCCTCGGTGGCATCCACGAGGTCGTGGTCGAAGATCGTCCGAAAGCCGCCGACCACCCGGTCTCGCAGCTGCTCCAAGGCCGCGCTCAGGCCTCCCTGGATGCCCACGACCTCTTCGAAGAAGCGAGAGAAGAAGACCGTGTGTCTCGCTTCGTCGACGAGCTGGGTCGAGAGGAAGATGCGGGACGGTTCATCGGGGGCCGAATGGACCAACGGCGAGAGCGTGTCGGTTACCGCTTGCTCGCCGACGAAGAACAGTGTGAAGGTCCGCTGCAGCTCGATCCGGAAACCCGGCATGGCGTCGTTCAGCGTCTTCCACTGCACGACGTCCTCCGAGAAGTCCAGGTCCTGCGTGCTCCAGTTCTGCTTCTCCCAGCGGTGGTACAGATCCATCGGGGTCGCACGCGACTTCAGCAACCAATCCATCTGCTGGTACACGTCGTCGATGTCGACGTGGCGCATCTCCGGGAGGGTTGCTCGCTCGACGCGCTGGACGACCTCCGGCGCTTGTTCGTTCATGATCGACATCATCACACCCTTCGGCCGGGTTAGCCCTGACCTGCGTCCGGCTCGTCCGGGTTCGCGCCGGCTTTGCGCCGCAACTCCGCCTCGATGAACTCCGTGAGGTCGCCGTCGAGCACGGCCTGAACGTTTCCCTTCTCGGTGCCCGTGCGGTGATCCTTGACCATCTGATACGGATGCATCACGTAGGACCGGATCTGAGAACCGAAGCCGATCTCGCGCTTCTCGCCCCGCAGAGCATCCATCTCGGCCTCGCGTTCCTCGCGGGCTCGCTGCAAGAGGCGTGATTTCAAGATCCTCATCGCAACGGCTCGGTTCTGCATCTGGGATCGCTCGTTCTGGCAGGAAACGACGATGCCCGTCGGCAGGTGGGTGATGCGCACGGCCGAGTCGGTCACGTTCACGTGCTGGCCGCCGGCCCCCGACGAACGGTAGGTGTCGATCCTGAGCTCGTCGGGGTCGATCTCGACCTCCACGTCCTCCTCGACCTCCGGCGTCACGTCCACGGACGCGAAAGAGGTGTGCCGTCGCTTCGCAGAGTCAAAGGGAGAGATCCGCACGAGCCGGTGGACGCCCCGTTCGGCCGCCAACATCCCGTAGGCGTGGCGCCCCTCAAGCGTGAGGGTCGCGCCCTTGATGCCCGCCTCTTCGCCCGGGGTGACCTCGACCAACTCGGTCTTGTAACCCTCACGCTCGGCCCAGCGCTGGTACATGCGAAGCAGCATCTCGGCCCAGTCCTGCGAGTCGGTCCCGCCCTCTCCGGCGTGGACCTCGAGGATCGCGGGGTTGTCGTCGAACTCCCCGGAGAGCAGCGCGCTGACTTCGAGCGCACCGAGGTCACTCTCCACCGCAGCGAGCTCCTTGGCGGCTTCTGCGGCGGTGGCTTCGTCGGATTCACCGGTGGCGAGCTCCCACAGGACCTTCACGTCGGAGATCCGCTGCTCCATCCGATCGTGCGCAGTGACGTCCTCGGAGAGGCGCGAGAGCTCGGCCATCACCTTCTGTGCAGCGGGAGGATCGTCCCAGAACCCGGGGGCCGCGGACGCGGACTTCAGCTCGTCTAGACGGACGCGCTTCCGATCGATGTCAAAGGTACTCCTTGACGTGAGAGAAGCTCGCCTCGACGGCCTCTATGCGCGGTGTCAGATCGTCCATGGACACGAGCCTAAATGCAGCTCAATCCTGTTGCTCCTTCGGCGTGAGACGCGTAACGGTGTCGCTGCCCTGATCGGCGGTCCAGACGCTCCCCGCGCCGACCGCGATCCCTTGCGGGGCGTCGCCCACACCGAAGACCTCTCCCGTCCACTCGTTCTCGAGCGGGTCGATGCGGATCACAGAATCGCTCTCGGGACGCGTCACCCACACCGAGCCGTCGCCGGTTGCGATCCCGCCGGGGCGCGCTCCGACGATGATCGCTTGCCCGACCACACTGTTCGTCTCGGGATCGATGTGCGTGACGGTGGCGTCGTTGTAGTTGGCAACCCACACGCCACCCTCGCCGACGGCGATCGCGGTGGGGCTGTCGCCGACCGGGATCTCGTCGGTGACCTCTCCCGTGGCTTCATCGACCCGGAGCACGTTGTTCGAGACCACGTCGGTGATCCACACGCTTCCGAACCCGGTGGCGAGGGCGGACGGGAACGCTCCTTCGAGGGGGAACTCTTCGGGGGCCGGCTGGCCTTCGGGTGAGATCCTCCAGAGCGAGCCGTCGTCGAAGCTCGCCACCCAGATCGCATCCGGCCCCACGGTCACCGATTGCGGCGTGCGCCCGACCCGGACCGAACGGGGCCCGTCCGGCCCGATGCGGGTGATCTCGTCTCCCTCGATCGCGCCGATCCAGATGGCGTCGTCTGCGATCGCTACCTGGCCGGGCAGGGTGCCTAGACGCACCGGCCGGTCGGGTTCGGTCTCCATCGGGATCGTCGAGATCCGCTGCGCGGTCTGGTCTCCCCCGTTCACGACCCAAACGACCGAATCGAAGACGTCGAGATCCTGAGGAGAGTCTCCGACCTCGAAGGTCTCGACCGTCATCTCGAGCCGGGGCTTGGCGTCGCCCGTCAACGAGAGCACTAAGACGCCGCCGGCGATCGCCGCCACGACCAGGGCTAGCGCCCACAAGGGGACGCTTCGTCCGAACATCTGGATCGACCGGCGCGGGGACATGCGCCGAGGGTAAAGGGAGCCGGACGCGAAGAGGGGGCCGGTCTCCCGGCCCCCTCTTTTCTGATCGCTGGTTGCTTAGGCGTTGTTGGTACGACCCCTCAGGCTCAGGGCACCGATGCCGATCAGCATCAGAGCGATCGCTACGAACGGAAGCAGATCCGCAGGACCGGTGAAGGGAAGGACCGCACCGGCCGCCTCGGGAGCTGCCGCGGTCGCTGCCGGAGCAACCACTGCCGCCGCGGCGACCGAAGGAGCGGCGCTGAACCGTACGCCGAGGACCTCGTCGGGGTTCGACGGGTTCTTCTCGAGGCCTTCGCCTGCAACCTCGTCCTCGAAACCGCCGCAGAGGTCACCCAGGACACCGCCCATGATCGGGGTGAGCGGGCAAGGCTTGTCGATCACGTCGCCCTGGACCTCGTCGGGCTTCTCGCACTTCTGGACGCCGGGCATCGTGGCGTCGGCATCGCAAGGCTTGTCGATGATCTTGCCGCCGACCTCCTCGCACTTCTGGATGCCGGGCATGGTGGCGTCTGCATCGCAGGGCTTGTCCGGGGTCTTGGAGTCCTTCTCGACCGGCTTGCCGCACCAGCCGTTGTTGTCGTCGTCGAAGTCGTCATCGTTGCCACAACCGTTGTTGCCGTCCTGATCCTCGAGGTCGGTTCCACCGGGCCCGTTGGGCTTGTCGTCGCCGAGCTGACCCTCGTAGCGCATGGGGCCTTTGGAGTCATCAGGGTTGGATTCGCTCTTGCCCTGGGTGCCGGAGCCGCCGTTCTCCACCGAACGATCCTTGCCGGACGGGTGACGGTTGTCGCCCTCGTCCGCCTGGTTGTTGGGGGCGGAGTCGTTCGTGTCGTTGTCCTCGGTATAAGCCGTGTTGGAGTCGCTGTCGGCGTCTCCGTCGCCATCACGAGCAGTCGAGCTCTTGCCGCCGGCGTGGTCGTCTTTGTGGTGAGCAAGTGCCGCCGGAGCCCAGAACGCCAGGATCAGGGCCAGGAGCGCTGCGAAGATGCTGAGAGTGCTTGTCCGCCGAGCCATTGTCTGTTACCTCCCCTTCGTGACTGACTAGTTACATCGGGTGATCTATCCCCTAGCCACCCCACTTAAACATTTCGCATCCAAACAACTACTCTGCGTAGTTTCGTCCCCTTTCGAACCACTCCCTGCGCCCATCCCGCAACGCTACGTAGCCGCCCTGGAGCGGCCGGGAGGGGCGACCGTTCGCCGGAGGAGACCATGACCCCGAGCGTCAGCGAGGCGTCTGCGTCGACGTGGCGAACGAGTCGACCCGGTTCGGCCGCGAACTCAGCCGCTGGTCAGAGAGCAGCCGACCCGGGACGGCCGTGGCACTGCTTGTACTTCTTGCCGCTGCCGCAGGGGCAGGGATCGTTGCGGGGGATCTTGTCGGAGCGGGCCTGCTCGACCGCGACGACCTCCTCGCCTTCCGCCGGAGGATGAGCGCGACCGTCTACCTCGCCCGGCCCCGTCGACGGGGTCATCGAGGCCATGGGGATCTGGCGCCGTTCCTCGCGCATCCGGGTGGGCTGCGCCGCGCGCTCCTCGTCCCGGACGGCTTCGACGTGGAAGACGTAACGAGCGAAGTCTTCCTTCACCGTCTCCTGCATCTGGATGAACATGTCGTAGCCCTCGCGCTGGTACTCGACGAGCGGGTCGCGCTGCCCCACCGCGCGGAGGCCGATGCCTTCTTGGAGGTAGTCCATCTCGTAGAGGTGCTCGCGCCAGCGGTTGTCGATGACGTTCAGGAGCACGAGGCGCTCGATCTGGCGCAGGTTCTCGGCCCCCAGCTCTTCCTCGCGCTGCTCGTACACCTTCATCCCGTCCTCGAGGAAGCGTTCGACCACCTCGTCCGCCTTCACGGTGTCGAGGTCGAAGTCCTCGGGCTTGAGGTTGGTGGGGAAGATCTCGCGCATCCTGGCGAACAGCGCGTCCCAGTCCCACTCGTCCGGATCGACATCGTCGATGACGTGCTCGGAGACTGCGTTGGTGATGACATCGCCGATCAACTCGATGGCCTCGTCGTGGAAGTCCTCGCCCTCGAGGATCTTGCGTCGTTCCTCGTAGATGATGTGGCGCTGCTTGTCCATCACCTCGTCGTACTTGAGGACGTTCTTTCGGATCTCGAAGTTCATGCCCTCGACCTGGGTCTGGGCTCGCTCGATCGCCTTAGACACGATCTTGGCTTCGATCGGGACGTCGTCGGGGATCTTGAGCCGGTCCATCATGCCGCCGATGCGGTCGGAGGCGAACAGACGCATCAGGTCGTCCTCTAGCGAGAGATAGAAGCGGCTCTCTCCCGGGTCGCCCTGGCGGCCGGCACGGCCTCGCAGCTGGTTGTCGATGCGGCGAGACTCGTGGCGCTCTGTGCCGAGGACGTACAACCCGCCGCGCGCCACCACCTCCTCGTGTTCGGAGGCGGTTTGTTCTTTGAACTTCTCGAGGAGAGGCTGGAACTCTTCTTCGTACCGGCGCTTGTCCTCTTCGGAGTAAAGGTCCAAGACGTAGGCCTCGTTGTCCCAGCCGGCCGCGGTCATCTCCGCCTGCGCCATCCCCTCGGGGTTCCCGCCGAGGATGATGTCGACGCCTCGACCCGCCATGTTGGTCGCCACCGTCACGGCCCCCAGGCGACCTGCCTGCGAGACGATCGAGGCTTCTTTCTCGTGGTGCTTCGCGTTCAGGACCGTGTGCGGGATGCCACGCTTCGACAGGATCCGGGACAGGTGCTCGGATTTCTCGATCGACACCGTGCCGATCAGAACCGGCTGGCCCTTCTCGTACCGCTCCTTCAGGTCCTCGGCGACCGCGTTCCATTTGGCGTCCGCGGTCTTGTAGATCAGGTCCTGCTCGTCCTTTCGGATCATCGGGCGGTTGGTCGGGATCTGAGCGACGTCCAGCTTGTAGATGTGTCCGAACTCGGCGGCCTCCGTCTGCGCGGTACCGGTCATGCCGCACAACTTCTCGTACATGCGGAAGTAGTTCTGGAGAGTGATCGTCGCGAGGGTCTGGTTCTCCTCTTTGATGCGCACGCCCTCTTTCGCCTCGATCGCCTGGTGCAGGCCCTCCGAGTAGCGGCGGCCCGGAAGGATGCGACCGGTGAACTCGTCGACGATCTTCACCTCGCCGTGCTCGACGACGTATTCCACGTCTCGCTTATAGAGCTCCTTGGCCTTGATGGCGGCCTGGAGGTGATGGACCATGTCGACGTTCACATGGTCGTAGAGGTTCTCGATACCGAGGATCTGCTCGACGCTTGCGACGCCCGCCTCGGTGATCGCGATCGTGCGCTTCTTCTCGTCGATCTCGTAGTGCTCGTCGCGCTTCAGGCGAGGAGCGATGCGCGCGAACTGCTGGTACCACTTCGGTGATTCCTGGACGGAGCCCGAGATGATCAGCGGGGTGCGGGCCTCGTCCACGAGGATCGAGTCCACCTCGTCGACCACAGCCATGTAGTGACCGCGCTGAACGAGCCTGTCGAGTTCCGTGACCATGTTGTCGCGGAGGTAGTCGAACCCGAACTCGTTGTTCGTTCCGTAGGTGATGTCGGCTGCGTAGGCGGGCTTGCGCTCGGCGGGGTTCTGATTCGCCTGGATCAGGCCGGTCTCCATACCGAGGAAGCGGTAGACCTGGCCCATCCACTCGGAGTCACGTTTGGCCAGATAGTCGTTGACAGTCACGACATGAACGCCTTCGCCCCAGAGCGCGTTGAGATAGACGGCCAGCGTCGCGGTCAGCGTCTTCCCTTCACCGGTGCGCATCTCTGCGATCCACCCGCGGTGCAGAGCGGCCCCGCCCATGATCTGGACGTCGAAGTGACGCTGGTTGATCACCCGAGAGGCGGCCTCGCGCGTGACCGCGAAGGCCTCGGGAAGCAGGTCCTCGAGGTCCTCACCGTTGCTCAGACGTTGCTTGAACTCCGCGGTCTTGCCTCTGAGGGCCGAATCGTCGAGACCCTTCATCTCGTCCTCGAGCGCGTTCACCAGGGGGACGACGGCCTCGATGGCCTTGATCTTCTTGCTCTCGCCCGCGTAGAGGACCTTCTTCAGGATGCCCATAGGTCACCCATTATCAGGCACCATCCCTTACATACATCCCCCTGGTCGAACGGGTTTCAGGGGGATGTGAGGAAAGAACAGGGTTATTTGATGTCGAGGAGTTTCTCCCTGACGGCGTAGACGACCGCCTCCATGCGGGAGTGCAGGTGCAGCTTCTCGAGGATGTTGCGGACGTGGTTCTTGACGGTGTTCTCGCTGATGAACAGCTCGGTCCCGATGTCCCGGTTGTTGAGACCCTTGGCGACCAGCTTCAGGACCTCGAGCTCGCGCTCTGTCAGGCGGGGGCCGGGGACCTGGGTGCGCTCGTCGCGACGCTTGACCATGGCGGCGAACTCGTTCAGGAGCTTGGAGGCCATCGAAGGCGAGATGAGCGACTGACCCTGTTGGACGGCCCGCACTGCGTCGGCGACCTCTTCGATAGAGATCTCCTTCAGGAGGTAGCCGGAGGCACCAGCCTTGATCGCCTCGTAGAGGTCCGCTTCTTCGTCGGAGATCGTCAGCATCAAGATCTTGGTCGAGGGCAGGGTGTCCTTGATCGCCCTCGTGGCTTCGATCCCCGAGCGCTTGGGCATCCGGACGTCCATCAGCACCACATCCGGGGTGGTCGCCTCGGATTGCTCGATGGCCTCGTTGCCGTCGCTGGCTTCGCCGACCACGTCGATGTCGGTTTCGGCCTCGAGCACCATCTGAAGGCCCTTGCGGAAGAGCTCGTGGTCGTCGACGATCAGAACGCGGATCGCGTCGCCCGTTTCAGGTGTGTTGGCCACTACTCCCCCTTGATCCCTATTCGCCGCGCTCTACCCGATGGTCCTGCGAGTCTAGTCCTAAGCTGGGCCCAGATGCCCTAAGCAATAGTGCCTAGATACTTCAAGCTACCCCCGTAGCTCATCCATCATCCGGCATATAGGCATCTTCACTAGGCCCCGGCCCTAGACCGCACATGGCGTGAGCAGGGTGACGTGGCTGCTTCCGCCCGCTTTCAACGCGGTCGCACAGGCGTCCGCGGTCGCGCCGGTCGTGATGAGGTCGTCGATCAGGATCACCCGGTCCGGGACCCTCCCGACCGCCTGGAAAGCCCCGCGCAGGTTCTCCATCCGGAGTGTCCGATCGAGGCCCGACTGATCTCGCTGCATACCACGACGTATCAGGGCAGCAGCGACCGGGAGACCGAGACGCCGGGCAAGTCCGCGGGCGAGGACCTCTGCTTGGTCGAAACCGCGGGCAGAGATGTCGCGGGAGCGAGCCGGCACCCAGGTGACCAGATCCGCGTCCAGGCCGGCGGTGCGAGCCGCCGTCACCATCCCCGCGACCAAGGGCTCGGCCGCCCCGGCGAGATGGTGAAGCTTCAAACGCAGGAGGAGGGCGCGGGGACCGCCCTCGTACGCCCAGCGTGCAACGACGCGATCGACGTTCGCCGGTCTGCGTCCCAGGCTCGCCGGGCGAGCCGCTTGCAGGCAAGGCGCGCAGAGCCAAGCACCGCGCCGCCCACAGGACGCGCAGGGGGCCGGGCCGAGCACGGAGGCGAGGTTCACGGCGCGAGAAACTAGCGACGACCTACGACAAGCTGTTCTGAAGTTGGAAAAGCACGCGTGGACGTGCTCCAGTTAACCCAAAAGGGTGGGGGTTAGGTGCCTTCTTGCCAGCCTTCGAGGTAGGACTGCTGCTCCCCGGTCAGCTCGTCGATGCGAACGCCCATCGTCTCCAGCTTCAGCCGCGCGACCTCGCGGTCGATCTCGACCGGCACGGGGTAGACGCGTTTCTCGAGCTTCGAGGCATTGCGCACCATGTATTCGACGGAGAGGGCCTGGTTGGCGAACGACATGTCCATGACCGAAGCGGGGTGACCTTCGGCGGCGGCCAGGTTCACGAGGCGACCCTCGGCCAGGACGTAGACCTTGCGGTCATCGCCGAGGGAGAACTCCTCGACCTCTTGGCGCACGCGTCGCGAGCCGGAGGCCATCGAGCGAAGCGCACGCAGGTTGATCTCGATGTCGAAGTGCCCGGCGTTGCACATGATGGCGCCGTCCTTCATCAGCTCGAAGTGCTCGGAATCGAGGACGTGCTTGTTGCCGGTGACCGTTACGAAGATGTCGCCCTGGCTGGCCGCGTCGCGGCCGGTCATCACACGGAAGCCGTCCATCGCGGCCTCCAGAGCGCGGGTTGGCTCGACCTCCGTCACGATCACGTCGGCTCCCATGCCCTTGGCACGCGAGGCAACGCCTCTGCCGCACATCCCGTATCCACACACCGCGACCGTGCGCCCGGCTAGAAGGACGTTGGTCGCTCGGATGATGCCGTCGATCGCCGACTGGCCGGTTCCGTAGCGATTGTCGAAGAGGTGCTTGGTCAGAGCCTCGTTGACACCGACGACCGGGAAGCCGAGCACGCCGTCGGCCTCCATCGCGCGCAACCGGATGATGCCGGTCGTCGTTTCTTCGGTACCGCCGATGACCTCCGACAACTGATCTGGGCGCTGTTGATGGAGCATCGTCACCAGGTCGTTGCCGTCGTCCATGGTGATCATCGGCCGGCGGTCGAGCACGGCCTTGATGTGCCCGTAGTACTGCTCCTCACCAACGGCGCGGATCGCGTAGGTCGGGATCTCGTAGGCGCCGACCAACCCGGCCGCCGTCATGTCCTGGGTGGAAAGCGGATTCGATGCGCACAGCGCGACATCGGCACCGCCCGCCTTCAAGGTACGCATCAGGTTGGCGGTCTCGGTGGTGACGTGCAGACAGGCTGCGATCTTCACTCCCTCCAGCGGACGCTCTTTCGTGAAGCGCTCCCTGATACGAGCGAGCACGGGCATCTGTCGATCGGCCCATTCGATCTTCAGTTGACCCTCGTCGGCGAGGCCGATATCGGCGATGTCGTGTTCAACGGTCACTGCAACCACTCCTATCTCTCTGAGAGCTCTGCTTTCAGTTGCTGGATGACCTCGACCGGTCCGGGATCCACTCCGTAGGAGAGTCCCACGTAGATCGAAGCCAGTTGGGTGACGAGAACGAGCGACAGGAGCTGGGCCAGCTTCGAGCGACCCTCCGCCGGAACCTCGACCACCTCTGCGAATCCATCCTTGATCAACCGCGTCGTTATCTCGAAACGCAATGCCACCCGCTCATGTTCTTCCGAGCTGCGGAGATTGACCAGCACGAAGTTGTCTCTGGTCAGATGCTTCAAACGATCCCAACCGACGATCTCGTTGTGGTCCAACTCGGGGATCACGTTCCAGAAGGCCGGCGTCTTGCCGTACTCGTTGAGGTCGCACTTGAAGCGATATGCGGCGGTCTCAGCAAGGCCGTGGCCCCCGTAGATCACCGGGATGCGTCCCGCGATCCGCGAGGCCAGGTCCTTCGCCGGGTTCTCGACCGTGCTGTGCTTTCGATGGCACCGCTCCTGCAGGTCAGAGAGAACCTTCACAGCCTCGTCCATGTCGTCACGCAGATCCGGCACGAGGCCGATCTGGATCAACGCGCCGAGGATCGGCAATGCCAGGTAACCGAGAGAGGCGCGCGGCTGCAACCCCGAGGGGATCTGGATGTGCGCGAGCCCATAGCGCCGCGCCATATCGCCAAGAGGGCCACCGGAAGAGATGGCGACGGCCCTGCAACCACGCTGGTGCGCCTCCTCCAGGGCGGCGACGGTTTCCTCAGTGCTCCCGGAGTACGACACGGCGAACACCAACGTGTTCCTGCCGATCCACTCGGGCAAAGGCCCGTAGCTCTTGATCACGGTGAGGGGAACCGGCAGTCGGGGTTCGACCACCGAACGGATCACATCTCCAGAGACCCCCGAGCCGCCCATCCCGAGCACCACGATCGAATCGAGCCCGGCGGCGTCCGGGAGACCGGTCGCAGACCGGCCGATCTCCCAGCCCTCCCGGCACTGATCGGCGAACCGTTCGACCGCGCCCAAGACATCCTCCGAGTCGATGCGGGCGAGCTCGTTCAGATCGTCGAGGTCAACCTTCGACGTCACGGCTTCTCCGCTTCGTCGATGAGCATCACCGGGATGTCGTCGCGCACCGGGTACCGGTAGCGACACTCACCCCGGCACACGATCACGCTTTCGGTGCGCAGGTACTCCACTTCGCCCCGGCAGTTGGGGCAAGCCAGGATCTCGAGCAACTTCTCGTCGATAGCCATGTTCGTCAGACCTCCGATCCGATCACCTCAACCATGCCACGGGGGAAGGCGGCCAGTCCTACGCGCCCCGGATCAGCGAGAGCACCTCGTCACGCTTCTCCTCCATCAACGCCTGGGTACGAGCCTCGAGGTTCAGGCGCAGCAAGGGCTCGGTGTTCGAGGCGCGGCAGTTGAACCACCAGTCTTCGTACTCCACCGTCAGACCGTCGGTCCGGTCCTGTTTGCCGTCGGGATAGGCGCTCGCCAGCCGCTCGATCGAGCCGGCCTGATCGGCCACCTCGGAGTTGATCTCGCCGGACGCGGCGTAGCGGTCGTATGGGTCGAGCATCTCCGATAGCGGTTTGCCCGTCTCGGACATCGCTTCCAGAACAAGCAGAGCGGCGATCATCCCGGAGTCCGCCCGGAAGTTGTCCCGGAAGTAGTAGTGGCCGGAGTGCTCGCCACCGAAGATGGCACCTGTCTCGGCCATGATCTCCTTGATGAAGGAGTGTCCGACCCGCGTGCGGATCGGCTTCCCACCGTTCTCGGTGATCACCTCGGGCACCGTCCAGGAACAGATGAGGTTGTAGATGATCGACTCACCCGGGAACTTCTTCAACAAGCGCTCGGCCACCATCGCGGTCGTCGTGGAGCCCTGGATCAGCCGGCCGCGATCGTCCACGAGGAACATCCGGTCCGCGTCGCCATCGAAAGCGATGCCTGCATGACAGCCGTTATCGGTGACCGTGCGCTGCAGGTCGACGAGGTTCTCGGGCTCGATCGGGTTGGCGAGGTGATTGGGGAAGGTCCCATCGAGCTCGAAATAGAGAGGGATGATCTCGAAGGGCAAAGGTTCGAACACGATCGGCACCGTCTTGCCCGCCATCCCGTTGCCGGCATCGATCGCGATCTTGAGCGGCTTCAGGTTCTGGAGATCGACGAGCGAGCGGCAATGGTCCGCGTAATCCGGAAGGATGTCGTGCGGCTGGATCTGGGCCTTCGCATCGGGAGCGGCCTCGGCGGCCAGCTCCTTGATCTCTTGCAGGCCGGAATCCCCGCCGATCGGGGCCGCTTTCTCACGGCAGACCTTCAGGCCGTTGTAGGCGGGCGGATTGTGGGAGGCCGTGAACATCGCTCCTGGGAGCTCTAGGACGCCCGAGGCGTAGTACAGGGCATCGGTCGAAACCTCTCCCAGGTCCACCATCGTGGCCCCCGCGGCTCCCAAGCCTCGCCCGAAAGCCTCGGCCAGCGAAGGTGAGGACGTCCTCATGTCTCGCCCCACCACGACGCGGTCCGACCCTGTGAAGCGGGCGAAGGCATAGCCGATGCGAGTGGCCGCCTCCTCGTCGAGCTGTTCGGGATACAGCCCGCGGACGTCATACGCCTTGAAGATGAGGTCTAGGTCGGCCGCCACGGGCGGCATCCTACGCGGGGCGAGCCTCCCCGAGAACGGGGGAAGGGCCCTGCCCGAACAGGTCTTTAGCAACTAAAAGAGCGCCGAGGCGTTGACGGGACTCGGATTGCCTGGAAGCATCTTGTCCAGCATGGACATCAACCCCTCGGCTCTCGACGAGCTCGAATGGCGCGAGAGCGCGGCCTGCCTGCCCTATCCGGCGGTGCTTTTCTTCGGCATGGACGACAACGAGAGCGCCGCCGAGCGGCGAGCCCGTGAAGACGAGGCGAAGGCCATCTGCGCGGAGTGCGTGGTCCGAGCCGAGTGCCTCCAATACGCCCTCGAGATGCGCGAGCCGTACGGGATCTGGGGCGGGCTGACCGAGCTAGAGCGGAAGGCGCGACTCAGAGGAAGGGCAAGCTAGGCCCCTGCCCTAGCCCCGAAGCCTTGTCCGAGACCCGCCCCACCCCTTCGGAGCGGCTATCCCAGGTCCTCACTCGGGCCCGAAGCCGCGGGTTGATCGAGGTGGCGGGGTCGCTGAGGGACGGTCTGCGATCCACCGTAGGTCGGGCCGGGGCCCTGCAGTTCCTGGTGCGGGACACGGAAGCGACCTGCACCCAGCCAGAGGGTCTTTCGTTTCGCCCCGCGACCTTCGCGGATGCCGCCGCCTACGCCGCGCAGATCGGGACCGATAGTGAGGCCACGTTCCGAGCCCGACTGACCGATACCACCGACTGCTACCTGGTCGAGACCCAAGGACGCATCGCTCATGCGAGCTGGGTGACGACCTCCGGGGCATGGACGACGGAGCTCGGGTGCCCGGTGATGCCTCCGGCGGGTTCCGCCTACGTGTACGAGTCCTTCACCGACCCCGCCCTGAGGGGCCGCGGCATCTACCCGCTCGCCCTCGCCTGCATCTGCGCCGAGCTGTCCTCCCGGGGGATAGGCGAGGCCTGGATCGCCGTCGATCCAGACAATGCACCCTCGCTACGAGCGATCTCGAAAGCTGGATTCCAGCCGGCCTTCACGCTCGATATCCGCAGGCGCCGGAGGAAACCCGAGGTCCAGGCGGTGCGGGGGCCGCGGGCACAAGAGGCTTGGAGCCTGATCCCGTCCCTTGCCCCCCGGGGCTAGGCAAACATAGGGATGGCGTCCTAGACCAGAGCAAGCCATAATGACGGGGAGGGGCTGAGGAACGATCCGATCAGACCCTTTGGACCTGTGGGCGCTCGGGAGCCAGACCGACTGCGCTTTGTCGGCGAGAGAGATCTCGTCCCCAGAGCCGCAACCGGCACGACCCCCTCAACTGGCACCTGTTGCCGGACGGTTTGAGGCCCCGAGCGCCCGCATCTCTCCCACCACGCGGAAGGCCCCCGTCACAGGCCTAGCGGGCTGCGACGGGGGCCTACGCCTGGATGCCTAGCGGACCTCGGCCTCTGCGGCGAGGTTGAGGACCTCGTCCAGGGCGATCGTGTCGCCCTCGTGCTCCCACCACTTGGCCTCGCACTTCCGACAGGAATAGAACTGCACGGAGTCCTCTTCCCGCAGGTTGATCACGATGTGGGTGCAGTCCTCGCCGCCGCACTGCGGACACTTCTGCATGTTGCGCCCCCTGGCCCCGCCATGAGCGGGTCGTTCTAGGTGAAGGGTTCGAGCCTGAACCATTGTCATCTCCCAGGTCTCCGAGCGACATAGTCCCTAGGGGTGGTTTTCCCATCTGCCGCCGTACTAGTCCCGTTTACCGGACTTTTCGGACAGAACGGCCTTGACGTCCGAGGGCAGATCGCGCCCGATGTAGCGGGATCGGAGCTTGCCTTGCTCGCGGAAGTAGGCGTACCAATAGGGACCGTGGGGGCAGGAGGTACAGCCCTGCTTGCCACAGCGGACCTCCTCCAGGCGGTAGGAGACGCCGGCCTCCTCCCCGGTCACCATCTCTGGGGCCTCTCCGCCGAAGTCATCCCCCATCGCGTGCAGGAGGCCTCGCACGAAGATGAGCACCCGACGCAGGTCGTGCCGGTCGAGCTTGCGAAGCTGGGCGAACAGGTTCCGATCGACCGTCACGAGGGCTCCGCTCTCTTAGGTAACGGTGGTACCTAAGCCTAGCGCTGGATCAAGCGCTGTAGCCGAAGAAGAGCTGACGTCGCGAGGCGGGCCCCGCGGGCTCCTCGACCGGCGTCTCCTCTACGGGTTGCGCCGCCAGGCCGGTGAGCCGCGGCATCTTCTCCAGGAACAGCGCGGGCTCCTCTCGCTTGTCCTCGAGCTCCCAGCCCCTCGGCGGACGCAAGCGCTCGGCGCACTTGATGCACAACACGTAGACGTGCGGCGAAAGCTGCCCCTGGGGAGCGTCCTCTAGGACCGCCTTCCGAGCCGCATAGTCATAGGCGAGCACCACGGCTCCGGGCCGCGCGCAGCTGGGTTTCGTGCACAGGTTCATAGCCTCGCCACGCTAAGGCAGAACGACCCCAGAGGGGCGGATTAGGCGGTAGGTCTGGCCGGCTCTGTCGAGTTGATCTTGGAGAGAACGACGGCCCCCGCCCCGATCGCGATCAATGCGTAGGCCGCTACCAGCCAGGGCTCTGTCTCGGAACCCGTGTTCGCCATCTGCTCGGAGCCACCGGAGACCTGGGTCCCGCCGTTGGTGGTCCCGGTGCCGTCTCCCGTCATCCCGGTGCCATCGCCACCACTCGTATCCCCGCCGCCGGTGAGCTCGGCTTGAGAGATGACCGGGTCGAAAGGATCCCGCAGAGCCAGCGCAGGAGCTGCCACCACGAGCACGAGCATGAGGCCGAGCAGCGAGCCGATCAGTAGTTTTCGCATGGCCACAAGCGTAACTCCATTCCCGAAGCTAGTGATAGAGGTTTCTTCGGCCCCCCTTACTATCCGCTTTATGCCAACCGCAGACCTCGGGGACTACCAACTCCACTACAAGATCCGGGGGGACGGCCCTCCCGTCCTGGGCATCATGGGATTCGCCCTGGACCAGCGGTACTGGGCCTCCCAGATCCCGGCGGTCACTGCGACGCACAGGTTCATCACCTTCGACAACCGGGCGGTAGGCCGCTCCACCGGCAGCCCACCGACCTCGATCGAAGAGATGGCGGCCGACGCCGTCGCCCTGCTCGACCACCTAGAGGTCGACGAGACCGTCGTATTCGGCCTCTCGATGGGCGGAACCATCGCTCAGCACCTCGTCCTGGACCACCCCGAACGCGTCTCCGCCCTGATCCTCGGAGTCACCTGGGCGCGCCCCCTCGAGTTCATGCGCCGACAGAGCGACCTCGGGCGGCTCATCCTCGAGGCCGGGGGGCTGGAGAGGTTCGCCCAGATCTCGCTCCTCCGGATGTTCACCCCGCCTTTCTTCGAGTTCGGCGGCGAGGTCCTGGACCGGATGGTGGCGGCTCAGTTCGCGGAGACGGGGCCTCCGCCCATCTCCCCAGAAACGATCCTGGCCCAGATGGATGCGCTCGACAAACACGACGTGCTCGACCGCCTTGGTGAGATCACCGTCCCCACGCTGGTGCTCGGCGGGAAGATGGACACCCTCGTCCCAGGCTTCGGATCCGAAGAGATCGCCCAGGCCATCCCGGGGGCCGAGCTCACCATGTTCGAGACCGGCCACGGCTGCATGATCGAAGAGATGGACGCCTTCAACACCCGCGTCTCGCAGTTCCTCCAGAAGCTCGTCTAACAAGCCGCTGCGCCGAAGTTCGGCAGCGCCTGCCCAAGCTGGCAGCGTTGACACGCGATAGTCCGCAGCCGAACCGGGTCGACTCGATCGCCACGTCGACGCAGACGCCTCGCTTCGCTCGGGGTCATGGTCTCCTCCGGCGATCGGTCGCCCCTCCCGGCTGCTCGCAGAAGCGGGTCCTGCCAGCTTTCGCCTGGCCCCCATGTCTGCCGGTCTTATGTAGACGTTCGTACCTAAGCTTGTTTTGTAACTCGCGGCTCGGAACGCAGGGGGTTGGAGGCTGGGGGGAAGGGAAAGTGCCCGGGAGAACAGGGCGGAAAAAGAGATGTACCCCGCAGTGACTTTCGGCCGAGGCCTACTCATCTCTGCGAGGTACTCAAATAGCTTATCGGAGGCGGAAATGCGTTCGCAAGATGCTTCGCTCAGATTTCTTCGCGTTTCGACAGTTTCTCGTTCGCCAACAGGATCCAGCGCGCGCCGAGAGCAGGAGGAACCGTCAGCATCGCGGCGAGGCCAAGATAGGCGGCCGGCTCTCCCGCTCCGGTTGCGGGCGCGGCCTCGAGGGCCCAGAAGATCGACGGCACGCTCACCACGCACCAGGTGAGCACGCCTGCGGCGACCATGAGCGTCGTCCGGGTCGCCAACCGATCCCGGACCGATCGCAGCGCGGTGGCGGAGCCCAACGTGGTCCCGGCCCAGAGGGACACGAAGATCAGTGCGATGACGGCGAACGCATCATCCGCCGGTCGGTCCGAGATCGCAGCGGCCCCTGTCAGCCCTCCCGCGCCTCCGAGGCTTCCTCCGATGAACGCGCCGAGCGCGGTGATGCCGTAGCGCGACGGCAGCGGCTCTACAGGTAGCTCCGCAGGTCCCATAGCTCGGGGTAGAAGCGCTTGTCGAGAGTCGTGCGGAGGTAGGTCGCTCCGGTCGAGCCTCCGGTGCCGGTCTTCGAACCGATCTGGCGCTCCACCATCAGAACGTGACGGTAGCGCCACATCGTGAAGAGCTCATCGTGGGTGAGCAGGGCCTCGGACACGTGGAACTCGTCGTTGTGATCGTCGCGTTCGCGGGCGATGCGCAGGAGGCTCTCGCGACGGACCTCCTCGTCGTCGGACGGCATCGGTAGTCCACGGAGCTCGAGCAGCTTGCAGAATCCATCCCAGAGCGTCGGCTCCTCCAGTCGTCGCTCCAGACGAGCTCGCTCGTTGACGTCCGAGCTGATGCGCTCGAGATAGCGAGCGTCCTTGAGCCCGGAGATGAATTCGATCTCGCGGAACTGGACGGACTGGAAGCCACTCGCCGGTGCCAGGTGAGATCGGAACTCGAGGAAGTCTTGCGGCGACATCGACTCCAGCACGGGCACCTGGGCTACGAGAACGCGCTCGATCGTGTGGACGCGCTCGAGGTAATGACGCGCGCGTTGCGACTCGCCGCGCATCATGTGATCGCGGATCGACTCGAGCTCGAACAGAAGCTCCTTGAACCAAAGCTCGTAGACCTGATGGATCGTGATGAAGAGCAGCTCGTCGTGTGCGGGAGGTTCGGACTCGAGCTCCTGGAGCTCCAAGAGCTCGGGGATCTTCAGGTAGCTACCGTAGGAGAGGCGACGGTCCTCCTCACCGAATCGAGGCGGCCTCCGCTGGATCGTCAGTCGTCCTTCTTTCCGTTGCCGTCGCGGTTGTCGGACCGGGGCTCGACCTGCGCATCAGCCTCGCTGCTGGTGGGCGCGGTGTCGCCGGAGTTCTCTGCGACGGGTGTGGGATCCGGCGCCGACGCGTACATCGGCTTGAGCTCGCCCGCGATCACGGAAACGATCGGCGTGCCGACCTTGACGATGTCGAATAGCTCGATCACGTCGGAGTTCGACATGCGAACGCAACCGTGCGACGCGTTGTAGCCCAGCGAGTATTCGGCCGAAGTCCCGTGGAAGCGGATCGCCGGCGCGGACCAGTTGATGGCGCGGACACCGAGCGGGTTGTTCGGGCCCGGTGGGATCGACTCGGGCATGTTGGCGCCCCAGGTGTCGGGGGCCGGGTTCACCCAGGTGGGCAAGTACCGCAGCTCGGTCACTTCGAAGAGACCGGTCGGCGTCATGTATTCGGGCTGGCCGGTTGCGACGGTCCACTCGCGGGTTATCCGTCCATCCTCGTAGAGGTAGAGCTTGTTCTCGCCGATGCGCACCAGCAGGATCTGGTCGAACTCGTCAGCGGTGACCTCGGGCTTCGATTCTTTGACGGGCACCGTGAGCTCCTCGGTCCCGGTGCGCAAGGCCGACATCAACGCCCTATGCGCCTTCTCGACCAGCACCTGGCGGCCCGGCTGGGCCTTCGTGATCTCGACCCATCCCGTGGAGTAGTCGATCGCCGCGTCCTGCGGTTCCTGATCGAGGCTCGAAGCGATCCCCTCTACGAAACCGCGAGCACCCTGACGGGGGTAGGTGATCGCGACCTTGCGGTCGAACGCGAGGCCCTGGCCCAGCAGCCGCATCTGCATCTTCTCGAAGAAGGAGGTGTCGTTGCTCGCGGCCAGAGCGGCCCTCACGACCCTACGCGCGTTGCTGCGGGCTCCGAGCTCGCGAGGCGTGACAGTCCAGCTTCGCTTCTTCCAAGTGAGCTCGATCTCACGGTTCAACTGCGGGCGGATCGCGGCCTCGACGGCCTGCAGGGCCTCCTCCTCGGTCATGCCACCGATCGGCATGCCGGCGACCTCTGAGCCCGGCAGCACCCGTCCCGCGTACCGCTGGCTGTACTCCATCGTGGCGTAGGCCGCTCCGCCTCCGGCGAGGAGCAGAAGAGCGAAGAGCACGCCGGCGATGATCGCCGTCTTGCGACCAGGGCGCGGGAAACGCGACCACAAGGGTCGCTTGTTGGGGGTGATGTCCTGATTGGCGGAACCCATAAGCACTCCATGGTAAAGGCGCGAGCTTTGCCTGCATAGACGTCAGCTTGCTTGCAAAGGTTGCATCGCCGCTGCGGAGGGGCCTGGATACGATGGCTCGATGACCACCTACGAGTCGCTGCTCGACGCGATCGGGCGAACCCCGCTGCTGAACATGAAGCGACTCGCCGGTGATCTCTCCTGCACTTTGCTTGGCAAGCTCGAGATGCTCAACCCCGGCGGCAGCGTGAAGGACCGCGCGGCGCACGCGATGATCCGCGACGGCCTTGCGCGCGGCCTCTTCCCGATCGAGCG
>JBKHXK010000033.1:0-27003 GCA_046566065.1 Actinomycetota bacterium | reverse complement strand
GGGCAGATGCGCCCGTAGCTCAGTGGATTAGAGCGTCCGGCTACGGACCGGAAGGTCGGGGGTTCGAATCCCTCCGGGCGTACGCAGAAAGCCTCGACGACGCATCTGGAGGTCTCCTTAGCAGTGCTCAGACGCATCGCCGAGCAACGAGAGAAGGTCATCCTTCAGGGCGCCGAGCCCTATCTCGCCGACGGCGAGACCGTCCTTCACTGGACCAGGGCCAAGCAGGTGAACGGAAGGCGCGAGGGTTTCGTCTACCTGACGCCCCAGCGCTGCATCATCCACTGGGCCGGCCGCGGCGAAGATGCCCCCGGAGACTTCAGTTGGGCTTCGATCACGAGCTGGGGCGTGGTCTCCGACGCCAAAGGCGGCCCGATCCTGGGCATCGAAGCCGGGGACAGCCGCTGCTTCGTGCAGCTTCGAGCCACCACCCCCGCCATGGCAGAGGCCGTCGGAACCTTCGTCAAGCTCTTCGCCGAGCATGCTCCGGAACCACAGAGCGAGATCACCGGCGGCGACCACATAGGTCTCTTCGAGCCGACCGCATCTCCGGAGGTCACCCTGCATCCGATGACGATCGGAGATCAGGCCCGCCGCATAATCGTTACCTTGCTCGGTCTCACGTTGATCGTGGGAGCGATCCTGATCATCCCGCTCCCCGGCCCCTGGTCGTTCATCGTCACGATCGCCGGTCTGGCCATCTTGGCGAGCGAGTACGACCTCGCCAAGGACGCACTTGCATGGACGAAGCAGAAGTACCAGCAGGCGTCGGCCAAGCTGAAAGCGCGCCGGGGATCCACCTGAGCGACGACGGGTACTACATGGGTCTTGCGCTCCAAGAGGCGCGCTCGGCCCTGGCTCACGGAGACGTTCCGATCGGAGCGGTCATCGTCAAAGACGGAGAGGTTCTCGCGCGAGCGCGCAACGAACGCGAGCTGCGTCAGGACCCGACCGCTCATGCGGAGGTCCTCGCGTTGCGAGCGGCGTCCGAGGCGATCGGTGAGTGGCGGCTATCCGGAACCACCATGTTCGTGACCCTCGAGCCCTGCGCGATGTGCGCCGGGGCCCTCGTGTTGGCACGTGTCTCAAGGCTCGTCTACGGTCCTCAGGATCTGAGGGCCGGTGCGGCCTACTCGCTCTACAACATCGTCCAGGACCCCCGGCTCAACCACGCGATCGAGGTCACGACGGGGGTGTTGCAGGAGGAGTGTGCGGAAGTCCTCCAAGGCTTCTTCCAGGAGCGCCGGAGCTAGACCCCGCGGCCCTCTTCCTATACTCGGTGGCTGCACCGCTTGGTGGGGTACCGAAGCGGCCATAACGGGCTCGCCTCGAAAGCGAGTGTGGGTGCAAGCCCACCGTGGGTTCAAATCCCACCCCCACCGCCACCGTTCTGGGTTAACTGGTGCACGTCCACGCGTGCTTTTCGAACGTCAGAACGCCCGCGGCGGCCCCTGCTCGGGGGCCGAGTCATCGTTCCGGTCCGACGTCACGCCCCAGGCCGGGTCGATGACCGGCTTTCTCTTGCCTTGCCGCCAGGGGAAGAACGGGGACGGTTCGTAGAAGGGATCTTCTCGGCGCTTCCTCTCGGCCTGCAACTTGGCCCGCCAGGCACCCATGTGTCGGAACCGTTCCCGGATGCTCATCTGCCAGGCGAAGACCCCGAGGGAACAGAGGCTCCCGAGTAACAGGAACCATCCCTCTCCAACCTCGCTGAAACCCGTGCCCACAGAAAGGAACAGGAGGAACATGCCTGCGATCGTGAACCCCGACACGATGGCTATGGCGGCGAACACGATGATCCAGCCCATATCGCGATCATGCGACAGCTCAGTCGGATTGGGAAGGGTTCACATCCGGCCTCTTAGAATCCCCCACGGAGACGTGCGTGAGCGGCCGAAACGGCACGACTGGAAATCGTGTGATCCGAGAGGATCCAAGGGTTCAAATCCCTTCGTCTCCGCCAACCGCCTCGGGGTAACGACCGGGCCCGCCTGCCTGTTCCGCTTTAGAGCGCGGCCGATTACTCTGGAAGTGGCCGTGCTAGGCGGGGGGCTAGGGGTCCCCTGTACCGGAAATCCCCGATACGCCGGGCTGATCAACCACCCACGGCCGTTGTGCGACCGGGCAGCCCCCGGTGAGCAGTGTTGATGGTCGGGTCCCGCGCGACCCGGAGCCGTGAACCCGGTCAGGCCCGGAAGGGAGCAGCCGTAAGCGGTGTCCCGGGAGTGCCGCGGGAGTGCCGGGCCGGAGCCAGCTGCCGGGGATAGCGACGGCCGTTCGACGGTCAAAGGTGGGGGCACGGCTTTTTTGATGTCGAAAAAGCACGCCCAGACGTGCTCCAGTTAACCCAGAACGGTGGTGACAGGGGGCCCAACTAGGATGCCCTCGATGGCTTACCTCTCCCTGTACCGCAAGTACCGGCCCCAGACCTTCGCCGAGATCCTCGGGCAGGAGCACGTCTCTTCGACGCTCGCCAACGAGGTGAACAACAACCGCATCTCGCACGCTTATCTGTTCACGGGCCCGCGCGGCACGGGCAAGACCAGCACCGCTCGCATCCTCGCCAAGGCCCTGAATTGCGAGAAGGGCCCAACCTCCGAGCCGTGCGGGGTCTGTGCCTCGTGCGTCGCGGTGACGGAGGGCTCGTCCCTGGACGTCTTCGAGATGGACGCGGCCTCGCACTCCGGGGTGGACGACACCCGCGAGATCCTGTCCGGGGTCCCGCTCGCGACGGCCGGTGGACGGAAGAAGGTCTACGTCATCGACGAGGTCCACATGCTGACCACGCAGTCGTTCAACGCACTGCTGAAGACGCTCGAGGAGCCGCCGGAGCACGTGGTGTTCGTGCTCGCTACGACCGAAGCGCACAAGGTGCTACCGACGATCATCTCGCGCACCCAGCGCTTCGACTTCCGTCGCATCACCGCCGAGATCCTCGAGCAACACCTCGCCAACATCGCCAAGCTGGAAGAGATCGAGATCGATCAGGACGCCCTTGGCTTCATCGCTCGTCACGCCGAAGGCAGCGCGCGCGATGCCCTCTCGGCTCTCGACCAGCTGGCCAGCTTCGGAGGCCGGATAAGCGTCACCGACGTCGAGGAGTTGCTGGGCAAGAGGGCCGAGGATTCGTTCTTCGAGATCTTCGATGCGATCGCCGCCGGCGATGTCGGGGCCGTGTTCCGCTCGATCCAGACCTTCGTCGCTCAAGGTCGCGATCTGCGCCAGCTCGCTTTCGATGCTCTCGAGCACACCCGCTCTCTGTTGTTGCTCAAGTCGGCGCCTGACGCCGAGGGCCTGCTCGATGTTCCGATCGAGGACCGCCCCCGGCTCCTCTCGCAGGCCGACACCCTGTCGGGAGCGAGCCTGCTGCGGACCCTGGACCTGCTCGGCAAGGCCATCATCGAGATGCGGAACGCCCCCAACCACCGGCTGTTGCTCGAGGTAGCGCTCGTTCGCTCCGCGGCCCCCGACACCGATCCGTCCGCGACCGGACTGCTCGGCCGGATCGAGCGGTTGGAGCGCCGCATCGGGATCGCTGAAGGTGCACCCGCTCCAGTGTCGCCAGCCCCGACCCCGGTCCAGGCTCCTGCCTCCCCGCCGCCCGCGCAGCAGCCCGCTGAGACCGCGCCCAAGAGTCAGCCCGCCCACACGACGCCCAAGAAGGCCGCCAAGGCGACCCCAAAGGCCGTTCCCGCCGCCCCTGCGGAGGCGGTGGACGAGCCAGCGGTGGCCCCGGAGCAGCCTCCGCCCGTCGATGTGCCGGCGGGAGCGGTCGGCTTCGGCCACGTCAGAGACGCCTGGCCCGCGGCCTTGAAGGAGACCAGCAACGTGTCGAAGCGGATCGGCGCCTTTCTGCACTCCTCGCGCCCGGTCTCGATGCAAGGGGACGAGCTCCTCGTCGAGGTGCAGTCCGATTTCCACGCGCAGGCGATGAGCGAGCTCAAGAACAAAGAGGTCCTAGCCGGCGCGGTACACGCGGTCTTGGGTGTCAAACCCCAGCTCCGTTTCGTCCAGCGCGGCAAGGACGCTCAACCGGTCGAGGTGCAAGAGCAGCGAGAGGAAACCGAGACGATCGCCGAGTACGCAGAGGCAGAGCCCGTAGAGGGCACCGACCATGACCCCCTCGAGCTCGTGAAGAAAGGTCTCGGGGCCGAGGTCGTCGAGGAGAGGGGAGCCGGATGAGCAAAGACCTGCAACGCATGATGAAGGAAGCGCAGAAGATGGCCGCGCAGATGCAGCAGGCCCAGGCGGAGCTCGCGGAGAAGGAGGTCGAGGGCTCGGCCGGTGGCGGTGCCGTAAAGGTCCGCGCTACGGCGGACGGCCACATCCTGGCCGTCACTCTCGATCCCGAGTTCCTCTCCGACTTCGAAGCCGACGACGTCGAGATGCTCGGCGACACGATCACGGCCGCCGTCAACGACGCTCTGACCAAGGGCCGTGAGGTGCAGGCAGAAGCGATGGGTCCCTTGGCCGGGGGCATGGGCGGTCTGGGACTGCCCGGCCTAGGTTAGAAGAGCCTGACTCCAGGTGTTCGCCGGCCCGATCCAGGACCTCATCGACGAGCTATCCCGTCTTCCGGGGATCGGCCCCAAGAGCGCGCAGCGGGTCGCCATCCACCTGCTCAGAGCGACGCCCGAAGACGCCCACCGTCTGGCGCGCTCGATCGCAGAGGCCAAGGACAAGGTGATGCTCTGCCGCGTCTGCTTCAACTTCTCGGATGCGGAGCTGTGCGGCTACTGCTCGGATCCTCGGCGCGATCCCAGCGTGATCTGTGTCGTTCAGGAAGCTCCGGACATCGTCGCGATCGAGCGGACCCGCGAGTACAGAGGGCTCTATCACGTGCTCCAGGGAGCGGTCAGTCCCCTGGAGGGAGTGCGGGTGGAGGACCTCAGGATCTCCGAGCTGATCGATCGCCTCCGCGGTCACGCGCCGGTGCCGGCCCCCGCGGCCTCGGGGCCGGTGGAGGAGGTCATCATCGCCACCAACCCCAACGTCGAGGGCGAAGCCACCGCCATGGAGCTGGTCCGCCTGCTCGCCCCCCTGGAGGTCCGGGTGACGAGGCTGGCGAGCGGCCTGCCGATCGGCGGAGACCTCGAGTTCGCCGACGAGGTCACCCTCGGAAGAGCCCTGGAGGGCCGCCGCCGCCTCGGCGCCTGAATCCCGGTACCACTTTTCCCGCCGGCATGGGAGGATTTGCCCTGGGTTCGTCAAAGTAGGTCACTTACGGTAGTCAGTCCGACGCACCCCGTAACCGGAGAGGGACATAGGCGGATGCAGCAGGAAGCATCGGGTTACCCGAGCGTGCGGCCTTATCTGAGGCACTCCTTGGTCGCGACCTCGTCCGTGGTCCTCCTTCCGGTCGCGATCGTCGTCGCGCTGCTGGTCCTCATGGAGCCCAACCCTCCGACCCTCGCGGTGGCTGCGGTCGCGGTGCTGAGCGTGCTCGGTGTGATCGTGGCGGGAACGGCGATCTGGATGCGTCGCGACGACTCGACCTTCATCAGCTTCAGTGACCTCATGATCGCTCGCTGGATGCAACGTCTGCGAGCCGAGAAGCAACTGGCCGAGGGCGCCCGCTTGCTCGGCCTCGATCCCACCGGACAACCGGTCGAGAGGTCGCGCGTTACCGCCGAGGAGCAGTTGCAGGTCCTGAAAGACCTGACCGCCGCGCTCGAGGCCAAGGATCCCTACACCCACGGACACTCTCGGCGCGTCGAGCGGCATTCCTACCGCACCGCTGCTGCCATGGGTCTGTCCGCGTCAGACATCGAAGACGTCCGGAAAGCGGCGGCCTTGCACGACGTCGGCAAGATCCGCGTCCCCGACAAGATCCTGCGCAAGGACGGCCCGCTCACGATCGAAGAGCGCGTGATGATCGAAGAGCACGCCACCGTCGGAGCGTGGATGGTGTCGAGCGTCGGCAACGCAGATGTCATCTCGGCCGTTCGCCACCATCACGAGCACTGGGACGGCAGCGGCTACCCCGACGGGTTGGCTGGAACCGACATCCCTCTGTTCGCCCGCATCATCGCGGTGGCCGATGCCTACGATGCGCTGAACTCGACGCGGCCCTACCGAGCGGGATGCGGCCGCGAGGCAGCGGTGGACGAGATCCGCGCCGCAGCCGGCACGCAGTTCGATCCTCAGGTCGTCGAGGCGTTCATCGCCTCGCTCCCCACCCGGCTCCCGGTAGCCGCCGGGCTCCTGGTCGCGTTCGCCGGTCCCACCCGATTCCTTAGGGAGCTGTTCGCTTGGTTCCGTCGCTTCGGTGCCGGGAGCCTCAGTCCCGCGGTCGGCGCGGCGGGGGCCGCGGTCGTCCTGGGCGCCTCGGTGTTCACTCCGAGCCTCCCCACGCGGCCCGCACCTGTAGCGCAGGCGCCCTCTCAGAGCTCGCCCATCTCCCGGGAGACCACGGCCACGCGGCCCGTCAGCGTGCGTCCGGCCAAGGTCGAGCGGCAGATCGTGGCGGTCAAGCAGAGCGCACCGAAGGACCGTGTGCTCGGCCTCCAGGTGCAGCGCCCCGAACCGGCGGAGGCAGCCCCGGCCGAGCCGCAGCAGGCCCCCGAAGCCGCTCGCCCGGCCCCCAAGCCCGAGCCAAAGCCCAAGCCCGAGCCAAAGCCCGAGCCAAAGCCCGAGCCCCCACCAGAGCCGGTGGTCGAGCCCGAGCCCCAGGGCCACGACGGTTGCCCACCCGGGCATGCCAAGGCGAAGGGCAAGGGCCACAGCAAGCACGACGACAGCGCCTGCAACTAACCCCCGCCGTTCTGGGTTAACTGGACTACGTTCCAGCGTGGTCTAACGACGTCAGAACGCCCGGCCCGCCCCTCCAGAACCACCGGCCCCGCCCATCCAGCCGCCCTTAAGGTGACCTCATGGCATTGATCGTTCAGAAATACGGAGGTACCTCCGTCGGTGACCCCGAGCGCATCAAGCGGGTCGCCGAGCGGGTCGTGCACGCCGCCGAGAGCGGACAGCAGGTCTGTGTCGTCGTGTCGGCGATGGGACACACCACCGACCAGCTCGTGGAGATGGCGGCTCAGATCTCCCCGGCCCCCTATGCCCGAGAGCTCGACATGTTGCTGTCCGCCGGTGAACGCATCTCCATGGCTCTGTTGTCGATGGCGATCATCGAGCTGGGCCGGGAGGCGATCTCGTTCACCGGCTCGCAGGCAGGGATAGTCACCGACACCACCCACGGCAAGGCGCGCATCGTCGAGGTGAGAGCCCGCCGCGTGATCGAGGCGCTCGAAGCCGGGAAGATAGTCATCGTCGCGGGCTTCCAAGGGGTATCTACCGCCTTCGACGTCACGACCCTCGGCCGAGGAGGTTCGGACACGACGGCCGTGGCTCTGGCCGCCGCCCTGCAAGCCGACGCCTGCGAGATCTACACAGACGTGGAGGGTGTCTTCACGGCCGACCCGCGCATAGTTCCCGAGGCGCGCAAGCTGCACGCCGTCTCGTACGAGGAGATGCTCGAGCTATCCGCGTCGGGCGCCAAGGTGTTGATGCTTCGCAGCGTCGAATACGCTCGCAACTACGGAGTGACGATCCACGTCCGCTCGTCGTTCAGCGACGCCAAGGGCACGTGGATCAAGAAGGAGGACGAGCGCATGGAGCAAGCGATCATCTCCGGGATCGCCCACGACACCTCGGAAGCGAAGGTAACGATCCTGGGCGTACCGGACCAACCCGGTGTGGCCGCGCGCGTTTTCCGGCCACTGGCCGACGAAGGCGTGAATGTCGACATGATCGTGCAGAACGCATCGTCGGACGGCCGCACGGACATCTTCTTCACGTTGCCGAAGGACGACCTACGCCGGGCCGACCCCGTGTTGCAAGCGGTCGCGAAGGACGTAGGAGCCGAGGGTGTAACGACAGACCCCGACATCGCCAAGATCTCGCTGGTGGGGGCCGGCATGAAGACCCATCCTGGGGTTGCGGCAAACATGTTCGATGCACTGGCGGACGCCGGAATCAACATCGAGATCATCTCGACCTCGTCGATCCGGGTCTCGTGCGTGGTGCGCGCCTCGGACGTAGAACGCGGCGTTCGCGCTATCCATGACAAGTTCCAGCTCTCCGAGGAAGCGATCCGCCGAGAGATGCATCCGGTGACCGCGACCGGTGAGCTCGAAGCCTTGAAGGACGCGCCGTGAGGGTCGCACTGGTCGGCGCGACCGGAGCCGTGGGGACGCAGATGCTGAGCATCCTCGAACAGCGTGACTTCCCAGCAGCCGAGCTGATCCCCGTCGCTTCGCCCCGTTCCGCCGGGCGCAGGTTGCCCTTCAAAGGCTCGACGATCGAGGTAGTGGCACTCGACGCGAGCGTGTTCGAGGGCGTCGACCTGGCGCTGTTCGACGTGCCCGACGAGCTGTCGGCGGAGTGGGCCCCGGTGGCGGCCTCCAAAGGGGCGGTCGTGGTGGATAACTCGGCCGCATGGCGCATGGATGACCGGGTGCCGCTCGTGGTTCCCGAGGTCAATCCCGATGCTGCCAAGGACCGTCCTCTCGGGATCATCGCCAGCCCGAACTGCACCACGCTCGCGATGGTCGTTCCGATCGCGGCCCTCCATCGTCGCTACAGCCTGAACCGGCTGATCCTCGCCAGTTACCAAGCGGCATCGGGCTCCGGCGTCCCCGGGATCGACGAGCTATGGGACCAGACCGAGGTCGTCTCGAAGGAGAGCGACAAGGTACGCGAGGGTCTGGCCCGGGACGTGATCCAAGCCGGTGACACCTTCCGTCATCCGATCGCGATGAACGTGATCCCGCAGTGCGGTTCCGTCAAGGAGGACGGCTTCACGAGCGAGGAGCTGAAGCTCTGCTACGAGACCCGCAAGATCATGGGCTTGCCCGACCTGCGCGCGACGGCGACCTGCGTCCGCGTTCCGGTGGTCGTCGGCCACGGCGTCTCGGTTCACGCCGAGTTCGAGTCACCGGTAGATGTCGCGGAAGCGCGCGACATCCTCTCGCAAGCTCCCGGCGTGGAGGTGCTGGATGATCCCGAGGCGGGCGTCTACCCGACCCCGTTGATCGCGGCCGGTGAGGATCCTTGCTACGTCGGGCGCATCCGCCGCGACCCCTTCGATCCGAGTGCTCTCGAGCTCTTCTGTGTGGCCGACAACCTTCGCAAGGGCGCGGCCCTCAACGCGGTACAGGTAGCGGAGCTGCTCGTCTAGGGCTCGAGCTCTGCTTGCGGGTCCGGCCCCGGCCTGGGTATCTCGGCCCCGGCCGGATGCAACCCTCGCAACGACATCGCACAGGCGATGCCTGCCACCGCGCCTTCTGCTGCGGCCGTTTGGACCAACTGCTCGCCCGGCGTCAGATCGCCGGCGGCGTAGACGTGTTCGACCGTCGTCTCTCCGTGCGGACCGACCTCGACATAGCCCAGGTCGTCTAGCTTGCAGCCGATCTGCCGCGCCAGCTCGTTCGAAGGCTCGTGCTTGATAGAGAAGAACGCGCGCGTGGCGGGGATCGTGCGGCCTGAGTCCGTCGTGGCCCCCGTCATCCTTCCGTCGTCGACGCAGAAGTTAGCGACGCGTTCCTCCACGATCTCGATGCGGTTCCTGTCCAGAGCGGCGATGCACGTTCGATCTCCCTCGAACTCCTGGCCGTTGGTGATCAAGGTCACCCTGGCCCCCCACTCCAACAGATCCAGAGCGAAGCCGGCCGCGTGCTCGCCCCAACCGATCGCCAGCACGTCCTGGCCCGTGCTCTCGTAACCGTCGCAGCAGGAGCAGTGGAAGATGTGACGGCCGTAGAGATCCCCGAAGCCGTCGATGTCCGGCAGCACATCCTTCACGCCCGAAGCAAGCAGGAGACGACGCGCAACGAAGTCTCCGGCAGAGGACGAAACCTCGAACCCGTCTTCGCTTCGGAGCACGCTCGTTGCTACTGCCTCTTCGATCCGAACGGTCTCGTACCGAGCAACGTCCGCCAAGGCCCGGTCACGTATCTCGGCGGGCGCCAGACCGTCGCTCCCCAGGTAGCCGTGGCTGGCTTGCGCCGCACGGTTGCGGGTGCGGCCGGTATCCAGCACCAGGGTGCGCCGTCGATACCGCCCCAGCCACAAGGCCGCGGCCAGCCCCGCGTAGCCGCCGCCTAATACGACGACGTCCTCGATGTCGGTGCGGCCCGTTCTCACCGCCGGAGTATAGGAATGGTCTGAGACGCCCAGTGGCACGCGCCACTTCACATCTCCAGTACCCGGATAGGTTAGGTGCATGGCGCGACCGTCGATCCTCATGAGAACCGTTCTGGCTGGGCTGCTGCTGGCAGCTCTCTCGTCGGGCGCGGCCGCGGCTGCTCTGAACGTCAGGTCGGATCGGAGCGACAACACCTTCTACTTCAGCTACGACGCCGCCTCGGGCCGCCAGATCGAGGCGAGCTCGAGCGCTCGCTTCGTGCGGAAGGATCCGGTCTCCTTCCTCCTCTACGTGTCCGAGGCTCCCCAGGGCGCCTACGTGGGAAAGCGCCTCCGGGCCCGGTTCTCCTTCGAGCTGAACAAGCCCAAGGTGGTGCGGTACCGCGGCACGTTCACACTCGAGATCAAGGACAGCTCCGGGTTGGTCATCTATACGGACGCCGTGAGGCGCAAGGTCATTCTGCGGCCGGCGACCGGGGAGCGTGAGAAGGACTTCTCGATCGGCTTCGATCTCCCGACCGGCAGCTACGAGGCCAGGGCCATCTTCAAGTCCTCGTAAGGATCAGGCAGGTGCGTTCCTGCCCAAAGTCGATCTCGTTCCGGCTCGACTGAGCTTCGTTTTTTGGTCGGGAAGGGGGGACTTGAACCCCCGACCTCTGCGTCCCGAACGCAGCGCGCTGCCAAACTGCGCCACTTCCCGCCGGTACTGAGCCAGCTTAACGCGCCGGGAGGAGGCGCAGCAGCGTCGCTTCGGGACGTGCCAGGAAGCGGATCGGCGAGTACCGGCCCGTTCCGAGCCCGGGACTTACGTGCAGCCAGCCTGCTCCGACCCGGCTCGGACCGGAGGCCAGGGCCGAGGGCAGCGAGCAGTTCGTCACCAGCGCGCCCACGAAGGGGGCCCGTACCTGTCCCGCGTGCGTGTGGCCGGCGACCACCAGGTCGAAGCCGTTCAGGATCCATTCGGAAACGACGTCCGGGGCATGAACCAGCGCGATAGCGAGGTCGTCTGCTCGCTCGCGATGGATGTGGTGCGTGTCGTGCCGTTTCAGGTATGGATCGTCGACGCCGGCGAGGCGCACCGTTGCTCCACCGATCTCGAGCGTGTGCTCGCTGTTCGTCAGTGCGATCCATCCCTTGGAGCGGAGGCCGTCTTCTAGCCGGTCCCAGTCGGTCGGAACCGCTCGGCGCATCGTCTTGTTGCTCGAGAAGTACTTCGTGTAAGAAGGCCCGCTCGAGACGTAGTAGTCGTGCGAGCCGAAGACGTAGAAACGACCGTAGCGCGCTTCGATGCCGGCGATCGATTCGAGCAGGGGGGCGATGCCCGCATCGCCTTCGATCATGTCTCCCGTGGCCACGACCAGATCCGGCATCTTCGGCAACCGGTCTGGAAGCTCCTTCAGGAAGGACATCAGCCTGGTGTCGCGGGGCGACAGGTGGGTATCTGCGAGGTGCAGGACGTCCAGGGGCGGCCCGTCCCAGCGAACCGGAAGCTCGTGGGTGACCAGTCGGTAGCGGTAGGGCTCGAGGAGGGCGTAAGCGGCCAGCCCGGCCCCCGCCGCAGCGGCCCAGCCCAGCGGTCTGTACATCGATTCGAGGATACTGGGCGGGTGAGAGTCTCTCTCCGACTCAAGATCGTCGGCGGCTTCGGTCTTCTCCTGACACTGATGGCGGTGCTCGGCTGGGTGACGTTGTCGCTGTTCTCCTCTGCGCGCAGTGTGCAGGAGGAGGTCTTCGACGACGCCGTCCCCGGCCTCATCGCCGTCGACGAGATCGTGCGCGCCTACACGGCCCAGTCGGCCGCGGTGCGCGGAGCGTTGATCGGCAATCCTCCGGTGTTGCTCGCGCAGTACCAGAGTGAGGTGGAGACGGCTCGGTTCTGGGAGGAGCGCGCCGAGCCGCTGTTCACCTCGGCCGAGGAACGCGAGGTGTTGGCGGACCTGGTCGAGGCCGGACATTCGTTCCAGACGCTGGTCGACGATCGTGTCGTTCCCTTGATCGATGCGGGTCAGCGGAGTCAGGCCTTCCGCATCATCGGCCAGGATGGATCCGCTCTCATCTCCGAGATCCAGCGCTTGGGAGGCGAGTTGCGCGACGCCCAGCGCAGTGTGGTGATCCAGAGCGAAGTAGACGTGCGCTCGAACATGAACCGCACGATCGTCATCCTGATCGCCGTTCTGGTCGGTGCGTTCGGCTTGGCCGTGTTCCTGACGGTGTTCCTCCCGCGTCGACTGGTCGGCAACCTGCAGCAGTTGGTCGAAGCCGCTCGCGCGATCGAGCGCGGCGACCTCGATCAGAAGATCGACATCAGGTCTCGAGACGAGGTCGGAGAGCTGGGGGCCAGGATGAGCGAGATGCAGCGCGGGCTGAAACGCCTGCAGCAACTCGCTCTGCACGACCGCGAGCTGGAGATCGCCGCCTCGATCCAACGCAACCTGTTGCAGCGGGCGGTGCCCGAGGTCCCCGGGGCCCGGCTCGTGCCGTTGCAGCGTCAGGCGAACCTCGTCGGCGGGGACTGGTACGACGTCGACGTTCGGGGAGGTGTCATGACGGTGGTGGTCGGGGACGCCTCTGGCAAGGGGATCGCCGCCGCTCTGATGGCGACCGTCGCACTGGCGGCTCTGAGAGGTGAACGCAGTCGCGGTGGCAATGCCAAACGGGTCGTGTCTTCGGCCAACCAGGCCCTCTTGGACGCCACGGATGCAGAGTCGTTCACGACCCTGCTCTACGTCACCCTCGAGCTCGAGAGTGGAGAGGTCCGCTGGATGAACATGGGCCACCATCCGCCGTTCCTGCTGCGAGCGGCGAGCGAGGAGTCCCCGATCTCCCGTGGCTACTTCCTGGAGGGTCCGCGGAATCGCGCTCTCGGCTGGTTCGAGGACCCGGGCCTCGCCGAAACCGTGGTCCACCTGCAGGCCGGAGACCGCCTGATCCTGTTCACCGACGGCTTCCTGGAGGCCAAGTCGGCGGATGGGGAGGTCTTCGGCGACCACCGGCTGGCGGCCGCTTTCGTGAAGCTCGCCTCGCTTGACTCCGGGGTTCTGGGGGAAGAATTGGTGGCAGAGGTAGAACGGTTTGCAGCCGGTAAGCTCGATGACGATCTCACGATGCTGGTGATCGAATTCCGAGGCGCCAGCGACACCGGCGGCGAAGCCGACGAGCGATCAGGAGAAGAGAAGTGGCCCAGCAGAAGATAGATATCGACGTCACGGACGTGGGGGGTTATCAGGTCCTGCGTCCCGAGGGCGACCTCGACGTGTACACGGTGGGCTCCTTGAGAGACGCGATCGGCTCGCTGATCGAATCCGACAACCCGAAGGTGGTCGTGGACCTCGACAACGTCCCCTTCATGGATTCCTCGGGCTTGGGCGCCCTGATGGGGGGCGTGCGGCGTCTGAGGGAGGCCGGCGGAGACCTCGCGATCGCCTGCACCCGCGAGCAGCACCTGAAGCTGTTCACGATCACCGGCTTCGGCGAGGGCGTGTCCATCGCTCCCACGGTCGAAGAAGCCGCCAAGGGCTTCAAGGCCTAAGCCGTAGCTACTCCTCGGACGGGTCGTCGTCCTCTTTCGCGCGAGCCCGGAGGATCGTGGCCACCACCAGCATCATGAACACGGCGATGACGGCCGAGGTGACGGACACGAGGATCAGCTGGGCCGAGGTCATCGGACTTAGTATCCCGTAGTCCATGGGATTCGAGGAGACCTTCCGCTCCGTCACCCTGACGCTGACCCGCACGATCTCTTTCTCGGCGCACCTTTTCCTCTTCGGGCTTGTACCGCTCCTGCTGCTGGTCCTGCGTCCTTCGTTCGCAGGACTGTCGGGAGAGGAGTGGGTCGCCGCTCGGAAGCGGACCGCTCGCAGGCTCGAGGGCATGGTGCAGGCGGCCCTGACGGCCACCGCGCTGGCCACCCTGGTGGCTCTGGTCATCCAGTTCGCCCTCGTCTCGGAGGTCGATGGAGGCGAGATCGGCTCCCGGTCGATCTTCTCGGTGCTCGAGACCCGCTTCGGCTCGATGTACCTGCTGCGCTTCCCTCTGTTGGCGGGCCTCTCGGTGCTGTTGGTGGGACGGGTGCGGATCTGGGCGATGTCGGGTACGGAGCCCGGAGAGACCTCGCCGGGCAGGGGCTGGTGGATCGGCTGGGCCGGGCTCGCGGCGGGGCTGCTGGCGACGAACTCGTTCTCCGGACACGCGGGGGTGGGCGAGCCGATAGCGCTGTCGATCTCCAACGACCTGCTTCACCTGGCATGCGCCGCCACTTGGTTCACGGGGATAGTGATCCTCGCTCTCGTATTGCCGGATGCCTGGCGCGGTCGGGCCGAAGCTGAAAGGGTGCGCTTGCTGGCCCCGGCGGTCGTCCGATTCTCGAGCGTCGCGCTGGTGACGATCACGATCCTCGGCATCACTGGCGTCTTGAACGCCTACCTGCACGTGGGCCGGCTCGCGGATCTGTTCGACACGAACTACGGCCGCAGCATCTCTCTCAAGATCCTCGTGTATCTCGGCATCCTTGCCGTGGGAGGCATCAATCACTTCTTCGTCAGGAAGCGGTTGGAAGAAGCTCTCGCGGAGGACCGCGGCGATCCCTCACAACGGTTGTTCCGTCGGACGATCGCGGTGGAGCTCGTCATGGCTCTGGGGATCCTCGGGATAACCGGGTTCCTCACGGGAGAGGGCCGCACACGGGTCCAGGAGGCCCCTGCCTCGAACGAGGGCGTTACCGCGCGGCAGAGACCCTGAGGAACCATCCGCCGACGCTTCCCAGCGCGAGCGAGAACCCCAACGCGAGGAGGATCGCCGGGCCGTCCGGCGCGACCGGCTGACCCGACCCGGCTGCGATCGTGCGGCCATCGGGAGCGTCGACGGTCGTTTCCGGTTCCGCATCCATGGAGTGGCCGCCGGAAGCGCTCTTGGTCATGTCGTGTCCCCCGCCCTGGGTGCCGGGGTGCTTCGCATCGCTCGGTGCCTCGGAACCGTTGTGTCCGGACGTGCCGGCGTGAGTGGAGGTGCCACCGGAGGACGTATGACCCGTGGACGTGTGGTCGCCGGCACCCGTGTCGCCGCCCCCGTGGTTGTTGTGCTGGACGTTCCCGGCGCTGTCGTCCCCGCCCTTGTCGCCACCGTGCTGGTTGCCGTGTCCATCGTTGCTGCGGCCCCCCCGGACGCACGGCTCGCCGCCATGGACGATGAAGTGGAAGCGGCCCTCGGTCGACCCCGTGAGACCGGCGAAGCCCGTGGCCGCGTAGATCACCCGGTAGTGACCCGAGGGCGTCCGAGAGATCTCAACCGACATCGTGTTGCCTTCGATCGTGACCTCTCCGGCGTCGACCTTCCGGCCGCAGGAGTCCTTCACGGATAGCTTCGAGCTCTCGTCCAGTGGCTCCGAGAATGTGACCTGCACCCGCTCGGGAGCCTCGTGGAGCTCCTCGCCGTCCTGGGGGTCCGAGCTGACGTAGACCGGGGCCATGGAGGCCGCGTAGGCAGGTGCCGCCATGAAGGCGGCGACGAAGCCGGCAGCTATGAGAGCCAGGGCTTTGTGCATGAGCTTCCTTGGTTGCGCTCGTTGAGGCCTGATGGTTCGTACCCTGTTGGTTCGACGGATGCCCCCCTGCTCCTGTCCGGGGGCCGCCGCTGCTCTTGTCGGGCCATCGGGAGGATAGGTCCTGGTGATTTCGCACTATGCGTAGGTCTGACCCGTTCTGACTAGAAGGGCCATGGCCCTGAAGGGCCGTCAACAAACCCCTCTGACGCGCTATCGGTTTTCCGGCCCATGTTCTCTATCGTTTGCCGGAGCGCCGGAAGGCGGTCGCAGTCGCTTTGGGGAGGCTTTCTCGTGTCGATGTTCTTGGACCAAGACTGGCGGGCGATGGCGGTTTGCGCTCAGACGGATCCGGACCTGTGGTTCTCGCCCGGGGCCGTCGAGCACAAAGAGGCCAAAAGGATCTGCAGGGACTGCCCGGTCCGCAAGCAGTGCCTCGCCTACGCCATGGAGGCCCCGGTCGACCACGGGGTGTGGGGCGGCCTCACCGAGCGCGAACGCCGCCGTCACCGCCGTCTAGGCCTTGGCCTAGAAGCCGCCGTCTAGCTTCGGAGCGTTAGCTCCAGGATCACGCACTCGTCCCGCCACCGCTTGGCGGTGTCCTCGGGCGTTCCCGGGATGTTGAGGCGCTTCTCGGCCACGCGATCGGCGATCTCGTCCCACTCGGGATCCACGCCGCGGATCACGCGCACGTCGGCTCCCAGCTCGGCGACCGAGGCGCTCTTGCCTTTCCAGCGCAGGATCACGTCGCACTGACGGATCCTGTCGGCCCCCGGCAGCACCTGCTGCCGCTCGCCGGAGAGCACGTAGATCTTGCCCGCCTTCGAGTCGAAGAAGTACCAGACCGGCATCGTGTGCTCGGCCCCGTCGGGGAGACGCCACCGGAGCCACATGATCGTCGACTTCTTCAGTGACTCCTGGACCGCAGGGTTGATCGAGGTCGACTCGCGGATCTCGTATTCCTCGCCCCAGTGAAGGTCGTCTTCGATCTGGAAGACCAACGAGTCCCACGAGTTGTCCGTAGCCGTGAGCAGGTACCAACTGGCGTGATCGAAGAAGTAGCGGATCGCATCCCGGAAGTCGTTGTGCTGCTCGTAATAGAGCAACTGGATCTCGCCGTCGCTCTCGCGCTCGCCGAAGAAGAAGAACCAGCAGACGTGGTCGGGTGACAGGTAGCACTCGCCCCAGTGCACGCGGGGGTCCGGGATCTCGAGATGGAGAGCGATCGAGCGGCCCGGGACCTCGGCCTGGAACGGCGTCCAGTAGGCCTGGATGATCCGCTTGACGTGCTCCTCGACCCCCACACGCAGCACGCCCTTGGCCGTTCCGGCTTCTCCCTGTTTGAGCCCGTGGCGTCCGATCGCGGAGGCGACCTCGCGCAGGATCGGGGCCAGCCGCCGGTCGGCGACCTTGGTTGCGCTAAGCGCCATGGTCGTCCATCACGAGAACGGCGACTTCTCGTAGGCGTGCCGCAGCATGAAGATCGCAGCGGGAACGAAACCGATCAGGAAGAGCACGAGCTGAGCGTACGCGAAGGGGCGCTGCTTCAGAGCGAGGTGCGGCCAGAAATCGAACAGGATGATCCGCAGGCCATTCAGTGCGTGGTACAGGGTGGCCGCGATCAGGGCGATCTCGATCGGCATGAACCACCACTGCTTGTAGAGAGCGATCGTCTCGTCGTAGAGCTCGGGGCCGAAACCGATGGCGAACGTGTCCACGATGTGGCCGAACAGGAAGGCCAGCACCAGGATGCCGGTGATGCGGTGTGCGGCCCACGACCACTGGCCGATCCCGCCTCGGTAGGCCGGGCCTTTCTGGTCCCGCTTCAGCCGCAAGAGGCCGACCAGGATCCAGGTAACGAACAGACCGGAGCCGATGGTGAGGACGAAGACGAGGCCCTCGATCGCCCGTGCCCAGAAGAGAGTGCTCATCGAGCCGAGATACTAGTCGGCGAAGAGCTGGGCCGAGATGGCGGTCAGGCCAGAAAGGTCCACGGCTTCTTGTTCCAGGTACGGGACCCGGACCCAGCGGTGGCTGGGGACCTTCCGGGCCAGGGCTTGCAGATTGCCCTCCTCGAGCCGGACCACCCTCATGAAAGCCTCGTGGTTGTCCAGGAGCTTGGCCAGCAGACGAGCCTCGCCCTCGCCCTTCTCCAGGCGTGAGATCTGACGTGGCTTCACGTCGATGTCCTCGCCGAAGTGAGGGTGGACGCGGTTGACCACCAGGGCACCGAAGGGAAGGCCCGACTCGTTGAGCCGGGTGGCGAAGAAGACCGCTTCGTTCACGGAGTCGAGGGCGGGTGAGGTCACCACGACGAATGAGGTCACGTCCGACATCAACAGCGCGGCGACTTCGCGGGCCCGTTCCTTGAACCCCTCGTACATCCCTTCGAGGTTCCCGAAGAACTCGGCCGTGTCCTGGAGGACCTCGGCCCCCACGATCCTCTTGACCACGCGCAGGAACGTGTTGGCAGCGACGTTCGCCACCCGCATGAGTCCTCCGGCGCTCTTCATGTAGGGCAGGAGGAACCAGCGCAGGACCCTGCTCTCGAAGAAGTCGGTCATCCGTTTCGGTGCATCGAGGAAGTCGAGCGCGTTGCGCGTCGGCGGCGTGTCGATGACGATCAGGTCGTAGCCACCCTCCGCGTGCAACTCGTAGAGCTTCTCCATCGCCATGTATTCCTGCGTTCCCGAGAGCGTTCCGGAGATGTTTCGGTAGAAGCGGTTGGCGATGATCCGCTCGGCTTGTTCGGGGGTCGGCGCGTAGCGCGTGACGACCTTGTCGAAGGTCGACTTGGTGTCCAGCATCATGGCGTGCAGCTCGCCCTTCGGCTCCAGACCCGCGCTCGTGAACTTCCTCGGGTTGACCTTGCTGGGTTCCGACGACAGCTCCTTCAGCCCAAGTGAGGTCGCCAGGCGCTTGGCCGGATCGATCGTCAGAACGACCGTCCTCTTGCCTGCTACGGCAGCCTCGAGCGCGATGGCTGCGGCCGTCGTCGTCTTGCCGACCCCGCCCGCGCCGGCGCAGACGATCACTTCCTTCCTGTCGATGAGATCTCGGATCGCGTTCATCGCTCACCGACCTTGTCTTCGATGACGTCGGCCAGGGTCTCGATGTCGGGCAACGCGAGCCCGGACGAGAACAGGAACGGAAGCTCTACGACCGGATCGTCGATGTTCTTGCGCAGAACGCGCAGGTGCTTCGACTGGATCGAACGGCGGGCTTCCAGGAAGCGTTCGTAATCAATGAGAGCGTCGAGATCGTCGTCGTCCAGCCGGAGCGCAACCTCGGCGGCGCGTATCCGCAACTCCTTGCGTGGGTCTCCGTCCTCCATCACGGCATCGAGGGTCTTCCGCTCTTCGGAGGTGAGGAGCTCCTGGTAGACGGCGTTGGCGAACACCGTGCCGGGGTCGATGCCGAGCTTGCTGTGGAGAGCCTCGGAGGTCTCCATCGTCTCGGCGACCGGCATCTCCTCCGGCAGCGTCACGAGGTGGACGCGCGTGCGGGCCGGGTCGCGCAGCATCTGGACCAACCAGTCCGACTGCCGCCGCACGGGTCCCACGCGGATCGCGTCGGACAGACCCATCGGAGCCGACAGGAACGTCAGCATGTGCCCGGCTGCAGGTGCATCGACGATGATCGTGTCGAAGTCGACGGGGCTCCCGCCGCCCTCCCGGCCCTGTTCGAGGTACCAGATCTTGCCGAGGATCAGGATGTCCTTCAGGCCGGGGGCCGCGGTCGTGATGTAGTCGACGAAGTGCGTGCTCGTGAACACCTTCGAGACCCGTTTCATGTGGTACTGGACGTCGAGGTACTCGCCGAGAGCTTCCTCGGGCGAGATGTTCATCCCCCACACCCCGGGAGCCAGCTCGCGAGGCTCGTGTCCCAGCTCGCCACCTCCGAAGAGACGGGCGAGGCTCCCCTTGCGGTCCACGTCGGCGATGCAGACCCGGCGACCGTGACGCGCCGCGACGAGGGCCAAAGCGGCCGAAACGGTGGTTTTCCCCACCCCACCCTTCCCGGACACGATCAGGATCTTGGGCGACAGGAACTCTTCGATGGGCATGGGAAGGGAGCGTACGGCCCGCTCTCGCCCTGGGGGCGCTAAAGGATCTCGGGGCTGCTGCCGAAGACGATGTTGGACGGGTGGGAGCTTTGGAAAGGGTCCGCCGGTGATGAAGCTCAGGGGCCTCCTCATGGGGATCGTGTTCGCCGCGATCGCCGTGGCCTTCGCCGCCGCCATGCCCGGCGCTATGTCGGTCTCCGATGTGGGCTCCGACGAGGACACGATCGAGCTCCTCGAGTCCAAGACGCCCAAGCCGGCGAAGTCGAAACCCAAGCCGGACGAGACCGAAGAGGCCGAGGTCGAAGAAGAGAACGACCCGGGATCCGACCGCGATAACCACGGAGCCGTCGTGTCGGCGGTAGCCAAGTGCGACGTCAAGGGCCGTTGGCACGGAGAGGCCGTCAGCTCGATCGCCCAGGACAAAGACGCCACCCTGGCCGACGCCGAAGCGGCGTGCGCGGCCGCCAAGGCAGCCGCAGCGGCCGCACCCGCGCACGGGAAGTCGGCCGAAGCCAAGGCCAAGACGAAGTCGCATGCCCCTGGTGGCGGCAAACCCGACACGGCCGGAGGCCCTCCCGCACACGCCGGCCCTCCCGCGCACGCCGGCCCTCCCGCCGATAAGGGCGGCAAGAAGCCCTAGAGGGCCTCGTCGGATCGGGCCGCCCGCCTCGAGGTGGCACGATGACGGTTATGCGCACCACCGTTCTTCGAGCACTTCTCCTGACCCTCGTGACCACGAGCCTGGTGGTTCTTCTGGTGTCTCCTGTGGGCGCCCAGAGCGACCCGTCCACGACGATCGACGTGGTCGAGGTCAAGGGGGTCATCGATCCTCCGACGGCTGAGTACCTGACCGCGCGGCTCGAAGGCGGCGAGCGCGACGGCGTTCAGGCGGTCGTGATCCAGCTCGACACTCCCGGTGGGCTCGACGTCGCGATGCGAGACATCATCCAGCAGATGCTCGATTCCGAGGTCCCGGTCGCGGTGTGGATCGCTCCGCGGGGAGCGCGCGCCGCCTCCGCCGGAACCTTCATCACCTACGCCGCAGATCTCGCTTTCATGGCCGAGGCCACCGAGATAGGCGCGGCGACCCCGATCAATCTCGCGGGCGGCACCCCCGACACCTTGGCGCGCAAAGCCACCAACGATGCGGCCGCGTTCATCACCGAGCTCGCCCGCGAGAACGGGCGCGATGTCGAGTGGGCCGAGACCGCGGTGCGCGATGCCGCATCGATCGGAACGACCGAGGCAGTCGAGCTTGGCGTCGTTAACGGCTCGGCGTCGTCCCTCGGCGATCTGCTGCGGGCACTGGACGGCAACGAGGTCTCTCTTCCAGACGGCGGCTCGGTCACGCTCGAGACGTGGGACGAGGCCGCGGGAACGCCGAGCGTCACCGTGCGCTTCCAGCAGATGAACCTGATGCAACGCTTGCTTCACGCCGTCGCTCAGTCGGAGGTTGCGTTCCTGCTGTTGCTGATCGGCATGTACGGATTGATCTTCGAGATCTACAACCCGGGCATCGGTCTCGCCGGGATCATCGGTGGCGTCTCGCTGCTGCTCGGCCTCTACGGACTGAGCGTGTTGCCCACCAACTGGGTGGGTGTCTTGCTGGTCGTTCTAGGTGTCGTGTTCTTCGTGTTCGATGTGCATACCGCCGGCCTGGGCGCGTTCACCGTTGGTGGTGTGGCCGCGCTCGTCACGGGGGCGCTGATGCTCTTCGCGGGGGCCGCGCCCGCCCTTCGCATCGATCTGTGGGTGATCGGGGCGGCGCTCGCCGGGACTTTGATCTTCTTCGTTTCGGTGATGACCGCCGCGCTGCGCGTGCGGCTGCGACGACCTATCACCGGGCAGGAGGGGATCATCGGTCAGATCGCCGAGGCCCGCACCGACATCGCCCCCGAGGGCACCGTGTTCACCAACGGCACCCTGTGGCGCGCTCGTACGATGGAGACCGGGATCGCCGCCGGATCGAAAGTGGAAGTCAAGGCCACCGAGGGTTTGGTCTTGCTCGTGGAACCGCTCCACGAGCACGCATCTACGGACTAGGAGGAGCGCATGGGCCCCGCAATCCTGATCTTGGTCGTCGTCGTGGTCATCGTGTTCGCGTCTGCGGTCCGCATCGTGCAGGAGTACGAGAAGGGCGTCATCTTCCGTCTCGGCCGCATCGTGGGCGCGAAGGGCCCCGGACTTTTCTTCGTGATCCCGATCATCGACCGCATGGTGAAAGCCAACCTTCAGACGGTCACCTTGGACGTGCCTCCGCAGGACGTCATCACCAAAGACAACGTGACCGTGCGCGTGAACGCCGTTTGCTATTTCAAGGTGTTCGACGCGGTGAAGGCCGTCGTCGAGGTACAGAACTATCTGTACGCAACCTCGCAGATCGCTCAGACCACGTTGCGCGCGGTGCTGTCCAAGGTCGATCTTGACCAGATCCTCACCGAGCGCGATGCGTTGAACATGGACCTCCAGCAGATCATCGACGACGTCTCGGACCCTTGGGGCGTGAAGGTCGAGCGCGTCGAGATCAAAGACGTCGACCTTCCCGTCGAGATGCAGCGCGCGATGGCGAAGCAAGCCGAAGCCGAACGTGAGCGCCGCGCCAAGATCATCAACGCCGAAGGTGAGTTCCAGGCATCCGAGCGTCTGGCTCAGGCGGCCGAGGTCATCTCACGCCATCCGATCGCCTACCAACTCCGCTACCTTCAGACGGTCACCGATGTCTCCGCCGAGAAGAACTCGACCTTGGTGATCCCTATACCGATCGAGCTGTTGGCACCGTTCAAAGCGGCCTTCGGAGACGACGCGACGGCGTTCGACGCAGCCCGAGAGGCCGAACGGAAAGCCGCGGACCCGGGGACCAGCTAGAGACGCTTGAAGACAGTGAACAGGCCCGGCAGCTGCCGGTAGCCGTTCTCCTCGATCTTCAGACAAGGAGTGTCGGCCGCCGTCTTCCACGCGTACGCATCCGCGTAGGCCTTGCCGGCAGGCGTGTAGCTCTTTATCGGCACCATGACCTTGGCGACCCCGTCGGCGTTCGTGACCGCGTGGCCGAAGAGGAAGACATCGCCGATCCGCAGCCCGATGCCCACGTTGACACCCTCGGCGGGGAACGACTCCGGCGGATCGACGGGGATGCCCTGGCCCAGAGGGTCTTCGTGTGCGGGCCGGGTGACGGTCACGTTGATCTGAGCCGTGTCTCCGACCTTGTAGGCCTTCTTGCTGGGGGCCACCTCGAGGTGGTAGGTGCGCAGCCCGACGACCTCGATCGCGCCCGAGCGGATCATCGACTTCACGTTGCGCGAGGAGCAGGCCCCGGCACTGGAGACCGGGGCGACCACGAGAAGGGCGGCCAGGATCGCGGTCGCCGCCAGGAGGCCTGTGCGCTTCCGCATGGTGTCCATTATGCCCGTTTACTCCGTCCTGGAACTAGTGGTGGGCGCCGTGGCCCGCGTCGAACAGATCACGGGTGTCGCGGGGGGCGTCGACGATCGGCAGGAACAGTTGCGTGTTCCCGTTCATGAGGTGGACCTTGACCCTGAGGCAGTCGGCCGACGTGCATGGGTAGTGCTTCGGCAGGGCCCACTCGTTGATCTCGGTGGCGATGTTCAAACCGATGATGTGGCCTTTCCTGAAGGTGTAGTCGATCGGCTTGGCTTCGATCGTCATGTCGATCGGCGCGCCCGGGGCCACCAGGTCCTGCTTGGCCAGCGAGTTGCGGTAGCGGGAGTCCATGAACCCTCTGGTCACCGACTGCACCGACCTCGGCAGGCACTCCGGCTTGGTGTTGTGCTGGTTGGCGATGATCTCGTGGCAGTCGGGGTCGACGTCGACGATGCCGGGCGTGATCGTGATCCACTCGCGCTCGGCCGAGCTGACCCGGATCTTGAGCTTGATCTCGCCGAAGATGCGCGTGTCTTGCTTCAGCGGCGGGGTCTGGACCCAAAGCCAGTCGTGGTTGTTGGTGTAGTGGTGGTTCGCATGGCTCTCGGTGTTGATGCCTGTGGCGAGGAAGCTGGGGTCCTCGCTAAGAGCGGTGACGAAAGGCTTGTCCGGCAGCAACTTGTATTCGTAGTCGTTCGGGTTGCTGCGTCCGGTCGACTGGGCGTAGAGCTTCACGTTGCGCGTCTTGAACGAGCTGGGGGCCGACAGGTGCTTCAGCGCACCGTCGTAGTCCGCGCCCTCGCTGACGATCGACGGAAGCTGGTCGATCCCGTTGTCGACGCCCTTCAGGTAGTGGTCCATCCACTGCTTGCGGACCTTCTCGTAGCGACCCTCGGGCGTGCCGTGACCCAGGTAGCGGTGGCCCATGTAGAGGACCCGCTTGGATGAGTTGTCGAGTGCGTGGTAGAGGTTCCAGGCCTCTTCCTGCTTGACGTTCCAGTCACCCCAGTTGTGGGCGACCAGCACGGGGATCTCGATCTTGTCGGCGTCTTTGAGGTAATCGCGCTCGACCCAGAACTTGTCGTAGTCGGGGGTGTCGTCGTAGCCGTGCTCGGTGTGGCTGATCTCGTCGCACGGGGTCACGTTCTCGGTGAAGCGCCCGGCCCAGTCCTCGTTCGCCACGTCGACCGGCGGCGGCACCGCGAGGCCGAAGTCGAACGCCGCGGGCGTGTCGAAGCCCTCATCGGCGGGCTTCTCATTGTTCAGGAAGTAGCGCATGCCGCCGGAGTACGCGTAGTCGTACCAGCGGCTGATCGCCACCTCGGGCACGATCGTCGCCAGGCCGTCCGGCGCCGTGACGGCCGCCGCGGTGGCGGTCGTGCCTTCGTAGGAGCCGCCGAACATGCCGACCTTGCCGGTCGACCACTTCTGCTTGGCGATCCACTCGACGAGGTCGTAGCCGCTCTTCTTCTCGCGGTCGCCGCCGTAGTCGTAGCAGCCCCCGGAGTTGCCGGTGCCGACGACGTCGGCCCAGACCCGGACATAGCCGTCGGGAACCCACTCGCCGGCGTCCCGGGCGCGGCGGAAGTTCTCCGACACGCCGAGGGCCCAGTAGGGGGAGTAGGTGAACACGGCCGGGGCCCGCACGATCTTGCCGTCCCTCGTGGGATGCACGACCTCGACGTAGATCTTGCCGACGCGAGTCTTCACGATGTAGCTCTTGCGCTCCATCCCGAAGGGCTCGGCGGTGGCGGCGGGGGCGGCCGGCGCGACGAAGAGGCCCGCGAGCAGCGTGGCGGCCAGGGCCGTCGCTACCATCCAGTGCCGTCTCACCCGGTTCCTCCGCCGTGTCCGTTTCGTGTGGTTACGTTCGTATCTGCGAGGGGCTTCGGATGTGCCTGTTGCCACGTTCCCCTCGTAGTCGAAGGTTCGCCCCCACCCCCCCGACTCCTCCACCGTTCTGGGTTAACTGGTGCACGTCACAGCGTGCTTTTTGGGCGTCAGAACGGGGCATTTCCGGGCTTATCGTGCCGGGAGCGGGGTAAGCAACAGAAGCACCCGATGGCGGCGAGGCCCCCGCGGCCTAACATCGGGGCCGAACGGATCAAGGGGGAGGCCCATGAACATCGTTTTCAACGGCTCGGATCGACCCACCTTGGGGGCCGAGATCGAGGTTCAGGTCGTCGACGAGGCGGGCGCTCTCGCCACCGATACGGCGGCCACGAAGATCCTGTCGGAGCTGGGCGACGACGCCTTCTACAAGCACGAGCTGCTGGAGTGCACGATCGAGGTCATCACCGACGTGTGCCCGACCGTCGCGGCCGTGAAGCGCGACCTCGGCGGCAAGCTCGAGAAGCTGATCGAGGTCTCCGAGGGCCTCGGCTACCGGATCCTCTGCACCGGCACGCACCCGTTCTCGTCGTGGCGAGACCAGACCGTGTCTCCGGACCCCAGGTACCACCGCTTGATCGAGAACTGCCAGTGGACGGCGCGGCGCTTGTTGATCTTCGGCGTCCACACGCACGTGGGCGTGGGCTCCGGCGAAGAGGCGATCGCGATCTCGAACAGCCTCTCGACCTTCATCCCGCACTTCCTGGCGCTGTCGTCTTCGTCTCCGTTCTGGCAGGGCAGGGACACGGGACTCGCGTCGGTTCGCTCGAAGGTGTTCGAGTCGCTGCCGACCGCCGGTCTCCCGTACCAGCTCGACAACTGGGGCGAGTTCCAGAGATTCATGCGCACCTTGATCGGGGCCGGGACGATCCGCAGCATCCGCGAGGTGTGGTGGGACATCCGCCCGCATCCGGGCTTCGGAACGCTCGAGCTTCGTATCTGCGACGGAGTGCCGACGATGGAGGAGCTCTGTTCGTTGGTCGCGTTGTCGCAGTCGTTGGTCGTGTGGCTCGGCGAGCGCTACAACTCGGGACTCGATCTCTTCCAGCACCAGTCGTGGACGATCCGCGAGAACAAATGGCGCGCGGCCCGCTACGGCTTGGATGCAGAGATCATCCGTGACGAAGAGGGGAACCTCATGTCCCTGCGCCGTTCGATCGGGGATCTGGTCGAACGTCTCGAGCCGGTGGCCGAGAAGCTAGGCTGTCTCGACGAGTTGATGGGGATCAACCAGATGCTCGAACGTGGCACGTCGGCGACGCGTCAGCGCGAGGTGCACCAGACGACCAAAGACCTGTCCGCGGTGGTGGACTCCCTCGTGGAGGAGATGAAGACCGGCAAGCCCCGGCCCCTGGGCGATCGACAGCTACCGGGAGGAACGGTCGACTACGGCACCCCGATAGCCGGCGAATAACCGTTCTGGGTTAACTGGAGCACGCTCCAGCGTGCTTTTCGAACGTCAGAACGATCAGGGGTTCGGACCCAGAGCGCGCACGTCTCCTTGACGGCGCGTCGCGCCCGTCGCGTCGAGCCATTCGCACAGCGGGACGGCGTACTTGCGCGTGGTGCCGAGCAGGTCTCGGATCTCGGCCACGGTGACAGGGCCCCCTTGCTCTATCCGTTCGCGTACCTTGGCCCGCGCTTGCGCAGCCTGGGCCGCGGTCAGATAGAAGCCGTCGATCTTCACGAGCTCCCCCGAGGCCGTGAGCGCGCGCAGCAAGCTCGCGTCGATCCTCAGGTCCGAGCTCAACGGAGGCTGGAAGCCTGCCTCTTCGATCCGCTTCAGTACCTCGTCCCGCATCCGGGCCTGCTCCGCGCTCAGCCCGACACGATGTTGCTCGAGCCGGACCCCCGCACCCTCTTCCACGATCGGGTCCAACCGCGTCATCAACGCGTCGAACGCATCGGGTTCGAGAGCCAGCTCGGCCCGCAGCGCTTCTCGAGGCATCGTCGCCTCGAGGGGACGAGAGCGGTGATGGGTCTCGAG
>JBKHXK010000032.1:0-27189 GCA_046566065.1 Actinomycetota bacterium | reverse complement strand
CTTTGGGTGAATGAGTACGTGATTCGCTACGACGGGAAACCAAGTCACGTTGTGGGCATCATGGAATTTCGCGAGGGAAAAGTGTTCCGCGAAACGATCTACGTAGGCGAACCGTGGGATCCGCCTGAGTGGCGATCGCGCTGGGTCGAGCCCCTGAATGGCTAGGCTACGACTAGTCGTGACAAATATCGTCCATCGCTCACAAATCAGCTGCGGAAAAGGCACCTAGCACAGCGCTTGCGTAGTCCCTCCCGGGGAGGCTTGTTAGCGCCGTCGGATGTGATGTACGCCGCAACTTGCCCGATTCACCGACTGGGCGTGATGTTCTGATTCAGACGGAATACGTTCTGCGGGTCGAACTTTGACTTCAGAGACCGCAGTCTGGCGGCGGACGATCCATATGTGGTTCGAGCGGCCTCGTTACCGGAGTCAGGTTCGTAGTTGACGTACCCCCCGCGCGCGTAGGGCTCGAGAGCTGCGGCCGTTTCCCGTGCCCACCGCACACAGCGCTCCTCGTCGTCAGGGTTCTCCCAGTTGGCGTCGATGAGCACGTCATAGGCCGCCTCGCGATGCGCGAAAGCACCGTCCCCCGCCCGGATGGCACCTCCCATCTGCTCGATGACGATCTCGAGAAGCGGCGGAGCGGGGGAATCGTTGCTGCGCTCCACCAGGATCTCGATGACCTCGTCCGTCAGCTCGTCGAGGAAACAGGATCGCCAGTAGTGATATTGACCTGGCGGATAGGAGGCGTCGATGCGGCTCTGCAGATCGAGGTACGGAATCGGTCCGAGAGCGTCCGCCAGGGGCGAACCGACCGCGGATCGTGCCGGGGCCAGCAATCGCTCTGCCTCGCTGAGATCACCGCAGTGGCAGGCTGCTAATGCCGCGACGGGGGAGCCGTCAGGGCCAGCGGTGAATGCCGCGTAAGTCGTGAGCTCATGCGGCGCGCTCGCGGAGAACTCCCTGTAGAAGTGCAAGAGATCGCGCCCAGCGTCAGGCGCGTACGCCACTGGCCCTCCAAAGACCATGGGGCCGATCGGGTGAAGACGGTATTCGAGTGAGGTCACCACTCCGAAGTTCCCCCCACCCCCTTTCAGCCCCCAAAGAAGCTCGGGGTCGTCCTCTTCATTCGCGGTCACTTGGGTACCGTCGGCAAGAACGATCTCGGCCGACAGGAGGTTGTCGCAGGCCAACCCATGCTTGCGCATCAGCCACCCGAGCCCTCCACCGAGCGTGAGTCCGGTGATCCCCGTCATGCTTACGATCCCCAAAGTCGTAGCCAGACCATGTTCCTGGGTCGCACGGTCGAATCCTCCGAGTGTTACCCCGGCATCGGCACGGGCAACGCGCCTCTCGGTATCGACTGTGACCGCCTTCAGGTTGCTGAGATCGATGACGATGCCGTCGTCACAGGTCGAGAACCCCGCAACGCTGTGCCCCCCGCTTCGTATGGCGACTGGGAGTCCGGCGTCGGTTGCCAAGGCGAGCGCGCGTTGGACATCAGAAGTCTCTTCGCAGACCGCTATCAGCGCCGGGCGGCGATCAGCGGATGCGTTCCAGATCCTCCGGGCTTTATCGAATGCTGCATCCCCGGGTGCTACTACCGCTCCGCTCATGGACGCCCGCAAGTTGGCGATGGTCCCGGTGTCGAGATTCATGTCGGGATCTCCTTGCATCCGGAATATGACGTGTCAACTGCTAGGTCGGTCGATCGATCGAACTTCGCTCCGCAGGCGCACGTCGACGATATCCGCTTCTTGTGTCGCTTTGAATGGGGTAACGAGGACCTTCTGTAGCGCCTTACGGCTGATGACCGCAGTACATGTCGGAGATCGAGGAGATGTGATGGGACCTCCTTGGAGAGCCCATCGATAGGAGCTACCCTTGAACCGTCAGGCTCGACCGCACTCCGGCCGCCGCGGGCGTCGGCTCCTTGGGCTCGCCGAACGTGTGAGTGTTCTGCCCGGTGGCGGTGGCCAAGGTAGATCGGAGAGACCGCTATGTTGCCAGCCAAGGTTCGTCCCGTCCCCCTGCTGGCCATCTGTTCTCTCGTGGCGGCTTCCGTGGCTGAGGTTCTTGTCCGGACGCAGGGCCTGCCGGGCGCTTCCCACCTCATAGGGATTGGGCTGCTCTACCTCGCGTGGTGGATCGCTTTGACTGGGGCAGTGGTTCGCGTGAGCACCTCCCCGGTTCGTTGGTACACGATGGTCGTGCCATTGGGCGCAGGAGTTTCTGTCCTGGTGGCCGAGGTTGCGATCGCCAGCGACGCGGCCTGGATGGGAGAAGCGTTATCGAGCGCCTGGTTCCCGCTGATCGTCGCCGCGCCGGTCGTCACCTTCATCGCTAGTCGCCGAGCGCGGTTGCCGTGGACGAGCGGGGTGGTCGCCTGGTCCCTCCTGCTGTTTCAGGCTGCAGTTTCCGTTGCTGCGCTCTCCGGGATCGTGTTCGGCACCTTCGGCACGGAGAGCAGGGCCGATGAACTGATGTTCTTCGTGATCGTTCCGCCGCTCGTCGCGTTGCTGGTCGCAACAGTCTTCGCGCCCGGTCTAAGCGGTGTAGGCCGGATCGCCTCTGTGGCGTTGGTGGTTCTTGCCGTGCCCGCTGTCCTCTTGTCGACGAGTGATGGCGGTCCGGGGCTCATCGTCGCTGTCGTCGCCATCGGAGGGTTGCTTGTCATCGTCGATGCGATCGGGCGGCCGACCTAACGAGGATGCACGTTGTCTCAGACCGGCGGTTGAGGAGGGCGGAGGCTCAGATGGCCCGGCCGGATACGAGAAGCCGACGAAGGAGCCCATCCTCTATGCCTTGTAGCAATGCGGCTCGGGATACCTGTCTCTCTTCCAGCCACGTCCGTCCCAGCGCCTTCTCGACGTCGGCTTCATGGCGAGAATATTGCTCGTGCCACGACCTTGCGGTGGTAAGGAAATCGGAGGTCAGATCGGTGACCTTGATGTCCTCGAAACGAGCCTTTGACATGAGTGCGTCCTCCGATGCTCGGGAAGCCACGGCCGGTGGGCCCCTCCTTACGGCTTCGCGGTGATCGCTCGGGTCGAGGCCTGGAGCGATGACGATCGTGGTGTAGGCGATGCGGCCTCCTGTCTTGAGGAGACGGCGGCAGGCTCTCAGCACGGAGAGCTTCGGTTGCAGTCAACACAACACATCGGTATGGCATAAAGCGTCGAACGAGCCCTCCACGAACGGGAATCGTTTCGCCGAGCAGACGATCGCTCCGAGAGCCCGGATCCTCTCTTCCTCAGCTCGGAGGTTTGCAACGCGCAGCCCTTCGATGGGAAGGTCGGTGATGACGACTTGGCATCCCGTCTTCTTGGCGAGGTAGAGACCCGGCCAGCCCTGGCCCGTGCCCACGTCGAGGAGTCTCTTCGATCCGTCCAACCCTAGGCGTAACGCAAGTTCGTCGGCCTGGGCGAGGGTCGTGTATCCGTTGGCGCCCCAGTCACCGCCGATGACGGCGCGTTCGATCGTCGCGATCACGTCATGGCGGCCGATGGAATAGCGCTCCGCGAAGTCGCTTCTCGTCTCGCTCTCGTACCTGCTCGAACCCTTCCCCACGAGGACAGGATGACAGCGGAACCGCCCTGCTTCTACCCCTATAGAGAAGTTCCGCCACCTGACGCCTCAGCGCCGGGGACGGGAGTTGCTCCAACACTGCGAGACCTTTCGTCCCTTCCGGGAGATAAGTACCTATCCGGCCACACCTCGATGTGATTGCATCGAAACGAGCGCCCCGACAACGGGGTGGCCGCCGACTGGAATCTCGCGGAAGTCCATTGATGAGAAGTCGAAACGATCGGGGGGCGACGGCGTGACACAAGCGCTTCGCCTCTCACGACAAGCGCACGTGTGGATCTTGATCTGCACGCTGGCAGTTGCGGGGGCCGCGATGACCCTTCTGTGGGTCAGGCCTCTCGATCCCATAGCGCGCCCCTTCGGGATCCCATGGGTGCTGGTAGCAGCGGGCTACTACGTGACGGAATCTGCGGTGCTCCACGTGCGCTTCCGTGGCCACGCACTCTCTTTCTCTATGTCGGAGCTGCCCCTGGTCGTCGGACTGTTCTTCCTCGATCCGCTCATGTTGGTCGCCTCGGCGACGGCGGCGGAGGCCGCGGCCGTGGTGATCCAACGGCGCCAGGCCGCGGTCAAGGCGGCGTTCAACATCGCCAACAGTCTGTTCGAGATCAGCCTGGCGATCCTGATCTTCTATTCGATCGTGCCGATCCCAGCGGAGGGGCCGGGAGCTTGGGGGGCAGCCTTCGCCTCGGGGATGGCTTCATCACTACTCAGCGTGTTCTTCGTTTCGGTCGTGATCTCGCTAGCTACCGGTGACTGGAGCATCAGACGGTACGCGGACGACGCTCTGCTGGCCTTGGGCGCCACCGTGGCCACGGTGTGTCTAGGCATGCTGGCGGTGGAGCTCGCGAGGGCGGAGCCTCTGGCCTTGATCCTGCTGCTGGCCCCCTTGGCTCTCGCTTATGCCGGTTTCCGATCGCTGGCCTCACGCGACGACGAGCGGCGACGTGCCGAGGAGGAGATCACCCGCAGCCAAGAACAGCTGCAAGCGATCTTGAACCATTCGCCATCCGCCATCTACGTCAAGGATCGCTCGGGCGCATATGTCCTCGTCAATTCGAAGTTCGCGGAGATCGTAGGTCGGCCTCCGGAGGAGATAGTGGGGAGGAGCGATCTCGATCTTTTCCCGGAGCAGATCGCATCCCCACTTATCGACAACGACCGTCAGGTTCTGGCTACGGGACGGTCGACCTCGGTCGAGGAGGTCCTACCCGAGCCCGATGGGGGGAAGCGCGTCTACCTGTCGGTCAAGTTCCCGCTGCTCTTGTCCGCCGACGGCTCACTGAACGTGTGTGGGATCTCTTCCGACGTGACCGAACGAAAGAAACTCGAGGAACGTCTGCGACAAGGCGAGAAGATGCAAGCGATAGGTCATCTCGCCGGCGGCGTCGCTCACGACTTCAACAACCTCTTGGCGGTGATCCGCAACTACGCCGAGTTCGTCGGTGGCGAGACCGAGGCGCCGCAAGACATGCAGGCGGACATCCAAGAGATCATCAAGGCGTCTGACCGCGGGGCAGATCTGACCCGCCAGTTGCTTACATTCTCGCGGCGCGACCTCGTCAGGCCCGTCGTCATGGATGTCAACACTGTCGTGTCCGAGATGCAGAAGATGCTGGGGCGGACCTTGGGCGAGAACATCCACTTCAGGATCTCTCTGGCCGAGGACCTGCCCGCAGTAAGGATGGACCCCGGGCAACTCGAGCAGGTCCTGCTGAATCTCGCCGTGAACGCCAGGGATGCCATGCCGCGCGGTGGTGACCTCGTGATCAGGACCGATCGAGAGGTCGTCGAACCAGGTGGAGATGTGCCGCCAGGTGAGTACGTCGTCCTCGAGGTGTCGGATAACGGGGCTGGGATGAGTCGGGAGGTTCGAGCGAACGCTTTCGAGCCTTTCTTCACCACGAAAGGGAAGGCGAAGGGAACCGGACTCGGGCTGGCGACCGTCTACGGCATAGTGCAACAGGCGCGCGGGTGGATCGATCTCGAGTCGAGCGAGGGTGAGGGCACGACCTTCCTGATCCGCCTTCCCGCTACAGACGAGAAACCCGCCTCCGCGACGTCCAGGCCCCCATCCGCTCCTTCTCGCGCTGCACTGATCCTGGTCACGGAGGACGAGCAAGCGGTCCGGTCTCTCGTGGCACGCATCCTCACCAGCGCCGGCTACGAGGTCATGACCGCGGCTTCGGGCGAGGAGGCCCTCGCGCTGTTGCAGGAGTCGGATCAGCAGGTCGATCTGTTGCTGACCGACGTGGTTCTGCCGAACATGCCGGGCTACGAGCTGGCCGCCAAATCTGGGTTGAAGACGGTGTTCATGTCGGGGTATTCCGAGAGGCCTGCTTTCGCCCCCGGTGGGGAGCTGCCCCCCGATGTGTCCTTCGTCCAGAAGCCCTTCTCCCGAGATCAGCTGCTGGAGCAGGTAGCCCTCGCCTTGGACGACAGAGGGGCGGCGTCTCGAGAGGGCAGGAGCGACCCCGAGCCGACATCGGGCTTGACGGACCGGCTCAATTAGTCATATGTATTAGACAGATGACTAACCATCTGTCGGCAGCCTCGCTCCAGGGCCCATCTCGGCGGGAGATGCTGCTCGACGCGGCGGAACGTCTGCTGATAGCAGAGGGGTTCGGGGCCGCTACCACCCGCCGGGTGGCGGAAGAGGCGGGTCTCAACCACGGCCTGATCCACTACTACTTCGGCTCGATGGAAGAGCTTTTCGTTCGGGTCCTCGAGCGCTTCACTAGCTCCCTGATCGAGCGACAGCGAGAGATGTACGCGCAGGACGTGCCGTTCCTAGAGAAATGGCGTACCGCGATGCGGTACCTCGATGAGGACGCCGACTCGGGCTACCAGAAGTTGTGGTTGGAGCTTCAGGCGATGGCCTGGAACAACCCTGACCTTCGGGAACGCATCGCCGAGGTGAACAGAGCATGGCGGCAGGTCCTGACCGACGCCTTCGAGGCGGCTTCTAGAGAATTCGGCTTGGAGCGGTCCGACTTTCCCGTCCCTGCACTTGTTTCTTTGGTGATGACCTTCAACCAGGGCCTCATCTTGGAGCGTTTGTCCGGAGTAACCGAAGGTCACTCTTCGCTTATAGAGAGCATCGACGGATGGCTTTCGTCGTTGCAGGGAGGAGCACGATGAGAGCCCGCTATCCGGAGGCGGACGGTTTCGTGGAGCGCGACGGGGTCAAGTTGTTCTTCGAGGTCTTCGGTTCCGGCGCCAAGACGATCCTGCTGATGCCAACGTGGTCGATCATCCACTCGCGCTTCTGGAAGATGCAGATCCCTTACCTCGCTCGCCACCACCGAGTCGTCACCTTCGACGGAAGGGGCAACGGCCGCTCCGATCGTCCCGCCGAAGCTCGTGCCTATGCTGAGTCGGAATTCGTGGGCGATGCGCTCACCGTGATGGACGAGACCGGCACCGAGTCCGCCTACGTCGCGTCTCTTTCGCTCGGCTCTCAGCGCAGCCTCATGCTAGCGGCGGATCATCCAGACCGGGTCGAAGGCCTCATCTTCATCGGCCCCTCACTTCCGATAGCCGACGGTCACCCCGAACGAGCGGTCTACAGCTTCGAGGATCGCCTCGATACAGATGAGGGATGGGCGAAGAACAACCGCTACTACTGGGAGCGGGACTACGAGGGGTTCCTTCGCTTCTTCTTCGAGAGGTGCTTCACGGAGCCACACTCCACCAAACAGATCGAGGATTGCGTTGGTTGGGGGCTCGAGACGACTGCAGAGACCTTGATCGCGACGTCACGAGGGGGCGGGTTCGAAGACCGCGACGCGGTCGTCAGGGCGGCTGAGCAGGTGCGCTGTCCCGTGCTCGTCATCCAGGGCGACAGGGATGCGATCAGCCCTCTCGCTCGGGGTGCTGCGCTGGCGGAAGCGACCGGCGGCACCCTGGTCACGATGGAAGGGTCCGGCCACATCCCACTAGCCCGCGATCCCGTCAAAGTGAATCTGCTGATCCGTGGGTTCGTCGAGCCGCGGCCCCCGGCCACACGCTGGCGTCGGGGGAGGTCGCGGGCCAAGCGGGCCTTGTTCATCTCGTCCCCGATCGGTCTCGGTCACGCCCAAAGAGATGCCGCTATCGCGCGGCAACTGAGGGAACAAGTACCCGGGTTGCAGATCGACTGGTTGGCCCAGGACCCCGTAACCCGGGTGCTGGAGGCCGAGGGGGAAAGCATCCATCCTGCCAGCGCGTATCTGGCTAATGAATCCAGACACATCGAGAGTGAGTCGGCGGAACACGACCTCCACTGTTTCCAAGCTTGGCGCCGGATGGACGAGATCCTGCTCAATAACTTCATGGTGTTCCACGATCTGATCTCGGAGCAGGACTACGACGTCTGGATCGGTGACGAGGCCTGGGAGCTCGATTACTACCTACATGAGAATCCCGAACAGAAGAGCGCGGCGTACGCGTGGCTGACCGATTTCGTGGGTTGGCTGCCGATGCCCGACGGCGGCGAGCACGAGGAGTACCTGACTGCCGATTACAACGCCGAGATGATCGAGCACATCGCACGGTTTCCTCGCATCCGCGATCGAGCGATCTTCGTCGGCAACCCGGACGACATCGTTCCGGACGACTTCGGACAGGGCCTCCCGAACATCAGGGAGTGGACAGAGGATCATTACGAATTCTCCGGATACATCACCGGCTTCGATCAGCGCGAGTTCCAAGATGCTGAAGCGGTCAGGGCCGACCTGGGCTACGCACCCGACGAGAAGGTGTGCATCGTCACGGTCGGAGGATCAGGTGTGGGTGAGCATCTGCTCCGTCGCGTTGCTGCCAGCTTCGAGATGGCAAAGCGCCGGGTACCCCAGCTACGGATGATCCTCGTGGCGGGTCCTCGGATCGACGCCGACTCTCTGCCGCACCAACAGGGACTCGAAGTGCGTCCCTACGTCCACAACCTCTACCGCCACCTTGCTGTATGCGATCTGGCGGTCGTTCAGGGTGGGCTCACCACCTCGATGGAGCTCACGGCGAACGGACGGCCGTTCCTTTACTTCCCTCTGAGGCATCACTTCGAGCAGAACTTCCATGTGCGCCACCGCTTAGACCGTTACGGCGCCGGGAGGGCCATGGACTTCGAGCTCGCCACACCGGAAGTCATCGCCGACGCGATCGTTGACGAGCTGGGGAAGGAGATGCGATATAGACCGGTAGAAACCGACGGCGCAGAGCGCGCCGCCGCTCTGATAAGTGAGATGCTGTAGTCGGACGAAGGGAGATCGGTATGGCAGGGCTAGAGGCACGGGATTTCGAGTCGCCGGACGAGACGCGGACCCCAGAGAAGACGACCGTGGAGCTCGTCAACCTTGCAGGCGGTCAGATCGGTCGCTACACCTTTCAGCCGGGCTGGAGATGGTCAGAGTGCATCAAGCCCGTGGTTCAGACCGATACGTGCCAGGTCGAGCACATCGGGTACGTCGTCTCGGGGACGCTTCACGTCACTCATGACGACGGCACCGAGGGGGAGGCGAAGGCGGGCGACGTCTACCGGGTTGCCCCCGGTCACGACGCGTGGGTGGTAGGTGACGAGCCTGTCGTCATGGTGGAGTTCCAGGGCGCAGCCAACTACGCTAAATGACAGCTCAGCGGGAGCTGGGCGCCAATATCGTCGATCTTGTCGATGTCGATGCCCTACGCGAGGAAGTCAGGAAGAAGTACCGCGAGGTCGCTGCATCTCCTACGTCGGAGTTCCACTTCCACACCGGTCGTGCGCACGCGTTGCGCATGGGATATCCGGGATCGCCCTTGGATCAACTGCCCGAAGAGGCAACAGAGGCTTTCGCCGGCGTAGCGAACCCCTTCTATTGGGGTTTGCCTCGCGAGGGCGAGAAGGTCGTGGATCTTGGATCGGGTGCCGGCATGGACTCGTTCATAGCGGCCCTCTGCGTGGGTCCCACTGGTCGGGTTATCGGGGTGGACATGACCGAAGAGATGGTCGACCGGGCCAGCGAGCTCGCTCGTCGCCTAGAACTTGACAACGTCGAATTCCGACAGGGGCTCATCGAGAAGCTGCCGATCGAAGACGGATGGGCGGACGTGGTCATCTCCAACGGGGTGATCAACCTCTGTCCGGACAAGCTCGGCGTCTACAAGGAGGTGAACCGCGTACTGAGGCCGGGCGGCCGGATGACGATCGCGGATATCTGCGTAGAGAAGCCTGTGCCGCAAGGAGCTCTAAAGGACATCGATCTCTGGACCGGCTGAATCGCCGGTGCCCTGCCGTGCGCAGGGTGGGAGACGGTGATCAGCGGTGCAGGTCTGATCGATGTAGAGCTGGCCGGACAGGTCGACACGTTCGGCGGGGCTAGTGGCGAGGAGAAGGCGCGCCAGTTCGGTACGAGCGGCTACGCGATCCGGGCGAAGAAGTCAGACTGAAGTGCCAAGAGGTCAGTTGCTGAGTCTGATCAGCATCTCGGTTCTTCCGACGTTCTGGGTCTCGTCGGTCGTGTCGGTGAACGTTGCGTCTCCCGAGGCGTTCGCGTAAGCACCGGTGCCACCCAAGACGGCCATCTCGTAGTCGCCCGGCCCCCTCGGATCTAGGCCCTTGACCACGAGTTCGCCGTCGGCAAGGTCGAGGACGTACGTGCACAGCCAGAGGCCGTCCTCGGAGCCCAGGATGCGTCTTTGGACCACGCACTCGGCGTAAGACATGCCCGCCGCCGTTCCATCTGCGTCGGTCAGGGGGCCGCGTGCGGCGACTCGGTCCCCGAGGCGCAAGCCGTTGTCGTCGGTGTCGAACGCGCGCACCTTCTGGGTGTCCGCGGGCAGGACGAGATTCAGCACCGTTTGACTGCTGGCGCTCTGCATCCCCACGAGAGCGGCGAGAAAAGTGGCGGTGGCGAGCACCACCAGCACCCGGATCTTGGTTCTCATGAGAGACCGGTCTCCCTCAGGCAGACTGCTCGTCGTAGGCAGCCGTCGAGATGAGCTGCTTGATCTCGTCATCGCTCATCTCCGGGTGGTACTCGTCCCGGTGCTTCTGGATCTGTGCGAAGAGCGCCTCGTTGTCCTCCGCCGAGAAGTGCACGTCCTCGTGGGTGCCTGGGTCACTGCAGTCCATCGCGCGCATGATCCCCCCTTTGCAGTAGTCCGTACTGGCAAAGCTATCGGTGGGACCCGCGATGGGCAAGGGGGAAAGGTGGACGGAAGCGAGATCCCGTGGCAACTCGCCTTGACCCATCGGGATCAACACGCCTAACGTGTGGCGATGCCCGTCTTCGAGAGCGTCAAGGTAGCTGCCATCCAAGCCTCTCCGGTCATCCTGGATGCTGAAGCAACGATCGAGAAGGCTCTTGGTCTGCTCCATCAGGCTGCGGACGAGGGGGTCCAGCTGGCCGTCTTCCCCGAGACCTTCGTGTCGGTCTATCCAAGTGGGGCATGGGGCCACCAAGCCGCCCAGTTCGGCGGGTTCGATCTGATGTGGGAACGCCTGTGGGGATCCTCCGTGGAGGTCCCAGGTCCGGCTTTGGACAAGGTCGTAGCCGCATGCGCCGAACGTGGCATCTATTGCGTTCTCGGGATCAACGAACGGGAACTAGAACGTCCCGGTTCGCTCTACAACTCCTTCGTGCTGATGGGACCAAGCGGCATCTTGTTGAAGCACCGCAAGCTCGTTCCCACGATGCACGAACGCCTCTTCCATGGGGCGGGGGACGGTAACGATCTGGACGTGATCGAGACCGATGTCGGAAGGGTCGGGGGGCTCATCTGCTGGGAGAACCGTATGCCGCTCGCTCGCTACGAACTCTACGAGCAGGGCGTGCAGATCTGGGTGGCGCCGACAGCTGATGACTCCGAAGGATGGCTCGCCTCGATGCGGCACATCGCGATCGAATCCGGCGCCTTCGTGATCAGCGTCCCGCAGTACATCGAGCGAGGGGACTTCCCAGACGATTTTCCCGTGCCCCTGCCGGACGACAAAGTCTTCGGGCGCGGAGGAGCGTCCATCGTCGAACCGCGTGGCGGCAAGATCATCGCCGGGCCCCTCTACGACGAAGAGGGAATCGTTACGGCAGAGATCGACCTGAAGATGGGATTGCGCGCGAAGAGATGGTTCGATGTCGTCGGCCACTACAGGCGGATCGACACCCACGGCGCCTCCCGGGAGGAGAAAACGGAGCAACGGTCGCGAACTTTCTCTGATCCGACCGATTAGTTGCGGTCTCTCCTCAGGTCTTGATCGTGTAAGCAAGTGAGCGCATGGCCGCCGGAGGCGGACAGAGGAGGTAGCGATGGGTCAGATCACCCCCCACCTGTGGTTCGACAAGGAAGCTGTGCAGGCCGCGGAGTTCTACGTGCAGGCGTTGCCCGGTTCGAAGATCACGAACATCGCTCAGATCAAGGACACCCCCTCGGGAGACTGTGACATCGTCTCTTTCGAGTTGGCCGGTCAGCCGTTCATGGCGATCAGCGCAGGGCCTCTATTCAGCTTCACGCCGGCCGTGTCGTTCCTGGTGCGTTGCCGAACCACTGGAGAGGTGGACGAGCTCTGGGGGAAACTCTCCGAAGGAGGGGATGCTCTCATGCCGCTTGACTCGTATCCGTTCAGCGACAGATACGGGTGGACCACGGACCGCTACGGCCTCTCGTGGCAGGTGATGCTCGATGCGCGGGGCGAGATCGACCAGACCCTCGTTCCTACGCTCATGTACACGGGCGACGTGTGCGGCAAGGCCGAGGAGGCCATCAACCACTACGCCTCCGTCTTTCCGAACTCAAAGGTGGAGCACGTGCAGCACTACGGCGCGGGGAGCGATCCGGACCAGCCGGGGACCGTGCAGCACGCCTTCGTGGATCTGGACGGGTACAAGCTCGCTGCGATGGACAGCGCCCGGGCGCACGACTCAGCCTTCAACGAGGCGATCTCGCTGATCGTTCCTTGCGAGTCGCAACAGGAGCTCGACTACTACTCGGACAAGCTATCGGCGGTTCCGGAGGCCGAGCAGTGCGGCTGGCTGAAGGATCGGTACGGACTCTCCTGGCAGGTCACACCCACGGCGCTAGACGAGCTGATGAACAAGGGGACCGAAGAACAGAAGGCCCGGGTGACGCAAGCATTCCTTCAGATGAAGAGATTCGACCTGGCGGAGCTGGAACGGGCTTACCAAGGCGAAGACGCACGGGTAGGAGGAGGAAGTTCATGAACCTGAACACGTATCTCAACTTCGGCGGTAACACGAAGGAGGCCTTCGAGTTCTACAGGTCCGTGTTCGGCGGCGACTTCTCGTCTGAGGTGACCTTCGGGGAGATGCCGATGGAAGGCGTGTCGATCCCGGCAGAGGACGAGGGCAAGATGATGCACATCTCGCTCCCCATCGGGGACAGTGTCCTCATGGCAAGCGACACCCTCGGGTCCCTCGGACACGAGACCGTTCAGGGAAACCACGCTTACATCTCGGTCCACCCAGACTCGCGGGAGGAAGCCGACAGACTCTTCGAGGGGCTGTCGCAAGGAGCCACCATCGAGATGGCTATGGGCGATCAGGTGTGGGGCGACTACTTCGGCAGCCTGAAGGACAAGTTCGGCGTGGGCTGGATGATCAACTACAGCCCGCCGACAGAGAGCTAAGGCGCAGAGCTACTTCCGCTTCACTCCCAGCGACCTGTAGACGTCGTCGTGGGGGCGGAGCACGAAGAATGAGCCGCCCATGTCGCCGACCAGGACGTTGCCCGAGGGCAGGTAGGGGTAGGCGGCCCAGGCCCCGCTGAACTCCGGAGCGTCGGAGGTCGGGACGGTGTCGAACCAGGCAACCTCCTCGAGCTTCGCCTTCGACGCGTCTTTCAGATCCAGGATGCGGAACCCGTTCACGTAGTTGGCGTGATACAGCGCATCCTGCTCGGAGTAGATGTTGTGATCGATCGACAGCGAGTCGCCCGTGAAGGTGCCGATCATCTTCGGGGCGGTCAGCTTCCTCACGTCCCAGATGTAGAGCGTGGAGGGCAGCCCGTGATCTTGCTCGTCGCCCTCATCGGTTGAGATCAGGTAGGCCTGATCCTTCGTCAGTGCACCCGAGTGCGTGTAGCTCGCGTTCTCGTACGTCTCCCGCGCCAGCTGCACGGGCATCAGAGGGTTCGCCGACACGTCGTAGATCGTGACCGTGTCCTCGTTGAAGTTGAAGCAGATCTCGTGCTTCTTGAAGCGCTTGTCCGGACCGTTGTAGGTCGGGCATAGAGAGTCGTGCGTGTAGCCGTCGTCGCCCATCCAACCGACCGGCACTGGTGCCAGCGGCCTGCTTACATCAAAGACGAAGGGGGTTCCGACGGTCGGCACGGCACCGTTCAGGAAGATGTGGTTGGTCTCGGGGTTCGATGCGATCGAGTGGAACGTACCGATGGGAAGGACCACGTCGGGCCGCCACACGGGGGCCGCGGCTTCCGGGCCCCGGAGCCGGCTCAGGTCGAAGATCTGCAGCCCGCACGGTTGAAGGTCGCAGACCACATAGAGGTGGTCGTTGAGGATCTCCATCTCGACCCAGGGAAGCCCTGCTTGCCCGATCATCCGTCCGGCCAGAACGGGTTGGGTCGGCTTCGTCACGCCGAAGAAGCGGACGCCGCCGCCTCCTCCCACGACCGCGTACTCCTTCTTGGTCTCGGGATCCACCCAGCCCCATACATCCGAGATCCCGCCGCCTGCCAAGCCCGTCGGGCGAACGTGTGCCATCAGATCGATGTCCTTGCAGGGGAACTCTCCCGCCTTGCCGTTCACGCACTTGACGGGGCCACCCTCGGCGGCTTCGGCTCCGGAGGGGAGGCTGGTGAACGAGAGAGCTACGGCGAGCAGAGAGATGAGAGAGCGCGTGACGAGGCGAGATGAGGTCATACAGCAGGTTTCTACGTTCGGTTCTGGTTTCCTTTCGCCCGGGTCTGTCCGGTCTTGGTCAGGCTGCGGGAAGCCGAACGATGAATCGGGAACCCTGAGGCTGGTTGGGCTCGTAGGTGACGGTGCCTCCGCTGCTTTCCGCCAGCGCTCTCACGATCGATAGACCGAGGCCGGTGCCCTCTTTCGTTCTCGTGTTCTGGTCTTCGGCGCGGGAGAACTTCTGGAAGAGTCGCGGCAGGAACTCGGGTGGCACCCCCTGGCCGCGGTCCTCGATCTCCACCCTGACGGTGTCCTCTTCGTCGATCGCTCGGATCGTTACCGGTTGGGCCCCGTATTTCAGGGCATTGCTCAGGAGGTTCGTGATGATCCGCTGGAGGTGGTCGGCGTCGGCGAACACCTGCGAGCCGGTGGGGACGTCGATATCTACAGAGACGTCTTCGGCGAGAGCTCCGACGACATGTTCGACGACTTTCAGGACGTTGAGACTCTCTGGATGCACCTCGATCGCGCCGGCCTCCACCTGGCTCAGAGTTAGGAGATCGTCGACCAAGCGGTTCAGGAACTGAGCTTGGCTCTCGATCGTTCCGGCGAACTTCCGTTTCTCCTCGTCGGAGAAGGACTCCCAACGCCTCCTCATCATCGAGCTGAACCCGAGGATCGAGGTCAGAGGGTTCTTCATGTCATGAGACGCGATCGAGATGAAATCACGCAGAGCATGGTTCACATCTCTTAGATGCCCGTTGGTTTCATCGAGATCCCGGGCGAGCTTGCGCAGCCGGATCTCCGTCATGACCATCTCGGCGAGTTCCTGAAGCATCGTCACCTGCTCCGCGGTCCAACCGCGAGGTTGGGAGTCCAGAACGCAGAACGACCCGAGGACGTGTCCGTCCTCGTCTTTGATGGGGACTCCGCAATAGGAGATCGCATCGAGATCGACGATCGCGAGGCTCTCTCGTGTGAGCTCGTTCTCGCGCGCATCATCGAGGGTGAGAGGGAGACCGGAATCCACCACGTGCTTGCAGTAGGAGTGCGAAAGGGGCGTCTCTCTCGCTTCGTCTATGTCCGAGCGTAGTCCGAGGGCCGACTTGAAGAATTGGCGATCCTCATCGACCAGCGATATGAGCGCGGTCGGCGCACCGACCATCTTGGACGCGAGTCGGGTCAGGCGATCGAAGCCTTCCTCAGGCGGGGAGTCGAGAAGTCCCGTAGCTCGCAACGAACGTAGGCGACTTGGATCGGTAACGCTTGTCCCGGATCCTCTGTCCTCCATACAAGAAGGCTAACGGTGCGGGACGCTGTCACGGTTGATAGTTAGGACCACTGGTCAAGGGGTATCTCTCGCTGATGAGCGCGCCGCTGCCTGAAGTTCCTGGGGTCTCCCATCGATATGTCCGCGCTGGGGGACTTAGCTTCCATGTCGCCGAAGCGGGAACCGGGGAACCCCTGCTGATGCTTCACGGCTGGCCGCAGCACTGGTACATGTGGCGCGGGGTGATCCCGGAGTTGGCCAAGCGCTACCGGGTGATCTGCCCCGATCTGCGAGGCCTAGGCTGGTCGGATGCCCCCCGGACCGGCTACGAGAAAGAGACGCTGGCCAACGACATGCTGACCCTGATGGACGCTTTAGGTCTAGAACGTGTCCGGCTGATCGGCCACGACTGGGGCGCGTTCACGGGCTTCTTGATGTGTCTGTTCCAGCCCGAACGCTTCGAGCGCTACCTCGCGCTGGCGATCGTGCACCCGTGGATCCGACTCGACCCGAGGCGCGCCGGAAGGATGTGGAGCACGGCATACCAGTGGGTGCTCGCCTCTCCTTTCGTGGGCGAATGGCTGTTGCGCGCTCGACCCGAGATCGTCGAGAAGAGCCTGCGGTCCGCCGTGCGTGACCGCGACGTCTGGAGCGAAGCGGAACTCCATGCGTTCTCTCGGGTCTTACAGGAACCGAAACGCGCCGCCGCCAGCGTGCAGTACTACCGGACCTTCCTCACTCGCGAGGCGCTGCCGTTGGTGACCGGTCGTTACGACCCTTATCGCCTGACCGTTCCAACGAGGATGCTCGTCGGTCGTCACGACCCCGTCTGTCCGCCCTCGCTGCTGCCGGGTTTCGAGGATCACGCGGATCGGATGGAGGCCTACGTCCTGGAAGACGTGGGGCACTTCATGGTCGACGAGGCCCCCGACCTCATCACCGAAGAGATCCGCGCGTTCTTCGAGGCCTCGCTTTGGTAAACGCTGCCCGTTGAGCGGGCATATCCCGCGCGAAGCGCGAGACTGACGTGGCCCCTCTTAGGCTGCCCGACATGGATGACTCGAAGGCGGATGCGCCCCTCGGCCCCCTGGCAGCGTCGCTCCTGGTCGCTTTCACCTCCGGGGCCATCCTGGTGCTGGAGATATTGAGCCTGAGGCTCGTCGCCCCCTACGTCGGCCTGACCCTGCAGACCAGTACCGCCGTGATCGGGTTCGCTCTTGCCGCCATCTCGACCGGCGCGTGGATCGGGGGCAGGGCCGCAGACCGGTTCGAGCCCATCCGGCTCTTGGGGCCGACGGTGCTATCCGCCGGGGCTTTGATGCTGCTCGTCGGCCCGGTGGTGAGGGCCACCGGGGAGCAGGTGCGCGGCGGCGAGACATCGGCCGTCCTCGTCATCGCCGCCCTCGCCGTGTTCGCTCCGGCATCTCTGCTCTCTGCGGTGACCCCGATGGTCGTGAAGTTGCGGCTCGGGGCTTTGACCGAGACGGGCACGGTGGTCGGCCGGCTCTCCGGGATCGCGACGCTGGGCGCCCTGATCGCCACCTTCGCAACGGGCTTCTTGTTGGTGGCGGCGATGCCGACCAGCGTGATCTTGCTCGCACTCGGGGGTTGCTTGTTGGTGATCGGTGCCGCGCTCGTCTTCCGCCGACCGGGGGTTCGCTCGCTGGGGGCCGGGGTGGTCCTGGCCCTGTTCGGGACGGGCAGCCTGCTCGCGGCTTCGCCGGCGTGTGATGTGGAGACCGCCTATCACTGCGCTCGCGTCGTTCGGGACGAGGTGCGACCCTCGGGGCGGGTGCTTCAGCTCGACACCTTGTTCCATTCGTATGTCGACCTCGAGGACCCCCGGCACCTCGAGTTCAGCTACATCCGCGCGATCGCGTCCGTCTTGGACGCCGCGGTCGATGAACGAAGCCCGCGTGTTCTTCATCTGGGCGGTGGCGGGCTGACCCTGCCTCGCTACCTCGCTGCGACCCGGCCCGGCAGCCAGAGCCTGGTGCTGGAGATCGACGGGGGAGTGGTCGAGCTCGACAGGGATCGGCTGGGCTTGGAGCTCGGCGATGGCATCGAGGTCCGCGTGCAGGACGCCCGGGTGGGTCTGGCTCGTGAATCATCTGGGGGCCGGGACTTCGTCGTCGGAGATGCCTTCGGAGGTCTGTCGGTGCCCTGGCACCTGACCACGGTCGAGGTCGTGCGCGATGTCGATCGCGTCCTGACCGATGACGGCCTCTACGCGCTGAACGTGATCGATTACCCGCCACTCGACTTCGCCCGGGCCGAGGTGGCCACCATCAAAGAGGTCTTTCCGCACGTTGCGCTGATAGCTCGTCCCGAGGTCCTCGAGCGTTCCGACGGAGGGAACCTCGTCATCGTCGCCTCGAAGCAACCGCTGCCGGTCGACGAACTGAGCACGGAACTGGACGACCGCGCCCCAGAGTTAGACCTTCTCTCGGGCCCTTCGGTAGACAGCTTCGTGGGCGACGCCCAGGTCCTGACCGACGACTACGCCCCGGTAGACCAACTCCTCACCACCCACCCCGGGCCCTGAGCTCTCGCTTTGGTATCTGCAGCCCGTTGGCCGGGCTGAGTCTGCCAAAGCGGCAGGGCGAGAAAGGCGCGCTAGTCCTCGATCTCGACTCGCTCGAGCACGACGTCTTCGGTCGGGCGGTCCTGCGAGCCGGTCGGCGTCGAGCCGATGGCCTCGACGACCTCCATGCCCTCGATCACCTCTCCGAACACCGTGTGCTTGCCGGTGAGCCAGGGCGTCGGGGCCAGGGTGACGAAGAACTGGGAGCCGTTCGTGTTCGGCCCCGCGTTCGCCATGGCTAGCAGACCCGGCTTGTCGAGCTTCGGACCACCCGGAGGACATTCGTCCTCGAAGCGGTAGCCGGGGCCCCCGGTGCCGGTGCCCTGAGGGTCGCCGCCCTGGATCATGAAGTTGTCGATCACGCGGTGGAAGATCGTGCCGTTATAGAGCGGCTCCGACTTGCGCTGGCCATCGCGGGGGTCCTTCCACTCGCGCTTGCCGGTGGCGAGATCGGTGAAGTTAGCCACCGTGATCGGTGCGTGCTCGGGCATCAGCTTGGCCTTGAACGTTCCTCGGTTCGTGACGAATGTGGCGGTGGGCATCGTGTCTCCTTCTCTATCGCGGGTTACGAACGGAAGCGGCCGGATATCCGGTCGCGCCATCCCAGCTGCTTCAACCTTCTACGTTCGAGATAGATGCCGGTCGCGATGCCGGCACCGAAAACGCTAACCCCGCCGACCCCGGCCGGGATACCTATCAACAAGGCCTTGCGCCGGGTTCTGAGCTCGTGGATCGGCCATCCGCGTTTGAGCGCGACCCTGCGCAATTCGCTCTCCGGGTTGACGGCATGGGGGTAGCCGACCGACTCGAGCAGGGGCAGGTCGTTGATCGAGTCCGAGTAGGCCGCACACTCGACGAGTTCGATCCCTCGCTCGGCAGCCATCTCCGCGACCGCTTTCGCCTTCTCGGGTCCGTGCATCGGGGGGCCCACCAACCGGCCGGTGTAGTAACCGTCCTCGTCTATCTCGGACACCGTCGCGATAGCACCTTCCATCCCCAGCGCTTCGGCGATCGTGTCTGCGAGCTCGATCGGGGCCGCGGTGACGAGGAAGGTCAGATCGCCCCGCTCGATGTGACCTTCGATCACCTGTACGAGATCCTGGTAAACGAGCGGCAAGATGCGCTCGCTGGCGATCTCGCGTCCCCATTCGAGGAGCTCCTCGGCCTTGTGCCCCGTGACGAACCCCAGCGTCCCCTCGCGCGTTCGCTCCATCCCGCTCTCGGTCTCGCCACGGAGGCGGAACATCAGCTGGCCCCACCCGAAGCGAAGGAGGTCCCGCACCCGGAACATGTCTCGCTCGTAGGCGCCACGCGCCAGGAGGAACAGGCTCGAGCCTGGGATCAGGGTGCGGTCGAGGTCGAAGAAGGCTGCTCGCATGACATCTGTTCTACCGCAGCAGGTACGGTCGAGGGCCATGCTCGTAGGTTCGATGAACTTCCCAGGCCGCTCCGTGCTGAAGGAGATCCACCGGATAGCGGAGGACGGCTTCGATTTCGTCGACCTCACGCTCGAGCCGCCCGTCGCCTGGGCTCCCGACGGTAAAGAGGTGGGGTCTCTCATCTCGGACCTCGGCCTCCAAGCGGTGGGCCACACGGCCTGGTACCTGCCGATCGCCTCTCCGTATCCCGAGATGAGGCAGCTGGCGCGCGATCTCTATCGCAAGGGCCTGGACGTGTTCGCCGACGCCGGCGTCACGCTGGTGAACGTCCACCCGGATCAGCGGGTCCCCCTCCACTCTCCCGACCGGGTACGAGAGATGAACGCAGAAGCGATCGGGGACCTGGCGAGCGACGCTGCGCAACGAGGCATCACCCTCATGGTCGAGAACCTCGACCGAGCGTTCTCCGACGTCGAGGACCTGAAGGCGATCCTGGACGCCGTGCCGGAGGCCGACTTCCACCTCGACATCGCCCACGCCAACCTGCGCCTCGGCCTGCGCGAGCAGAACCGAACCAAGAACCTGCTCGGCGCGTTCGGCGACCGCCTCGCCCACGTCCACGTCTCGGACAACAGAGGCGGGGGAGAGGACCTTCACCTTCCGTTGGGGGCCGGCACGATCGACTGGAAGTCACACATCCGGCTCCTGAAGGAGCACGGTTACGACGGCACCGTCACCCTCGAGGTCTTCTCGCGAGAGCGTGAGCACCTCCGCACCTCCCGCAAGCTCTGGCTCCAATGGTGGTCCGAGTACTGAGCGCCGCTTTGCGGTAAGAACGGGCACGCCTGTCCACTTTTCCACCAAAGCGCCGACTCCGAGTCCCGCGCGTAATCCGGCCCCAGCGGCGTTTCCGGTCTTATCGTGACCCCATGAAGCTGAAAAAGGTCGCTATGTACCTGTTGCTGGCGTTCCTCGTCGTATTCGTCATCAACTCACCGGGCGAGGCCGCGCAACTGGTGAAGGTCACCGGCGAGAACGCGGGGGAGTGGTTCTCGACCGCGTCTTCGGCCTTCACGGAGTTCCTGCGCAAGCTGATCTGACTTGGGCCGCCACTCCCTTCCACAGCAACGATTGAGAGGCGACGACCGCTATCTCGCGATGGACGAACGCGTCGTCTGCCGTGTCAAGCGTCACCCGGCCGTCCTGCTGCGTCCCTTCGCAGAGGCCTTCGGAGCGATCGTCGGCGCAGCCTTCCTCGGAACGCTTCTGAGCCCAGGCGACACCAGCGACCTCTTCGACACCTTGCTCGGCTTGATCGCGATCGTGTTCATGGCCCGCTTCGCCTGGAAGGGCTGGGAGTGGAGCGTCGCCCGCATCGTCGTCACCGACCGCCGCATCTTCGAGGTATCCGGCCTGATCGCTCGGCGTGTCGCCTCGATGCCACTGGCCAAGGTCACCGACATGACCTATCACCGCTCGCTGGCCGGACGCCTCTTCGGCTACGGCGCCCTCCGCATCGAGTCGCCGGGTCAGAAGCAAGCGGTCGACCAGATCGCCTACCTCCCCAAACCCGACGACTTCTACCGAACGGTCACCTCCCTGGTGATGGCTCGCCCCAACGAACGCCCGCACATAGCCGAAGAGGTCCAGGACGACGACAACACCGGCCCCCTCCCGAGAGTGATCGTCTAACCCCGGCCTCCGCTGCGGCGCCGTCGCTACCGGCCCGGGGGTCAGCCTCGCCTTCGGCTCGGCTCGTCGGCACCTTCGGTGCCTCCTCATTCCCCCCGCACCGGCAGCCGCCGTCGCCTCCGCTCATGTACCGAGCGACTGACTACTGCGCAGGGAGCGGAGGCAGCGCCGTGGCCGGTCAGGGTCGAATGAGGAGGCGAAGCCGACGAGCCGAGCGCAGCGAGGCTGAGCCCAGGGCCGGCTGTGGCGCTGCCGCAGCGGGCGCAGCCCGGAAGCTAGGTGGATTCGGGCTGGAAGGTGGCCTGGTCGTCTTCCAGTGTCTTGTCGCCCTCGGTGATGCCCTCTTTTCCGGTCGGGGCGTCGCTGGCCTCGTCGGCCGGTGAGTCCTTCGCGTAGTCCTTCGCGTCCTCGGTCTGCTGATCGCTCATATGCACCTCCTTCGGGGAACAGGTTGCCCCGGCAGCCGGTGGGCTAACCGGTGCCTCGCACCTGGCGGGGCAGGAGGAGGGGTGGTTACGGCGAAATCTCCTCCAACGAACATTCATGCGACTGGAGGGGAACCTCATGAAGAAGCTGCTGACGATCGCACTGACCTCGCTGCTTGCTGCCTCGCTACTGGCGCCCTCAGGCGCCGGAGCGGCCGTCGCGGCGGCGCAAGAGGTCGAGGGCTCGATCCTGCTGCCTGCGGTATTCGCGCAGGGCACGTTCGACGGATGCTGGGCGGGCGCGACCCGGAGGATCACCCAGACCGCCGCCGGCCAGGGCAACGGGGTCGTCGGGTACCGCTTCCCGATCGAGAAGTCCACGTGGAACGGGAAGTTCAAGCTCGAGGTCACCGGAGGCGAGGGGGACGTCGACCTCGACATCTTCCTGTACACGACCATGCCTCCCGCCGAAGCCGTGTTGGACGACCCGGTGAACGGCGGCACCCCGGTATCGGTCGACTACACGACCCGCGAGCCTGGTGGCGAGACCGGGACGATCGTCAAGGGAGCGACCGACGCGATCGTCTGCATGTACGGCGGACCCACGCACGTCGGCTTCAACTCGACCTTCAAGTACACCGGCACGCCTCCGGTCAAGAAGAAGAGGTAGGCGGACATGAGGAAGACCATCGCTTCGCTGCTGGCCATCGTGGTGCTCGGAGGCGCACTCGTTGCGCCGGCGAGCGCAGGCAAGAAGAAGAAGGCCAAGCCGAAGCCGCAGGTGGTCGAGGGCTCCATCCTCGTTCCGCAAGGAGGGGGTCCTGCTGCCACCTGTGTCTACCGCGCTCAGCGCACGTTGATGATCGCGGGTGGACCGAACGAGATCCTCGGCTACACCTTCGATGTAGACCCCAAGACGGCGGGCAGGCCGTTCAAGCTCGAGGTCTCTGACGGTGCGGGCGTAGACATCTCCTTCTACATGGACCTGGGTGACCCGACCGACCCGACGACTGCCCCGGCCAACCAGCCTTACGAGACGACGGGGCCGGGCGGCGAGGAGGGTGTGGTGCCCGAAGGATTCCCGATCGCCTTCGTCTGCCTGACCGATGGAGCGAACGCGACCTTCAAGTACTCGACCAGCTAGCGATACCTAGAGGACCGTAAAGAGGAGCCTTCGGGCTCCTCTTTCGCGTACGGCACTACTCTTCGAGGATGACCACGGGACTGATCGCGGCCCTCGTCGCGGTGCTCGCTCTGGGCTTCGTCGAAGGCTGGCGGCGCTTCTACCCCTCTCGCCCGACCTGGAAGCGACTGCGTCGGACGAAGGGCCGTCTGGCCGTCCGCCTGATGCGCGAGCGCTTCGAGCAAGGGGCCGAGCGCGGCTCCCACCGGGTCGTGGCCGAGGTCCTGGCCGGACTCGTCATCGTGTGGATCGCAGTCTCGAGCCTCTTGGACAAGCGCTGGTACGAGGTCCTGACCGACCTGACCCCGTACGTGCTCGTGGGGATCGCTGTGTTCCGCGTGCCTGGAGGCATGCGCGAGATCGCCGAGCGCATGAAGGAGTACGAGCGCGAGGTAGGAGAGGACCCGGACGAGGACTGGCGCGACCTCGGTGACGACGGGCCGACGGCCCTCGTGCTGTGAGACTCGACGACGCGCTTCTCTATCTGGTGACGCCGGCTCGTATCGCGACGGGCGACGTCGCGGACATGGCCGCCGACCTGAAGCATGCCGGGGTCGACGTGTTGCAACTGCGCGAGAAGGACATGGAGGCCGGTGACATCCTCCGGGTGGGAGTCCCTCTGATGGAGGCATGTCGCGAGGCCGGACTGCCGTTCATCGTCAACGACCGGCCCGACATCGCCGTCACGATGGGCGCAGACGGGGTGCACGTCGGTCAGAACGACCTGCCGGTGGAAGCGACCAGAGGCTTCGTGGGGGACAAGATCGTTGGTCTGTCGACGCATAGCACCGAGGAGGTCGACGCGACCGCGGAGCTGTGGACCCTGCTCGACTACGTCGCGGTCGGTCCGGTCAACGAGACGCCGACGAAGCCGGGGCGGCCTGGGACCGGTCTCGAGCTCGTGCGGCACGCGGCCGGGACCATCCCGCTTCCGTGGTTCGTGACCGGCGGGATGAGTCCCGAGACGCTGCCGGCGACGATCGAGGCGGGCGCACGCCGCATCGTGGTCGTGCGAGCGATCACCGAGGCCGGCGACCCGCCCGCGATGGCCGCTCGCCTCAAGCAGATGCTCCTCGACGTTAGTTAGGGTGCGGCCACCTATCGCTCGTCTCTAGGGGGAACCTTGCCTCGCGCCATCGACTTCCACGTTCACGTCTCTACCGCTGAATGGCTCGAGGGCTCGATCGGTCCGATGTTCGAGGTCACGCAGAAGTACTTCCGCCACGAGGTGCGTGTGCGCACCGTCGAGCAGATGGCGCAGGAGTACAAGGACTGGGACCTGTTCGGCGTCCTGCTCGCGTGGGACGCGGAGACCGCGACCGGCCTCCCGCCGCTCACCAACGACCGTGTGGCCGAGATCGTGCGCGCCTATCCCGAGCAGTTCCTCGGCTTCGCCAGCGTCGATCCTCACAAGCCCGATCATGTCGAAGAGCTGGAGCGCGCCGTCACCGAGCTCGGGCTCCGGGGGCTCAAGCTTCATCCGCAGGTCCAGGAGTTCTATCCGAACGACCCCAAGTACACGCCGCTATGGGAGAAGTGCGAGGAGCATTCGCTGCCGATCGTCGCTCACGTGGGTCAGACGGGCCTGGGGGCCGGGGTTCCGGGCGGCTTCGGCATCGCGTTCGACTACGGGCGGCCGATGCTGATGGACATGGTCGCGGCGCGCCATCCCGGACTGACCGTCGTGATGGCGCACTTCGGATACCCGTGGCACCTCGAGGTGCTGTCCAGCGCGCTGCACAAGACGAACGTTTGGGTCGACCTGTCCGCGTGGCGCCCGAAGTACATCCCGGCCGAGGTCAAGCGCGACGCCCGCGGCCGTTTGTCAGACCGGACGGTATGGGGGAGTGACTACCCCATGCTCGACCCCGGCAAGATCCTCGACGAGTTCGACGAGATGGCCCTAGGCGACAAGGAAGAAGACATCCTCATCAACAACGCCGCTAGACTCCTAGGCCTGGACCTCTAACGTCCGGTCAGAACCCTCTTACGTTCGAGGTACTCCTGGCGGGTGATCTTGCCGCCGGCGTAGAGCTCATCGAGCACGCGTAGCCCGGAACCACGTCCTTCGTGGCGAGAGCCGTTGGAGACGATCCACACCAGTACCGCGACGAGGATCAAGCCCAGAGCGACCATCACGGCCATGCTGAGAGCCGCACCGAAGAAGCCGAATCCCCACTCCCAGCCCAGGGTCAGCTCCTCAGGTCCTGGCGGATCTGCGCCAGCTCTTCTGCGCTGATCTCGCCCCGGGCGTAGCGCTCCTCGGCTATCGCGACCGCATCTGGCAGAGCGTCGCCTTCCGGCAGAAGTGCCCACAGGATGAAGTAGAAGATGATGCTCAGCCCGCCAGGCAGGGCGACGAGGACCCACAGGATCCTGACGATCGTGGAGTCGATGCCGAAGTACTCCGCCATGCCCCCGGCCACACCTGCGATCTTGCGATCGGTGCGGGACCTGGCGAGCTTGCGTTGGCTACTCATCGGCTCAGATGGTAGCGGGAATACCCAGGCAGGGCCCGGCGTCTACAGTAGGGAGATGGCTACCCAAGAAGAGATAAGAGAGCAGGTCGTCGCGGCCCTGAAGACCGTCAACGATCCCGAGCTCGGTATCGACATCTATCACCTGGGCCTCGTGTACGACATCCTCATCAACGAGGAGAACAACGACGTGAAGGTCGAGTTCACACTGACCACGATGGGCTGCCCGATCGGCCCCATGATCGATGAAGAGATCAAGGCTGCCACCGCCGAGATCGAGGGCATCGGCGAGGTCACGACCGAGCTCGTGATGTACCCGCCCTGGACGCCCGAGAAGATGGACCCTCTGGCGAAGTCGGCCCTCGGCTTCGTCTAGATCCTAGAGACGGCGGGTGGCCCGGAACGCCTTGGCGTAGAGACCGGTTCCGTTCAGGGTCGAGCGTCCGGCATAGTCGCCGAGAGTGGGTCCGTCGATGGACTTCCGGCTCGAGATGAACCGGTGGTGCCCTCCCGAGTCGACCCCCAGGAACATACCGACGTGATCGATCGCGGTCCCATCATCGGTGGCAGCATCGAAGAAGACGAGATCGCCGATCTGCAACTTCGCCAGATCCACGACCTGGGTGCCGGTGTTGCGAATCACGATGACCCCGGGAGCGGAGGCATGCATCTGCACCGCCCGGCGAGGAAGCTCTAGCCCGTTGGGCTCTAGGGCGAGGGGCAGTCCGCTTCGATAACCCCACACCATCCTCATGAAACCAGAGCAGTCGAGGCTTCCTAGTTGGTCGAGTTCCGGGTGATCCGTCGTGGAGGGGTAGTCCCAAGAAACACCCAGATAGTCATTGAAATCGGAGCCTTCCTGACGCGTGCCGTCTGCGAGGAGGGGGCCGAAACTCGCGTCGCCGGCGATACGAAGCCCGTTGTCCAGGACGTCGGGGGCGCCAGCCACGTACTGCATGGCTACACCCAGCACGTCGAGCGAAGGGTCCGCCAGCGACTGCGTCAACCACCCCTGGTCGACCGTTCCTGTAAAAGGTTCGGACAGCAAACGGATCCAGGTCGAGTGCGTGACTGAGTACGGCGTGGTGGCCTCGGAAAAGATGCGAGTGGGCCCGCGCAGGGCGACCGTCCGGGAGCCGTCGGTGAAAGAGGCGACCCACTTCCCCGTGCTGTCCAGTACGCGGGTGCCGGCAGGAGACTTCGTGCGCTGAAAGGTGTATGCGCCCTGTGTGGGTTTTCCCGCAAAGGCAGTGGATGCGACGGAGATATACACGAGGCCCAGGGCAACGAGTAAAACGATCACCCACTTCACCCACCATTCGAGCCGCAAAAGCGAACCCTCCATCCACGCGCTTCTACATTCGCGTATCGCTTCCTACGTAAGATTACGTAGTGCAGGGGAAGCGAACCAGCGACTACGGGCGACGCGCTGGGGGATCCTTCGGGCGAACCGGACTAATCGTTCGGATCGAGAGGCAGAGAGATCGTGAAGGTGGTTCCGGCCCCTTCTTCGCTCACGACCTCGATCGAACCTCCATGAGCCTCGACGATCTCCTTCGATATCGAGAGGCCGAGCCCAGTTCCCTCTGTTATCCCCGCGGTGGACGCACGGAAGAAGCGCTCGAACAACTTCGGGATCTCGTCGGATGGGATGCCGATGCCGCGATCCGAGACCCTGACGATCGCGGACCCCTCTGCTTCCTCGAGCTCGATGGTGACCTCCGCCTCCTGCGAGCTGAACTTGAGGGCGTTGCTCAGCAGATTGC
>JBKHXK010000031.1:0-28700 GCA_046566065.1 Actinomycetota bacterium | reverse complement strand
GTGAAGGCACCGACGAGGTGATCGCCGACGGATCCGACAGGGTCAGCGCCAGTTGCGAGGTGGTGGACAGGATCGGCTAGTGCGGGCGGGCGAGTTCCTCTAGGCCTGGGAGGTCGATCACGATCAGGTCGCCTTCGGCGCTGATCAGGATCCCTCTCCGCTGCATATCCACCAGGATGGCCCCCACGGCCCTTCGGCTGCCCCCCGCGAGGAGAGCCAGCCGATCCATGTGTCTGTACAGCTGATCGGGCTCTGCCAGGGCTCTCGCCATGCGCTGAAGGGTCTCGGCGACCTCTTCCTGACTCATCTGCTCCGTGCCCGTGACGGGGTGGACGCCGCTGCCTTCGGCGTTCAGGAAACCCAGGAGGCGTTTGGCCACCCGGCCCTCGAGATTGAGGAACAGGAGATCCTCGGCAACCACGTCGGCATCGAGCAGATAGGCGGCCATGGCTTGGGCGATCGCAAGGCTGACCGAGGGCTCGTTCTCGTAGAGCTCGAGGAAGGCCTCCCGCTCGATCGCCCACAGCGAGGCGTCCTCCGCGGCGCGAGCGGTCGCCGTTCGAGCGTGTCCGCCGAGGATGCCCAACTCGCCGAGCACGCGACTCGGGCCGAGTGTCCGCTGCACCTCCTCGGTTCCGTCGGGGGCTACCCAAAGCACGTCGACCTCGCCCTCGGAGACGACGTAGAGATGGTCGGGGGGATCGCCCTCCCGGAACACGATGGATCCGGCAGGAAACGTCATCAACTCGGTGCGTTCCAAAACGCGCGTCCGGCCCCGTGCGCTCGCATCTCGCAGGAAGTAGATGTCCTCGGCCGCTCCGAGATCTTGGCTCATTCCGGTTGAGCGGCCTCGAGCGCGGCGCGCCGCTCGACGACCAGTTGCGGCGTCCAGGCGAGCAGTGCATCTCGGTCCTTCATCAGGACTCTGATCTCGTCCTCGATCCGCAGGAACAGCTCGACCAGATTCGGGTCGAAGTGCTGCCCGGCCTCCTTGCGCAGCAGGTCGAAAGCGTCCTCCGGCGTCCAGGCCTTCTTGTAAGGGCGTTCCGAGGTCAGGGCATCGAAGACGTCGCAGATCGCACACACCCGCGCGAGGAAAGGTATGTCCTCACCGGCGAGGCCGTTCGGGTAACCCCTACCGTTCCACTTCTCGTGATGCGCCAGAGCGATGCCCCGGGCGAGCTCCATCACCTGCGAGTTGCTCCCGGACAGCAGCTCGGCCCCGATCGTCGTGTGAGTCTTCATGATCTCGAACTCTTCGTCTTCGAGTTTCCCCGGCTTCAACAGGATGTGGTCTGGGATGCCGATCTTTCCGATGTCGTGCATGGGGGCCGCGTGCAGCAGCGCCTCGCATTCCTTGATGCCGATGCCTGCCTCCATCGCCAGGCGGGCGGAGAACCGACTCATCCTCGTGATGTGCAAACCGGTGTCGTCGTCGCGGAACTCTGCGGCTTGGCCCAGGCGCCGGATGACCTCTAGTTGCGTCTCACGCAACTCTTCGGTTCGCTCGCGCACCTTCTCGTCGAGCACCCGGTTGTGGAACACAACCTGCTCTCGAGCGAGCGTGAGCGAGTTGGCCAACGAGCCCAGCATGCGGCGCGAGGCTTGCGGGTCGGAGTCGAGCACGGCGTCGAGAGCACTCTTGCCGATCTCGATCAGCTCGGAGCTGTCGATCGCTATCGCCGAGGCCGACCTGGGGGCAGAGTTCAAGACCGCGAGCTCGCCGAAGACGCCCTCCGGCTCGATCGTGGTGAGGGTGGTGTCGGGCTCGCTCGCCCGCACGATCTTCACGAGGCCCTTGATCAAGATGAAGAGCGAGGAGCCGGGATCGCCCTCCAGGAAGAGGGGAGCGCCCGCCTCCACCGTACGGATCGTGGCCCCCTCGGCAAGCTGGGCCAGCTGATCTTCGGTCAATCCCGTGAAGAGCTGGACCCCGCCGAGGGCCGCCGCGTCTACCTGAGCCATGTGCAAAGGCTGACCCGCCGGGGGGCCGCGGTCAAGCCCCTTGTCATTTCGGATCTTGCCCCTCATGCTGCACCCCTGAGACGATAGTGAACAGGGGGCCAGCATGGGACGCAAGAAGACGGATGGTGGGAAGAAGAAGGTGCTCTTCGCGGGGGCGGCCGCAGCCCTGGCGGGCCTGCTTGCCAAACGCAAGCGCTTGGATCGTCGCTCGCGCTAGTCGACGGTCACAGAGCCTCCAGCTTCGCCCGCACCTCCACGGCGAGCGGCAGGGCCCCCTTGGCTTCATAGATGGCGAGGGCGTCCGAATAGAAGGTCCGCGCCTGATCTGCCTGCTTGGCCAGCTCGAAGAGCTCGGCCACGGCCGTGAGGCAGTTCCCCGCACAGATCACGTCTTCGACGACCTGAGCGGCTTCGACGACGCGCTCTCCTAGCTTGGCGGCTTCCTGCATCTGTCCCCGCGCGACCAGAACCCGCATGCGAGTAGGGCCCCACTCCGCCTCCGACAAACGCGCCTCCGCTGGGTCGGCCGTCTGCTCGCTCTTCAAGGTCATCTCGTAGGCCTCGTCGAGCCTTCCTGCCGAGTGTAGGGCGCGCGAGAGCAGCGCAGATTGGGTAGAGGAGAAGGCCTCGTCACCCATCTCGATGAGCGCGTCCAGCCCCTCCTTCAGAAGGGCGATCGCGGAGTCGTAGTCGCCGGCCATCATCTCCACCAATCCGAAGTATTGAGAGGAGTGGGCGAGCGAGAGCAGTTGGCCGAGCTCCATATGCAGCGTTCGACTTAACGCAGCCATCTCGCGAGCCTGATCGAACTCGCCTCTCATCGCGTGGAGGGCGGAAAGGCTTCGCATGCATTTCGCTTGGAGTAGCCGGTCGTCCAATCGCGCCGAGCTGATCGACGTACAGAGCTGGATCGCCTCGTTGACCGGCATCGGCCCCCAGAAGGCCGCAGCAGCCAAGAAGCCTTCGATCTTGCCCTCTTCGACCCTGTCTCCGATCTTCCTAGCCATAGGAAGGGCTTGCGATAGGAGTTCCTGAGCCTTCGCGGTGCGAAGGTTGTCCCAGTGGTAGTCGGCCAATAGCTGCAAAGCACGCACCTGCCCCAGTTCATCTCCCAGTTCGGTCAGTTGCGCAAGGAGCTCGGGAAGCTCTTCACCAGCCGTTTCCATCCACTCCGAGAAATCCGTCATCGAACGGATGGAGGATGCCTGCAGCCGAGCACGGGCGGCGAGAACGCTCAGTTGGGATTCCGTGGCCGTTGCTAGAACCTCGTCGGTCACGGCACGGGCCGCTCTCAATTCGCCGCTCTCGGCGAGAGCCGATGACAGGTCGAGTTGCAGCTCCAACGTTTCGGTCGCGCCTCTTGGCAACAAGGCGACGGAGCGTTTAAGGAACCCAACGGCTGCCGGGAGGTCCCCCGATGCGAATGCCCGTCTGCCCGATCGACCTAGGACCTCGCCTGCTTGGCGCGCCAAGAGCTCGGTGTGCTCGTCTTCGTCCCCCAGAGACCGTCGCAAGAGGACGGCCTGTTCCCAGTGGTGACCGAGGACATCTTCGTACTCGCGTACTCGGTCACCGGCTCGCTCGATCAGCCATGCAGCTACCTTTTCGTGTAGTTCTGCTCGATGTTGTTTCGGAAGAGCTCCGTAGGCGGCGTCCCGCATAAGGGTCTGTTCGAAACGGAAACTGTCTTCCCCGGCAAGTTCGGAGGATTGAGGCTCCAGAAGATCCTTCCGTACGAGCGACTGCAGGTAACGGCCGATGTCGTGTCGCAATTCCTCGGTCGTCAAAGCGCTGACGGCGCCGAACCAGAAGACCTTCCCGATGACGGATCCTCGTTGCACGACAGCTCTCTCCTCATGGGGCAAACGCTCCAGGCGAGCTGCGAGGAGGGCCTGGATCGTCCGGGGCACCTCGAAGTCCTCCAGTTCCGCAGTGGCTCGCCAGCGACCGTCGACCTGCTCGAGGAGTCGCTGTTCGAGCATCATCTTGAGGATCTCCTGCACGTACAGGGGATTGCCTTGTCCGGCTTCCAGGACGCGACTCTCGACCTGGGCTGGGATCATGTCGTCCTTCAAGATCTTGCGCATGAGTTTCTTCACATCGTCCTGGCCCAGGGGCTGGATGTGGATCACGGCTGTTCGGGCCAGCCATTCGGGACGCTTCTCCAGGAGGTCCCCTCGGCCCACCGTGAGGAGTAGTACGGGTACGTCCTGCATGAAGGTCGCCAGGTACTCGACCAGGTCGAGAAGGGTGGGCTCGGCCCAGTGGATGTCGTCGATCAGGAGAACGATCGGGCTCTGCAGAGCCATGTGCTGCAACAAGCCGCGCACCGCCCACATCACCTCTTGGGCTCCCACCACGTCGTCGGAGAGTCCCAACGCCGCACTCAGGCGGGGCACCAACAGCTCCCGGTCGGGGGCTTCTCCCACGAACTGCGCCAGTCGTTCGGCCGCCTCGCCTCGAGACCCGTCGAGTTCGACGATGCCCGCGGCCTCCTTCACCGCCTCCGCGATGGGCCAGAACGTGATCCCCTCCCCGTAGGAGAGGCAGCGGCCGACGAGGACCCGTCCGGTACTTTCGATGGCGCTTCGGAAAGCGTCGATCAATGCCGTCTTGCCCGCGCCGGCATCTCCCACTACGGACACCCAGCGGGGCGTCCCGGTGGCGACCACTTCAGAGAAGGTGTTGGTTAGCTGCGTCAGCTCCTCGGAACGTCCGACCAGCTCGGCGGCCGTCCTGGTGAGAGCCGTGCGTTGTGACTTCACTGCCCGCAGCGCGTAGGCACGCATCGGCTGGGACTTCCCCTTCAAATCGAGAGGGGGCACTGGATCTGCCTCTATGAAGTCCGAAGCCAGGCGGTAGGTGCTCTCCCCGATGAGGATCTGCCCAGGCTCGGCGGCCTGTTCGAAACGAGCTGCGACGTTCACCGTGTCGCCGGAGACGAAGCCGTGGCCGGCGGAAGAGTCTCCAGCGATCACCTCGCCCGTGTTGACCCCGATCCTCACCTGGAGAGCTCCGGTTTCATCCGTTCCAGGGGTCACGATCTGTTTGACGAGTTCCTGCATCTCGAGAGCCGCCCTTAGCGCCCGAAGAGCGTCGTCCTCGTGGACCACCGGCACGCCGAAGACCGCCATGACCGCGTCGCCGATGAATTTCTCGACCGTTCCTCCATGACGCGTAAGCACCACGCGCATGTCTTCGAAGTATCGGGTGATCAATCGTCGAAGAACCTCGGGGTCCAACTTCTCGCCGAGAGCGGTGGACCCGGTGACGTCACAGAACACGACGGTGGCCAGTTTCCGAACCTCGACGGTCTCTTGAGCCTCGAGTTTCGCCCCGCAGCTCTGGCAGAACTTCGCAGAGGGCAGATTGTCTTCTTGGCAGTTCGGGCACGCTCGCACAACCGAACGCTAAGCGACTGCCCGCGGTCAATCCATCTTCTACCGCCCGATATCAGTAGAAAGCACTATTGAAATGGGCGGAAGGCTGACTATGTTGGGAGGGGCGACCACTGGCGGGCGACGGAAGGGACGAGGATGGGTATCTCCACCTGGCTTAAGAAGGTAGTGATCGCGGGAGCGATCTCGGCCCTTGGGGCCACGATGGCGCCGGTGTCTGCCGGGGAGCTGCCGCCGGCCCAGGTCACCTTCTCGGTGGAGGGCCAGGAGTTCCTCGGGGGCCAGTCCGTCACCATGTCCGGGAGGGTCCAGCCGTCCACCGTGCGAGAGGTCATCCGTCTCGAGACCCAGGTGTTCCGCAACGACACCTGGCAGGCCTATGACATGCAGAGGACGAGCACGACCCGCAGGGGGCGCTTCTCGCACATCCACGAGGCGTTCCCGGCAGGGAAGCGATACCGGACCCGGGCCCTCTGGAGCGAGACCGTCGATCACCTCGCCGGGAGAACGGTGTGGGACTCCTTCCGGGTCCAGAGGCGCTCGCGCTAGCGCCTCGGGTCTCGTTCCTGGTCTAGCCCTGGACGCCTTCTCGGTGGCTCCTCGTTGTCTGGCGGGTAGCGATCTCGCTTGCACGTAAGAAGCCACTATCGGGTTCAGCTCTCCTCCCAGGAGCAACGCCACGCTGAGCAGGTAGAGCCAGACGAGCAGGATCAGCCCGCCGCCCAGCACACCGAAGACCGGGTTCGCGTCGGCTGCCAGGCGCAGGTAGATGTTCAGGCCCAGCGAGACGACGAGCCACAGCACCGAGGTGAAGACCGCCCCGGGAAGCTCGTTCCTCCAACGCGGCAACGGCTTGCATGGTGCGAGATGGAACAGGGTCGCCGCCCACGCCACCAACATCAGGAACGCGACCGGCCATCGCAGGACCGACCATGCGACGACGAATGCCGTATCCAAGCCGAAGATCTCAGCGATCTCAGGGCCGCGCCCGAACAGCGGACCGACGACTACCAGGATCAGGGTTACCAGAACGAGCAGCAGGGTTCCCAATGAGAGGCCCAGCCCCAGCAGACGTCGACGCAACCAGGACCGTTTCTCGCTGCCACCGTAGGCTAGGTTCAGCGCGCCGACCACCACCCCGAACGAGCGGGACAGGCCGACCAAGGCGAAGAAAGAGGCGACGGTTAGCAGACTGGGCCGCGTCTGCTCGAAAAGGCTTTCGACCGCACCGATCGCACCGGCTGCCTCGTCGGTGAGGATCAGATCGAGGAATTCGACGATCCGCCTCTTCGACTGGATCGCCAGGTTGCTACCAACCAGGGTCTCCGCCGTTCCAAGTGCGGCCGTCATCATGAGCAAACCCGGGAAGATCGCGAGCACACCGAAGAAGGCGATCTCCGCCGCCAGGCCCGTAACGCGGTCTCTCACCGCGTTCTCTTTGAGAGCGCGCAGCGCTGGCAGGTAGCGAGCGAAAGGGACCTCCATCCCGCAAGAAGAACATGGAGGCCCCCGGAAACCCCGCCAAGCGGGGAACCCAGCACCGCTTCCTTCCGTCTGAAGTGTGACGGCGGACGGATGGAGGTGCGTTATGAGGACGGCGGCTCGAGCCCTGGCGATCGCGTTCCTGATCCTGGTGTTGACGGCTGGGCCCGCGCTGGCCTGTGGTGGGTTGGTCAATCCCAACGGGACCGTCAGTCTCTTGAAGACCACCACGATGGTCGGCTACGTGGACGGCGTCGAGCATTACGTCACGTCGTTCGAGTTCGCGGGAGGCGGCGCCGAGTTCGGCTCTATCGTCCCGTTGCCGGGCATCCCATCCGACGTTGAACGCGCCGGCGACTGGACCTTGCAGCGCCTGGTGCAGGAGGTGGCGCCCCCGGTGCGCGATGCGGTCTTCGCAAACTCGGCCGTGAGCGACGCCGCGGGGGCCGAGGTGATCATGGAGACCCAGATCGAGGCTCTCGACATCACGATCCTGAAGGGCGGCGGGGACGAGGTCGGGCAGTGGGCGAAAGACAACGGGTTCTCGCTCACCCCGGACGCGCCCGAGGTGCTCGACTTCTACGCCCAACGCAGCCCGGTGTTCATGGCCGCCCGGTTCGATCCCGCAGAGGCCGCCGAGAGGAACCAGAACGTGGGCGATGGAACCCCGGTCCACCTCACGATCCCGACACCCGACCCCTGGGTCCCGCTGCGCATCCTCGGCCTGGGCCTCGGTGACGACGCTCGCGTCGAGGCCGACGTTTTCCTCCTCACCGAGGCCGTGCCTCAGATGCTGCCCGAGCCGGCGGGGGCAGGGAGCGAGAACGGATTGATCCTCGAGCGTGACGAGCGAGTGAACGAGTTGCTCCTCAGCGATCTCCGATCGGACAAGGGCATGGAGTGGATACCGGCCTCCGATATGTGGTTCAGCTACATCCGGATCGATACGACGGCCGGCGAGTTGAAGCATGACCTGGCGATAGACGCGACCGGCAGGAGCGAGCCGTCTCCGGTGGCTGCAGGACTGGAGCCTCCACTGACCTTGCCCGAAGTGCCGCGCGACGTCTCACCTGTTCCCTGGGTGATCGCCATCCTCGGAGGACTCGGTGCGTTCATCGTCATCACGCGGTCGCTCGAACGCACATGAAGCGCCTGGTGTTCGTCGCGAGCGCCGTGGCTCTGATCGCCTCGTGCGCGCCGGCGTCGGCGGGCGTGCGAACGGTCGTGTTGGACATCGAGCACTCGCGCTTCGTTCCGGCCCGCGTGTCGGTCGAACGTGGTGAGACCGTGAGGTTCGTCGTGCGCAATCACGACCCGATCGACCACGAGCTGATCGTTGGGGACCAGGCGGTGCAGGACCTGCACGAGGAAGGCACCGAACCTCACCACGGAGGCAAACCGGGAGAGGTCTCGATCGGTGCGCAGGATCAAGCCGTAACGACCTACACGTTCACCAGCGACGAGGACCTCTTGTTCGGGTGCCACCTGCCCTCTCACTGGGATTACGGGATGCGAGGCGAGATCACCGTCAGGGGCTAAGGACTATCCTCGGCCCCCATGGACGGTCTACCCGAGCTGACGCTGGAGGAGCTCGCTCTTCGGGTGCTGGCCGCGATCGTGCTGGGGGGGCTCGTCGGCTTCGAGCGGGAGTTCTCGGACCAGCCGGCCGGGTTCCGAACGCACATCTTGGTGTCGCTGGGAGCGATGCTTTTCACGGTGGTCGGCGCCTACGGCGTCTCGGAGTTCGCGGCAGACGACATCAACTTCGACCCCACCCGAGTGGCGGCCCAGGTCGTGAGCGGCATCGGTTTCCTCGGCGCAGGGGCGATCCTCCGGGAGGGGCTGAACGTGAAGGGGCTGACCACCGCCGCGGCGCTGTGGGTCACCGCTGCCATAGGCGTGGCCGTCGGGCTCGGCTACTGGAGCGGCGCGGTGCTCACCACGATCGGTGCCGTGACCGCCCTCTACGGGCTGAAGAAGCTCGGCCGCATCGTCTTCCCGAAGTTGAAGCGCGGCTACCACCGCTTCGTGGTCCACCTGGACCCGGGTGCCGACCTCGCGCAGCTCGCATCGACGATCGAAGCCCATCAAGGTCACGTCCACTCGATGCGCATCGACTCCGACGAATCCGGCGAGCGCCACGTGGTGGCGGATATCAGGCTCCCCACCGCGACGGGAGATCAGTTAGGTGCCGCGTTGCACGCGTTGCCGGGAGTGACCGGCGTGGAGTGGCGCGACTGAGCTAGCCGTCGGTCGTCGAGATCTCCGGGGCGTTCGCGTGGAGGTCGTCCGGGCCGTCTGGAGCAAGAGCTGCCTCCGCCTGCGCCCTTTGCTCGGCGGTTGGCAACGGCAGGCTCAGGGTGAGACTTACCTTCCCCGCAGCCGAGCTCGCGCTGATCTTGCCGTCACTCGAGAGGGCGAGACGCGAAGCGATGTAGAGCCCCAGACCGACTCCCGAAGAGTGGACGTTCGGCCCCCTGTGGAACGGCATGAAGAGCGTCGAGTGGTCCAGGCCCTCGGGCAGGGTGCCGTCGTTCGTCACCGTGATCAAAGCTTCGACCTGTTCGAGCTGCGCGTGGACGTAGATCTCGCTTCCTTTCGGAGAGTGAGAGACCGCGTTCTCCAGGAGGATGCCGATGATCTTCTGCACCGCCACCGAGTCGGTGTAGATGAAGACCTCCGGCACCTCCTCGATGCGCAGTCGGGTCATCTGGTGGAAGCCACGAGTGGCTTCGGCGATCAGGTCGGGCAGGAAGATGTGTTGCTTGAAGCCCGCGAGCTCGGCTCGCGAACCCTGCAGCAGGCGGTCGATCAATCGTTCCAGCTCGCGGCCCCGGTCGAATGCGCTGTCGAGCATCTCGTCTCGCAGCTCCGGGCGCATCGTTGCCGCGTGCTTCTGAAACGTCCTGAGCGTGCCCATGATCACCGTGAGGGGAGTCTTCAACTCGTGCGAGACCATGGCGAGGAACATGTCCTTCGCGTGCTGCGCCTCGCGCATGGCTTCCACACTTCTCGCGTCGGTGAGGGCCAGGCTGGCGTGTTCCGCGAGCGACAACAGGGCCTCTTGCTCCTGGAGGCTGTACTTGCGGTCCGGCTTGTGGCTGCCGACGACGAGACTGCCTACGACCTTTCCACCCTCCCGCACCGGAGCGGCCATGGCGGCTTGCAGCCGATCGGCCGCTAGCACGGGCACCCCGCTGGGGGCTTGCTCGTAGTCGTGGATTATCACCAGCCGGTTCTCCGCGACAGCGCGGCCCCCAGCGCCTTCGCCCACAGGGCCGCGCTTCAGTGCCTCGAACTGCTGGGGGGTGACCCCAACGACCGAGACGAGGTTGACGTAGGCCGGGTCCTCGGGGTCGATCAGGCGGATGCCGGCGATCTCGTCACCGAGGAGCTCGACGGCCCCCTGGGTGATGGCGTCCATGACCTCCTGGAGCGGAGCTCGATGGGACACCGACCGCTGGATCCGGACCAGGCGCTCCAGCAGCCGTTGCCGCTCCTGCAGCGCCTCGATCTGCCTGGGCGGATCCTGCTCGCTAGGGCTCACACCCCCCATCGTCCCACCACCGCAGGGCCTCCGACCACCTCTCTGCAAGGATTGCCCCCCGTTCTGGGTTAACTGGAGCACGTCTGGACGTGCTTTTACGGCATCAGAACGGCGGGGTGCCCAGGTGAGACCGAGAGGAGGTGAGAGGTGAGCGAGGAGATCCGGCTTACGAGCTACTCGCACGGCGGCGGCTGAGCTTGCAAGCTCGGCACCGACGAGTTGGCGCAGGTCATGCGCCACGTGAAGACCACCTCCACCGATCCGGCTCTCCTGGTGGGACTCGACACGCCCGACGACGCGGCGGTCTATCGGGTCGCGCCCGATCTCGCCATGGTGCAGACCGTCGATTTCTTCACCCCGGTGGTCGACGACCCTCACGCCTGGGGCCGGATCGCGGCGGCGAACGCCCTTTCCGACATCTATGCGATGGGTGCGCGACCGGTGACGGCGCTCAACCTGGTCGGGTGGCCCCGCTCGCTCGACTTCGAGGTGCTGGGCAGGGTGCTCGAGGGGGCCGGAGAGACCTGCGAGAGCGCGGAGGTGTCGGTGGTCGGAGGCCACTCCGTCGACGATCCAGAGCCGAAGTTCGGCCTCGCCGTGACCGGGTTGGTCGATCCCGACCAAGTGGTCAGGAAGGTGGGGGCCGGCGTCGACGCGGATCTGATCCTCACGAAGCCTCTGGGAATGGGGATCGTCTCCAGCGCGATCAAGGAGGGCAAGGCGACGCCAGAGCTCACCGAGCGCGTGACGGAGATCATGGCCGAACTGAACCGCACGAGCGCCGAGGTGATGGTCGAGTTCGGGGTTCGCGCCGCAACCGACGTCACCGGCTTCGGGCTCATCGGGCACCTGTTGCAGATGCTGAACGGAGAGGTCTCGGCCCTCTTGCGCTTCGGCCAGATACCTGTCGTGCGAGAAGCTCTCGATCTCGCCGCGGCGGGGGTGCTGCCCGGCGGAAGCAAGCGCAACCGCGAGTCACATTCACCCGCCGTGACCGCGCCCGGTCTGGACGAGCCAGAGAGCGCGGTCCTTTATGACGCACAGACATCCGGAGGCTTGTTGATAGCCGTGGATCCGACCGAGACCAACGCACTTCTGACCGAGCTCTCCGCGCGCGGCGTCCAAGGCGCCGCCGTGATCGGCAGAACCATCGAGGGCAACGGCACGATCGAGGTGACCGAATGACCGAGCTGCGCATGTCGAAGGAGCTCGCCGACGACATGGTCGAGCACCTTCGGCAGGAACGTCCCAACGAAGGTTGCGGGATCTTGGCCTCCAAGGACGGCGTCGTCGTGAAGGTGTTCAGGATGACGAACGCCTCCGGTAGTCCGCTGCGCTATTCGCTCGATCCGAAGGAACAGTTCGCGGCCTACAAGCTCCTCGATGACGAGGGGTGGGAGCTGGGCGGCGTGTTCCACTCCCACACCCACACCGAGGCGTACCCTTCGCCCACCGACGTCCGGATGGCCAGCGAGGACGTGCCCTACGTGATCGTCTCGCTGGCTCAGGATCCGCCTTCGATAAGGGCCTTCCGCATCACCAAGGCCAACTGGACCGACACCGACGGCGAGATCGAGGAAGTTCCCGTCGTGGTCGAGGGTTGACTACGATGACCCGAAAGGAGGCCGTATTGGCTGTTTCAGTTCGTATACCCACTGTTTTCCGCAAGTTCACCGACGGATCTGCCACCGTGGACCTGGAGGCCGGGACCGTGAGAGACCTGGTCGACCAGCTGGAAGCCCGTTACCCGGGGTTCAAGGAGCAGGTGCTCACCTCCGACGGCGAGCTGCACCGCTTCGTCAACGTCTACGTCAACGACGAAGATGCTCGCTACCTGGAGAAGATGGATACGAAGGTGGCCGACGGAGACACCGTCTCGCTGCTGCCCTCGGTCGCGGGTGGCTAGGTACTCCTCGATCCTCGACACCATCGGCAACACGCCGTTGGTGGAGGTGCCTCGCCTCAGTCCCGTCGAGGACGTGCGGATCTGGGTGAAGCTCGAGGGGGAGAACCCCACGGGCTCCGTGAAGGATCGGATCGCGCTTGCCCTCGTGGAATCCGGCGAGCGCTCCGGGGAGCTGACCAAGGACAAGATCCTGCTCGAGCCCACCTCGGGCAACACGGGGATCGCGTTGGCGATGGTGTGCGCCATCCGCGGCTACCGCTTCCATGCCGTGATGCCCGACAACGCGAGCGCGGAGCGCGTGCAGCTGCTGAAGGCGTTCGGGGCCGAGATCGTCTTCTCGGAAGGGGCCAAGGGCACCAACGGTTCGGTGGCGCTCGCGCAGGAGCTGGCTGCCGACGACAAGTACTTCATGCCGTTCCAGTACGGCAATCAGGCGAACTCGGACGCTCATTACAACGGGACCGCGCTCGAGATCATCGAAGATGTTCCGGGCATCAAGGCGTTCGTCGCCGGGCTTGGAACCGGCGGCACGTTGATGGGTAACGGTCGCCGGCTCAAGGAACACAACCCGGACGTGAAGATCGTGGCCGCGGAACCGGAGTTGGGCGAGCTCGTGTACGGCCTGCGCTCTCTCGACGAGGGTTACATCCCGCCCTTGTTCGACCCGGACATGCTCGACGGCAAGGTCAAGGTCAAGGCTCGGGATTCGATCCTGTGGACCAGAGAGTTGCTGCAGAAGGAAGGGATCTTCGCCGGCATCTCCTCGGGGGCCGTGATCTGGGTCGCGCAACGGGTGGCCGAGCGACTGGCGCGGGACTCGAGCGGGGGCGACGTCGTGTGCTTGCTGCCCGACGGCGGATGGAAGTACCTCTCGACGGAAGCCTGGACGCAAGACATCGACACGGCCGAGGCTCAGGTCGAAGAGGTGCTGTGGTGGTAGACGAGGCCGAGCGGCCTATAGGCATGTTCGACTCCGGCCTCGGGGGCCTGACGGTTGCTCGTGCCGTCATCGATCTCTTGCCGCACGAGGACCTGATCTATTTCGGTGACACCGACCGGTGTCCGTACGGCCCTCGGCCGGCCGACGAGGTCCGCAGGTTCGCTCTCGAGATCATGGACATGCTCGTCGAGCAAGACGTGAAGCTGTTGGTGATCGCGTGCAACTCGGCGGCATCGACCGCGCTGCAAGAGGCGCGGCATCGCTATGACGTGCCCGTGATCAGTGTCATCGAACCGGGCGTGAAGGCGGCTCTGGCTTCGACCCGCAATCGCAGGATCGGATTGATCGGCACGGAGGCGACGGTTGGTTCGGGCGCTTACGACGACGCCGTCGCGGTCACCCGGGCGAACGTTCAGCTCTTCTCGCAGGCGTGCCCGCGCTTCGTCGAGTTCGTCGAGAACGGCGACACGACATCCGACGAGCTGATGGCGGTGGCCGAGGGGTACCTATCTCCGTTGAAAGAGCTCGAGGTCGATACGCTCATCCTCGGGTGCACGCATTACCCGTTGCTATCCGGGATGATCCAGTACGTCATGGGGGACGACGTTGTGCTCGTATCGAGCGCCGAGGTGACGGCGAACGAAGTGTTCGCTAAGTTGAAGAGCGATGACCTCTTGAACACGTCGAGCGAGCCCGCCGTCCACCGCTTCATCGCGTCGAGCGACCGCGAGGCGTTCGGCGAGCTCGGCCGCCGCTTCCTGGGGCCCGAGTTCGGACGCGTAGAGCACCGTCCCTGGCCGGCCCACCCGGACGAGCGGGCGGCGTCGTGAGCTTCACGGTCACCGTTCTCGGATCTTCCGGGATGTATGCCACGATCGAGCGCGCCTGCGCGGGTTACCTCGTGGATACGGGCGAAGGCCAGGTCCTCCTCGACTGTGGAGCTGGCACCTGGCGCAACCTGCTCACCCACACCGACTACCGATCGCTCGCCGGCGTGATGTTGACGCACCGTCATCCCGACCACGTCACCGATCTGTTCCAGGTCTTCCATGCGCGACGCTACGGCTCCGACGGGCGGCTGCCCGAGATCCCGCTGTGGGCTCCCGCCGAGACCCTGGAGCGCATCACCGGTTTTTCGAAGGAGCTCGACGAGTCGTTCCTGCTCAACTCGATCGCTCCGGGAGACGAGGTCGAGGTGGCCGGCGCGAGTTTCAGCTATCACTCGATGGCGCACCCACCCGAGACGGTGGGCGTTCGCATCGCCAAAGACGGAGCAGTGCTGGGTTACTCCTCGGATACGGGGCCGGGCGGCGATCTGGCGGGTGTGGCCACCGGAGCGGACGTCTTCCTGTGTGAGGCGACCCTGCAAGATTCCGACGAGACCTGGGAGGGACACATGTCGGCATCGCAAGCCGGCGCCGCCGCGGAAGCCGTCGGAGCCAAGAAGCTGGTGCTCACCCATCTGCCCCCGGGGCGGGACGCGGGTCTCTCTCTCACCGAGGCACACAAGTCCTCCGGGGACTGCGAGGTTCAGATCGCGACCGACGGACTGAAGATCCGGGTCGAGGCATGAGCCGGGTCGACGGGCGGACGCCGGATCAACTGCGTCCGGTGGTGATGGAGCTCGGCTTCATGCCCAACGCCGAGGGCTCGTGCCTCATCTCTATGGGAGACACCAAGGTGATCTGCACGGCCACCCTCGAATCGAGCGTTCCGCGCTGGATGCAGGGCCGTGGGGTGGGCTGGGTCACAGCCGAGTATTCGATGCTTCCCCGTTCCACGACCGAGCGCGTCCCGCGGGAGGTCAACAAGGGACGGCCCTCCGGCCGTACGCAGGAGATCCAGAGACTGATCGGTCGCTCGCTGCGGGCCATCACCGACATGAGCGTTCTCGGCGAGCGCACCGTTTGGCTCGACTGCGACGTCTTGCAAGCGGACGGGGGCACCCGCACCGCGTCGATCACCGGGGCCTTCGTGGCGCTGGCCCAGGCCTTCGCGACCCTGGAAGATCGCGGTGAGTTGACGGCCTCTCCTCTGATCGACTCGGTGTCGGCCATCTCGGTCGGCATCGTCGACGGCACTCCTTGTCTCGACCTGAACTATGCAGAGGACTCGACCGCGCAGGTCGACATGAACGTGGTGATGACCGGGCAGGGAAAGATCGTGGAGGTCCAGGGGACCGCCGAGCAGGGCGCCTTCGAACGTAAAGAGTTGGACATGCTCCTCGATCTAGCGACCGACGGCATCCGTCAGCTGACCGCGCATCAAGAGGGCGCACTCGGAGCGGTCGAGGATTGAGAGCGATCTTCGCTTCGCGCAACAGACACAAGGCCGAGCAGGTGGCGCTGTTGCTGCCCGGCGTCGAGCTGATCCCGATCGACGAGGTCGCGCCCGACCTCGTCCTTGAGGAGCCCTTCGATACCTTCACAGAGAACGCTCTGGCGAAAGCGCGGGCCGTCGTGATCGCCACGGGTATGCCGGCGTTCGCGGATGACTCGGGTCTCGAGGTCGACGGGCTGGGCGGCGCGCCTGGGGTTCGTTCCGCACGCTACGCCGGCGAGGCCGCGACCGACCGCGACAACAACCTGAAGCTGGTGCAGGAGCTCGAGTACGTCCCCGAACAGGCTCGGCGGGCGCGTTACCGCTGCGTTGCTGTGCTCGTCACGCCCGACGGCAACGAGGTTGTGGCCGAAGGAAGTTGCGAGGGGACGATCGTGCTGGAGGGCCGCGGCACCCAGGGCTTTGGCTACGACCCTCATTTCGTCCCGGAGGGGGAATCCCGGACGATGGGAGAGATCGCCCTGAACGAGAAGCTCGGCTTCTCGCACCGAGGCCGGGCCTTCAGAGGCCTGGCCCACAAGCTAGGCCTCTAACCGTTCTGGGTTAACTGGAGCACGTCCACGCGTGCTTTTCCGACGTCAGAACGGTCGCGCCAGTTTCGCCCAATCCAGATCCGTCCGGCATCCCGAATGAAGGGCAATGATGCCGAGGTTCGGGAGGGCTGTATGAAGAGGCTGGCGGTAGGCGCGTTCATCTTGATGATGGTGGGAGCTATGGCTTCCCCCGCTCTCGCGGCGCACAACGGCAACAACAAGGCAGCGCTTTCGGGGCCGACGGGCGCAACCGGTGACGCGATCGTGAACTACAGCGAAGGAACCGGCACGTTCAGCTCCACGGTCAACGTCTCGGGCCTCGCTCCGGGCTCCTACACCTTCACGGTCAGCCTGAACGGCAACAACGTGCAGATCATCTGCGGTTTCGTGGTCGACGGCTCGGGGAGAAGCGGATGCGGTGATCAGGATCGCGCTCTGGCCGGTTTCAACAGAGCCGAGATCCGTAACGCAAGCGGGGCCGTTGTGGCCAGCGGTGTCTTCGCTCGACGAGGGAACTGCCGAGATGCCGATCAGGCCGGTTCTCAATGCGAGGCTAATGACGCTCCCGGACAGACCGGCTCGGGGATGCTGCTGCCCGTATCGTTGCTCGGCCTCGGAGCTGCAGCAGCGGCTAAGAGGGCCCGGATCTAACTTCAGTCGGGGAGGTCAGGGGAGTCCGCGAGCCAACCGCACGATCTGCTCGTGGGCTCCCGGCCCCCCCGTCACACACGAGCAAACGTCGTTCAGGTCGCTGCCGTCGAACTGCGTGATGAGAGCGCCCGCCTCTGTCGCGATCGGCACCAGGGCCGCGTAGTCCCACAGGTTCAGCTCCGGCTCGACCATCACGTCTGCCGCACCTCGCGCCACGAGCATGTGACCCCAGAAATCCCCGAGTCCACGGGTGCGCCAGGCGCGCTCCACCAACCTGTCCAGCAGATCGGGATTGGGTCCCTGCCCGAACGCCTCGACGCTTCCGTAGAGCACGGTCGCGTCCGCCAGGCTCTCCACGCGGCGGGCCGCGATGGCCGTGCCGTTCATCCGGGCCCCGAGTCCGATCCCGCCGTCATAGGTCTCGCCCAGCGCGGGCGCGTGGCACACCCCGATCGTGAAAGCGTCGTCCATCCGCAGTCCGATCAGCGTGGCCCAGATCGGGATGCCGTTCATATAGTTGTGCGTCCCGTCGATAGGGTCGAGGATCCAGGTAGGCGCACCGGGGACCGTCGGGCCCCCACCGGCCGCCGATAGACCTTCCTCCTCACCGAGGATGTTGTGATCCGGCCAGGAGCGCGCGATCAGCAAGCGGAGCTGGGCCTCGACCGCCAGATCGGCCTCGGTAACCCAGGTCCCGTCGGTCTTGCGCTTCGGCGGCTCGTGCTTGCCGAAGTGCTTCATGGCAACTTGGCCCCCACGCGCCGCGGCTTCCAGAGCGAAGGAGAGGGCCGAATCGAGATTCACATGACGACCTTAGTGGGGTAAGAACCTCTCCGACACAGACCGGAAAGGAGAACCATGGCCAACGAGACCGGAGCGATCCTGACCTGCACCAACCCGGAATGCGGATGTCGCCTGACGATCCTCAAGCCCTGTCCGCATGGCGAGGACTACAAGTGCGCCTGCGGCCACGATCTCGAGGCGCGCTGAGGCAGCTCGCTTTTCGGCCCTTAGGATTCAGGCCTCCGCGGGCGTGGTGAAACTGGCATACACGCCGGCTTTAGGTGCCGGTGCTCGAAAGAGCTTGTGGGTTCGAGTCCCTCCGCCCGCACTGAAACCCCGCCTAGCTCGAGTGAACAGACCGAGCCCTGGGCGGGGTTTCTGTCGCGAAGTGTGACTTTCTGCTTGGCTTGAGGTTGGAACCCGGCCCTCTTGGGTAGCCATGGGAGACCGGGCACACCAAGCAGGGGAGAAGTAGTGCTGGAGTTCGTGGCTCAGAACGAGCCCGCGTGCGTGCCGAAACTTCGGGGCCTCGTGCGTGAATTCCTGACCAACCTTCGCGTGGACCCCTCAACGACCTACGACATCTTGCTGGCGACCGATGAGGCCGCAGCCAACGCCGTCGCCCACGGGCAGAGCGCGGGCGGCAACGGTTTGGTCCGCCTTCGCTGCTCGACCGAAGGCTCCTGGGTGGTGGTCGCGATCGCCGACGAGGGAACCGGCTTCGATCCATCCCAGGTCTCGATGGACGAGTTGCCCAGCTGGTCGTCTCCAGGGGGCCGGGGCCTCTTCCTCGTGCAGGAGCTGATGGACCGCGTCGAGATCGAGCCCTCTTCGAAGGGGACCGTGATCGAGATGAGACGGCGGGTAGAGCTACCGCCGACGTCCGCAGTGCCTATCCCGGACGAGTAGCCCTAAGCGGGCAGCATCTTGTTCCGCTTCGACACGACGCGCTCCAACAGGATCGGGAGCTTCGTGATGTCGTTCTTGTCGAGGAGATCGTCGGCCCAGTCGCAGTGAGTGATGCCCGCGCCGCTGAACGCAAGGATGTATGCGCGCGGACAGGTGGCGCGGATGAAGCTGGCCGCATCCCTCCCATCTACGTTCGGCATCATGTGATCGAGCACGACGAAGTCGGGCTGCTCTTCATAGGACACGCGCACGGCGTCGGCTCCGTCGGAGCTCTGTCCAACCACCGTGAACCCCTTGTTCCCGAGCAGCACCGCAACCAGCATCCTCATGTCGGGGTCGTCGTCTACGACGAGCACCTTCTTCCCGCGAGAGCGGGACCACGGGTTGACGGGGGAGTCGGACATCGGACACTCCTTCCTTCGGCAGCTGGGCGATCTCGAGGGAGACCCCTGGCTTTGCGCCCCCGCCTCGCGACGGGTTCGCCTTTTCGTGGAGGACTTCCACGATTCAGTTATCGGGCGGATCTCCGCCTGCCTGGAGCGTGCGCACGGAAGCTCCGTTCGCTTTTCGCGCCTTCCATCGGTGGGGGCCGGAGGAACCAGACCTTTCATGACGAAGTAGCAACCCATGCGACCTCGCCGAGCACTCCTCATCGCCCTGACCGCGCTCGCTCTCGCGGGCTCGATGGTCCCCGCCGGAGCCCGGCCGGCCCCCGCTCTGCCAACCCCCGGGGGCCCGACGACCGGAGGCTTCGCGACCGACAACGTCGAGCACATCCGCCACATCCCGCTGTCGACGAACGGTGTGGGCGGTCGTCTGATCGGCAAGTTCTTCTACACGAACGACCAGAACAAGATCATGATCTTCGATGTCTCCAAGCCGGAAGATCCGGCCCTCACCGGCGTCTTGCCCATGCCTCAGGAGTGGCAGTTCAGCCGCGAGGACATCGACGGGAACGGCAAGATCCTGGTCGTTCCGAATACCGTCACCGGAGCCGTCTACATCGTCGATGTCGAAGACAAGACGAACCCCCAGATCATCGGGACCGTCGAGGATGCCGCGCAGCACACGGTCAGTTGCGTGTTGGACTGCCGCTACGCGTACGGATCTGATGGAAACATCATCGACATCCGCGACCCGGCCGCTCCGAAGTTGCTGAAAGAGAAGTGGGGCGATGGGCCGGGCGTCGTCACCGACGGGGGCCACGACGTCGAAGAGATCCGGCCCGGCGTCGTGCTCACCGCGACGCAACCCATCCAGCTGCTGGACGCGAGCAACCCGGCCAAGCCGCGCCTCCTTGCGCTCGGCGCCAACCCGGACGGACGGTTCATCCACACCCCGCGTTGGCCGCAAGCGGGTCGCGACCGATTCCTTCTGATGGCCGGAGAGACCACCTTCAACGTGCGCTGCAGCGAAACGTCCGCCGCCTTCATGACTTGGGATGCGTCGAAGTGGAAGAGGTCGAAGAGCTTCACGATGATCGACGAGTACCGGATGAGCAACGGCGTTCCCACCGATGGGAACGTCCCTGCCGGCCGCAACTGCTCCTCTCACTGGCACGAAGCTCACCCGGACTTCCGCAACGGGGGCCTGGTCGCGGCCGCGTTCTTCGAGTTCGGTACCCGCTTCATCGACGTGTCGTCCAAGGGCAAGATCAAGGAGGTCGGATACTTCCTGCCCTACGCCGGCTCCACCAGCGCCGTCTACTGGGTCACGGACGAGATCGCCTACGCCGTCGATTACCACCGGGGCATCGACATCCTGCGCTTCAAGCGCTGAGCCGTTAAGGCCTGGTTGAGGCACCCCATCGTCGGCCCCGAAGCAGGCTGATGCCGACCGCTGCAACCCACAAGCACCACAGTTTGATACTCAGCCATGCGAGAAAGATGAAGAGAAGGATCGGGATCAGAGGGAAGGCCGTCGCTCGGACCCACCTCGGAACATCCAGCCCTCGAGAACCGATGGCGACACCAGCAGTGAATATCGCAAGCGGGATAACGAAGAGCACGCTAAGCGTGATGTTTACCTCCCAGAAGGTCTTGGCCTCGGCTGGCGACAGGGATTCGTAACCCAGCATCGGACCCAGAGCGGTGGCGAAAAGGAGGACGGTGGCGGCCGCAACGCTGGACGGTCCCGGGAGTCGACCGGCTCTTGTAGAACGCCTAGCCATGGAGCCCATCACTTGCTGCAGCGAGTAACCGAACCAGATCAGCAAGATGGTGCTTAGCGCGACAACGAGATTGAGGAGTCTGACTGCTGCTGCGTTCTGGCTGAGATACCGGGCAACCTCCGGACCGGTTGGGTCTCCTGTGGGCGCCAGCGGAAGCGAGGCCAGAGCAGACTGTCCGAAGAGATAGGAGATGGCGAAGCCCAACCCCACCAGGCCGGCTCTCCGACGCGTGGATCGACCGATCGCGGGCTCTTTCATGATCCCTCCGGGCCATGGGTCTGCTCCGAGGCATCGAAACCCAGAGAGGGTGGCCTGTAAAGCCGCACCGAAGGTGCCTGTGAACGTTCTCTGCGCCGTTCTGACGTTGGAAAAGTACGCCCAGACGTGCACCAGTTAACCCAAAACGGGCAGGGGGTTGGCTTTTAGCGGCGAAATGGAGGGGAAACCCTTTCATCCGCCTGCGGAGGAGATCTCGTATGCGCCGTGTCTTGCTCGTGCTCGCCTTGATCGGGGCCCTGCTCCCGGCCTACGTCCAACCGGCCGCGGCCCAGCACGACAACCTCCCCGGCTGCGCCAAGGAGCGCATCACCGGCTACATCCCGGTGGCCCAGGGCACGCTCGACGAGACGACGCTGCACTACCAGGTCTTCCTGCCGAAGGACGAGATCTCCGGCGGCGGGCGGGTGCCCGCGGTCATGGACTACTCCGGCTACCAGCCCGGCCTCCACATCTGGGACAGCCTGGACGACTACTTCACCTGCGAGGGCTACGCGGTCATCGGTCTCAACATCAGAGGCACCGGCTGTTCGGGCGGCGAGTTCGACTACTTCGAGCCCCGTCAGGCGCAAGACGGCCGCGAGGCGATCGAGTGGCTGGCGAAGCAGCCCTGGTCGAACGGGCGCATCGCCATGGTCGGAAAGTCCTATCCGGGTATCACCCAGCTCTTCGTCGCCGGCCAGCCCGGCCCCGACGATCCCTTGACCCCCACGGTTGACGAGAGTCAGCAGGCGCCGAAGACCCCCGAGGGCTTGGTCGCGATCGTGCCCGGTCACGTCTTCGGAGACCTCTACCGCGACGTCCCTTACCCCGGCGGGATCATGAACGTGACGTTCGCCGCCGGGTGGAGCGCGGGCCGGATCGTGGAGCCGTACCAGGCCCCCGTGCAGGATCAGTTCAACCGGCGACAGCTGGACCCGCAGTGCACGCGCAACACCGTCGATCACCTGGCGAACCCGCCCCAGAACCCGTTCGTGAAGGCGCTCTATAACCACTACGACGGGCAGCTCTTCAAGGAGCGCTCGCCCTGGTACTTCGCCAAGAACATCAACGTTCCAACGATGCTCGTCGAGTCGTGGCAGGACGAGCAGGTGGGCAGCCGCGCCACGAACCTGATCGAGCGACTGAGGCCCGGCCTCGAGTGGCGCATGCTCGCCGCCAACGGCGATCACGGTGAGTACTACGGCCCGCACGTGCTGCCGCACATCTTCGACTTCCTGCGCTTCTACCTCGCGCAAGAGATCCCCGCGAGCTACCAGGGCGGAACCGTCACCGAGACCCAGACCGTGTTCGTGCCCAAGCATGAGAACCCGAACGCGGCCGCCAAGGACGAGGAGAAGGGCAAGGGCACCTACGAGACGACCACCGCCGAACGGCCCGAGACCTTCGAGGAGGCGCTCGCTCGCTACGAGGCGTCCGACCCCGTCCGCATCAACTGGGACAACGGAGCGCTCGGTGGTCGCAATCCCGCCTGGAGCCAGACCTACGCGAGCTGGCCGCCGCCGAACCAGACCGCCTGGGAGCTCCACTTCAACGACAACGGCACGATGAGCACGCAGCCCGACCCAGACGGCGGCAGGGTCCAGTACCGCTACACGCCTCTGCTCGGTACGCAGGCGCGCGGCGGTTACAAGCTCACCAGCCAGCTTCCCGAACAGACCAAGGGTTCCTGGAGCGAGACCCCGCCTGCAGGCACGTTCGCCATGTTCGAGACCCCAGCGCTCGAGAGCGACAAGCTCATGGCAGGCAGCGGAGGCGTCGACCTACTGGTGTCTTCGACGACGCCGGACACCGACTTCCAGGTCACGCTCACCGAGGTCCGTCCCGACGGCAAAGAGGTCTTCGTGCAGCAGGGCTGGCTGCGCGCGAGTCACCGCAAGGAGGTTCCCGAGCTGTCGACCAACCTGCGGCCGTATCAGAGCCACGAGGCCAGGGACGTGCAACCACTGGTCCCCGGACAACCGGCCGAGCTGTCGATCGAGATCTTCCCGTTCGCACACGCGTTCCGGGCGGGATCGAAGATCCGCCTCTACGTCGAGGCTCCGCACGTGAAGCCGGACCTCTGGGGCTTCGCGCTGCTGCCGACGCCGGCCGTGAACACGATCTACACCGAGGGCTCTTCGGTCTACCTGCCGGTGCTCGAAGGTGACGCGGCCCCCACCGGCTACCCGGCTTGTACGTTGATCAACCAGCCGTGCCGGGACACGTTCCGGCCGGGAGGTTGATCCTGCTCGTCTAGTCGAGCAGGACCCAGGCCACCCAGATCGCGACGATCGCCAGCGCGGCGGTCAGCTCGAGCAGCACCCCGAGCCCGAAGCCGACGATCATGTTCTTGGTCGTTGCCCACGCCGCGGACACATCAGAGGTGCGCGCCGTCTCTTTGGCCATGACCGCAGCGACCGCTCCGATCGGCAGGCCGATCACCGGGATCACGAAGAAGCCGACGACTCCGCCGACGAGGCCCGCGAGCACGGTCGAGCGCGGGACGCCGGACGCCGCCACCCGCCGGTGCGGCAGCACGAAAGCGGCCACCATCCCGAGGGCCGCGACCACGGTGATCGCGGTGAACGCGACCGTGCCGGTGCGTCCGAAGCCCGCGGCCAGCCCGTAGACCAAGGCGGCTCCCCATACCACCGGGAGCCCGGGTACCACCGGAAGCAGGGTGCCGATCAGCCCGGCCAGCATCGCCAGAGCGATCAGAGCGATGCCGAAGGCGTCCACCCCCGAAGTATGGCGTTCTGGGGCAAATAGGGTTCAAGGCCCGGGCGACCTCCGCCGACAACTCTTCCGAGGAGGTCTCGCTTCATGCCCACGGTTCGTCTCTCGAAGCTCTTCGCGTTGGCCGGCGTGCTCACCATGCTCGCTTCGATGACGCCTGCCCTCGCTGCACCACGGCGACCGGCCCTGGGCCCCTTCATCGAGGACTCCTCCTATTACGAGGGCCAAACGAAGTGCTCGCCCTACGCCAAGCCCGGCGTCGTCAGCTTCCAGCGGATGGTGCTCGCCGCCTACCCCGGCACGGGCGCCGGCTCGATCAGCCGGGATTGCTCGGTCGGTGGAACGAGCGAGCACAAGGAGGGCCGCGCCTGGGACTGGGGTGTCAACGTCGCGAACGCCTCGCAGCGCGCCGCGGCGAACGACCTGCTGGCCTGGCTCGCGGCCGAAGACTCCTACGGGAACCGGGCCGCCATGGCGCGCCGTCTCGGCGTCATGTACGCGATCTGGAACAAGCGCATCTGGTTCCCGGGCTCCGGATGGAGCACCTATTGCGTCGACCGCAGGGGGGCCTGCCGCGATCCCGAGGACGGCGACGTGCGCCAGCCTCACACCGACCACGTCCACTTCAGCTTCACCTGGGACGGCGCCAACAAGCGCACGAGCTTCTGGAGTCCCAAGCGGACCTATGCGTCGGCAGCGACCGCCTCGCCGTCGGGTGGTCTCTGGGTCGCGGGTTTGAACGGCGGAGTGCGAGCGCTCGGCCCGACCTGGGTCTACGGTTCGAAGACGGGTCTCGATCGCAACGTCATCGATATCGAGTCGACACCGTCGAGTGACGGCTACTGGCTGCTGGCGTCGCACGGACGGACGTTCGCGTTCGGCAACGCCCGCGCTCTGCGTTCGCCGAGTGACATCCGCGCTGCGGATATGGCGACGACGGCTTCAGGCGGTGGCTACTGGATCCTGGCTCGTGGGGGCCGCGTGCTCTCCTACGGCGACGCCAAGGAGCTCGGATCGGGCAAGGCGATGGAGGGGACCGCGGTCGCGCTCGAGCCCACCCCGACCGGGCGCGGCTACTGGATCGTGTGGAGCACCGGAGCCGTGCAGGCGATCGGAGACGCGCAGCACTTCGGGGAGGCGTCGGGAGACGCGGTGGACATCGCCGCGACCGCGACCGGGCTCGGCTACTGGATCGCAATGGCCGACGGACAGGTGCGCTCCTTCGGCGACGCTCCTAAGCTGGGAACGGTCGCCAAGGCCCCTGCCGCCGGGATCGCCGCTCTGGTTCCGACCCCCTCGGGGGCCGGCTACTGGCTCGTCGACGCCAAGGCCCACGCCCGGCCCTTCGGCGACGCCTCGGCCGTCCGGGGCTCGGCCGCCGGCGCCTTCGCGGCGACCTCGATCGACGCCCTAACCACCATCACCGAATAACCGTTCTGGGTTAACTGGAGCACGTCTGAGCGTGCTTTTCCAACGTCAGAACGGCTAGACCGTCAGCTTCGAGATCTCTCCGAGGAAAGGCTGCAGTCGCGCGAGCGCGTTCTCGACGGCGCGCCGAGAGACTTTCTGACCGGAGAAGACCTGCACCTCGACGACCGTCGCTTTGCTCTTGCGTTCATGCGTCCATGTGCCGATCACCCGGCCCCCCTGCACGAGGACCTGCGACACCCAGGCTCCCGTGCGATAGACGCTGGCCTTGTGCGCCTTCGGCACGATCTGATCGTGGGGGAGGCCCGCCAAGGTGTAAGCGTCGAACATCCCGAGAGCCCTCACCTCGCGATCCTCGTGCGCATCCAAGACGTCGTCGAGATCGCGAGCGAGGACGTAGGCCTTGTCCCCTTCGCGGTCCACGGGACGGGCCTCGTCTTCCAGAGCGGTCAGCACCTTGCTCGCCTGAGGAGGTGTGAACCCCCACCAGCGAGCGAATTCCTCTCGGGTGGCGGGAGCGTGGGAGCCGAGGTAGCGATGACATACCTGGAGGATCGCCTCGTCCGCCGACGAGGGCTTCCAGCTCTGAAGCCACTCCTCGGGGCGCACGAAAGTCACGTTACGACCCTGACTCGGCCCGAAGCACAGCAGCCCCTGGGCCGCGGCGATCTTCAAGATCGACCCCCAGCCTTGTCGCATCAACTCGTCGAGCGCGGCGTTCTTCGTCTTGCGGTGCACCTCGTCCGCGACCTGCTCCCGAGTCAGAGGCTCGCTGCCGATCACCCCGTCGATCGCGCCGAGCGCGTCTTCGACGTTTCTCGCGCTGATCCCGAACGCCTTCTGCCAGTACGGCTTGTTCCAGGTCATGCGGGTCTCGGAGGCTGCGGCCCAGACCGGCAGGTCTTCGGCATCGAGGTAGTGGATCGTCCCGCGCATCATCCAGGTCTTCACGAGCGTCTTGTTCTTGTAGATCGCTCGCTCGACGGCTCCCGCCGGGAGACCGTTCAGCCGGGCTGCGAATTGCAGCTCGGCGGCGGAATGGACCTGCGCTTGCACCCCGCCGAGGTCGCCGGCCACTCTGCGCAGTGACCGTGACCCCAGGGGCTCGACGAGGTGCATCCGTTGCAAGCGAAAGGCGCGGGTCTGCTCCCAGGTGACCTTCACATTGGAGTGAGCCCGCGCCATGCGCCCGATGCTAGTGGTGGCTCAGCCGCTCCCGAGTCGCTCCTGGCTCAGGTCGAGTCTCCGCAGGAGCTGCGCGTTCAGAGCCACGACGATCGTCGAGATCGACATGAGGATGGCGCCCACCGCGGGGGAGAGGGTGAAGCCCGCCCACGCGAGCACCCCGGCGGCCAGCGGGATCGCGAACGCGTTGTAGCCGGTGGCCCATACGAGGTTCTGGACCATCTTGCGATACGACGCCTTCGAGAGCTCGATCACGCCGACCACCGACCGAGGGTCGTCGGAGGCCAGGATCACTCCGGCCGACTCGATCGCGACGTCGGTGCCGGCTCCGATCGCGATGCCCACGTCTGCCCGTGCCAGCGCAGGCGCGTCGTTCACTCCGTCGCCGACCATCGCAACGCGCAACCCCCGGCTCTGCAGCTCTGCAACCTTCGAGTCTTTGTCCTCGGGCAGGACCTCGGCGAAGTGCTCGTCGATGCCGAGTTCCTTCGCGACGCCCGCGGCGACCTGCTCCGCGTCTCCGGTGATCATCGCGACCTTGATACCGAGAGCATGCAACGCCTGAACGGCCCGGCGGGACTCGGGCCTCACCTCGTCCTCGAGAGCGAAGGCTCCGAGAACGCGATCGCCCTCGAGCAGGTAGAGGACCGCGGCCCCCCGCTCCTTCCACGACCGGACCTCGTCAGTGATCGAGGGGGGCAGGGCCGCGTTGCGCTCTTCGAGCAGCTTCGGCCCTCCCACGGCGAGGCGGCGTCCCTCGACCGAAGCCTCGACGCCGCGGGCCGTCATGGAGCGGAACTCGCTGGCGCGAGGGACCTCACCCTTCGCGGATCCGGCCGTCACGAGCGCGCGTGCCAGCGGGTGTTCGCTGTCCGCTTCGACGGCCGCTCCGAGGCGCAGCACCTCGTCGGCCTCCACATCGTCACCCGCTACCCCCGTCACCACATGCCGTGCCGCGGTCAGGGTTCCGGTCTTGTCGAACAGCACCACGTCGATCTCGCGCATCCGCTCGAGGGCGAGCCGGTCCTTGACCAGGATGCCGTTGCGAGCCGACAACGCGGTGGATATCGAAACGACGAGAGGGATAGCCAGTCCGAGCGCGTGCGGGCAGGCGATGACCAACACGGTGACCGTGCGTTCGATCGCACTGCGTGGCTCACCCAACACCGACCACACGATGTAGGTGAGCAGTCCTGCTCCGGCGGCGACGTAGAACAGGAATGCGGCGGCGCGATCCGCCAAGGCCTGTGCCCGCGAGCGAGAGCCCTGTGCTTCGGCGACCAGGCGCTGGATCCCTGCCAGGGCAGTGGCGTCACCGACGGCGTCTACCTGAACGCGCAGGGCGGAGTCGGTTGCAACCGTGCCCGCGGTCACGGGGTCACCCTGGCTCTTGGACACCGGACGCGACTCGCCGGTCAGCATCGACTCGTCGACGTCGGCGCTTCCTTCGACCACGTGACCATCGGCGGGGATGCGCGCGCCGGATCGCACCAGGACCACGTCGCCCTCGCGCAGGTGCGAGATGGCAACCGTCTCGACCCCGTCCGGTGTGACGCGCTCGGCTTCGTCGGGGAGAAGCTCCGCGAGAGCAGCCAGCGCGTTGCTCGCCTGCCCGATCGCTTTCATCTCTTGCCAGTGGCCGAGCAGCATGATCGCGATCAGAGCGGCCAGCTCCCACCAGAAGTCGAGGTCGAAGGCGCCGAGCTCCGTGGCGGCGCTCGCTGCGAAGGCGACCGATATCGCCAGCCCGATGAGAAGCATCATCCCAGGCTGCTTCGAGCGGATCTCTTGGAAGGCGCCCTGGAGGAACGGCCCGCCTCCGTAGATGAAGATGAAGGTTCCGAGCACCCACGGGATCTCGGTGCTGCCCGGGAAGGTCGGGGCGTTGTAACCGAGCAGCTCCTGGAACATGTGACTGAAGAAGACGACCGGAACCGAGAGGGCGAGCGTTATCCAGAACCGGTCCCTGAACTGGGCGGGGTCGTGGTGAGCGTGGTCGCCGTGCCCGCCCCCATGGTCGTGGCCCCCATGATCGTGGCCCTTGTGCCCGTGGTCGTGGTCGCCTGGAGCGTGCTCGTTCGTGGTGGGGTGGGGGTGCTGAGTGCTCATGACCATGTCTATCCTCCTAGGCGGATCGGGTTGACTTACCATACCCCCCCAGGGTATATAGATGTCAAGTCCAACGAGAGGAGGAACGGTGCGCGGTTACTACGGAGACAAGGACGACCTGCTGGCTCGGCTCCGTCGGATCGAAGGCCAGGTGCGCGGCCTCCAGCGCATGGTCGAGAACGACGACTACTGCATCGACATCCTGACCCAGATCACGGCCGCGTCGAACGCTCTGAAGAAGGTCGCGGTGGGATTGCTGGACGATCACATCCGCCACTGCGTCGCTAACGAGACCGAAAGCGATCGGGACATGATCCGCGAGGCCACGATGGCGATCGAACGACTGGTGAAGTCCTAGCG
>JBKHXK010000030.1:0-29575 GCA_046566065.1 Actinomycetota bacterium | reverse complement strand
CGGACGATGCAAGCCGGCCGAGGTGAAGCTTTCGACCCGGAGCTACTCGACCTCTTCTTCGACGGGATCGACGACATCCTCCGCGTGAAGGAGTCCTACGAGGACCCGATCTCAGAGACCGGCACGGGCTAGTCGTTCGCCTCCTTGATGCGGATCGCCTCATCGAGGACGTCGAGGAACGCGTCGAGGACCTGGGCGTCGAAATGCGTCCCGCGGCCCTCTTTCATCATCTCGACCGCTACCGGCAGGGGGAAGGCCTTGCGATACACGCGGTTGGTGGTCAACGCATCGAAGACGTCGGCCACCCCGGCGATCCGACCTTCGAGCGGGATCTCGTCGGCTTTGAGCCCTCTCGGGTATCCGCTGCCGTCCACCTTCTCGTGGTGCGTGTAAGCGATCGTGGCGGCGAGCTCCAGCAGCTTCGAGCTGCCGCCGGCGAGGATCTTGTAGCCGTACTCCGCGTGCTTCTTCATCTCTTCATATTCCGCATCGGTCAGTTTCCCCGGCTTGAGGAGGATCTTGTCGGAGATCCCGATCTTGCCCACGTCGTGCATGACCGCGGCGAGCTGCACGAGCTCGGAGTGCGCGACATCGCCGGTCAGTTTGTGCGTTAGCAGCCTGCAGTACTGGCTCATCCGGTCGATGTGTCTAGCCGTTTCATCGTCACGGAACTCGGCGGCCATGGCGAGCCGCTCGATGGTCTCGGTCTGTGAGGCGCGAAGATCGTCCCGCGCCTGCTCGAGCTCCTGGATCGCCTTCCAGAGTCCGGCGGTGCGTTCCTTCACGAGCGCTTCGAGCTTCTCGCGGTGACGGCGATTCTCGATCTCGAGGGAGCGCCTGCGCAGTGCGTTCGAGACGTTGATCAACAGCTCGTTGTGTTCGAAGGGCTTGATGATGTAGCCGTAAGCGCCCAGATCCAGTGCTCTCTCGGCGAGCTCGTGGTCGTCGACCCCGGTGACCATGATCACGGCGAGGTCGCTCATGTCGTTCAACAGGTCTTCGACCAGATCGATCCCCGACTCGCCGGGCATGTTGACATCGCTCAGGACCAACTCGAAGGAGTCCTGAGCCAAGGCCGCCCGGGCCTCGGTCCCGTTGCCGGCCTGCTCGCAGCTGTAGCCGTGCTTGCCCAGCATCCGAACGAGGACACGGCGGATCGGCTCCTCGTCTTCGACCACGAGGATCCGGGCTCGACCGGGTTCCCGGGTTTCGTCATCCATCCTCGAAAGGATAGGCGCCGGCGCGCCCTGTGGCTCTAGGCTCCCGCCGAGACCGCGCCACTGAGCCAGGGAGCCAGGAGCAAGATATGGATTTCTCCATCCCCGATGAATACGCCGAGCTACAGCGCAACATCACCGAGTTCATAGACAGAGAGCTTCGACCTCTCGAGGGATCTGAGTTGGATCCCGAGGAAGACGATGTCCCCGTCGAGTTGCGGGATCGCATCCGGCGGCGATCGGCGGAGCTTGGTTTCTACGCCGCCGACTTCCCCGAAGACCTGGGCGGGAGTGGTCTGCCGCAGCTCGGCATGGTTCTACTGAGAGAGGCCGCGGCTCGCTCGGGGTGTCGTCTGGCGGGCTTCACCACCTACGGCCCGGAGGGGCCCACAGGGCTGTTGCTGAACGGGACCGACGAACAGAAGAAGACGTACCTCGTGCCCCTCATCAGCGCCGAGAAGTCGATGTGTTTCGCCCTGACCGAGCCCGACGCCGGATCTGACGCTCAGAACATCCGTACCACCGCCACCCGCGACGGCAGTGACTGGATCCTGAACGGGACCAAACACTTCATCACGAACGGCAAGCACGCCGACTTCGCGTTGGTCTTCGCGGCGAACGACCGCGACAAGAAGGCTCAGGGCGGGATCACAGCTTTCATCGTCGAGCGAGGTACACCGGGCTTCAGCGTGGGACGCGCCCAGCGCGGCATGGTCGAGGGAGAGGGTCAGTTCGAGTTGATCTTCGACAACTGTCGCGTATCCGAGGAGCAGATCCTCGGGGGGCCGGGCAATGTCGGGATGGGGTTCTACTCCGCCATGCAGTTCCTCGCCATGGGCCGGCTATCGATCGGGGCTATGTGCAACGGCATCGCCGATTACGCGCTCTCCCTGGGCATCGAGCAGGCCAAGAACAGGGTCGCCTTCGACCGACCCATCGGCAAGAACCAGTACGTGCAGGGTCACATCGTTGATTCGCTCGTCGAGCTGAAGGCCTCGAAGCTGATGACCTACGAGTGCGCGTGGAAGTACGACCAGGGCGACCCTGTGATCCAGGAGTCGTCGATCGTGAAGCTGTACGCGTCGGAGATGGTCAATCGCGTTGCCGACCGGATGATCCAGGTGCACGGCGGGATGGGGTGGATGAGAGAGCTACCGCTGGAACGCATCTACCGCTTGGTGCGGATCTTCACTCTCGTCGAGGGGACGTCGGAGATCCAGAAGTACATCATCGCCAAGACCGTCGGGCTCTAGCGCTAGCGGACCGGCTCTCCCGCCCTCTTCAGCACGCGCAGAAGGCGGCCGAAGTTGAGGGTCCACCCGACGCCCCAGGGGTGAGCCACAACGAGACGCTCGTCGTCCGGGTTCCACAATGCGTTCTTGAGCTTCTCGAAGGTGGGGGGCCGGAAGTCATAGGGCACCACGCCCGCAACCATCCCGTGGCCGTCCCGCTCGCTTTCGGGCTTGTTCATCTCCTCCCGGATCGCCCCTAGGAGCATGGCGAACGTCGCGATCTTGAGCAGCCTCTTGAGTTTGGTCACGGGTCCTCCTCGGCGGTTACCTGGGACGACAGGGTATCGACTCATTCCGCCAACGTCGTGCGTAGAGTTGCGCCTTCGGCGACCGGAAGGAGGGCACGATGGGACATCTACCGGAAGGCACATCACTCACGTGGCTCGGGCACTCCACGTTCCTGCTCGAAACCCAGGGGAAACGCGTTCTCCTGGAGGGATGGACCCGGACCAACCCCGCGTGCCCCGAAGACCTGAAGGATCCCGGCCCCCTCGACGTGATCGCCCTGACGCACGGGCACAACGATCACACGATGGACGTCTTCGACCTGGCGAAGTCGACCGGGGCCCAGGTCGTCTGCATGGTCGAGTTGGGTGACTACCTGGGGAGCAAAGGCGTTGGAAACATCGTCGGCATGAACAAGGGTGGATCGACCGAGGTCGCGGGACTGACCTTCCACATGACCGACGCGAAGCACTCGTCGAGCTTCACGGAGTCCGAGGGAACGCTGATCTACACGGGAGAGCCCGCCGGTTTCGTGATCGAGCTCGAATCGGGCTTCAGCATCTACCACGCTGGCGACACCAGCGTGTTCGGAGACATGGCACTGATCCGCAAACTCCTGGCTCCGGACATCGCGCTGTTGCCGATCGGCGACTTCTACACGATGGGCCCGCGCTCCGCCGCCGAGGCGATCCGGTTGTTGGGCGTGAAGAAGGTCGTCCCGATGCACTACGGAACGTTCCCGGTCCTGACCGGGACCCCGGAGGAGTTGCGCAAGGAGGCTTCGGATGTCGACGGACTGGAGGTGCTGGACCTCGAGCCCGGCGGGAAGCTGACCTAGTTCTTCTCGTCCTCTTCCAGCAGATCCGTCGCGCCGATGGCGGCCGCCCAGCCGTCGTTCGGGTCTTCGACCGCGAGCCGCAGGACCCATCCGGTCTCCTGGTCCCCCTCGTCCCAGCGGTACCAGCGGAGGTCGGCGGCGGCCGCGACCAACTCCTCCGGCCCAACGGGCCACTGGAAGCCGCAGAGGACCGCGGTCGTGTACCAGGCAGAGAAGCGACCGAAGGCGGCGCCACGTCGACGACCGTGCGCACCACCTGCCGCGGCGGCCCAGGCCATCCGCTGGAGCGCTTCCTGAAGTTCCAGCGCGCCGATCCGCAGCGAGGAGAAGGCTAGGTTCGAGGCCGCGCCCAGGGCATCTCCTTCGACGACTACCGCACGGGCGGCCCCGTTCGATTCGGTGGTCCACGGCGTGACCAGATCCAGCAGCGCGTTCTCGACCTCCTCGTCGCGGTGGGTCGGGGCCGGTTGCGACTCCACCAGACGGAGAGGTGCGCGCGGGTCCCAGGCCTCGGCCACCTCGACATGGTCCGCTCGGTACTTAGCCAGCGCATAGGTCGGCTCCCAGGACATCAGCTCGAGCGGGAGCTCCAACACATCGGCCGGGATCCTGTCGTCCCTGGTCAGCTTCTCGCCACGAAGGACCCGCTCGTGAGCCAGGTAGGCCATCGACTGCGGTGTCTGAACGTGCAAGGCCAACTCGTCGAACCGGTGGGTCGATGCCGCGACCTCGGTGAGGGGGCCGAGCAAGAACCTGCTGAGCTCGGAGTCGAGCACCGAAGCCGCGTACTCCCCCGGCGCCTCGAGGGCGATCCGGTAGTCGATGTGGGCGATGATCGGCCACATCTGCTTGCCCCGTTCGATCGCGTCGTCGCAGCGGTCGGCCAACTCCAACATCTCATCCCACGATTTCCTCGCGCTCAGCCCATCGACGGCGCGCAACAACCCGTTCAGGTCGCCCGCTTCGATCAGCTCGAGGGTGCGCTCATCCATCCAAGCTCGCCTCCAACACGGGATAGATCGCGTCGGCCCAGCGCCGGTAACCGAGCGAGCTCGGGTGGAAGTCGTCGGAGCTGAAATGGGGCTCGGGATCTGCCTCGAAGTAGTGACCGGTCTCGTCGGCCAGCTCCACGACGCCGACGCCTTGCTCGTGACCGACACGCTCGATCGTGTCCGCGACCTGCTCGCCGCGGAGACCCGCCAGCCACCGCAGCGGCTGGTGCCATGCCGTCGCTCGCATGTCGGGTGCACCGGCGACGACCACCCTGGCCCCCGTCTCCTTGAGCCTCCGGATAGCGATCGTCATGTCTCGCTCGATGTCCGACAGCGGTGTGACGTGGGTCACGTCGTTGGCGCCGATCCCGACGAAGACGAGGTCGGGCTTAGCCGCGGCCACCTTCGGAACCTGCTCGTGCAGAACGTCAACCACCCGCGCTCCCGACACCCCGAGGGCCGTGAGCTCCACCTGCACGTTGCGCTCGCGCGCCAGCCGCTCGGCGAGGACCGTGGCGTAAGCACCGGACGGATCGTCCGCACCGAGCCCTGCCGCGGTCGAATCGCCGAGCACGACGAACCTCACGGTCTCGCCACTCGGTTCACCGAAGGTGCCGCCGAGCGCCATGGGCGGATCGGTGGGCAGGTACTCGCGCGTGAGGGCCAGCCAGATCTCGACGCCGATCACCAGCGCGCACACCAACACAAGGGCGACCAGCCCCAGAACGATCCTGCGGATCAAGTCAGGCGGTGAGCGAGCTTGCTGGCTGCCCTATGAGCGATCCCGTAGATCGAGATCATCGGGTTCACGCCCGAAGGTGTCGGGAAGGTCGATGCATCCATCACGTAGAGGTTCTTCACCTCGTGTGATTCGTTGTCGCCATCGATGGCGGATGCCTTCGGGTCCAGCCCCATGCGGCACGAGCCCATCTGATGCATCGAGAAGAACATCAGCTGGCGGTCTCGGTACCCGCGTTGCCGCGTCTCCTCTGCCCACCGCTCATGCGCCGATGGTCCGTTCGGCTCGTAGCTGATCGGAACGTGGTGACAGGTGAATATCTTCCGTGCCCCTGCTGCCTCCAAGACCTTGCCGGCCGCCACGACGCCATCCGCGATCCGCTTCTCGTCGTCGGCGTTGATCTTGTAGATGACCTTGGGGGCGCCGGAGCGCTCGATCTTGACGCGTCCGCTCCCCCGCTCGCGCGAAGGGAACCCCACGGGCGAAGAGTTCGCGTATTCGGTCATGAGAGAGCGATGCTCGGCCGCGCTCGTCCACGGGAGCACCGTTGCGAAAGAGGCGGGGGCGGCCGGGCCCGTCTCCAGGGTGGGCCCGTAACCACCGTTCCAGGGACCATCGAGCTGGTTCGAGTAGCGAGCCTGGTTGACCCCGCCCCACATGCCCACGTGCTCGTCGAAGATGCCGAACACCGCCGTCGCCGGATGCAACCGCAGGTTCTTCCCGACCTGGCCCCCCATCCCGGAACGCAACAGCAAGGCGGGGGTCTCGATCGAGCCCCCCGCTGCTATCACCGCGCGGGCCTCGACCTTCAAGGTGTGCCGTCCGACCTTGGCCTCGACGCCGTGAGCGCGGCCGTCTCGGATCGACACCTTCCGGACGTCCGCACCGACGACCATCCGCGCTCCGTGTGCGGCCGCGTCCTCGAGATAGGTGATCAGCGATGACTTCTTCGCTCCGATCCTGCAGCCGTACGTGCAGAGACCGCAGGCTTCGTCCTGGGTGCAGCCTTCGACGTTGCGCGGCATCGAATCCACATGCCATCCGAGCTTCTTCAACCCGTCTTCCAGGAGCTCGTCACGCTTCGAGGCCGCACTCGACTCGAAGTTCACGGTCAGCCGCTTGCACACGATGTCGAGCGACTCCTCGATCTCACCAGAGACGAATGCGTCGACCCCCGAGACCTCGGCCCACTCGCGGAGAACCGGCTCCGGCGTCTTCCACGACGTCGCCCAGTTGATGACCGTGCCGCCCCCCAGGGTCGATCCGGCGAACAGCCGGATACCCTGATCGGCGGTCATCAAGGTGCCGCCGTACAGATACATCTGGTTGTGTGCTTCGGACTCGTACTGCGTGAAGTCGGCCTCGTTGCGATAGCCGCCCTTCTCCAGCACGACGACGTCCAGGCCCGCCTGAGCCAGGATGCCGGCAGCACAACCCCCGCCCGCGCCCGACCCCACGATCACGACGTCGCAGTAGAGCGTCTCATCGCGCTCGATCGGGAGCGGTTCGATCTTCTTCGGCACCTGAGGCGGTGGGCCGGGTGGACCCGGATAACCGATCCGTTCCCACTCGGGACTGGGACGGCCGTAGCGCGCCATCATCGAGAGCGAGATCAGGATCGAGGCGAACTTGCGGATCTGCTCGATCCTGCTCGTCTTCCACCGCTGGATCAGCGCTTCTGCTTCTTCCGGCCGGAGCCAAGAAACAGGGGTCGGACTGCCGGTCAGAGCGAGTGCGCCCGCCTTCGTGTTCAGCGTAGCGATCGTCGAATAGAACTGCTTGAAGAGGGCGTCCGAGGCCAGGTTGGAAAGCGTGGCGTGCATGTGGTCGAGCAGCTCGGGGGAATACCCCTCACCCAGGATCCCTCGCGCTATGGAGGCGAGGACCGGATCTACGGCGCCTCGGTCAACCGAGCGCACGTATCAGCGGCGACGCGGCGGGCGGCGCGAGCGACGGTGCTGGCGCTGCTTCGGGTTCTTACGTCTGCGTTGGGAGCTGGGATCCGCGACCGGCTTGGGGCGCGCCTCTTGGGCCGCCTGCACGGCGCTCACGACCTCTTTGGTGGCGGCCTCGTCGGTCTCACCCGCGCCGAGCAGCAACTGGAACAGGACCGCGCGCTCGAACTCCTCGAGCGAGTCGGCGACCTTGTGCCGCGGCCCCCGCGGGGAGTCCCATTCCGCGATGATGCATTCGGAGTGCGGCACGCCGACCCTTAGCGGGGTCGAGCCGATCTTGCCCTCCCAGATGACATCGCTCTGTTCCATCGCGTTACCTCGGTTTCGGTCGGTTTTCTCCCTTGAATCTACCGGAGCGGGAGGGGGACGGCGGTCCTGGAGGTTGACGTAGCGTCGGGGCATGGCCCCACCCGCGGTTGTGATCGACGCCGATGCAGCGCTGGTGGGCCGCGACCTCGAGGAGGTCCCGCAGGCGCGGCTCGTCGTCGAAGCCGACTCCGTAACTCGCATCGGGACCCGGGCCTCTGTGGAGGCCCCGCCCGGCGCGGAGATGATCGACGCCTCGGGCCTCTCGGTGCTCCCGGGATTCATCGACGCTCACGTGCATATCGGGTTCGCCGATCCCCTGGACGTGGCGCGCGGTGGTGTCCTAACCGCGCGCGATCTGGGTTGGCCTCCCGACGACATCTTCCCTCTCGCCGAGACATCGCTCGGGAGCGGCTTCGTGGGGCCGCGCATCCTGGCGGCCGGAACCATGATCACGGCGCCGGGTGGCTACCCGACGAGGGCCGCGTGGGCGCCCGCAGGGACTGGAGCACCCGTGTCGACCACCGACGAGGCGCAGAGCGCGGTACGAGCCAACGTGGAACGCGGGGCGGCTGTGATCAAGATCGCGCTGAACCCGCCGGTGGGTCCGACCCTCTCGCTGGAGCTGTTGCGTGCAGTGGTCGGGGAAGCCCACAGGGCCGGTCTCAAGGTCACCGGTCACATCTACGGGCTGGGCGAGCTACACAAAGCGCTGGACGCGGGGGTCGACGAGCTCGCGCACATGCTGATGAGCCCGGAGACGATCCCGGCCCCCACCCTGCAGCGCATGGTCGAGCAAGAAGTCGCGGTCGTGCCGACCCTGTCGATCCGATCCGGCTCCGATCGGTTGATCGCCATCGACAACCTGCGTCGCTTCCGCGACCTCGGGGGCCGGGTGGTCTACGGCACCGACCTCGGCAACGAAGGTCCCGAGCCCGGCATCGACCGCACGGAGGTCCAGGCCATGGCCGAGGCCGGCATGACGTCTCTCGAGATACTGCGGTCCGCCACGGTCGATGCCGCGCAGTGGTTGGGCATCAGCGACGCAGGAGCGCTCGAAGAAGGGGGCCGCGCCGATCTGATCGGCGTGCATGGAGACGCGGCTCGCGACGTCGAGAGTCTCTGGGATGTGAAGCTGGTGATGCGAGGAGGACGAAGGCTCCTCTAGGGGGCTTTCACGTCGACGATCTCTAGCTTCAGGGCGCGTTCGTGGACCTTGGCGGTGACGGTCTCTCCCGCCCGGCCCCCCAGCAGGGCTTGTCCGAGTGGCGACTCAGGACTGAGCACCTCATGCTCGCCGCCCTGCATCGCGCGCTGACCCAAGAGATAGGTCTCGGGCTCCTCCCCCTCGTGACGGAAGGTGACGATCTTGCCCGGAGCTACCACCCCGTCATCGACCACTTCGACGATGTCGGCCGCCTCGAGCTGCGCGGTGAGCTTCTGGATGTGCGCCTCGTTCTTGCCCTGCTCCTCGCGCGCCGCGTGATACTCCGCGTTCTCGCTCAGGTCACCATGGGCCCTCGCGGTGGCGATCTCCTCGATGATCTTCGGACGGCGATCGATGCAACGCTGCAACTCTTCCTGCAGCTTGTCGTATTCGGCGCGGGTCATCTCGATCCTGGGGTGTTCGGGCATCGGCGAATCCTACAGAGCAACGTCGCGCAGGCATCCCATTAGGATGCGCGCCATGACCGGACGGCTGCAGGACAAGCGCTGCATCATCACGGGCTCCGGCGCCGGCATCGGGCGGTCCATCGCCCTCTCGTTCGCGGAAGAAGGCGCCCGGGTCGTCGTCAACGACGTAGACCGGGACGCGGCGGATGGCGTCGTGAAGGAGCTCGTCGACCTTGGGGCCGAGGCGGTCGCCAACTACGACGCGATCGGCAGCGTTGAAGCCGCCGAAGCGGTGGTAGGTCTGGCCTTCGAGGCCTTCGGGGGCCTCGATGTTCTGGTCAACAACGCGGGGATCCTGCGCGACCGGATGCTCCACAACATGTCCGAGGAGGAGTTCGACCAGGTCATCCACGTGCATCTGAAAGGGACCTGGGCATGCGGTCGGGCGGCCGTGCAGAGATGGCGCCCCCTGGCCAAGGTGGAGGCCGAAAGCGGTGAGGTTGTCACCCGCAAAATCATCAACGTCACCTCCGCTTCGGGTCTGATCGGCGCGGTGGGCCAGTCCAACTATGCCGCCGCCAAGATGGGAATCGTCGGGCTCACCAAGACCTGGGCGAAGGAGTTGGGGAAGCTCGCGATCAACGTGAACGCGATCGCCCCCGCGGCCTTGACCGCGATGACCGAGCCCCTGGTACAGGACCCTGAAGCGGCCAAACAGCGCTACGCGCGCTTCGCTCTCGGTCGTTACGGAGCCCCCGAGGAGATCGCCCCGGGCTTCGTCTACCTAGCTTCGAAGGAATCCGATTACGTCACCGGTCAGGTGCTCTGCATCGATGGTGGCCTCGTCATCTAGCGAGCAAGGAGAAGCCGTTGGAAGAGCGTGCATGGCCGTTCGAAGATGTCGAAGAACACGGCCGGATCAGGACCCCGCAGCAGTTCGTCGAGGTCAAAGGCGAGGGCACCGAGGCGGTGGTGATCCGCATCGGCAAGCACGACGCTCAACTCGTGCTAGTCGATCGGCGCGGTGGATGGAAACGTTGGGTCCTCCACTCCGTGGAAGAGGCGATGCAGGTGGCGGAGTCTCTCCGGATCCCGGTCCACGTCGGTGAGTACCCGGAAGAGATGAGGGTGCGGATCAACTCGTTCCCCCGCCCACCGCAGGACTACGACCGAGCGGCCTACCCGGAGCAGGGCGGCGTCGGCCCCGTCATGCCCTATCCGGAGAATCGACCCCGCCTTCCGGAGCCGGAGAAGAAGGGGTCGACTCCCCCGGCAGACGCTTAGTCGGGCCCGGTTCGCTGCGGACGCGGCGACTGCGGATCACGCTCGCTCCGTAGGCCGCTCGGCTGGCTCTTCCTACCGTTCCGGCGCGGCCCAGGAACCAGCCTCCGAGCAGCTTTCGGAACGCGCCCTTCAACGGGGTGCGCGTCGGGGGCAGGATGAGCAAGACGCCGAGGATGTCGGTGATGAAGCCCGGCGTCAGCATCAACGCTCCGCCGAACAGGATCATGGCGCCGTCGACCACCTCGTTGGTGGGCACGCGGCCCTCCGAGATCGCGGTGCGCAGTCTTCGCCATGCCGCGCTCCCCTCGCGCCTCAGCAACCACGCTCCCGCTATCGACATCACGATCAACAGCAAGATCGTCTGCGGGATGCCGATCCGTTCACCGACCTGGATCAGGACGTAGATCTCGACGAGCGGGACGATCAGCAGCGCGAGCAGCAGGGGGGCAAACATCTGTTATCCATACCCGATGCTGTCCACGAGCACTCTCAAGCGGTTGTCTTTCAGTGAAGCCACGCGCAACATCGATTCAGGCGCGGCCTACGTCGACCTGAGGCCGGTGCGCGAGTACCTGGACGTCCACATCCACGGTTCGCTCTCTCTCCTCTACGAGGCAGGGCCGGGGTTCCAGTCGCGGGCGCGGGACTGCGTGCCACTGGAGGTCCCCCTGATCCTGCTCGAGGCCGAGGGCGTCGACATGGTTCAAGCCGCCGCGTCGCTGCGGGGCCGGGGCTTCACCGTGCCGGGCATGTTGGCCGACGGCATCAACGAGTGGTCCAGGTGGTACGGAACCCCGGCATCGACCGAGGTGTACCGGGGGCCGGAGCCGCGCCAGGGCCTCGTGCTCGACGTCTCCGATCCAGGTACCGCCGAGCTGCAGGGAGCCACCCGGATCCCGATCGAGCAGCTGTGGGGACGCGCTGGAGAGGTGTCCGAGCAAGTTCGGGTCTTCGTCGCGGGGGGCCGCGGCGTCCGCGCCGCCCTCGCCGTCGGGATCCTCGAGAGGGCCGGGGCCTCCGAGGTCGTCTACTACGACACCGCCGCCGTTTAGGGGTTAGCCCTCTTCCATGCCTTTCGCGATCAGGAAGCCGCGCGCTCGCTCGGTCAACGGATAGCGGTTCACGAGCGCCCAGAAGGCCGGAGAGTGGTCCGGGATGCGCAGGTGGGCCAGCTCGTGCACGATGACGTAGTCGCAGACCCAGCGGGGGTAGTCGGCCAGGGCCAGTGACAGTCGGATCGATCCGTCGTCGGGCGAGCAGGAGCCCCACCTCGATCGCTGGTTCGTCACCCAGGCGATATCTGCCGGCCGCACCCCATCGAGATAGCGATCGGCGAGCTCGTGAGCCCGGCGGGTGAGGTCCTCGGCGGAGTTCAGCCGGTCCCGCCGCTTGCGCTCGGACATCCTGGCGGTCATCCGCTCCACCCATTGCTGCTCCTCGGCCCGGGAGAGCCGCTCCGGGATCGACACGATCAAGGCATCCCCGACGATCTCGGCCGAGATCGTCTTGCGGCGGCGGGTGCTCCGGCGCACCTCGACCCGGGCGAACTCGGACTCCGCCCCGGGCGCGTCGAGCGGGAGTCGGTTCATGGCCATCGCGCGCATCCTATGGCCGGACCGGCCGGAGGCCCGGTTTTGTACCCCGGAGACAACGGCCGTGGTCCAACTCTGACCCTGCCCGGGTGGCTCGAAACGTGATGAGGTAAGAGAATGTGTCCGAAGCACCGAAACGACGGAACCTGTGAGCCCCCTCCGCTTCCGCCCATCCCCCCCAGCGGAGGGGGCTCTTCACTTCCCAAGGCTCTCGACGGCAGCGCGATGAGCGACCTTGCCCGCCACCTTCTCGACGACCCTGCCGGCGAGACGCCCCGCCCGCTTCCCCACGGCGTGAGCGAGCTTGCCGACCCTCAGCCACCTGCCGAGGAAGGCCTGCTCGACGGCGGCCAGGCCCCGGTAGGACTGCTCCTCGGCGAACCCCACGACCCGCCCGAGGCGCGGCCCCCAGAGGTCCCAGCCGGTCTCGCATGAGGGGGCCGCGTCGCGCAGGAAGTCGTAGGCGAGGCCCTGGGCGGCGGCCGAAGCCACGATCGCCGAGTGACCCGAGAGACCTTCCGGTCCGACCACCCGAGTGCGCGCTTCCTCCCAGGCGGCGCGGTCGGCGGTGACGACGAGATCGTTCGGGATCGCGAGGGCCAACGCTCGCGTCCCCTGAACGATGCCCTGGCGCGCCATCTCGTCGAGGAACCTTGAGCCCGGCTTCATCTGAGAGACCGCGGCCGAACGCGGGTCGGGTACCGGCCCACCGAGCCGCGACCAGGCGGACACGCCGTCGACCAACAGCCCGCCCGTAAGCGTCTCGTCCTCCAGCTTGTCTCCCACGGTGGCGAGCGACGAGCCTTGATGCGGTGACGCGAACGTGATCAGGTGCTCGACGCGCGGGTAACGCTCGGGATGTCGTCTCACGACACTCGAAAGGAACCGGCGCGCCACCAGTCCTCCCATCGAATGCGCGATCAGATCGACGCCGCGGCCCGGATGGAGCCGTCGCACGCGCGCCAGCAGCACTCCGAGACGCCGCGCGGCGCGACCGATATCACCGAACGTGTCCTTCGCCTCGTAAGGGACGTGCCCTCCCCTTCGGGTGGAACCTGCGTAGGAGAACCGTTCGATCCGATCCTCCGCGTAACCGAGCTCTTCCGGGCCGTGCTCGTACATGTCCGCGTGGATCCCGCCCGCCGTGCTGCTTCCGATCCCCGCCACGGCGACCGCGACGTTGTCGTTCGGCGGCAAGGTGGGTGGCGCGTCGAGAGCGGCGGTTTCCGCACAGAGCCGTGAAGATGTTCCGGGGTCCGCGAACGCAGAAGTGAAAGCGTCCGGCATGGAGCTCGGCGGCTGCCACACCAGAGGAGCAAGCCTGATCGCATCCTCGACGGTCACGTCGGCGAAGTAGTCCGCCGGGTCGACGTAGGAGTCGTGCACCTTGACGCCGAAGTGAAGACCCGGCTCGCCTCCGTGTGCGATGCCGGCGCGACCCACCCAGGTTCCTTCGAGGACGTGATCTCCTCTCGCTACCGAAACCTCAGAGAGACCGGAGTAAGTGGTCTCGAGCCCACCGGTGTGCGCGACCGTGACCGCGTGCCCGTCGGGAACCCTTCCGGCGAACACGACCGTCCCTGCGGCGGCGGCTCTGATCAACGCCCCGGCCGTGACCTGGTAGTCGACCCCGCGATGTCCCGGTCCCCACGTCGTCGATGGCGCCTCGAAACGCCGGGCCATCACCGCGTCGACGGGAGGAACGAGGATCGACGCTGCGGCCGGCGACGCGACCAGAACCGAAGGGATCGCGACTAAGGAGACGAGAACGAGATGGAGAACCCGCACGCGCCCAAGCTGTCACGCACCAGCGCCGGCCGCTGTGGCCCCAGCCCCACCGTTAGGGGGTGATGCGGGTACCGGCGGAGCGGTCCAGCGCGCCGTCGGCTCGGTCGATCGAGGTGATGACGCTCGGGTTACCCGTGGCCTCTACGAATCGGCATGCGGCCTCGACCTTCGGGCCCATGCTCCCTGCGGGGAACTGCCCTGCGTCCTGGTAAGCGCGGGCTTCGGACACCGTCATCGATCGAAGCAGGCGTTCCTCCGGCGTGTGGAGATCGAGCGACACGCCTTCGACGTCGGTGAGGATCAACAAGCCGTCGGCCCGGAGGTCGGTCGCAAGGAGGGCCGCGGCGAAGTCCTTGTCGACGACGGCCGGGACCCCGCTCAGCGTCCCGTCCTCTGCCGCGGTCACCGGGACCCCTCCCCCGCCACCGGCGACCACGAGGATCCCGTCTTCGACCATCGCCTTGATCGCCGCGGCCTCGACGATCTCGATCGGCTCCGGAGAGGCGACGACGCGACGGAACCCATGACGATGCGGGTCCTCGGCCAGATGCCATCCCTGCTTGCGCAGAACCTCAGCGCGTTCGGGAGGGATGGTCTCGCCCACGGGCTTGGACGGCTGCGCGAACGCGGGATCGCTCGCGTCCACGAGCGCCTGGGTGACCACCGACACCACCACGGCCGCGACGTGCAGCTCGTGCAGGGCGTTGGTCAGGCACTGCTGGATCATGTAGCCCATCCCGCCCTGGGTGTCCGCCACGCACGTGTCCAGCGGCAGAAGCGGCAGGTCTCCGTGGACGTGGCCGAGCTCGCTTCGCAGCAGGTGGTTGCCGACCTGCGGTCCATTGCCGTGCGTGATCACCAGCCGCCATCCCGCTGCCGCCACGGTCGCGAGCTTGCTCGCGGTCACCCGCGTGCGAGTGAAATCCGACTCGACCGAGTCGTCGCCATCGGGCGCCTGGAGGGCGTTGCCTCCAAGCGCCACGACGAGTAGACCTCTATCGGTCACCCCGCGCTCCTACGCGGACGCGACCCAGCGTGGGAGATTCAGCCCGGCCATTTCGCGACCGGAGCGGCCGACTCTGGGACGACGACCGTGCTCGCGATCTTGTCGTGCCACGTCTGCTTGTTGGAGTCCCACAACATCCACAGGTACCCGAGGCCACACGGGATCGCGGACAGGATCGAGCCCACGTAACGCAGGGCTGCCGACCCATAGCCGATCGAGGCTCCGTCGTTGGCGCCGACCACCCGGATGCCCAGCAGTTTCTTGCCGATCGTCTGACCGGATGGGCTCCCGTGGAAGTAGACGTAGTAGGCGATACCGAGGATCAGCTGCACTCCACTCTGTTGTGCGGAGGGCTGATACATGTCCGTGCCCAGGATCGAGGAGGCGATGCCGGCCACGATCCCGACGAGGATCCCGTCGATCAAGGCGGCTCCGAACCTTCGCCAGAACCCGGCGCGCTCTGCGGGCGCTTGACCGGAGGCAGGCCCTTCGAAGCCGGTCGGTGGGCCCGTGTTCCCCGGGCCGTCCGGTGGTACCGGGACCTGTGACATCACACCCTCCTTGCCTAGGCTTCCCTACAGAACGCTGAACCTGAACAGCTGGAACACCCACATCATCACGAGGACCAGCACCACCCCCGGCAATGGCAACTCGAGCCGCCGAGGCCTGCCCGTGAACAGCACCCACAACGCGAACGCAACGACCGCCACTCCGGCGGGGGCCGCGGCCACCGCCTGGGACAGATCACCCCTGACGGTCGAAGACACACTCGTGGTCATGCCGCATAAGGGGCAGGGGATGTCGGTGAGCGCGCGCAGCAGACAACCCGGGCCCGGATGCCCGAGGAGAGGCAGGGCGACGCCCGCCGCGAGCATCGCGGCTGCGGGCACCCGCAGCTCGGAACCGCGTACGACGACGGCCGCTCGATCGCTCATGTCGCCACCTGTGCCACGACCGGCGTTTCGCTCCGAGCCACCAGGTCCAGATAGAGGCGTGTGACCACACAGGTGTGGATCGCCATCGTCACCAGACCCGCGAGCGTGGACAGCAGCATCACTGCGAAGAACGAGGATTCGGCCACGTCTTCCAGGGACACGGGAAGGGCCACGCCCGCCAGCGACGTGGCGGCGGACTGGATCAGGCCCAGGCCCACGAACTCGAGCAGGCCGACGAGGAGGACCGGCCAGAAGCGCGGACGGGTCAACCTGTAGGAACGGCCCATCGCGCGGCGTCCCTTCAATCCCTCGTGCATCAGAACGACGGGAGCAGCCAGCCAGGAGATCAGCAGCCAGATGCCGGGCAGGATGCAGAGGACCAGACCGATCAACGTGAGCAGACCGGACAGGATGACGAGCCACAACAGCGAGTGCCAGCGGCGCAAGGCCTCTCGCAGACCGGCCCCGTACGAGAGCTCGTTGCCCCGCACGTGCTCGCCGTCGATCGCGAGGCACGCACCGAACGCAACGATGTTGGCGATCCCCGACAGCACGACGAAGATCGCGTAGGCCGCGCCGAAGCGGATCCACTCCTCTACCGAGACCGATGCCAGCGAAGCCTCCAGCTCCTCCGGCGTCATCGTGCTGCTCAGGAGGTCCCCGACCGCGTCGGGGGCCAACGCCGCGACGAGCGCGAGGCCCACGGCGCTCACCGGAAGCACGACCACCGCCACCGCGGTGACGAGGTCCTTCCAGCGGGCGCCGAAGTCACGCAACCCGGTCAGGATCACATCACCGGGGCTCATCCCCCCGTTCGCCCCCATGCCCTCAGCCTAGTGAACTACCTAGGCCGATGACAGGTACTACGTCAGGTAAAGGCGGACGTAGAAGATGGCGAAGTAGACGAGGAAGGCAGCCGCGGCCACGTACATCATCGGGCGCACCTCGCCGGCCTTGCCTCGTGCCAACTTGATGAAGACGTAGGCGATGAAGCCGGCCCCGATGCCGTTGGTGATCGAGTAGGTGAACGGCATCAGCACGATCGTGAGGAAGGCCGGGATCGCGAGCTCCAGGTCGTCCCATGGGATCTCGCGCACGTGCGTGATCATCAGGAAACCGACCAGCACGAGCGCGGGGGCCGCTGCCTCCAGCGGGATGATCTCGGCGAGCGGCGAGAAGAGGACCGCAAGGAGGAACAGGGCTCCGGTAACGACCGCCGTCAGCCCGGTGCGTCCACCCTCCGCGATCCCGGAGGCCGACTCGATGTAGGTCGTGTTCGACGAAGCCGAGAAGGCTCCCCCGATCGCGGCGGCGGCCGAGTCCACCATCAGGACGCGGTCGATATCCGGGAGACGTCCTTCGGAGTCGAGCAGCTCTGCCTCGCGGCCGAGACCCACCGCCGTGCCCATCGTGTCGAAGAAGTCCGAGAGCATCAACGTGAAGACCGCAAGCACCGCCGCCAACACGCCCATCTGCGCGAAGAACCCGAACGAGAAGTCACCGATCAACGAGAAGTTCTCCGCAGAAGGGAAGTCGGCGATCGACCCCACGTTCGCTTTCCCGGCGAACCCCTCCCCTTTCAGGAAGACCTCGTTGGCCAGCACCGCCAGCACGGTCGAGGCCAGGATGCCGATGAGCAATGCGCCCTTCACCCGGCGCGTGAAGAGCCAGATCGTCAGCAAGAGGCCGAGCACGAACACGAGCACGGGCCAGCCCCGGAGCTCCCCGCCGGTGCCGAGCTGCAACGGGGGCACCGGGAGCGTCGTGGAGGTGACGAATCCGGCGTCGACGAACCCGATGATCGTGATGAACAGACCGATACCGACCGCGATCGCTTGTTTCAGAGGCATGGGAACAGCGTCCATGACGGCCTGGCGGAACTTCGTCAGCACGAGCAGCAGGATGATGATGCCCTCGAGCACGACCACGCCCATCGCCTCGGGCCAGGTCAGCTGGTTCCCGCCGACGAGCTGGAAAGCAACGACCGCGTTCAGGCCGAGACCGGTGGCTATGGCGAAGGGATAGTTGGCGAATACGCCCATCGCGAGGGTCGTGATGCCCGCCGCCAGCGCCGTCACCGTGAGGACCGCCTGCGGAGGAAGCGTGTAGCCGGTCCGGTCGGGGATCGAGAGGATCAGTGGGTTCAAGAAGAGGATGTACGCCATGGTCATGAAGGTCGTGACCCCCGCGATGACCTCGGTTCGTGTCGTGGAGCCTCGTTCGGTGATCCTGAAGTAACCGTCCAGCCCGCCCCGCCGCGCCGAAACAGTCTTCGCCAAGTTAGCCCCCTTCTAGAGTGATGAACCCTTCCGAGCGGCAGTAGGTATATCGCGTCGCGACTCACTCCAGGGTGGCAAGCGCGACCGATAGGGCGAGGAACTGCGCGAGGGCCACCGAGTTGACCGTCAGCGCCCGCCCCCGGGCAGCGATCAACTCCCTTCCAGAGCCCTGCCTGGACTCCACCGCGACCACCGTGAGGGCCCGGCCCCCGCCGAAGGACGCTCCGATCAAGGCACCCAAAAGGGCGTGGCCGGTGACGAGAGCGGCCGTCATCGCAGCGAGGTAGGAGACGAAGTAGATGCGGGTGCTCCACCCGAGCCCAAGATCGAAACCGTTCAGGAAGGAGACGAGGCCGGGCGGAAGGAGGTAGCGCCACGACCTCGGCGTCTGACGCGAGGTCCCCAGCTTCTTGCCCTCGCGGGCCAGATCCCAGATCAGGGCGACGAGCGCGACGGCAGCCGCCATCCAGAGCAACGGATCCGTGCGGACGAAGGAGCCGAGCGCGCCCAGCACGAAACCCGTGGCAGCTCCGCCCAGGATGCCGCCCGCGACGTGAGCGACCCTGATGCCTGCCGCCTTGCCGCTATCCCCCCGCACCATCGGACCGATGGTGTCGACCATGGATAGCCCTCAGGGAGACCAGTTCGACGCGATCCCCGCGGCCATCGCGAGGAGGGCGGCCGAGACGATCCAGCTCTCGAACAGCACCGGCTAGATCAGCAACGAGCGGGGGTGCACTCGTGGAAGCTCTCCGCGCACAGCAGGCACCCCGGGTTGGAGCAGAAGTGGTTGGGCTTGCACCCGCTGCCCCTGCAACAGTCACAGATCCTCGTGACCCGCCGACCACAGCAGCGTCCACCGCACTCGAACCAACAGGTCTCGGGGACGATGCGCTTGCCGCACGTGCAGAACGCGGGCGGGCAGCTGCGGCCAGGCCCAGCAGAAGCGCGGCTAGCGGGGAGCACTACGGGCATCGCGGTCCCGGCGACGACCGCGGTCAGAACACCGGCCGCCCGTCCCAGGAAGGAGCGACGCGACACGCGGCTGACCGTCCGTACCGCGAGCTCCTCGATCGGATCAGACATCGGCGCTCTCCCTGGCGGGGACGTGGATCTCGTGCACCTGGGACGCCGCGCGAGATTCGGCCTCGTTGAGCAGACTCTCCAACTGCACCATGTCGTTGAAGACACCCTTGGACGCGATCCGGCCCTGATCGTCGACGACGATCGCGTACGGCATCGCGGGCAGGACGAGCATCTCGGCGAGGGACTGGTCGATCACCATCTGCGGCGCGCCCGGCTTCCACGAAGAGAACTTCCCGGAGGTGTCCTCGGTGGTCATCATCACGAGCAGCTCGGCGTGCGATCTGAGCGAACGAGAGAAGGCGGGCATATGCGGAACCATCGGATCGCAGATCTCGCAGGTCGGTGACATGAACACGAGAAGCTTGTGATGACCGGCTTCGGGGAGCAGGGAGCGCACCACGCCGAACGAGTCGTGGACGCTCGTCACCGGTAGAGGCGCGCCCAACTCCGGACCATCGGCCGTCTGCAGCGCGCCGAGCGACCCGCCGAGTCGCACGTAGAGAAGGCCCAACTGGCGAAGGATCGCGATGCAGAAGATCCCCAGCGCGATCAAGAGCACCCAGTTGACGACGTAGGAGACGAGCCACCAACCCTCCACGTCAGCCCCCCAGCCCGTCGGCCCTGTACCAGTGCTTCGAGAACAGGGCGAAACCTTGGTCGGCGATCAGGACGATCAGCGCGGCCCCCACTCCGGTCAGCCCGGCCGCTATGCGCGCGTCGGCAGCGCCGTCGGTGGCGAACGCGCCTACCAGAGCGATCGCGATCAGCACCACGTTGCGCACGATCGAGAACCAGGACACCTTCTCGGGGGCCGCGCTACCGAAGCAGCCGCAGTCCGCGTCCTCACCCGCGACCAGCGAGCGCAACAGCAGCAACGTGAAGGTGACGAACATCAGAGCCATCCCGATCCCGACCAGGGGCTGGAGAGCGGGCACCCATTGCAGCGCACCGAACGTCACCTCGGCCACGGGCACCCCCAGGACAAGAGCGGGGAACAGAGCGTTGGGGATGACCTTGTAGCTCGCCAGAGCGCGCCTGAAGTTCGCCGGTGCGCGTAGCTTGCCCCAGGCTGCGACCCCCAGCACGACGCTCATCGTCGTAGCGGAGAACACCTGCAGATCGGTCATCGGGGACAGCATGGCTTGGACGGCACCGGCTCGCCGCCGCCGCTGCCGTTGCGGCCGCCGACCGTGACCTGGATGTACCCGTCGCCGGCAACGACCTTGTCGACCGTCGCCTTGGAGCGCGACACGACCGTGCTGCCGCGCCGTCCCAGCCTGAGCCGCGCCACGAGCGTGTTGTTCCCGCGCCTCTTCGCCAGCCCCTCGAGCAATGCGTCGAAGCTACCGTAGCGAGCGGCGATCCTGCGGGCGCAGTATTCACCGTCGTAGAAGCAAGCGCGGAAACCGCCGCCACTACTCGCGCCGCGGATCTGGATGTAGCCCTCGCCCGATGCGCGACGCGGCACCTTGAGCTCCATGTCCACGTAGAAGGGCTCCTCGCCCTCGGGGGGCGGGGTGTAGCTATCCCATAGCTCCACGCGCAGTCCCAGCTGGTCACCCGGGTCCAGGTTCACCCGTCGGCCGCCCCGGTATGCCCCGCCGTTCTTGCTCACGAGAACGCCGGCGATCACGTAACGATCGACCGCTTCCCTCACGGTCACGTTCGCGGACACCTCATTGAAATGAATCTCTTCGTGCCCGTTGTAGAGCAGCGCGAACAGGTGACCGGTCAACTCGCCGAAGGACTCCCTCGCGATGTCTTCCTCGGAGGCGTACTGGTTCGAGCGGGTGAGCGTCCACGTCTCACCGGTCTCACGCGTGCCGGTGATGGTCCAGGTGGCATCCAGGCTGCCGGTTCCAACCTGGTCGTAGGCAGAGTCCACGCTGTCGACCATGTGGACGTTCGTGATCGTGGGAAGCATCTTCTCGACAACCACGTTGGTCTCGCCCGTCTGGGTTCTTCCGAGATCCTCGACGAAGACCGAAGAGCGGATCGGGACGGCGGTCGGGATCACGCTCAACAGAGCGCGCACGCCGGAGAGCCGATCTTGGTCGACCGTGCCCACGAGCTCCTCGACCGTGGCGAGCTTGAAGTTCGGGTTGTCGACGATCGTGAGCACCTCGGCCTCGTTCGCGCCCATCTCGGTCTTGCCTTGTGGGAAGAACGGATAGATCGAGTGTCCGAACGCAACGGCCATCCCGTTGCACACGACCGCGGTCGTGCCGATCTCTGCGATCGTGATGTCTCCGTAGGAGAAGGAGCCGGCGAAGGAATCGCCCGGCTGCAAGCTCCCGGTCGCGGTCGCCTCCGCCCCGGCCCCCGACGACGCGGAGGACCCGGCGTAGGGGATGTAGGGAAGGCCCTCGCGAGCCACCGCCCGTCCGATGATCCTGCTACCCCGGCCGCCGGACACGCTTAGTGGGACCTGCAGCGAGCGCAACGTGGACGCCGCGCCCTCCCCTTCACTGGCTTCAACGCGGCGATGCAGCGCGGGGGTGAGCTCGATCGAGGCCGAACGCGACCCGTAGGCCGGATCGGGAGGCTCGGTCGGGTACTGCAACAGGTTCAAGAGGTCCTCAGCCGGGGTCAGGCCGGCGACGGAGGTGTCCTCCTCGGACAATCCATAGGCGACGGCACCGAGGAGCCGGTCCCCCACGTAGACGGGAGAGCCGGACATACCGGCCCAGATCCCGCCCGCGGCGTCGATCGCGGGACTCGAGACCTCGGCGACGATCATGTCCCGCCCCGGTCCGAGGGCATCTCTCAAGACGCCAAGCACGGTGGCGGAGAAGGTCTCGGGCTCCCGGCCGCTGACGACGGTGCGGCCCACCCCCGTCATCCCGCGCTGGACCTCTGAGATGGGCACGGGCTGCGGACAGTCCGCAGGGGTCGCAACCTGCCCTGCTGCGGGGACCGCGGAACCGGCCGCCACGACGGACATGACTGCCAGCGAGGCAACCAGCTTCGAGAACAAATGGACCCCCTTCGAGTTCGAGCCGGTTGATGCCAGCACTCACAGCTTGAGGCAACCGACCACGCGACACCAGCATCTTTCTCTACCGATTACGGCCTATCTGACGAAGCAACGCGACCGAAGGTTGCCCGGCCGCTCTCCCTTAGTCTCTTCGCCATGGCGAAGGTGACTCTGATCCCCGGCGACGGCATCGGCCCGGAGGTCGCGGATGCGACCCGGAAGGTGATCGACGCGCTCGACGCCGGGATCGAATGGGAGGTCCACCAGGCGGGCGCGCCCGCCATCGAGAAGCACGGCGACCCCCTGCCGCCCCACGTCCTGGAATCGATCAAGACGAACAAGGTGGCGCTGAAGGGCCCGGTCACGACGCCGGTGGGGACGGGTTTCCGCTCGATCAACGTTGCCCTTCGGCAGGAGCTCGACCTCTACGCCTCGGTGCGTCCGTGCCGCCTCTACGCCGGGGTGCCGTCACGCTTCGAGGCGATCGACATCGTCGTGGTCCGCGAGAACACCGAGGACCTCTACGAGGGCATCGAGTTCGAGAAGGACTCGAAGGAGCTGGCCAAGCTGCGCGGCTACCTGAGCTACGTCCACGGGTTCCCGCTCGCCAAGGACTCGGGCGTCTCGGTGAAGCCCATCTCGATCACGGCCACGAAGGACATCGTGGGGTTCGCCTTCGACTATGCGAAGAAGTACCGCAGGCGCAAGGTGACGCTCGGTCACAAGGCCAACATCATGAAGTTCTCCGACGGGCTGTGGCTGCAGACCGCGGAGACCCTGGCCGAGGACTACCGGGACGTGGGGTTCGAGTCGATCCAGGTGGACGAACTGGCGATGTGGCTGGTGTGGCATCCGCACGAGCTCGACGTGATCGTGCTCTCGAACCTGTACGGCGACATCATCTCGGACCTCTGCGCCGGACTGATAGGGGGACTCGGCGTTGCGCCCGGGATGAACCTGGGCCGCGAGTACGCGGTGTTCGAGCCCACCCACGGCTCGGCCCCCGACATCGCGGGCCAGGGCCTGGCGAACCCCGTCGCTATGACGCTGTCTGCCGTCCTGATGCTCCGCCATCTGGGTCAACCCGCCGACGCCGACCGCCTGGAGCGCGCAGTCGCGCGCGTGCTCGCCGAGGGCAAGCACAGAACCGGAGACCTGAGACCGGTCGGGCCCCCCGCGAAGACCGACGAGGTCGCGGACGCGATCGTCGCGCAGCTCGACCAGACCTAGGGTGAGGAGGGACCCCGGCGCGGCGTTCGCCCGCGCCCTCGCGTTCGAGAACGCCATCCTGGACCGCCTCACGGACGAGACCGAGCCGTTCCGTTGGGGCACGGCCCTCTTCTGCTCCACACTTCCGGCGATCTACGACGTCAACTTCGTGCGGGTCGACAAGCCGGACGAGGAGATGGATGCGGCGAGCTTGATGTCCGAGGCCGATCGTCTGATGGCGCCGCGCGGGCTCGACCATCGAAAGGTCGTCGTCCTCGACGAGACGATCGGAGGGAGCTTGGCCCCTGCTTTCACGGAAGCGGGTTACGACACAGATCGGCTCTTGTTCATGATCCATAGCCGGGAGCCGGAGCGAACGGCTTCGGTCGACGTCGACGAGATCGTGGCCGAGCTCCATACCCGCGCCAGGGAGCGCTTCAACCGCGAGGAGCCTTACTTCGACACCGAGGAGGCGATCGAGCAGATGAACACCTTGGCGAGGCGCCTCTTCGAGGTGACCGACAAGCGCTGCTTCGCGGCCTACGCGGACGGCGAGATCGCTTCTGTCTGCGAGCTCTATTCGGACGGCGTCACCGCCCAGATCGAAGACGTGTCGACGCTCGAGAAGCATCGTTCCAAAGGCCTCGCCACCGCGACCGTGCTCCGGGCGCTGCACGAGGCGAAGGCGTGGGGGCACGAGCTGGTGTTCCTGGTGGCCGACGCGGACGACTGGCCCCGGGAGCTCTACTCCAAGCTGGGTTTCGAAGCCGTCGGGATGACCTACCAGTTCCTACGCAGGCCCCACTAATGAGAAGAGACCGGTGGCTCGTGCCGACCGGCCTCTTCCCCTACGCCCGTCTGCGGATTACTTGAAGGTGCCCTCGTAGTGAGCCACGACGTCGGGCTCGCCGAGCCAGTTGCAAGCCACCAACATGACCGTCTGACCCTTCTTCAGGGGAGCCGAGATCTCTTCCTCGGCGGGAGCCATCTCGGTCGTTCCCACGGGGACCTGTCCACCCTCGCTCTTGAAGAGAGGCACGTCGTCAACGAAGACATAGAGGTCGTGATCGCCGGTGAAACCCTCCATCCAGACCCGGAGGTTGCCCTTGCCGGGAGCGGTGAACTCGTGCGCGACCCAGTGGACATCCTGCTGACCGGCCGTGCATCCGGGGTTGGTCAGTCCGAGGGGGTCGCCGACGGCAGCGAGCTTCGGGAAGGGAGCCAGCGTGGCGCCGAAGGAATCGTGGACCTTGACGGGCTTCTTGCCGGCAACCGCGGGGGCCGCTCCCAGCGACGCGACGAGGCCTAGTGCGGCGGCCACGGCGATCAGCTTGCGCATGGAGTTCCATCTCCTCTTGAGAAAAGGTTCCTTGAGGGATGGTTCGACGGTTCCCGGGGCGCTCCTGCCTGCGTCGGAACCGGCCGGTCAGCGCTCTAGCGGGGGTCCCACTTGGTCTTGGGGGCGATCGGGCGCAGCAGGATGCGGTCCTTGTATCGCTGGATCGTCTCGATCAGATGGGCGACGACCTCGTCTGTCAGCAGGTGGGGCTCCAGGCCCAGCTCGAGGAGCTTCGTGTGGGCGGCGTTGTAGTAGTGCTCCTCGGCCTCGATACGAGGATCGGCGATCTTGTCGATCGTCACATTGATGCCCATCTCGCCGGCTACACGCTGCACCCTCTCGGCCAGGTCCCGCACCGACCACTGCTCGGTGAACTGGTTGAAGACCCGGAACTCGCCTGTAGCGGCCGGGTTCTCGACCGCGAGACGCACACACTGGAGCGTGTCGATGATGTTCAAGAAGCCTCGAGTCTGTCCGCCCTTGCCGTAGACGGTCAGCGGATACCCAACGACCGCCTGGACGCAGAAGCGATTGAGGGCCGTGCCCAGCACCTCGTCGTAGTCGAAGCGCGTGCAGAGCCGCTCGTCGAGATCGGTCTCCTCGGTACGGATCCCGTAGACGACGCCCTGGTTCAGGTCGGTGGCTCGGAGGCCCCAGATGCGGCAGCCGAAATGGATGTTGTGCGAGTCGTGGACCTTGGAAAGGTGGTACATCGAGCCGGGCAGCTTGGGGAACGGCAAGGTGTCGGTGCGGCCCTTGTGGTTGATCTCGATGTAGCCCTCTTCGATGTCGATGTCGGGCGTCCCGTACTCGCCCATCGTGCCGAGTTTCACGAGGTGCGCATCGGGCGTGATGTCGCGCATCGCGAAGAGCACGTTGAGCGTGCCCTCCACGTTGTTGCGCTGGGTCTCGACCGCGTGCTTGCGATCGATCATCGAATAGGGAGCACTCGGCTGCTCGCCGTAGTGGACGATCGCGTCGGGCCGGAACCCCGTGAAGATGGAGTCGACGAAGGCAGGGTCGGCCAGGTCCCCGATGTAGCTCTGGATTTCCTTGCCGGAGACCTCGCTCCAGGCCAGCACGCGCTCCTGCAGGGACTGGATCGGCGTAAGCGACCCGGCCCCCAGCTCGGTGGCCATGGCGCGTCGAAGGAAGTTGTCGACGACGGCGACGGTGTGGCCCGCGGCGGAGAGGTGCATGGCGGTCGGCCAGCCGAGATAGCCGTCTCCGCCCAGGATGAGGATCTTCACGGGGGCAGGATAGCCAACCGAGCCGAGCCCACCGAGCCGAGCCCACCGCTTTGGGACAACCAGCCCGGTGGGCGGGCTGGATCTGCCAAAGCGGCGATCGGGTCGCGGGGACCCGGGCGTGGCGTGGCAGCATGAGGCCGTGGCCTACATCCGCACCGAAGTGACCGAGCAGCCTCTGGATCCGGGCGCGCTGATAGTCGAGGCCAGCGACCCGTCCTGTGGGGGGCTCGGCGTGTTCGTGGGGACCGTGCGCAGCTCGGCCGCCGGCGGAACCGACACCCCCGTCGAGGCACTGGAGTACGAGGCCCACCCCGAGCTGGCTCCCGCTGCGCTGGAGGAGATCGCGCAGAGGGCCCAGAAGAAGTGGGAACTCGAGCGCGTCGTCGCTGTCCACCGCACCGGCAGCTGCCCCCTGGGCGAGCCCACCGTCGTCGTCGCGTGCGCGGCCCCCCATCGCGCCGAGGCCCTGGACGCGTGTAGGTGGATGATCGACACGATCAAGGCCGAGGTGCCGATCTGGAAGAAGGAGCTCTACGCGGACGGCTCGGCCTGGGTGGGGGCCGGGTCGTGAACGAGCCCGACTTCGAAGCCCTCAACGAAGACGACGAGCTCGACACCCGCACGCCCTGGTTCCTCCGGATAGTCGCGGGCGTGGTGATCCTCGCCCTTCTCCTCTTCATAGTGGATCTCTTCGTCGATCTCGTGGTGAGGTGGGCGAGCTGAGGTTCTCCGCGGTGGTCCTCACTATCAGCGACAGCGCGGCGGAGGGCCGACGCGACGACACCTCCGGGGACGCGATCGAGCAGACCCTCGAGCGCAAGGGGTTCACGCCCATCCGACGAGCGGTCGTTCCCGACGAAAGAGAGGACATCGAGCGGGCGCTGATCGAAGCGTGCCAGTCCGCGCAGCTGGTCATCACCACCGGCGGAACCGGCCTCGGCCCCCGGGACGTCACGCCGGAAGCGACGAAGGCCGTCCTCGACCGCGAGGCTCCGGGGATAGCAGAGGTCATGCGCGCCGGGGGTCTGTTGCACACTCCGCTCGCCGCGCTGTCGCGAGGGGTCGCAGGCGCACGAGGCGAGTCGCTGGTGCTCAATCTCCCGGGCAGCGAGAAGGCGGTGCGTGAGTCTCTCGACGCGGTCATGGGCCTGATCCCCCATGCACTGGAGACGCTGAGCGGTAACACCTCCCACGGCTGAGTACGCTGCAGCGCAACGCACGAACGACGTAGGGGGAGGCGCACCCACCATGGACGGCGACGTCACCAAGACACTCGAGGCACTGCTCGACGAGAGGCGGACCTTCGACCCGCCGGAGGACTTCGTCGAACAAGCTCTCCTGAACGACCCTTCGGTCTATTCGGAGGCGGAACGCGACCCGGACGGTTGGTGGGCGAGCCAAGCCGAGCGCCTCGACTGGTTCCAGCGGTGGGACACGGTGCTCGAGTGGACACCGCCTCATCACAAGTGGTTCCTCGGCGGCAAGCTGAACGCGGCGCACAACTGTCTCGACCGCCACGTCGCCTCGCACGCGGATCGCGTCGCCTACTACTGGATCGGAGAGCCGGGCGAGAAGCGAACCGTGACCTACGGCCAGTTACTCGAAGACGTGTGCCGTCTGGCGAACGTGCTGAAGGATCTCGGCGTTCGCAAGGGTGACAGGGTCGCGATCTATCTCCCGATGATCCCCGAGCTTCCTGCCGCCATGCTCGCCTGCGCGCGCATCGGAGCCGCTCATTCGGTCGTGTTCGGGGGGTTCAGCGCGGAGGCACTGCGCGACCGGATCAACGACGCCGAAGCGCGCGTATTGATCACCGCAGACGGCGGCTACCGGCGCGGCGAGATAGTCCCACTGAAAGCGAACGCCGACGAAGCCGTGGCGGGAACGCCGAGCATCGAGAAGGTCATCGTCGTGCGCCGCACGGAAGAAGACGTACCGATGCAGGAGGGCCGGGACGTCGTCTACTCCGACCTCGTCGGGGCAGCTTCGTCCGAGTGCGAGGCCGAGGCCATGGACGCCGAGGACATGCTCTACATCCTCTACACGTCCGGCACGACCGGTAAGCCCAAGGGGATCGTGCATACCACCGGCGGATACCTGACCGGCGTGTCGTCCACGCATCACTACATCTTCGACGTGAAACCCGAGAGTGACGTCTACTGGTGCGCGGCGGACATCGGGTGGGTGACCGGCCACTCCTACATCGTCTACGGCCCCCTCGCGAACGGTTGCACCTCCGTTCTCTACGAAGGGGCTCCCGACTTCCCCGACAAGGACCGGTGGTGGTCGATCGTCGAGGAGTACGGGGTGACGATCCTCTACACGGCCCCGACCGCGATCAGGACCTTCATGAAGTGGGGGCCGGAGTACACGCAGCGTCACGACCTCTCGACCTTGCGGCTGCTGGGCTCCGTCGGGGAGCCGATCAACCCGGAGGCGTGGGTCTGGTACCAGGAGTTCATCGGTGGCGGGAAGACACCCGTGGTCGACACGTGGTGGCAGACGGAGACCGGCGCGATCGCGATCACTCCCCTGCCGGGCATCACCACATTGAAGCCGGGCTCGGCCACGAAGCCCTTCCCCGGGGTGTTCGCCGACGTCGTTGACGAGAAAGGTGAACCGGTCGGTCCCGGCGGGGGCGGCTATCTGGTCCTGAAGCGCCCGCTCCCGTCGATGATGCGGACGATCTATAAGGACGACGATCGCTACCGCGAGACGTACTTCTCGAAGTACGGGGACGACACCTACTTCCCCGGCGATGGAGCCAAGCTCGATGAAGACGGCTACTACTGGCTCCTGGGCCGCGTCGACGACGTGATGAACGTCTCGGGACACCGCCTGTCCACCTACGAGGTCGAGTCCGCGCTGGTCGACCATCCCTCGGTGGCGGAAGCCGCTGTGGTCGGCCGCAGGCATCCGGAGCAAGGTGAGGCGATCGTCGCCTACGTGACGCCGAAGGCCGGGCACGAAGGCAACGACGACCTCATGAGAGAGCTTCGAGAGCACGTCGCCAAGGTGATCGGCAAGATCGCCAGGCCCCATTCGATCGTGTTCACCGAGGACCTGCCGAAGACCCGATCGGGCAAGATCATGCGCCGCCTCCTGCGCGATGTGGCCGAGCACCGGGAGCTGGGTGACGTCACCACACTGCAGAACGCTCCCATCTTGGATGACATCCGCAAGAAGGCGGACGCTCAGGCGGCCGAGGAGTAAACCCCGGTTCTCGGACCTCCCCTCTGTAGGGTGAGGCCGGAAACCACGACATATCGAACGATCTAGAGGGCGCTCCAGCGCTCGAGGAAGGGGGCTTTATGGCGGTAGCAGAACGTCATGAACTACACGACCACCACGTCGAAGAGCAGGCACCGCTGGGACGGCGACTGGGGGCCGAGTTCGTCGGAACCCTGCTCTTCGTCGCGGTCGGCACGGGGGCCGCTACGGTGCTGGCGATCGGCCCGCTGCAGAAGCTCGGAGGTCTGAACGACATCCTGCAGGGGGCACCGGGTCAAGACCGCGTCTTCGGAGCACTGCTCTCGAACACGGTCGGAGACCTTCTCGCCGTTGCGCTGGCGTTCGCGTTCGCGCTGACGTTCCTGGTCTACGCCTTCGGCGGGGTTTCCGGAGCACACTTCAATCCCGCCGTGACCTTCGC
>JBKHXK010000029.1:0-31365 GCA_046566065.1 Actinomycetota bacterium | reverse complement strand
GTAGACGGGGACCTCGATCAGAGCCGAGGTGCCCTCCTGAGACAGCAAGCGCCGCGTGAGCCGCTCCTGGAGCGCCATCTTCTGGCCGCGGTTCGGGACCAGGAAGAGGATCCGGTCCGGAGAGCACTCGGTCGTGGCGAGGCGCATGAAGCGCTCTTCCAACACGCTGGATTTGCCGGTGCCGGGGCCGCCGAGAGCGAGCAAGGGCCCGGTGCCGTGCTCGATCGCACGGCGCTGATCGGCGTCCCAAACGGTCGCCGTCGCAGCCATGTCCACCCCCGCGCTAGTCATCAACGACAACCTAGCGCGGGGGTGTGACAGGAACGCGGTCGGGCGGGCGAGGGTGCCTAGGATGCAGCGCATGCGACGTGTCGCAACGGCCCTCGCCCTCATCGCCGCCCTGCTGATGCCCGCCGGCGCCATCACCGCCGGCACCGCTCCCGAACCCGAGATGACCGAGGACTACATCTCCTACGGCAAGCAGCGCAAGCGGCAGATGGCTCGTTACTCCAACCGTCATTACGGCTCGCCCACCTGGAAGCTGCACCGCAAGAAGGTCATCGTTCTGCACTTCACGGCGACCAGCACCTACGAGCCGGTCTGGAACCATTTCGAGTCGAACAGCCCGAATCGGGGCGAGTACCCCGGCGTGTGCACGCACTTCGTCGTCGACAAGGACGGGACGATCTACAAGCTCGTTCGCACCTTCATCCGCTGCCGCCACGCGATCGGTCTGAACCATCGCTCGCTCGGGATCGAGATGGTGCAGGAGACCGGAGAGGGCTCCCGCTGGGCCGCCCGGCAGATCCTCGACCGAAGACCCCAGATCCGTGCGGCCCTCGCTCTGGTGCGCTACCTGAGGGCGACCCACGAGATCCGCATGCGTAACGTCATCGGTCACGCGATGGCGAACGAGAGCCCGTTCTTCAAGGACCTCCAGGGATGGCGCAGCGACCACACCGACTGGCTCCGGCCCGACGTCCGGGAGTTCAGGCGGAAGCTGAGAGCGATCTCGTGAGGAAGGCCGTCGCGCTCTTGGTCCTCGTTGCCCTCACGGCCCCGATGGGCATCCCCACCCCTGCTCCGGCGGGCGCGCGCCGGCAGGTCATCGGGCGCTCGGTCCAGGACCGGCCGCTGCGATTGATCGAGCGCGGTCGTTCCTCGGCTCATCGGAAGGTCATGGTGGTCGGGTGCATCCACGGCAACGAGTGCGCGGGTCGAGCCATCGTCCGGACACTCAGAGAGATGCCCGCACCCGACGATCTCCACCTCTTGCTGGTCCCGGCCCTCAATCCCGACGGCCAGTTTGCGGGGACGAGGCAGAACGCGCGTGGCGTGGACCTCAACCGCAACTTCTCTCACCGCTGGGAGCCGATCGGCGAGCCGTGGGACACCTACCACTCCGGTCCCCGTCCGTTCTCCGAGCCCGAGTCGCGCGCCGCGCGGGACCTCATCGCCCAGCGACGGCCCGACATCACGATCTGGTACCACCAGGCCATGGAGCTCGTCGTGAAAGCCGGAAGGAAACGCTTCCGCCACATCCAGCGTCGCTACGCCCGCAGCGTGGGCCTGCCGCTGCGCGACCTCGGCTTCATCCCCGGGACGGCGATCGGCTGGCAGAACCGCAACTACCCCGGCCATCTCGCCTTCGTCGTCGAGCTACCTGCAGGAGCGATGAGCGAACGCAGCGCGCGACGTCACGCTCGGGCCGTGCTGGAGATCGGATGGGCTTGGTAGACGCCCTCCTCTACCTCGGTGCGCTCGCACTGTGGCTGGTCGCGGCGGGCCTGCCGGATGATGGCGTGGCTCGCTGGGTCGGCGCGCTGGTATTCCATCTGCTCGTCGCGGCCTTGATCCGATGGCTGTGGATCAGGCCTCAGCGTCCGAAGCCGCCGTTCCTATCGCCATGGATCTTCGCGATCGCGGCGGGGGTTGCGTTGCTCGGTCGGATGGGACAGTCCGGCACCTAGCCCTCGACTGCCTCCAGGTCGAACACGACGGGGCTCGGCAGACGACGAACGACCTCGATGTTTCCGTCCGGCAACGTGACCCGCAGCAAGCGACCGTCCCAGTCAACCCCGTAGGCGGTCCGGCCGACCAACGCCGGCTCCTGTGCCGCCCAGCGTCCGAACCGCGACACTGCACGGAGTCGCAGGTTGAACACCCGGCTCTGATCCGGGTAGGAGGTGAACATCACGAGGCGCCGATCGGACATCCACTCGAGGTATGCGTAGCGCTCCCCCGTGCCCAACGACTGCGTGCGCAACGTGGCGCGGCTCCCCGATAGGTCCACCGTGTAGAGGCGCGCGGGTTTCTCGTCCGTCTGGTCGTATGCCGGGAACGCGATGCCGCCCAGCTTCGTGCCGTCTGGACTGAGCGCCAGCTCCGTGGAGTACCGGGCCGGCAGTCGCATAAGAGGAGTCTCGGCCCCCGTGCGCAGGGACACCTGGGTCAGATCCCGGCCCCAGTCCCCTTGCTGCACGAACCCGACGCCGTCGCCGAACGTGACCGAGCGGCCGCTCCCCTCGTGCAGCACCTCCTTGTCCGAACCGGTCACCTTCAACAGGATGCTTCTCGCCTCCGGCTCGCGCTGGTTCGTGGCGAACACGACGGCCCGCCGTCCGTCCTCGCTGAGGCAGCCGATGCCGCCGATCCACATCGATCGGAAGCGCTGACCGGGCCCGAAGGGAAGCTCGACGGTTCTGACCACCTCTCCGGACGCGACGTTCCGGACCATCAACCGGTACGGGTCGGGGTAGAGACGTCCGACCTCGAGGACGCGCTTGCCGCCCTCGCAGGGGTCCACGTAGGTGACGTCGTGCCCACCGGCCCCGTAGTCCACGGTCCGGCCGCCGCGGTCGAGCATCATCGTCTGCATGTCGCCGAAGCTTCCCCCCGCGACCAGGCGCACGGGACGCTCGCTCGTGGGCGAAGGCAGTGGAGAAGCGGCCTCGCGCATCCTCTCCGGCGAGACCTGGCTGCACAGACCCGAGCTCCAGGCCCCGTCGTTGCGCAACCTTAAGAAGAGCCCGTAGTCCTGACCGGGCTGGGCCTCGATCCCACAGCTCGCGCCCGACAAGGGAGCGTGCACCTCGACCAGATCCCCGGGCTCGCCGAGCTCGCCCTTGTACTCCTCGTCCAAGCGGAAGGTGTAGATCGTGTCCGCAGCCGAGCTGCTCGGATCCGGCTCGACCGGATGGCTTTCGATGAAGGTCCCGACGAAGGCGCCGTCGGCCGCCTCGAACATGTCGCGCGGGTCCCCGTTGACGCAGGAACACGCCCTTGCGGGGGTCAGCGGCAAGATCGCAAGCGCGCAGGCGATACACAACACCCGGAACAACCGGCTCATGGCTTCTCCCTCATCGTGGGCGGTCTCATCGTTAGACGCGCTGGAGGCGGGAAAGTTCCATCCCGTCCTCAGCCACGGAAATCCACCTTCAGCGAGTCAGGCGCCACCGGGATCCGGATGTTGGCCTTGGTGTAGGTCGTCGTGGAGGGGAAGTTGTTCTTCCTGAGGAAAGGCGTGTCGGACTGAGTGACCTCGAGCACCAGTTTGTGGTCCTTCTCGAAGACCCAGCCGTTGCCGAAGAGGTCGAACCTGGTGCAGGTGCGGTCGGGATGTGCGCTCGAGTTCACCCGGCACAACCCGCGCGTCACCATCGTGAGAGTGCCGTCCGGCTTCTTGTCGAACATCCTTACCGCCAGCCAGTAGTCGGTGGCCGTACTCGTGTGTTCGAGCGTGACCGTTGGGATACCCATCATCGTGAAGGTCTCGGGGACGTTGTCCTCGTAGACCACTACGCCGGGACCCGGAGAGGCTTGCGTGGTCGTGTAGCACTTGTCCGCCTGTCGGTCGCGCGCCACCGGATCGGCCTCGATCGCGTGGCCGTCCACGGCCCCGCTCGTCGTAGTAGTCGTCGCCGCGCCACCGCCCTCCCACCCGAACGTCTTCAGCCCCGGCGCGAGAGCGCGCCATGTCGCCGCGCGATATTCGATCCCCGGATCGTCGGCCTTGTACTTCTCACTTGCATTCGAACGACACGTCGTCGTGGTTGCCGTCACGTCGGAGAGCGGACGCTTGCCCCGGCCCCAGAGATGGAAATCCAAGAACTTGGTCATGCGGTGGTTGATCCCCTTGCGCAACCGGAGCGGTGACTTCATAAGGTTCACCGTGCCGTCTTCGCGTGTGAAGTCCTTCACCGTGCACACGTGGTGCTCCGGACCGCAGATATCGCCCCACTCCTTCGGCTTGTTCTGCGCGAAGTGCTGGTAGTCGCCCAGGTACATCGTGAGTGGGTAATCGGGAGCGACCGTCGTCAGCTTGTTGTAGAAGCGAACCGTCTCGATCGTGGGGAATAACGGATCCGTCCACGTGGCGGCCGCGTAGACGGGGACCCTCAAACCGTTCTCGACCCGGCTCCAGAAACCGTTCTGGTAGTACGCGGAGCGGTTGTTCAAGAACGAGTCGGCCAGAGACTCCAACAGAGGATCGCCGTCGTACGGCTCCCCCTGTTGCAACCGGGTGACCGCGTCGTGGAGCCACTCCGGGAAGGTCGTGTGATTCCCGGAGACGTTGTTGCCCGTCCCGTACAACCCGGCCACGATGCTCTGCTTCATCACACCCAGAGGGCTGCGCGACAGAGCCTTGGCGGGATCGGTCGGGGCCACGAACGTCTCGCCCGTGGCGGGATCGCGATCGAGGTGATGCCCCGACGGGACGAGTGCCTCGACCAGATCGGTCCAGCCGTACTTCGTGACCGCAGACGCGAGCCTCATCCGCTGTCCGGTGGCCGGGCTGCGCCAGGTTGGATCCGTCAGCGCCATCCACGCGAAACCACCGCCGTATGAGCCGCCGACCGCACCGACCTTCTTCGGGTTGATGTTGAAGAGAGCCCGCTGTCCTTGAGCGCGCAGCATCGCGTCGTGATCTGCCAACAGACCCAGCAGGTACTGATAGTCGTTGATCTCGTAGCGGCGTGAGTCCAGTTGGGTCGTGCCGGTGGAACCCCGGTCGTCGCTGTTGCGGAAACCGCGCGCCGTGTAGTTCACGACCACGTAGCCGCGGGAAGCGAACCACGCGTTCGAGTGGTGCCACAGTTCGTTGGGCGCCTCGACCGAGGCCGCCTCCCAGGACGTCTTGTTGCCACCACAGCAACCGTGCATGAAGACCAGAACGGGATAGCCACCCGTCGGCTTCTTCAGCACCGGGAAGTCCCCGCCCACCAGGCGCCTCGCGGCTGCGCTCGGGGGAAGCGTGATGTCGACGTCGAGACTGATCCGGTTATCGCGCTCGGGCCGGAGGTCGTCCTTCGCGATCGCATCCGCCGCCTCTTGCAGAGTCGCCGGCTGGGGCAGACCGCTCCAGTCGTCTCCGGCAGCCGTGGCCTTGTATTTCACCGGTACGGGGATCGCGCCGTCGCCCCCGCCGGCTGGCGGGAGCCCGTCGTCACAGAAGACGTAAGGCAGGGCGGTCCCGTTGGCCGGATCACCGTCGAGGGCATCCCGGACGGAGCAGTTCGCCTTGTCGACGAGGCCCGTAACGGCGGCGAGGGACTCGGTCACCAGGGGATCGACCTCGGCGGCTCCGGTAGACGAGGCCCCGGCCGCGGGGAGCGTGGCCACGACGGCCAGGGCGCAGACAAGCACCCGTCGGGGCGTTTGACGGCGTCGCATACGGAAAGGACTTCCAGCAGCCATGTCGAAAGTGTCAACCATCTGACTACGTATAGCTACCAGATCGAGCCCAACCCCCCGAAAGGATCGTAGATGCGTCGAGTGCTCCCCCTACTCCTGGTCCCGGCCCTGCTGGCCGGCCTGACGGCCCCGGCGATCGCCACGCCACGCGACACGACGATCCGGACGATCCAGGACAGAGACGGGGACAACCTGCTCGAGTACGCCCCCGGGGAGGACTACCTCGTGATCGGGGCCAACGAGGATTTCCGGCCCCCGCGCCAGGGCTCCATCCTGAACTTCCTCCAGCTCTCGGACTTCCAGATGGTCGACGAGGAGTCCCCGGCCCGGGTCGAGTTCCTCGACGGCAGCCAGCGGATCCCGGGCCTGCAGCCCTTCTCGGCCGCCTATCGCCCGCAGGAGTCCCTCACCACGCAGATCACCGAGGCCATGGTCCGAGCGGTCCGCAACACCACCTCGCCCGTCACGGGCCGTCGCCTCGAGCTGGCGATCCTGACCGGCGACAACGCCGACAGCCAGCAGTTCAACGAGACCCGCTGGTTCATCGACGTCCTCGACGGTGGGAAGAAGGTCGATCCGAACTCGGGCATCCCGATCCCCGGTTGCGAGGCCACGCCGGGCTCGATCTACGACGGGGTGCGGGGCGGAGGCAGGCTCGGCTACTACGAGCCCGACACGTCAGAGGGCAGCGCAGACGGCGACGGCTACTCCCCGCTCCGCGAGGAGAACGCCTCCGAGACGGGCTCCGATGTCACGGTCCGGGACTTCCCAGGACTGTTCGAGGCCGCCAACCAACCCTTCCAGTCGATCGGCCTGGATCTCCCCTGGTACACCGCGTTCGGCAACCACGACGCTCTGATCCAGGGCAACAGCCCGGACGCCTACTTCGGCCCGGTGGGGCCCAGCGGCGAGGTCGCCCGTCAGGACTTCCAGCGCATCGCGACCGGCTGCGAGAAGGTCAAGCTGATCCCCACGGCCACGGATGTCGACCAGACCACGGTCGACATCGTCCCTCCCGACAACCGGCGTTGCTTCCTGGCCAAGGACGACGCCCCCCTCGATCCTCTCGGGCTCCTGCTGGGAACCCCGTGCTCGAAGAGCAGCTGGATCGCCGAGCACTTCCAGACCACCGGTGCGCCGGTCGGGCACGGCTTCGCTCCCGCTCCTTGCGAGCCGGCCGAGCCCAGCGACGCGCGCTGCGCCGGTTACGGGCGGCCGGCCGTCGCCGACGCCAACAACGATGGCTACTACTCGTTCTCTCCGCGTCCAGGCCTCCGCTTCATCGCCTTGGACAGCGTGACGGACGAATGCGGTTCGATAGTCTGCGCCGAAGGGTCGATCGACGATCCTCAGTTCCGGTGGCTGAAGAACCAGCTCGAGCTGGCGAGCGCGCTCGGCGAGTACGTCATCACCTACTCGCACCACACCCTCCGCACGATCCGCTTCCCGTCCACGGACCCGACGGAGTACCCGTTGCACTCCGGAAAGCGCTTCGCCAGCGAGATGCAGCCGAATACCCCCTCGGCCGAGTCCCTCGAGGACCTCTTCTGCAACTACGAGAACTTCCTCATCCACGTCGATGGCCACGAGCACCAGAACGACGTCCGCGAGCACGACTGCACGAGCCAGCCGGCGCGACCCGGCTACGCGAACAACAACAAGAGGTTCTACGAGGTGTCGACGGCCGCTCACCTGGACTGGCCGCAGCAGGCCCGCATGATCGAGTTGATCGACAACGGCAACGCCACGATGTCTTTGGTGCTGACCGTGCTCGACCACGACGGCGCCCCGAACCCCGGAGGTCCGAAGCCGCAGCTAGACGCCAGAGGCACCTCGGGCGAGCAGGTCCTGAAGCTCGCCGCGATCGGACGCGAGCTCGCCTACAACGACTATCAGAACGCCCGCTCGTCGTCGGGTGCACCCGAGGACCGCAACGTGATCATCGTCCTCGACAAGCCCTGGCCCGCCCGGACCGACTGATCAACGTTCTTCGTGCTCTCAGGGTCGGAAAACGACCCCAGCAGCACAAAGAACGGCTTAGAAGATAACGGTGGCCTCGTTCGAGCAGTTGGTCGTGCCGGTTTCGCAGACCTTGTAGACGAAGGTTCCGCCGCCCTTGCCAGCGATCGCGTCGGTTTCGTTCCCGTCGTTCGCGCTGTCGGTGAGGATCCGCGTGGTGTTGCGGTACACGTCCACGTTCGTCGTGGCTCCGGTCCAGGTGAGGTCGACGTATTTGGCGCTCTTCACCTTCCGACCGGCGGCGGTAAGCGTGAACGAACCCGGGTTGTCGGCCGGCGGAGGCTCCGGGTCCGCGACGGGTGTAGTCAGTGTGGAGAACAACAGAAGATTCGGCGATCCGGTGCCTGCCCCGCCGACCACACCGGCCGTCGCCGAACTGGTCATGGCGCTCGCTACGGTTGCAGGAGAGGCTGCGGTGTTGCCTTGGAGATAGAGGGCCGCGACCCCGGCGACATGTGGCGTCGCCATCGACGTGCCGCTCCAGGTCGCCGTCCCGCCTCCCATCGTCGTGGACGTGATCTGGACGCCAGGTGCGAAGAGGTCGAGACAGGTCCCGTAGTTGGACCAGGATGCCTTCGCATCGCTGCTGTTCGTCGCTCCGATCGTCAGAGCGGCCGGGGTGCTCGCCGGGGAACGCCCACATGCATCTTGGGCCTTGCCGGCTTGGTCTCCGTTGCCCGCCGCCACCGCGTACGTCACCCCGTCGGCGATCGACCGAGTGACGGCGTCGTTCACCGAAGCGCTGTAGCCGCCGCCGAGACTCATGTTCGCGACCGCGGGCGCGCCGGCCGCGTGGTCGCCGGTGACCCAGTCGACGCCCGCGATCACGCCCGACCAGGACCCGCTGCCGCTGCAGTTGAGAACGCGCACACCCACGAGCGTGACGCCTTTGGCGACGCCGTAGGTAGAGCTTCCGACGGTGCCCGCCACATGCGTCCCATGGCCGTCGCAGTCGGCCGAGTTGGAGTCGTTGTCGACCTTGTCGACACCGCTCACGGCACGGCCCCCGAAGTCCGGATGGGTGATGTCGATGCCACTGTCGATGATGTAAGCGCGCACCCCCGCGCCGGTAGCGTCGTACGTGTATGAGCCAGACAGAGGCAGGGCCCTCTGATCGATGCGGTCGAGTCCCCAGGTGACCGGCGCCTGCGTAGCCCACTTATGGACGATGCCGTCGGCTTCGATGTAATCGACACGCGGATCCCCGGCCAGCCGCTGCGCGGCGACATCCGACATCGTCGCCGAATAGCCCTTCAAGGCGTGCTGGTATATGTGACCGACCGTGGCGCCTTGAGAGCGCGCGTGCTCCCGGGCCACCGAGCGCGGGTCGTCGACGGAATCCCTGAGCACGACGATGTACCTGCCGGCCCGGCCCTCGGATGCACCGGCGGCGGGCAGCAGAGCGACGGTCAGTATCGAGATCACTGACAGAGCGAGAACGCGGCGCAGCATCCAAAGACCTCCCGGCGGCGATTTGAAGCTTCACGCTCGCAGATAGGCGCCCGGGTGGCTATGGGCAAAAGGGACTATTTCGGTAACCTCTGCCCCGTGGGAGATCGGGTCGCTCGGGTCGAGCTGTGGCATCTGGCCGTCCCGCTGCCCGCCACCTTCAGGCCGAGTTGGATCCCGGGCTTCCCCCAGAACTCCAACCGCGCCACGTTGATCCGGGTCACGACCGAGAGCGGCGTCGAGGGATGGAGCGCCGGACCCGCACTGGGGAGGGAGAGGGCGGGCCTCGGTCAGCTGCTCGGCCCCTATCTGATCGGCGAGGACGCCACCGACATCGATCTCGTCCAGCAGCGTCTCCGAGAGATGAGCTATCTCGGTTGGAGGAACTGGTGGATCGAGCCGGCCTTCTGGGACATCAGGGGAAAGATCGAGGGCCAACCCGTCTGTCGCTTGCTCGGCGGTAGCCCCCGCGACGTGGCGCTCTACGCCTCGACCGGTGAGGTCCGAACCCCCGAAGCGCGCGTCGAAGAGGCGTTGCGTCGATACGAGGAGGGCTTCCGCACGATCAAGATCCGCGTTCACTCCGACGAACGGTCGGACGTCGCGCAGGTCACTCGCCTCGCCGAGGCCGTCGGTGATCGGATGAAGATCGGCGTCGATGCCAACCAAGCCTGGCGGGTCACGGCCATCGCGGACGCACCGCTATGGGACCTCGCCCGGGCTAAGCGATTCGCGGACGTGTGTGCGGACCACGGAATCGCTTGGATCGAAGAACCTCTGCCGATGGACGCCTACGACGACCTCGCGGCCCTCACCGAGTACTCCAGGGTTCCGATCGCCGGCGGCGAGCTACACACGGGCGCGTATCCGGAACTCAAGATGATGATCGAGCGGCGTTGCTATTCGATCTTCCAACCGGACGCGATCTTCACCGGAGGGATCGCTCAGACCTTCAAGATCATCGAGCTGTGCAGGCAGCATGGCCTTACTTACACGCCTCACACCTGGACCAACGGCGTCGGCTTCGCGGTGAACCTGCAACTGATGGCAGCGTCCGGCTCGGAGAAGGAGCTCGAGTACCCGCTCGACCCTCCGGGTTGGGTACCCGAAGCGCGCGACGCCATGCTCGAGGAGCCGTTCCTCCACGACAACGGCGTCCTTCACATGAACGAGCGTCCCGGTCTCGGGATCACCATCGATGCGAAGGTGCTGAAGAAACACGGGAAACGCTTCTTCACGATGGACCGCAAGCGGCTGATCTTCTTCGCCCTGCGCGACCGCGGCATCAAGGCGTCCAAGGAGATCGACGAAGCCAAGAGGAGACGCCAGGCAGGCGGCTAGGCGCCTCGTGCCTTGTCAAGCATCGAAACCGAATTACAAATCTGCTGAAATCCGGCTCGGTCTGCGGTCCCCGACCGATACTCCAGAACCCGCCCAGCGGGCACACATATCGGGTTCTGACAGGGAGGCGACATGGAGCAGGCAAGGTTGCCTGAGTGGGAGTCTCAGCTGATCGAAGAAGCGATAGCCGCGGCAGAGCGACGCCACGAGGAAGAGCGTCAGCAAGCCAAGAAGCGTGCGGTGCAACTCGCGCGCGAGCAGGGCTACCACCGCCTGGCGGTCGAGATCGACCGCCCTACGCGCGAGAAGGCCGGGCCGGGGCAGCTGTCGTTCTTCCCCGCAGATCCCACGCTCTTCGACGTAAAGGAGTAGGTCCGCGCGTCGATAACACTGCGGTATGCGGCGCGCTGGGGCATCTCTGCTCGTTTCGGTTGTTCTTCTCGGACTTCTAGTAGGTCCTGCACATGCGCGCGCTGCTTGGAAACTTCGGATCGACCGGCTCGTCGCCGGCAAGACCATCGGTGTCGCGGTCAGAGAACAAGACCGCTATCTCTACAAGCACCAGAGCAGACGACGCCGCGTTCCCGCCTCCAATCAGAAGCTGCTGCTGTCGATGGCTCTGTTCGACCGACTGGAGCCCGAACGCAGGATAGAGACGAGCGCAGCCACCGCAGGTCTTGTCGGCCCGGTGATCGAGGACGACCTCTGGTTGCTCGGCCGTGGCGACCCGACCGTCAGCGGAGGAGGCCACCTCGCGCGTGAGCTGCCCTTTGAACCCACCCGGCTGGGCACGCTGGCGCGAGAGATCAGAGCCGCCGGCGTCACCCGCATCGACGGCCGGGTGATCGGTAGCACCGGCTACTTCGCACGCGACTGGTGGGCGCATGGGTGGGAGGCGCACTTCCCCTCCGAGTGGATCCCGCTACCGACCGCGCTGTCGTTCGAGGGCAACCAGATCGAAGGCCGCCACATCGCGGACCCGGAGATACGCGCGGCGCGTTCGCTGACGCAGAAGTTGCGCGACCTGGGGGTCAGCGTGACGGGTCGCGCCGCGGCCGGCGTGGCGCCCTCGCAGCTGACGACGGTCGCCAGCGTCTCGTCGGTGCCCCTGCAGACGATGGTCCGCTACATGAACCGGCGTTCTTCCAACTTCTTCTCCGAGGTCTTCGGCAAGCGGGTCGGCCTCGAGCGCAGCGGGTTCCCGGGCACGATCGCCAAGGGGGCCGCCGCGATCGAGGCGTGGGCCAAGCGCTACGGGGTCGCCCTCACCGCTTACGACTCCTCGGGCCTGTCCTACGAGAACCGGGTGTCGCCCAACGGCCTGGTGCGGCTCCTCGACGTGGCTGAGGATCAGACCTGGGGGGTCGTGCTCCGCAACGGCCTGCCCGGCCCTAACGAGGGCACCCTCGAAGATCGCCTCAACGGCGTGCGCGTCCGAGCCAAGACCGGCAGCCTCACGAACATCTCGACGCTGTCGGGCTACGTGTGGCTGCGAGAGCGTCAGACGTGGGCCGAGTTCTCGATCATGTCGCGCGGGATGTCGAAGACGTACGCCTCCGCCATCGAAGACGACATCGTGCGCATCCTCACCCGCGCCGCCCGCTAACGTCCGCGGGGTCGCCGTTCTTTTCGCGATGGTGACCGCCCAGCGGTCATAGGTCCGCAAAGAAAGGCTGATCAAGCAACACCTGCCCGGCAAGCGACGTTGATACCGATATGAGCCAAAGAGTCTTGTGGACCGCTGTCGTCGCCTACGCCTTAATGGTGGCCGGTATCCCCTTGACAGCCGAGGCTGGCACCCAGAGCCACGTCCACGCCGTGTTCACGTCGTCGCCCGAATCTGCGGAGGATTGCCACGCGACTCCATCGGGCTCCCGAACCGTCCCGCCTTACGGATTCGTATACGCATCGGCCTGCGTCCTGGACGGAGCAGAGCAGCCGGTCGGAACGCTCGGTTCTTCTCAATGGGTCCGCTGGGAGAAGACAGGACCCGTATCCATCTACGAAGCAGCAACGGAGACGGACGACCGGGGGCAGGTGCCGGTAACGATCCGGATCGACGGATTAGGGACGGCGCAGATAGCGGCCACGCTGTGCTCCGACGTCGAGTGCACGCAGGTCCTGTCGCAGGCGACGCTGCAGCTGCACATCGTTCATCAGGACCCACCGCCACCTCACTGCAGCGACCGAGTCGATAACGACGGGGACGGGCAGACCGACTTTCCGAACGACCCTGACTGCGGATCAGAAGAAGATCAAGAGGCGGATGTCTCGTCTCAGCCGCAAGCGTTTCTCTCGATCCGCTACGACCCCCCGCGCTTCTTCGGAAGGCTCTTCGCTGCCGAGCCGCGCTGCCAACTACGCAGGCTGGTGCGGGTGAAGAAGGTGCGCCCGGGCGCCGACCGGCTGATCGGCCGCGCTCGCACCGATAGGCCCGGCAACTGGGAGGTGCCGCATGCCAACGCTCGAGGGAGGTTCTACGCCACGGCGCGGACCGCGGACCGCTACGACGGCAAGCGAACCATCGCCTGCCCGGCGAACCGCAGCGTGACGATCATCATCCGCTGACACCCATCGCCGTTCTTTGCGCGATCAGTAACGCTCAGCGGTAGTAGGCGCGCAAAGAAAGAGCGCTGGCCCGGCGCGGGGCCCGGCGCGTGGTGAAGGTCGTTCTAGGCGGCGTCGGCTAGGTGCGGGTTGCGGGGGGCGAGGGCTATCGCCTCTCCGCAGTCGCATTGCAGACACAGCTCGTCTGCGGCCGCCGAGAGCGCCACTATCTCTGACTCGCAGCCCGGGCAGGTCTCGCCCGTCGCGTGCTCTTGGACCTCGGTGGATGTGGTCATGCGTCTAAGCTAGCCACGGGGTATGACAGAAACGGCGGATTTGGGCGGGCGCTCCGGGCGAAGGCTCCCTTCGGCGTGGCGGCCAACGACGAAGGGGACTGATATGCGACGCATCCTTGTTGCGATCCTTGCGCTTCTCGCTCTGCTCATGGGGTTCGCGGCCCCCGCGCTCTCGACACCGGTGGCCGGCTCGGACGCGGAGTACACGGCTCTCGGGCGGATCTTCCCGGACCCCCACGCTTGCAACAAGGGAGCCCCCGGCGCGTCGCCCTTTGCTAAAGGTCAGGTCTGCGCCAGCGACTTCATCCAGTTCGCCGAGCTGGAGAAGGGCCTCGCGTTCCTGGAGGAGACCTTCCCGAAGTTCGTCGAGGTCTACCAGCTGGACAAGGATTTCAACTGCGAGGGCCGCAAGGTGGACAACCCCGACGAGGGCTGCCGGGCCTTCCGCTCGGCCGGCCTCCCCAACACGCTGCCGGAGGGTCAAGGGACCGGCTTCTCGCGCGACCGCAGGCCTCTCTACATGGTTCGGATCACCGACGAGCGCGTCTCCAACCAGGACAAGAAGTACTTCGTGTTCCCGCTCTCGATCCACGGCATCGAGAGAGCCGGCGTCGAGGGCGGCACGCGTGCAGCGGAGGATCTCGCTACCTGGGGTGCTTGCGAAGCGAAGCTCGCGCCGGAATACGTCGACTGCGAGCTCGAGGAGAACAAGGCGCCGCACCCACTGCTGGAGGCAACGCCCAATAAGTCGCTGACGGCCGGTTCCGTGCTCAAGAGATCCGTCACCTACATGATCTATCCCAACCCAGACGGCTGGGTCCGGGGCGAGCGGACCGAGGGCGCCCAGTTCTTCCAGCGCTACAACGGCAACGGGGTCGACCTCAACCGCGACTGGCCCGCTCAGGGCTATACGTTCCGGCCCTACACGCCGTGGTCCGAGCCGGAGTCACGCGGCTTCGGCACGGTCCTACAGGCGATCGGCCCGAAAGACCGGAACGGAGATCCCAAGTGGCACGGCGGGATCGACCTCCACGGGCAGCTCGTCGACCGCGCCTTCTCCTTCACCTTGATCGGTGGTTCCGAGCGTCCCTACGACAAGAACCAACGTGTGTTGCAAACAGTGAAGGGGGCCTGGGCCGATGCCGAGAAGCGGCTTGCCTGGTCGCCTCTGATCAAACCGAACGATGCCCCGGCCGAAGACCCGCGCGTCTACGGCGTGCAATGGGGAACGATCTGGGACACGATCGACTACACCGTCACGGGGGCCCTCGGAGACTGGCTCGACTCCCCCATCGGGCTCAACGCGGATGGGATCGACAACGAGATGTCGCTGTCGCACCTCATCAACTGTGGGGTAGGCACCTGCTTCGACCCGGACGCCGAGCAACTGCACGTCGACGGCAACAAGTCGCTGATCTATTCCATGCTGAACTACTCCCTCAAGAAGGAGAACACGACCTTCCGCACGCAGGGTCGCGTGGGTTACATCAAGAACCGAGGCACCGTGAGCGCCCCGACCAACCGACTTTCGACCCCCCCGAGGTTCGCCAAGCTGCCTCCGCAGAACGACATCGCGCAGTTCCGTCTCTCGAGCCAGAACGACTTCATCCACGAGTTCAACGTGAAGGGCCCGGATTCCGGCGTCTACAACGGAGGCATCACCGTGCCGATCACCTGCGCCAACCTGCAGGGTGTCGGCAACTGCGCGCTGACGGAGGCGTTGCTCCAGCGCAGGGCGGGCGGCCCCCACAAGGACGGGTCCGAGGGCGAGTGGGAGACCGTCAACTCCTACTTCAACCAGTCGCCCATCTACGTGCAAGCGGGCCAGGCTCTGCACGCCAACCTGCCGACCCCGGGCCGGTGGCGTGTCGTGATCGAAGGCGCCTCGCCGACCGATCTCTTCGATGCCGAGGTCGACTTCACCAAGGAGAAGGGCTGGCCCGATCCCGGGCAGATCGGATACCGCGCCACGAACATGAACTTCTGGAAGGACCTGAAGCCGTTCGCCAAGCCGGGTATCACGAAGCTGACCCCGGCTCAGATCGCGACCACGAACCGCTGGCGCAGGCTGGACACGATCGTCGTCACGAACAAGGTCTACCCGACGCTTGCGATGAAGCTCCGCAAGTGGGTCTCGCAGACGAACGGGAACCTGGTGCTCACCGACTCGGCCGTGAAGATGTTGGGTGCGATGAAGGTGACGCCCAAAGGCAGCTTCGGGTCGGCTCGGCACTACGCCGGCTACGTGAACTTCGCAACGGCGAAGAGGGAGTCGACGTACGAAGATCCGTTGGCGAAGAAGATCAACCAACGCGGCGCCGCAGAGGGTCAATCGGGAGATGAGGTCCGCAGGCGCCAGACCTACGAGCCCGTACCGCTGGGCATCGCCATCCAGACCCCCGACGGAGACGACGCCGACAACTCACCCGTCTGGCATGTCACCTCGGCCGGCTGGAAGAAGACCAAAGGCGGGCAGCGGGCGGTGGCGACAACGGGCGACACCGGCAAGATCACCTACGGCGAGATCAAGTTCCGAGGGGGTCGCATCCGGATCGTCGGCGCCCTGCTCCCGATGCCCACCGACGACTTCGACCATCCCTTCGGCCTGGCCGACTATGCCCTCACCTACTCCGGCTACCAGATGCTGAAGAACGTGCTGACCTGGAACAGGTGAGACGTTTCCGATCCAACGCGGAAAGGGGCCCCTTTCGGGGGCCCCTTTCCTATATGCGTCCTAGGTGCTAGACGACTTCGCGGTCACGCACGACGGTGCGCTCTTCGCGGCGACCCGGGCCACCCCAGCTGCTCCAGAACATCATCGACAGCAGGATCCCGACCGCACCGATCACCATCAGGATGATCCCGATCGTGTCGATGTTGAAGATCCCCGAACCGTCAGAGTCGACGTTGATCCCGAAGGACAGGATGGCGCCAAGGGCCAGCAGAAAGATGCTCGCTCCTATACCCACGTGTCTCACCTCCCGAGGCCGATGCCTCGCCGGTTGTTTGCTTACCTTGCTCTGGTAGGGATACCCGGGAGTCGGCCAAAGCAAACACGGGGCGCAGCCGGTCTATCCCCCTGCGTCACCGACCGAGGCAGCCGCCGGCATCGTGATGCCCGAGTCGGCGGTGAGGTCGGCGAGCACGGCCCGGGCGGCGTTGCGCCCCGGGGCCCCGCAGACGCCCCCTCCGGGGTGGGTGCCGGAGCCGCACATGTAGAACCCGGGAAGCGGGGAACGGTGGCGATGCCAGACGTTCGCCGGGCGCTTCTCGAAGAGCCAGTCCGGCAGGATCTCTCCGTGGAAGATGTTCCCGCCGGTCAGGCCGAAGCGCTCCTCGAGGTCGGGGGGGCCGAGGACCAGGCGATCCTCGACGAGATCCGTCAGCCCTGGCGCATAGCGCTCCAGCGTGCCCAGCACGATGTCCCCGATCTCGTCCCGGCGGGTCTCCCAGGTTCCCTCGGCCAGGGAGTAGGGCGCGTATTGAGCGAAGACCGACAGGGTGTGCTTGCCCTCCGGAGCGAGCTCCGGCTCGGACGCCGTCTGGATCCAGGCCTCGCAGAACATCGGGTCGGCGGGGTTGCCCTCCGCCGCGCTGCGCGCCGCGGACTCGAGATAGTCGATCGAAGGAGCGACGGTGATCGTTCCGAGATGCTCCGGACCGGGCGTCCTGCCATCGCCGTCCATCCCCTTGAAGCGGGGCAGCCCGCTCAACGCGCAGTTGACCTTCACCACCGTGCCCCCGACGGGAAGCACCTCGATGTCCTCGACAAACTCACGAGGCAGCTGCACGTCGCCGAGCATCTTCAAGGTTCGCTTGGGATCGGCGTTGGAACACACCAGCGGAGCGTCGATCTCTTCTCCCGATGCCAGCACCACCCCGCCCGTACGGCGCTTGCCCGCGACCTTCACCGACGCGACCTCTGCCTCGAGACGGATCTCCCCGCCCGCGGCGCGGAAGATGTCCGCGAGCTGGCTTGTGATCGCTCCCATACCGCCCCGCACGAAGCCCCATACCCCCGTTTCCCCGGTGGCGGTTCCGAAGGCGTGATGCAGATACACGTAAGCGGTCCCCGGGGTGCGGGGCCCGGCGGCCGAGCCGATGATGCCCTGCGATGCCATCAACCCGCGCATCACATCTGACTCGAAGTACTCCTCGGCCAGATCTGCGATCGAACCGTCCACCGTCTTCTTGAAGAGCCTGTCGACCTCGGACTTTCGGAACGCGCGTCGAGCCTGCTTGCGGGTCGCCGGATAGGCCAACAACGGTTGGAACGCGCGCGCGGCCTCCAGCCAGAGCTCGTCCCAGCGGTCGTAGGCATCTGCATCCGCTTTCGAGATCGACGAGATCGCCTCCCGGCGGCGAGCGGGATCACGCCACATGGTGAGGCCGCCGCCGTCGGAGAAGGGCGAGAACGACTCGGGGTCCTTGGGACGGATGTCCAGCTTGAGGCCCAACTCGTTGACCACGTCGTCGACGAGCAAGGACAGCGAGTAAGAGGCTGTCGAGATACGGAACCCGGGGAAGAGCTCTTCGGTCACGCAGGCGCCGCCGATGCGGTCACTGCGCTCGAGGACGAGGGTCTTGAGGCCGGCCCTGGCGAGATAACACCCGCAGACCAGACCGTTGTGGCCGGCTCCGATCACTATGGCGTCGTAGGACCCGTTCAGCTCTTTCCTCCCGAAGCGATGGAATAGTTCACCAAGGCAGGCTACCGTTGGATGATGACGATCCAAGCTATCTGCACCACCTGCCAGAGAACGGTTTACATCGACGCGGACGACACCCCCGTGTGTCCCGTCTGCTCCTCGCCCCTGCTGGAGACCGTCGATTCGCTGAAGCGGCCCGAAAAGGATGAGACCGCCGACTAGCGTCTTAGATCGGCGGAGCGAAGTACGAAGCCTGTAGCACCTTCCCGTCCTCTACCACCAGCGACGTGACGGACCCCGTCCCGCATGGAGTGAACGACATCCACGGGGGGACCCGGCGCCGCGCCAGCGCCAAGCGCGCTACCAAGACCGGGGTCTGATGGGAGACGACGGCAACCTCCTTGCCCGCCGCCTGCTCGACCGCGTCCTCGATAGCCGCCATCATCCGCGCTCGGATGTCGCTGAAGCTCTCCCCCCAGGAGGGCCCCCACGGGTTGCGGAAATGCCACCAATGGCGCGGTGAACGAAGGAAGGCCATGGCGCTGCGCCCGATCCCTTCCACCGTCGTCCCGCTTTCGATGATCCGCTCGTCGGTGACGATCTCGATCCCCGGATGCCGCGCTCCGATGGCTTGTGCCGTCTCCTGCGCTCGTTCCAGGGGGCTGGCCCACAGCACGCCGAGGTCGGCGTTCGCGAGCCGCTCCGCAGCCGCTTCGGCCTGCTTGCGACCGCGCTCCGACAGGTGATAGCCCGGGAGCCGACCGTAGATGACCCCCTTGGGGTTCTCGACCTCTCCATGTCTGACGAGGTGGATCGTCACGCTCATGTCAGCAGGCTAGTGGGTAGGGTGCCCGCATGCCCGACATCCTCCTCTTCGGCGCCACCGGTTACACCGGGCGTCTCACCGCCGAGGCCCTGGCCGCAAGGAGCGCCGACTTCGCCATCGCCGGGCGGAACCCGGCGAAGCTCGAGCGCCTGGCGCAGAGCTGCGGGTCTCCGGAAACCAGGGTGGTCTCGGTCGGCGACGTGGATGGACTCGTGCGCGCGCTGGCCGACGTGAAGGTGCTGATCACGTGCGTGGGTCCCTTCGTGGAGCTGGGAGACACCGCCGCAGAGGCGGCCATCCGGGCCGGGGTCCACTACGTCGACTCCACCGGAGAGGTCACCTTCATCGAGCGGCTGATCGAGCACTACGACGCCCGGGCGAAGGCTGCCGGCGTCACGATGGCCCCTGCTCTCGGGTTCGACGAGGTGCCTGCCGATAGCGCGGCGACGCTGGCTTGCGAGGGGATGACGGAAGCCGAACTGGTGCTCACCTATGCACTGCCAAGCGTCGGCTCGAGGGGCACTGTTAAGTCTGCACTGGGGATCCTGACCGCAGGAGGTACCTGGATCTCCAACGGCAGGCCGAAGACCATCCGGGCGGGCGAGAGCACACGCTGGTCGCCGATGCCGCCTCCGCTCGGGCCTAAGCAGGCGGTGGGTTTTCCTCTCGCCGAAGGCCGGCTCGCCCCCCTTCACCTGGACCTCCGTACGCTCGAGACCTACGTGACGAGCGATGCGGTCCAGCGCAACCTCATGCGGGTCGGGCTGCCGCTGCTGAGACTTGCAGGCAGAGCCGGTGGCGAGAAGCTGATGCATGCGGCGGTCGACAGGATCCCGGAAGGTCCGAACGACCGACAGAGGCAGGGGAAGTGGACGATCCTGGCCGAGGCCCGCAGCGGAGACACCTGGCGCAACGTCGCCATCAGCGGCGCGGATGTGTACGGATTGACCGCGCAGTTCCTGTCCACCGGGGCGCTGGCGCTGACGCGGGAAAGGTCCGAGCCCGGGGTCGTCTCACCGGTGCAGGCGGTAGGGATCCAGACGTGGCAGAAGGAATTCGAAGAGCGCGGGGTCGCGGTCGACATCTACGAACAACGCTAAGGAGGCACGAGTGGGCGCGAGGTTGATCTACGCGAAGGTCGTCGACCGTGAGGTCTTCTACGTCCAGGGCGGGAAGGTCCACCCGGGCCTCGACAACGAGGTCCTGTTGAGAGAAGAGCCCGGGGAGGCGAACGTCTTCCTCGTCCTGCGCGCCTGGGGTGAGGACACCGGCACCTACACCGAGCAATGGCGGATCGAGGGGATGGGAGGCGGAACGGTCTACGAAAGCCTCCCGCGCGAGATCCATGCCGCGACCGAGAGCCACGTCGAGAAGCTGGAAGACGAGGTGGCCAACCTGAAGTTCGAGTACGCGGGCAATTACACCGTCGTCTTCACTCTCGACGAGCACGAGGCCGCGCGCACCTCTTTCACGGTCCGGTCCGCGGATTAGGCCTTCCTCTAGCCTCCGGCAGCGGGAAAGAAAAAAGAGGGCGGGAGTCTCCGACGCGCGGGCAGTGCGTCGGATGGCTGCGGCGGCGAATGCGACTGGACCCCCGCCCTGCCGCAATAGTGGTTTGGGCCGACTTGCTAGTCGATAGCCCGAAGGGGCCATCTTTCCTACGCAAACCCGGCCGATCGCCCCTTCGGCGAGGCCTCCGACCGGCGATGTAACCGAGGCGCGCTGACGGCGTCTAAATCCTTGCTACGGACGGAACGGCCGTCCAAAGGGGTCAACGGAGGTACGAAATGTACGAGTTCGGGATCGTGGTTCTGCTCGGCATCGGTACGTTCAAGGTCGTCGACATGCTCAACGAGTACGTCGACCTCACGAAGGTCCAGTCCATCCTGACGATCGCTCTCGGCGCTCTCGTCGCCTGGGCGCTCGAGTTCTCGCTCTTCGCAGCTTGGGGCATCGAGGTACGTTCCGAGATGCTCGGCTACGTGGGCACGGGCCTGATGATCGCCGCCGCCGGCTACGCCACCCCACAGGTGTTCGAGCACGTGGCCGAGGTGCTCGGCCACAGGCGAGAGACCCGCACGGTCAAGGCTGCCTAGCCCGGACCAGCTTCCCCCAGGGCCCCCGGCGTCGCCGGGGGCCCTTTACGTTGCCCTCAAACGAACCCGCTGGGTGCCGATATATCAACAGTGACCGGCCTCGATCAGCTCCGTCGTCTCGAACAGTGGATGACCTACATCCGGTGGTTCGGCGTCTTCTTCGGCGTGGTCTCGCTGGCGATCCAGCCGGTCTTCCCAGACTCGACGACCCTGGTGATCGCATGGGCCACCGTCGCTCTCTTCGCTATCGGCAGCGTGACGATCTGGGGGCTGCTCGCCCGGATCGGAACCGAGGAGGGCCTCGAGAAGCTCGGCCGCTTCGGCATGCTGCTCGACACGGGCGTGATCCTCGCGTTCGTGTGGATCTTCTCTTTCGAAGACCCCTACAACGGCTGGGCCCTGGTCTTCTTGATCCCACTCGAGGCCGCGCTGCGCTACCGCCTTCGCGGCGCGCTTCTGGCCGCCGGTGCGGTAGCCGTCTTCTTCCTGCCTCAGAGCCTCCACTTCGCCCGGCTACACGATCGGGTTTTCGACCTAGACGGTTACGTCTTCACGGTCGGCCTGGGTCTCCTGATAGCCGGCATCGCGGGAACCATGGCGGAGGGATGGCACGACAGAACGCTGGCGTTCGAGAAACAGAGCGCGCGCCTGACCGAGATGGACCGATTGAAGGATCGCTACCTCGCCGTGACCTCTCACGAGATCCGCGGCCCCCTCACCGCGATCATCACCGGGACCGATACCTTGCTGCGCCGGGGAGATCGGCTGAAGGAAGAACAACGGAAGCAGCTTCTGGAGATGGTTGCCCAGCAATCCCACCAGATGGCGCGGCTCGTGGACGATCTCATGATCTCTAACGAGCTGCAGGCAGGCCAGATCGCGCTACATCCTCAGTGGGTCGAGTTGGAACCGACCTTGAAACAGGCGCTGGAAGCGGCGGACTCGAAGCGCAACGCTCACCAACTCGAGTTGTTCGTGGAGCCGCTGCGGTGTGAGGTGGACCCCGCGCGCGTGTCGCAGCTCGTGCGCAACCTCGTCGAGAACGCGTACAAGTACACGCCGGATCGGACGCGGGTCTCGGTCACCGCTCAAGCGGTCAAGGACGGCATCAAGCTCGAGGTCTCGGACGACGGACCCGGGATCCCCGTAGAGAAGCGATCGCAGTTGTTCGAGGCCTTCAGCCGGATCGAGGAGACCTCAGCCGGGAAGGAGGGCGTGGGCCTCGGCCTCTTCGTGGTCAGCCAGCTCGTGACCTCCATGAGGGGACGGATCGACTTCGCCTCCTCGTCCCGAGGAACCACGTTCGCGATCCACATCCCCTGCGACACGGAGAAGCTGAACCACCCGCGTCTCGGCCTGATCAAGGGCGAGGCGGGCGCCTCCGGCTGACCCCCGGCTATCCTCGGGCGCGTCCCGCTCCCTTCTCACGCGCCAGGAGGTCCACCGACCATGCCCGAGATCAACGTCGCCGGAACGAAGCTCGCCTACACGGACTCCGGCGGATCGGGCGCGCCGGTGCTCGCCCTGCACGCGTTCCCGCTGAGCTCCGCCATGTGGGAAGGCCAGATCGAGGCGCTGGGCGACCGCTTCCGCTTCATCGCGCCGGACCTCACCGGCTTCGGGGCCTCGGACGCGCCCGAGGGCCGCGACCTCTACTCGATGGAGAACTGGGCCATCCAGGTCGAAGCGCTGCTCGACGACCTGGGTCTCGACAAGGTGGTTCTCCTGGGTCTCTCGATGGGTGGGTACCTGGCCTTCGAGCTTCTCCGTCGCAACGCGGCCCGCTTCTCGGCGCTCGTGCTGGCGGACACCAAGTCCGAAGCCGACCCCCCCGAGGGCATCGAGAAACGCTCCAAGCAGCAGGAGATGGTCGAGTCAGGGGGCCGCGACGACTTGATCGGGGCGCTCACGGGCGCTCTCCTCGGTGGCTCGACCACAGAGAACAAGCCAGACGTGGTCGAGAAGGTACGCGTCCTGATGGACAACCCGCCCGCGGGGTTCGTGGGCGCCCTGGAGGCGATGAAGAAGCGGCCCGACTCGACCGATGAGCTCACCCGGATCGGCGTGCCGACCCTGATCATCGTCGGCGAGAACGACGCCGTGACCCCGCCCGAGGCCGCGCGAGCGATGCACGAGCGCATCGGGGGATCCCAACTGGTCGTGATCCCGGACGTCGGCCACCTCTCCAACCTCGAAGCTCCGGAAGCCTTCAACGGCGCGCTCGCGGAGTTCCTGACGAAGCTCTAAAACCGCTCCAAATCCGGCTCTCGCCCCCCTGGCCCCCCTAGGGTCGGGGGATGGAAGAGATCTCGCTGAAGCTCTCTCCGTCTTCTGTGACGGACTTCAAGAGCTGTCCGCAACTCTTCAAGTTCCGCAAGATCGACCACCTCCCTGAGCCGGTCTCGGGAGCCGCCGCGCGCGGCTCGCTGATACACGCCGTGCTCGAGAGGCTCTTCGCAGAGGGGGCCGAGACCCGCACGCCGGACAGGGCCGAGGAGCTCCTCGACGCGCTGTGGCGTCAGGTCCGTGAGGACCCGGAGTTCCGTCCCAACGGTATGGGCATGGAGGAAGAGAGCCTCTGGCTCAAAGAGGCTCGCACGCTGCTGCGGAACTACTTCAAGCTCGAAGATCCGCGCTTGCTGCAGGCCAGTGAGCTGGAGTGGTGGATCTCCTACGACCTCAGCGAGGTCCAGCTTCGGGGCATCATCGACCGCCTCGAGAAACGACGCGACGGGTCGTGGGTCCTCACCGACTACAAGACCGGGCGCGTCCCCGGCGAGTCGCGCGAGCTCGCCGCCTTCTTCGGCCTCCGCTTCTACGCGCTGGTGTGCTGGCGGGCCTACGGGATCATGCCGAAGGAGATCCGACTCGTGTATCTCTCGGATCCGGTCGTGCTCACACTCAACCCGAACGAGCGCATGCTGCTCGCCTTCGAACGCCAGATGCGGGCCCTCGCCAAGGCCGTCACGAGAGCGGTCGAGACCAACGACTGGCGCACGCGCCCCTCGCCGTATTGCATGTCGTGCTCGTTCCAGTCGCAGTGCCCGGCCTGGGCAGAGGTCTCCACCGAGCAGACCGAGACCGGCGACGTAGCCGAGTAGCCCTAGGGGGCCGCGGCCAGCCCGCCGCCGGGCTGCAGGGTGCAGGAAGGCTCCGCGGAGTCGTCGCAGGAAAGGGCGAACCCCCCGCCGCCCCCGGTGATCCGAGCCCAGGAGGCGGCCAGCGCCTCCGCCATCGCCTGACGCCCCTCGATATCGAGGTGAACGGGGTCCCTGAACGGCTCCGAGCTCGAGAACCCATCCTCGGCGTCGATCAGCGTGACCCCGGTCTCGGCCACGAAATCGTCGATCAGGCGGTGATAGGCCTCGCGGTCCGCCTCCGGGTCGCCATGGGCCGCCCAGTAGTCGTCGGTCACGGGCATGTTCAGCAGGATCATCTCCACGCCCTCGGCCTCGAGACCGGCATGGAGGTCCTTCAGGGCCTCGAACTCGGGACCGCCGACCGCGAAGTCGACCAGGGTCTTCTCGTAGAGGCCTCGGATCAGCTTCGCCGGCCGCTTGTAGTCGGACGGCTCCTCCATCCGCATCCCACTGGGACCTATCACCTGGCGGAGCTCGGTCTCGGCGAGGGCCTGTTGCGAGGCCTCGTCCGTGGCGAACAGTTGGCTGGGCTCTCGCAGGGCGCGCCGATACCGGAGGAAGTAGCTCAACTGCTCGATGTCGCCCTCGAGCCGGCTGGCGACGGTGCCCTTCGTCTGCTTGTACCCGGGCGAGTTGATGAACTTGTCGTACATGACCTCGTTCTTGGGACCGTTGTCCGACAGCTCGCGGCTCTGGATCCCGACCACTACGACATCAGGACGCAACAGCGGCTCGACCACGTCCAGCACCCAGGGAGTGATCGTCCGCATCGAGGGTCCGGCGAAGGCCGCGTTGTAGCTGCTCAGCCCCGACGCCTCGGTGAATGCCACGGGATCGATGCCGCCCGCCATCATCGAACTGCCGGCGAACAGAACCTCGACCTTCTTACCGCTGTTCGCGATGTCGCGGATCTGGTCGAGCTTCGAGGCGATCTCGATGCGCGGCCACTTGCCCGGATCCACGGGCAGCGACGGCGCGATCATGCGCGACGCCAACTCCACCGCAACGAGGATGGCGGTGAAGCTGCAAGCCGTTACGAAACCGTTCCTCTTCGATGCCGTCATGAACCCTCCATCAGAACTGGAAGTAGATGAACTGTTGAGCGGCTCCCCCACTCCACATGACCACCGCTAGGAACATCACCGCATACGCCATACCTCTCGGGATCGGGTGCCAGCGACGGGCGATCACTGCATGGTCGGCGGTGATCCGCTGCGAGACATCGATGACGAGGACCCAGAAGACCGAGAAGGCGATCACCATGACGCTGTCGACATCGGCGGGACCGGGTCGCCACGCCAGCAGCCCGCCGAAGTAGTTCCATGCATCGGTCAACGAGTCCGCCCGGAAGAAGATCCACAACAAGGCAACACTGATGAACGTCGTCAAGACCGCCGGGACGTCACGGAGACGAGGCACCGGAGGCCTACCTCTCGGCACGTAGCCACCGATCGCTCGATGCAGCGCAAGCAGCAGTCCGTGCATGCCGCCCCAGACCACGAAGGTCCAGTTGGCGCCGTGCCACAGGCCGCCCAGAAGCATGGTCAGCATGAGGTTGCGGTACGTGAGCCACTTGCCACCCTTGTTGCCTCCAAGGGGCACGTACAGGTAGTCGTGCAGCCAGCTCGACAGGGAGATGTGCCAGGTCCGCCAGAACTCGGTGATGCTGCGTGAGAGGTAAGGCTGCTCGAAGTTGCGCATGAGCTCGATGCCGAAGAGCCTGGAGCTCCCCCGGGCTATGTCCGAATAACCGGAGAAGTCGCCGTAGATCTGGAGCGAGAACGCGAGCACACCGAGAACCAAGGTCGCGGAACTCACCTCTCCGGCATTGCCGAAGGCGTCGTTCGCGATCGGGGCGACCGCATCGGCGATCGCCACCTTCTTGAAGAGTCCCATAAGGATCATGAACAGACCCGAGCGGAACTGCTCGGCCGACGGCCGCGTGCGCTCCCGTTCGATCTGGGGCAGCAGGGCCGCGGCTCGTTCGATCGGACCTGCAACCAGTTGCGGGAAATAGGCAACGAATGTTGCGAAGTTCAGGAGGCTCTTCGTCGGCTCCATCCGTCGCCGGTACACGTCGAACCCGTAGCTGAGGCTCTGGAAGGTGTAGAAGCTGATCCCGACCGGCAGGAGGATCTCGAACAGAGCCACGTTCGGCCTCAACCCGAAGTTGCCCACCAGGCTCACGAATGAGTCCACGAAGAAGCCGAAGTATTTGAAGAACCCGAGGATGGTCAGGTTCGCGGCCACCGAGATGAGGAACATCCGCTTGCGCTGGGCCTCGTCGTCGGTCCGTCCCAGCAGGATCCCCACGATGAAGTCGATCAGGGTCGAGATCCAGATCAGAGCCAAGAAGCGGTAGTCCCAAGCCCCATAGAAGATGTAGGACGCGATCAGCAGCAGCACGTTCTGTTGCCTGTGGCGGAGGGCCCAGTACAGACCCAGCACCACCGGCAGGAAGATCGCGTACGTGATGGAGTTGAACAGCATCTAGTCGATCAACCTCAGTCTCTTGAAGGTTTCGGCTTCCAGGCCGGGCAGCACCCCCCTAGACGCCCGAGGGCCTCAGAACATTGCTTGGCCTGCCGCGGGGCCTGCTCCCTGTGCCGGGTCTCAGCCTAGCTTCGAGCGCACGGCGGCCTTGAATTCAGCGGAGGTGAAGCGCCCCGGTTGGACCGCCTTGGCGTGGTCGAGAGCGGCCTCGACCTGAGCTTGGGTGGCCGCCACCATCGCCCGCTTGTTCGCGATCACGCCCTCCGGCGGGTTCTTCAGCACCCTGGCGGCCAGCTCGCGAGCCGTGTCGAGCAGCCGCTCGGCGGGGACAACCTGGTTGACCAGCCCCATCTCCAGAGCCTCCTCGGCACGGATCAGGTCGCCCGTGAGGAGCAGCTCGGCGGCCCGGGTCGGCCCGGCGAGGGCCTGGGTGAGCCAGGCGCCGCCCGTGCCGGGGATCACGCCGAGGCCCACCCACACCTGGCCCAGCTTGACCCCCTCGGCGGCCACCCGGAGGTCGCAGGCCAGGGCGAGATCCATCCCGGCCCCCACCGCGGCTCCGTTGATCGCCGCGATCACGATCGAATCCGAGGCCCGCAGCGCCCGGATCATCCCCTGGAAGGAGTCGTAGAGGACCGCTCCGATCTGGTCCGGGTCCATCTCGCTCCACCGAGCGAGCTCCTCGAGATCCCCTCCGGCGCAGAACGCCCTGTCGGTCCCGGTCAGGATCGTGACCCGAGAGCCAGATGCCTCTTCGATCGCCTCTCGCAGCGCCCTGGCCGTGGCTGCGTTCAGAGCGTTGCGCTTCTCAGCTCGATCCAGGCGGATCGTTGCGACGTCGCCGTCGCGGGTTAGCGTCACCACCTCTTTCTCGGACATCACGGGCACCATAAAGGGAGGCGCTTCTTGAGCAGGTTCAAGGTGGGGGTCACGTTGCACCCGCAGCACTGCACGGTCGACCAGCTTCGAGAGGCATGGAGAGAGGCCGACGAGATGGGGGTGGACTCGATCTGGACGTGGGACCACTTCTTCCCGCTGTACGGCGAGAGAGACGGCGCCCACTTCGAAGGCTGGACGCTGTTGGCGGCGATGGCGGTCGATACCCGGCGGGCCCGATTCGGCGCCCTGGTCTCGTGCAACAGCTATCGCAACCCCGAGCTGCTGGCGGACATGGCCCGCACGGTCGACCACCTGGGTGGGGGCCGGGCGATCCTGGGCATCGGCTCCGGATGGTTCGAGCGGGACTACGCCGAGTATGGCTACGAGTTCAACAGCGCCGGCTGGAGACTGAAGCAATTGGGCAAGGCGCTGCCTCGGATCGAGAGCAGGCTTAAGAAGCTGAACCCCGGGCCGGTCGGAGACCTGCCGATCATGATCGGGGGCAGCGGCGAGAAGGTCACCCTGCGACTCGTCGCCAAGCACGCGCAGATGTGGAACTCGTCCCGGCCGCCCTCGCGCTTCAGGCACAAGAACTCGGTGCTGAACCAGTGGTGCGAGAAGCTCGGCCGCGATCCGAAAGAGATCGAGCGCACCTGCACCATCAGCGAGGAAGACATCGAAGACGTCGACGCGTTCGTGGATGCGGGGGCCGAGCATCTGATCCTCGACGTGGGGCAGCCCTTCGACCTAGCCCCCGTCCGGCGACTCCTGGAGCAAGCCCATGGGTGAGGCTCAGACCATGTTCGAGAAGGTCTCTGCGGTCGAGCGCATCGACGACCATCGCTTCCGCGCCGAGCTGGATCCCAGTTGGTGGGTGATACGCGGCCCCCACGGCGGCTACATGACCGCGATCATCCTGCGAGCTCTTACGGCGCTCGTTGACGATCCGGGCCGGCCGGTGAGGTCGTTCAGCACCCATTTCGTCGCCGCGCCGAAGGAGGGATCCCCGATCGAGATAGAGACCAGGCTCGAACGCAGCGGTCGCTCGATCACCCACACGAGCGCGCGGGTCACGCAGAACGGCGAAGTGATGGCGACCTCGCTGGCGGCCTTCTCCGTCCCGTGGACCGGGATGGACTTCGACCACGCTCCGGCACCCGAGCTGGCACCTCCCGCGGACTGCTTCAAGGTACCGGCCGGTGGGGTCGCGCCGCGCTTCCTCGAGAACTTCGACATGCGCTGGGGCATCGGGGACCTTCCTTACTCGGGCTCGTCGAAAGCAACCGTCGGCGGCCACCTCCGCTTCGAGGAGCCCCAGATCGTCGACGCGCCCGCGGCGGCATGCATGCTCGACGCGTGGGCGCCGGTGATCCTGCCGATGGCCACAGAGCCCGTCGTGGCTCCGACGATCGACCTCACGATGCACTTCCGCTCCACGTTCCCGTTGGAGGGGGTGGGGCCCGACGACTTCTTCATCTTCCGGCTGAGTTCGAAGCTCGGGCGCGACGGCTTCTTCGAGGAGGACGGTGAGCTGTGGAGCCCGGACGGCACCCTCGTCGCGCAGTGCCGGCAACTGGCGATCGCTCTGCCGATCGGATGAAGCGGAACCGAGACGCGGAAAGGCCGCCCCTGAGGGCGGCCCTTTCGAGGTCTGTGGCTGCTAGGCGTTCTTCGGAAGCATGCGGGTCATCTTGGTCCCGCACACCGGACATGCGCCCTGGGCCGCCTTGGAGCCGTTCGCCAGCTCCTTGACCTCGCCCTCGAAGTCCCGCTTCTCACGGCACTTCACGCAGTAGCCGTTGTAGGTGTCGGCCATCTCTCCACGCTCCTTCCTGAACGGATCGGAAGCCCGCCTGGGGCCTCCCCGCCTATCGTGCCATCTCCCGCCTGAGCGGGTCGGATTTTCCGCTACGGAGCGTGACTATCAGGCGCTATCTGGGATCGGAGTGACTACTCTCCGCACTTTCTTCGGCGTTGGGGCCGCCTGGGGGCGGCGGACCGGCTGCAGGCGGCGGCTCGGAGCCGGGCGCGGGCGGCGGTGCGGGGGCCTCGGTTGGAGCGCCCGCGTCCGGCGTGGGCGGCTCCGGAGGCGTCGCCCAGCGGGGCGGTGCGCCTCTGTAACGCGCCAGCAGGGCGACGCAGGCGAGTCCCACGACGAGCGTCATCAGCTGGCTGCCGGTCAGGCCCAGGTAGCGCCTGTCCACCCGGAGGAAGTCCGTGATCACCCTCATCGACGAGTACCAGATCGTGAACGTGAGGATCATGAAGCCCGGTTTGCGAACCGTGCGCCCGAGCCACAGCAGAACGCCCAACAACAGCAGGGTGGAGAAGAAGTCGTACAGCGCCGTCTGGTGGAGGGTCAGATCGAAGCACCCCAGCGAGGGCGGCGTACCCCGCTCCAAGGCTTCGCGATAGACCTCGGCTGCAACGGGCTCGCCTCCGCCGATCTCGCCGCTGCAGCGCCAACCGAGCGCGAAGTCGGTCGGCTCGCCGAGGTGATCTCCGATCACCATGTCGCCGATGCGGCCGATGACGATACCGAGGGCCAAACCCGGCGCGGCCAGGTCCATCGTCCGCCAGAACCCCATCTTGTGGCGAAGCATGTAGGGCAACGCGAACAGCACCGCCCCCGTGATGCCACCGATCAGCGATATACCGCCTTCCCAGATCTTGAACACGCCGAGAGGGTCGTCGCCCCCGTTGGTCACCTCCGAGAGATGCCCGAGCACGTAACCAACGCGGGCTCCGACGATCGAACCCACCAAGGCGTAGAAGAGACAGTTCCAGATGTCGTTCTCGTCCGGCCCCCCGAAGCGCTTGGAACGGCGCACCATGAGCTGGGCGCCGGCCAGGAAGCCGACGGCGATGCCGATCCCATGAGGTGAGATAGCAAGGGGGCCGAGCTCGATGCGCGGCAGGATGCTCCATTCGAGCATCGCTCAGACCTTGCGGTATTCGGTAGTCCACGCTCCGTCTTCGACGACGAAGTCCCCGAACAGCAGCGGCGCCTCTTCGACCATGAGCTCGCCGATGCGGTTGAAAACCGTGCGGAGCTCTTCCTCGGCGCTCTGGTGCGTGCGCATCTGGATCACGTGACGCAGCGTGCGGATGTTGGCGGTCCAGAAGATGACCGTCGAGACACCTTCGGGGGCCAAGCGACGCATCGCCGAGGTGATCTCTTTCTTGACGTGGAACGGCACGCCCTCGCCGTCCAGGTCGAAATGCTCGGCCGCCGCGATCTGGAAGTCCTCGAGGGTCTCGACTATCGACACGATCTTGTCTCGGAGCGGCTCCATCACCTCGGGGATCCGGAACGGGATCTCGTCGAGCCGGACGAAGCGGAGGCTCTCCTGCGAGAAGGCCGAGCCGGCTCGATGCCTGATCAGCTCGTGCGTGAAGACGCGGCTCACGTCGCTGAGGATGAAGCTGTAGTTGGCGTGCTCCAGGACCGAGCCGTGGCCCGAGCCGAGCAGGTTGAGGAAGTACTGCGCCTGATCCTTGCGGATGCGAGTCACGTTGGGGTTCAGGCCCTCTTCCCAGGACCGGTAGCAGGCCCGGCCCGCCGCCTCGATCAGGAGCTCTCCGTCGTTGACCTCCTGTCCGTCCGCCGTGCGCATCTGCAGCCACGACTCGCCCCCGACCGACTTCAGGAAGCGGCCCAGGGCGTCCAGATCGAGCGAGGGCCGGGCGATCAGCTCGACCTGGGGCTGCGTCTCTCTCACTGCGGGGACCTCCATCGAAGTGTTTCGGCCGGACCGACCAAAGCTATCCGGTCGGCGTCCTATTGCCCGGCTTCTCGACTCGGAAAAAGACACCGGGTTCGGAGCGGCATGACCCCCGGCGGCAACGAAAAAACTTAGAAATTCTTCTTCGCAGGACCTGTTTTTTCGCGCTTTCTGTCACACCCCCTCGCCAGAATAGGGAGATGCAAACGGC
>JBKHXK010000028.1:0-31861 GCA_046566065.1 Actinomycetota bacterium | reverse complement strand
TCACGAAGAAGTGCCGCTTGTGCCGCCGTATCGTGCGATAGGTCTCCACCGACAAAGCGATCCTCTCCTCACAGGTGATCTCGCCACACTCACAGATGAAGTGAGCATCCTCGTAGCGGCCCTCGGCGGAGGTCTTCAGGATGTTCTTGTTCACTTCCTTGAACAAGGCTTCGTTGAGGGCGACACGCTCGTCGATCGCGTCCATCCGGACACACTAGTTCTTCGCCTCCAGCGGCTCTGGGACCCACGAGCGGGTCAGGAACAGCCAGAACGCAAGGCCCGCATGCCGTCCGTACGGCTTGAATCGCCGCACGATGGTCGCATCGGCCACCGCCCTCTTGCCGACCAGGCGGGCGTAGGTGGGCCGGGTCCACGAATCGAGGATCAGGCGTGAGTTCCTCCCGAGCACCATCATGATGTTGGCCGACGCGTAGGGGCCGACCCCGGGCAGGGCCTGAAGCGTTCGATCGAGCTCCTCGTCCGGAAGGTCCTCGGCGTCTGCGGCACCGAGCGCCTCGAGGTCCAACTCGCCGGTGGCGACGGCTTCGGACAGCTGGACGAAGTAGCGGCCGCGGTAACCGGCACGGACCACGTCTCTATAGAAGTCCTCGCCGGCCTCCGCCATGGCTGCGGGCGTCGGGAAGGCGCGGCCCCCCCACCCGGTCTTCGGGGCTCCGGGAGCAGGAGAGCCGAGGTGCTCGACCAGGGCCGAGACCATTCTCACCGTGGCCGACCAGGCACAGTTCGTGGTGCAGACGGTCTTGATCACGTCTTCGAAAACGGTCGGGCTGCGCATCCAGCGACCGGCGCCCTTCGCGGCCCAGGCCAGGTCCGGGTCCTCGGCCGCCACCGCGTAGAAGCCGGAGAGGTCCCGGTCGAGGCTGAGGATGCGCCGAACGATCGCTTCGATCTCCGCCACGGTCGCGGCGCCCGGACCGCGGCCGACGATCTCGATCGAGGCTCGGCGCTCACCTCGTGGGTGGATCTCGATCGTGCGTGGACGCCCGCGTCTCAGCGGGACCGTGGCGCGCAAGGCGCGCTCGTCGTGCAGCGGTTCGAACGGAGGCAGCGAAGTCAGCCCGTGCGAGCTGATCGTCCTGCGCAGATCGACGGGCTCGCCCTGGGGGCCGCGCAGGGCGATGTCGAAAGCGGGCAAGGCCCTTACGACCCGAAGTGCGCGGCCAGCTCGAGCACCCTCAGGGTGAGACCCAGATCGTCGGCGAACCCGTCGCGGGGAGAGCGCTCGAGCAGCTCGTCCATGAACGCGTCGACCGAGGCGTGCTCCGCGGGGATGCCGGCGCCAGCCCAGAAGGTGAGGGCCGTGGCGTACTCCCAGGCATCCCACCACTCCTCCTGGTTCTCTCGGGCCCACCGAAGCGCCCACTCCGCCATCTCGGTCTTGGGGCCTTCCTTCAACCAGTACGCGCCGGCAGCGGCGAACGTCGGGTAGGCCCCACCGGTGAACCGTCCTTCGAGGTCGGCCTCTCCTCTTAATAGCGCGATAGCGCGGTGCCCCGGGTCCCGATCGACGGCCAACAGCCCGCACGCGGCGGAAGCGGTGGCCCACACCCGGCCGGCCGCGGGGTTGTCTAACTCGCCGGGGACGTCTCGAGGAGAGTCGAGCCAGGCCTCGGCCGGGGTCCGCACCTCCTGCAGCCAGTCGGCGGCGATGGCGGCGGCGCCGGAGACGTCCAGTCCCAGCACGACCAGATGACACAGCGCTTCCCCGGTCGCTCCCGGCGAGGCGGACCCGGTGGGACCAATGAAGCCGCCTTCGTCGTCCTGGGCCGGTGGCACCGGCGCGCTGCCCGGTTGTTCGCTGCTCAGACGAAGAGCGCGCCACGACTGCCACTCGTCTCCTTCGGCCAACACGCGTTCGAGAGCCAGCTCTCGGTCGATCATCGGCGTGACTCTATGGGCCTAGGCGTGCCAACCGGAACGGCCGGCCTTCTCCTGTCCCTCTTGCCGGTCCTCCGGTGTGCGGTTCGCAGGCCGCTGCGGAACGATCGCCAGGTTCGGCAGATGGGTCCGCGGCCCGGACCAAGGGCCCGGTGGGGCCACGACCACGTCGGCGAGCGTGTACGCGATCGACTCGTAGTTGACGCGCCACCCCTTGAAATGCGGCCACGCCTCCTCCGCGGAGCGCTCCATCGGGAACCCGCTCCTCTTCAACCGCTCGACCGCGGAGTTGAACTCCTCGAAGGTCAGCTCGATGGGGTCGTCGGGGAACGGATCGGGGTCGTACGGGATGCCGAGGACGTCGGCGATGCTCCGCAAGCAGGTGAAGCCCATCCGCAGGAACAGCCTCGCCTCGGGAGGAGCAGTCGACGGCGCGAGCGCGTGGAACATCGCGGCCGAATCGAGGGCCGACAGCAACCCCACCACCCAGGACCTCAAAGGATGAGGCGAGCGGAACCAGACGAGCACGGTGTAGGTGGTGTGGCTCTCCATGACCTCTGCGGACCAGCGCTCCCACTCGGCATAGAGGTGGCGGAGCTCGTCGGTGATGTTCACGAGCTGGGCGCGAGCGAGTATCTCCGGCCCCCAAGCCGGAGCACCGGCGCGGCTCTGCAGCATCGTGACCAAGGTCTCGCGACGGTTGAAGGCTCCGTAGAGGACCGGCAGGTATGCGATCTGCAGAGCGACGATGACGAGGCCTGTGAACCCGGCCAGGAGATACATGATCGTCGGGCCTACGCGGTTCTGCTGTGCGAACCCCAATGTCAGCAGAGACGAGCCGCTCTCGCGCAGCGATTGAAGGAAGGTGGCGTGGGTGAAGGGCCAGATCAGAAGGGCGAACCCCACCAAGAACGCGAGCATCCAACTGGCGAGCACCGCGAGCAGGGAAAGTGGAGCGCCGTAGGCGAGGAGCCGGTCCTTGGACTCGTACGAATCGAGCCGATAAGACAGCTTCAGCAGTGTCCGATAGACGAGGCGGCGGCCGACGAAGACCGACAGACGAGAGGCGACCGCCCGAGGAAGGACCAGGGTGCGGATGGCGCTGCCGATGGTCCCGAGGACGATGAGGACGCCGGCCAGGAAGGAAAGGACCTCGAGAACCCCGAAGACAGGCATCGCTCGATCCTAGATGGCGCCCTCCCGACTAGGCTGCGGACATGACGGCGCAGAAGACCGGGTTCACGGTGGCGGTCACGGGGCCGACCGGCGCGATCGGCAAAGCCCTGATGCGCGCTCTCGAACGCAGCGACGCGGTCGAGCGCGTGATCGGGATGGCACGCCGGCCCTTCGAACCCGCGGCCGAGGGATGGACCAAGGTCGAGTACCGCCAGGGCGACATCCTCGACGAGACCGCCGTCAAGTCGCTCGTATCCGGTGCAGACGTCGTCGTGCACCTCGCCTTCCTCATCTTTGGCTCGCAGGAGGAAACCACACGAGTGAACCTGGAGGGTTCGCGCAACGTCTTCCAGGCCGCGCTTAGCGAAGGGGTCGAGCGCTTCATCTACACCTCTTCCGTAGCGGCCTACGGGTTCCACGAGGACAACCCGGAGTTGCTGCACGAGGACGTCCCGCCGCGAGGTTCCGAAGAGCACTACTACTCTGCGCAGAAGGCGCAGCTAGAGCAAGAGCTGCGCGAGATGGCGGGCGGAGCGAAGACCGATGTGTTCGTCTTCCGCCCCTGCATCGTCGCCGGGCCGACCGCGACCGAACTGATCGAGAACATCCCCTACGTGCAACTCGGCGAGAAGGTGCCCGACCCCGTGAAGAAGCTGGCGGGCACGATCCCCTTGCTGCGGCCGGTGATCCCCGATCCCGGGGTGCCTTTCCAGTTGGTCCACGAAGACGACGTCGCCTCCGCCCTGGTTGCCGCCATCGAGGGGGGCCGCGTCCCCGGCACCTACAACCTGGCAGCCGACGGTGAGATCACGCTGTCCGACCTGGCTCACGCGCTCGGTTGGTACGCGATGCCGATACCGGAGCTCGCCGTCGACCTCACCGCGAAGATCGTGTCGCGGGTGCCCCTCATGCCTACCCGGGTCAGCTGGATCAGCGCTCTCAGCGTTCCGGTCCTGATGGACACGTCGAAAGCCAAGATGAACCTGTCCTGGGAGCCGGAGCACGACGCTTTCGACACGCTCGCGCAAACGGTGCAAGGAGCGCGTGAACGCGGACTCGTGTCGGGTGCGGGCTTAAAGGTTCGTTAGCGCTTTCTCGAGCAGCTCTTGCTGCTCCTGCTCGTGCACCCGGTTGCTGCCCGTGGCGGGACTGGCGCTCTCGGCGCGGGCGACGACCTTCAAGGTCAAGCGGCTGTCGAGCCCGTCGCGCAGGCGATGGTGGATGAAGGTCCAGGCCCCCATGTTCTCCGGCTCGTCCTGCACCCACACCACTTCGTTGGCGTTGGGATAAGAGGCGAAGATCTCGGTCAGCTGCTCCTTGGGGAACGGATAGAGCTGTTCGACGCGGACGATCGCCGCGGGGGCCTCCTGCTCGTTCCGAGCGCCGGCCAACGGATAGGCGATCTTCCCGGTGCACAACAGGATCCGCTTCACGGCGTCGCGATCGGTGACCTGGATGTCGTCGAGCGTCTCCCGGAAGTGTCCCGTCACTAGATCTGCTGTCTTGCTCCGCGCGTCCGGCAGACGAAGCAACCACTTGGGCGTCATCACGATCAACGGTTTGCGAACGGAGCGATGCAGTTGTCGCCTGAGGACGTGGAAGTACTGGGCGGGCGTCGTCGGCTGGACGACCTGGATGTTGTCTTCCGCGCACAGGGTCAGGAATCGCTCCAGACGCGCGCTCGAGTGCTCGGGCCCCTGGCCTTCGTAGCCGTGAGGAAGCAGGAGCACGAGACCGCTCTCCTGTCCCCACTTGTCCTCACCGGCAACGATGAACTGATCGATGATCACCTGCGCCTCGTTCACGAAGTCTCCGAACTGCGCCTCCCAACACACGAGAGCGTCGCCGTTCGCCACCGAGTAGCCGTACTCGAAGCCCATGGCCGCGAACTCGGAGAGCAACGAGTCGAAGATGCGGAAGGGGGCCTGGCCCTGCCCGAGATTGGTCAGCGGCTGGAACTCCTCACCGGTCTCGTGGTCCACCAAGACCGCGTGGCGCTGGCTGAACGTGCCCCTTCGTGAGTCCTGGCCCGAGAGTCGGACCGTGAAGCCCTCCATCAGGAGGGAGCCGAACGCCAGGGCCTCGCCTGCCGGCCAGTCGATCGCGTCGCGCTGCAGCATGTCGGATCGCTTCTCGATCTGACGCTGCAGCTTGGGGTGAGGGTGGAACCCGGTCGGGAAACTGGTGACGATCGAGTGGATGTAGTCGAGCCGGTCCCGCTCCACACCGGTGTCGACCGCCGGGAGCACGCCCGCGGGCTCGGGCGGCGGCAAGGCGCGCACGTCTTGGTTCCTGTCCGCTCCCTTCGTCTCCTCGAAGGCCTGCTGCATCAGAGCGCGGAAATCGTCGAAGGACTTCTCGGCCTCTTCGACCGTGAGCGCGCCCTTGTTCAGCAGGTACTCGGTGTAGAGCTTGCGAACCGAACGACGTTGGTCGATCTGTGCGTACATCAACGGCTGGGTGAAGGCGGGTTCGTCGGCCTCGTTGTGCCCGTAGCGCCGGTAGCACATCAGGTCGATGACCACGTCTCGTTTGAACGCCTGTCGGTAAGCGAAGGCGAGCTTCATGACGCGGACGCACGCCTCGGGGTCGTCACCGTTCACGTGCAGGATCGGGGCCTGGATCATCTTGGCCACATCGGTGGCGTAGGTCGTCGATCGCCCGGACTTCGGCGAGGTGGTGAATCCGATCAGGTTGTTCACCACGATGTGCACGGTCCCACCGGTCCGGTATCCCTGGAGGCGGGACATGTTGAGCGTCTCTGCCACGACGCCCTGACCGGCGAAGGCCGCGTCTCCGTGAAGGAGTACCGGGAGCACCTTGTCATCGGCGTCTTCACCCAGCAGGTCCTGCTTGGCGCGCGTCATGCCCTCGACGACGGGATCGACCGCTTCGAGGTGCGACGGGTTGGAGGCGAGCACCACGCCGATGTCGTTGCCCTTCCGAGAGGTGAACCGGCCCGTGATCCCGAGGTGGTACTTCACATCTCCAGAACCCTGGACGGTGTCCTCGTCGACGTCTCCTTCGAACTCTTTGAATATCTCGCCGAGCGGTTTGCCGACGACGTTGGCGAGGACGTTCAGGCGGCCGCGGTGCGACATGCCCATCACCACCTCGACCATCCCCTGGTCGGCCGCGGTGTTGAGGAGCTCGTCGAGCATCGGTATCAGGCTCTCGGCCCCCTCCAGGGAGAAGCGCTTGTGGCCGGTGTACTTGGCGTGCAGGAAGCGCTCGAAACCCTCTGCGGCGTTCAGTCGCTCGAGGATGTGCTTCTTGTCCTCGGCCGGCAGGTCTTCGGTGGGAGCCTCGACGCGCTGCTGGATCCAACGCTTCTCGTCCGGCTCGGAGATGTGCATGTACTCGACGCCGATCGTGCGTGCGTACGCATCGCGCAGGGTGTCGAGGATCTGACGCAGGGGCTGGCGCGGGGGGCCGGGCAGGCCGTCGGTCAGGAACTCGCGGTCGAGATCCCACACGCTGAGCCCGTAATGAGAGATGTCCAGCTCGGGGTGGGCCAGAACCTCCCACGCGATCGGGTTGAGGTCGGCCAGCAGGTGGCCGCGCACCCGGTACATGTTGATCAGCTGCATCACGCGTGACTGTTTCTCCAGCTCCGCGTCGGCTTCGCTGCTGGTCGCTCGATCGGTGCTCCAGCGGACCGGCTCGTAAGGGACCCGGAGCGAAGCGAAGATCTCGTCGTAGAAACGGTCGGAGCCGAGCAGCAGCTCGTGGACCTGGGCCAGGAAGAGGCCGGATTCGGCCCCCTGGATCACCCGGTGGTCGTACGTGCTCGTGATCGTCATCACCTTGCCGACGCCCATCCGAGCCAGCGCTCGTGGATCGGCGCCCTCGTACTCGGGCGGGAACCCGATCGCCCCGGTGCCCACGATGAGGCCCTGGCTCGGCATCAAGCGAGGCACCGATAAACGGGTTCCGACCGTGCCGGGGTTCGTCAGGGTGACGGTCGTGCCGGCGAAGTCCTCCGGCGCGAGCTTGTTGCCCCGCACCTTGCGGATCAGCTCCTCGTAGGAGCCGAAGAACCCGGCGAAGTCGAGATCCTGTGCGTTCTTGATGTTCGGAACCAGAAGGACCCGGCTCCCGTCGGACTTCTCCATGTCGACCGCGAGCCCGAAGTTGACGTATTTCTTCTGGACGACGTGAGGCTTGCCGTCGACCTCGAGGTAGCTGGCGTTCATCGCAGGGCGGGCCTGGAGCGCCTTGAGGATCGCCCAACCGATGATGTGAGTGAACGACACCTTGCCGCCGCGGTGCCCGCTCAGCCACCGGTTGATGATGCGGCGGTTCTCCTCGAGCAGCTTGGCCGGGATCGTGCGGACCGAGGTGGCGGTGGGGATACCGAGCGAGGCCTCCATGTTCTCGGCGATCCGGGCGGCGACCCCCCGCAGCGGGCTGGCGTCGATGGGGATCTCCTCGGCCGGAGAGGCTGCCTCTTCGGGGGCGGAGGGCTCGGGAGCGGCCTCGGCCGTCCGGGGCGAAGGGGTATTCGCCCGCCCGTTGTCCCCGGGAGGGCTGTAATCCTCGAAGAAATCCTGCCAGGACTCCCCTACGGCCTTGGGGTTCTCGAGATAGCGGCGATACATCTCTTCGACGAGCCACTGGTTCGGCCCGAAGGTCTCTCGCTCTATATCGCTAGCTCCCACACACTCACCAGGTCTCGAGTCGGCGTCGAAGGATCACCTAGAGGGTAGCAACCCACTTGACCTCACCATTCCCAGGCGTACCGTGGGGCAACCGGATCGTACCAAGGAGGTGGGCATGTTCGTACAGATCATCCAGGCCAAGGTGAAGGATGCCGACGGTGTGCAGGCCGAGATCCAGCGGTGGCAGCAGGACCTCGCCCCCGGAGCCGACGGATACCTCGGCAGCACGGGAGGGGTGACCGCCGACGGTCGTCTGATCATGATGGCTCGCTTCGAGTCCGAGGAAGCGGCCATGGCCAACAGCGACAAGCCCGCCCAAGGCGAGTGGTGGAACCGGCTCGCTCAGCACCTGGACGGCGAGGCGACCTTCCAGAACACGACCGAGATCGACACCTATCTGGATGGAGGCTCCGATTCCGCGGGCTTCGTCCAAGTGATGCAGGGCAAGGTCAACGACGTCGCCAAGGCCAAAGAGCTCGCCGGCAAGATGAGCGAGGAGATGCCGAGTCGGCGCCCCGACGTGATCGGCGGCTTCACCGCTTACGCCAACGACGGCTCCTTCACGGACTTCATCTACTTCACTTCTCTGGAGGAGGCGCGCCAGAACGAGAAGGAGATGTCCGAGAACCCGCCCGAGTCGATGGAAGAGTGGACCGCGATCATGGAGGGCGAGATCACCTTCTACGACCTCGAGGACCCTTGGCTGTTCTCTAAGTGAACCTCCCCGAGGCCTTCCGTCGCTCGACGGCCGAGTTCGACGCGCGCGTGCAGCAGATCGGCGACGACCAGTGGGAGTTGCCGACACCGTGCAGCGAGTGGAACGTGCGCGACCTGCTCAATCATCTGGTCAACGAAGACAGATGGGCGAAACCGTTGTTCGACGGCAAGACGATCGCCGAGGTCGGAGACGCTCTCGACGGCGACCTGTTGGGCGATGACCCCAAGAAGGCATGGGCCGACGCACGCGCGGAAGCCGACGCGGCCGTGTCGGCCGATGACGCGATGGACAAGATCGTGCACGTCTCCTTCGGAGACATCCCCGGCAGCGAATACACGATGCAGCTGCTGACCGATCACGTGATCCACGCGTGGGATCTCGCCCGGGCAGTGGGAGCGGACGAAACGCTCGATGCAGAGCTCGTCCAGATGTGTCACGACGTGATGGCCCCGCAGGAGGAGATGCTCCGGGGGTCCGGGGCCTACGGCGACAAGGTCGCGGTGCCCGACGGGGCCGGTCTGCAGACCAGGCTGCTCGCCTTGGTGGGGCGGAAGGCCTAACGGAATAGGGGCTCGCCGGGCCCGGTTGGCAGCGTAGGTTCCCCTGCTGCGTATCCCAAGCCCGAAGGAGTCCTTGTCATGGCCAGAGGTAAGCCGCGTCTGCTGACGCCGCTGTTCCTCCTGGTGATGTTGTCCACGCTCGCCTACTTCACGGCGGTCGGGATGATCACGCCGACGCTCCCCCTCTACGTGGAGGGGCCACTCGGCAACGGCAACCTGGCGGTCGGCGTGACCGTGGGGGCCTTCGCCCTGACGGCCGTGGTCCTTCGTCCGTGGGTGGGCCGCATGGGAGACGTGCGGGGGCGACGCATCCTCATCATCGGCGGCGGGCTCGTCGTGGGCTTCTCGATCGCCGGTTACGCACTGGCGGATTCGCTGGTGCCGCTGATCTTCGCCCGCTTGCTCACCGGCGTCGGCGAGGCGGCCTTCTACGTCGGGGTCGCCAGCGTGATCAACGACATCTCGCCGGACGAGCGCAGGGGCGAAGCTCTTAGCTACTTCTCGTTGGCGTTATTCGGCGGGCTGGCGATCGGGCCTCTCATCGGTGAATCCACACTGGAGTGGCTGAACTTCACCGCGGTCTGGATCGGCGCCGGTGCAGCTTCGATCTTCGCCGGCTTGCTCGGGATCATCGTGAAAGAGACCCGGCCGCAGGATGCCGGCAGCGGGCCGATGAAGCTGATCCACCGAGGCGCGATCCTTCCCGGTCTGATCCTGAGCACGAACATCTGGGGGCTCGCCACCTTCTCGGCCTTCATCCCTCTCTACGTATTGCAGATAGGGATGAGCGGGTCGCGCTTCATCTTCGCTCTGAACTCGGCGATCATCCTTGCGATCCGCCTGTTCGGAGCGCGGCTCCCCGACAAGCTGGGGCCTGGCAAGTCGTCGCGGCTCGCGCTCGTCAACGTCATGCTCGGGTTCCTGGTCATGTTCCTGTGGAGCGAGCCCGTCGGATTGATCGTCGGAACCGTCCTGTACTCGATCGGACATGCGTTGCTCTTCCCCGCGCTCATGACGCTCGCGATTAACCAGGCCCCTCCCGCCGAGCGCGGCGCGGTGGTCGGCACGTTCACCTCTTTCTTCGACCTCTCCTTCGGGATAGGAGCCGCGAGCGCGGGCGCGATCGCCTCTCTCGTCGGCTACAACGGGGCCTTCGGGATCGCCTCGGGCGTGGCCGCCAGCGGGCTCATCCTCATGGGTTACGTGCGGCGGAGCCGAGCGAAAGCGGCCCCCGCCCCGGCCATCAAGGCCGCCTAGCGGTTCCGCGGGGGCCGCGCAGGCAGGCTGTACCCTTTGAGTGCCCCATGGCGGCCGTAGCTCAGCCAGGTAGAGCACCCGGTTGTGGTCCGGGATGTCGCGGGTTCAAGTCCCGTCGGTCGCCCCACCAACCGCCCTCGAGCCACATCGAGGTCGTCTTTGTCACGGTATGTGGGCTGGGCCTACACGTCGTGACAAAGAACGACCGGACGGGGACCCGACGGCCTCCTTTACACTGCCCGACGGGTCGCTAGCTCAATTGGCAGAGCAACGGACTCTTAATCCGTAGGTTCAGGGTTCGATTCCCTGGCGACCCACTCACACGTGTCGTGCTTCGCTTGATGCTGGACACATTGGGGTCACCTGATGTTGGACAGAGCTTCGGCTGATGTTGGACAGAAACTTCGGCTGATCTTTGACACGTTCGGGTGATGTTTGACACCCCTCATCTCCTGGAGTCGAGGAGTTTCTCGACCGAGGGAGGTGGGCCGGAGTGTTGGTGGAGCTCAGCGTCATGGAGCAGCGCTATCAAGCAGTGATGGCCGTCCTGCAGGACGGTTGGAAGGTCACCGAGGTCGCCCAGCGTATGGGCGTCGCACGTCAGAGTGTCCACAACTGGATCGCTCGTTACGAGCAAGGTGGCCTGGCGGCCTTGGCCGATCGCTCCCATAAGCCGGCCAGCTGCTCGCACCAGACCGCACCCGAGCTCGAGGCGCTGATCTGCGAGGTGCGTCGCAAGCACCCCGGCTGGGGATCGGTGCGTATCGAACACGAGCTCAAGAGACAAGGCATCGAGGGAGTGCCCTCGGAGTCGAGCATCTATCGCTGCCTGAAGCGTCACAACCTGATCGCACTGCGCAGACGAAAGAAGAGGCGTGATGAGTTCCGCCGGTGGGAGCGCGACCGCCCGATGCAGCTCTGGCAGATGGACGTCATGGCGGGCGTGCTGCTCGATGACCGCACCGATCTCAAGGTCGTGACCGGGATCGACGACCACAGCCGCTTCTGCGTGGCTGCCGGCCTGGTGCCAAGGGCTATCGCCAAGGCCGTCTGTGGCGTCTTTAGCGCCGCGATGAAGACCTACGGGGTGCCCGATGAGGTGCTCACCGATAACGGCAAGGTCTTCACCGGACGTTTCGGTCTGCATCACACCGAGGTGCTGTTCGATCGCATCTGTCGAGAGAACGGGATCTCCCACCGACTGACCGCGCCTCGCTCGCCGACCACCACGGGCAAGATCGAGCGCTTCCACCAGAGCCTGAGAAAGGAGTTCTTAGTTGATCGCACCTTCAGATCGATCGAGGAGGCACAAGAAGCCCTCGATGCTTGGGTGCACGACTACAACACCGAGAGACCCCATCAGTCCCTGAACATGGCAACACCGGCTCAGCGATTCCGTCTCGTCCCCGAGGCCAAGGACACGATGATGGTGCCCACCGATGCTGCCGATGATCACCACGGCCAATGGGTCCTGCGTAGGGTCGCTTCCAACGGGGTGATCTCGGTCGACAACCAGATGTTCTCTGTCGGCAACGCCTACAAGGGGGCGCTCGTGGATGCCTTCGTTGACGACACCACGATCCAGATCTGGAGCCAGAACCATCTCATCAAGACCGTCGCCCGAGAGAGGCAGGGGCCTGTGAGGAAGGTGCGGGCCGACGGTCTCCATCGTCCAAGATCAACCGAAGGCAAAGTGTCAAAGATCAGTTGACGTAGAACACGACCCACTCACACGCGAGAGACTCATTTGCGAGAGACTCATCGATCCGGGACTTGAACGCCCCTCGTCGCCTCCGTTAGACCACCAAGTACTCGGCGGAGGAGGAGGGCGGTGGGACGGGCTCGCCATGCTCGCGGAGGCTTGAGATGTGCATCTGGATCGCTTCCTGCATAAGCTTTCGGACTTCCTCGATGGTGTCGCCAGTCGCGACGCAGCCCGGTAAGTCGGGGATGTAGGCGCCAAAATTGCTGTCTGCTCTCTCAATTACAACCAGGTACCCGGTCATCCTGATCGGCGGCCCCTCGACCGTGCAGCAGTGCGCTTCGCGGCCGTCTCTCCGGTCCTCCCTGGCTTGCGACGCGTCTCAGGCTCCTCGAATCCCACGGTCAGCTTCGTTCCGAGGGCATCTGCTATGCGCTTAAGGGTTGGGAGAGTTGGGGTGATTCCGCCGCCCTCCAATCTCGCTATGACCGACTGCTGCGTTCCCATGCGATCCGCGAGCTCGCTTTGGCTCAGGCCCTTGGCCTCGCGCGCCTCACGGACCTGAACGGACAGTTCATAGGCAAGGCGCGCCCGTTCGTAAGCCTGGTCAAAGCCTTCCTCGCTGGCGAATTCCTTTCGAAGATCCGCCCATCGACCACCCACAGCCTTCACCGGCTCCCCTTTGCCTGTCGATCTAGCCATACTTCCATCGCCTTTTTAGCCCGAACGATCTCGCGCTGTTCTCGCTGCCTTGTTTTTCTGAAGGTCGTGAGCAGCGGTATCCGTCGACCAGAGGCGATGAGATATGTGATCCGCCGTTGCTCGCGTCCCATGAAGAATCGGAGCTCCCGGAGCTTCCCACTGAGTTGACGGGTGTACGGCTCTCCAAGATGGACTCCTTTCTCCTCCAGAAGGTCGATGTAGAAGAACACCTGAGCGCGCTCGTCGACGGTGAGAGCGCGGATCCACTCCTCCACCTCTGGCTCATATTCGATACTACCCCAGGGCATAGCAGCGATGCTATGGGCGGCCGTGGAGGTGAGGCCCCAGACCCTGAGCAACAAGCGCGTAAGGGGTGTCCCGATCGATCCTCATGAGAGCAGCTGCCTCCTTCACCGTCAGCAGGTGAGGTATAGCGATCTCCGCACCGTAGTCCTGAGGTGTGACAGGAACTAGGAAGTGCTAGCTGGTCCCGGTTGATCCCGTCTTTCGGGGTGTTTCGCCGCGTAGTCCCACTCCAAGGTGCTTCCATTCACTCCTAAGGCGGAAAGGCCTCTACGCCATTCACCTGCACAAACGCCTTCGTTAGCACGAACGAGGCAGGAAGGCGTAGCTCTAACTCTTAGATCCGTAGGTTCAGGGTTCGATTCCCTGGCGACCCACCCCATTTCCTGCTTTACCAGGCCGGGCTCGGCCCCCGAAGAAGACCAGCCCGGCCCCAAGAGCGACGTCGACCGACGCGAACACCACCATGATGGAATGCTCACCGTCGAAGCGCAGAGCGGGGATCAGTGCGATGGTGACCGCTCCCCCGACGATCATGAGCGCCCCCGACACCGTGATGATCCAAGATCCCGGAACGACGAAGCGCGTCCCTAGAGACACCGCCGCCGAGATCACTCCCAGGCCGAACGCGACCAGCGAGAGGGTGAGCGATCGGATGATGGCGTCCTCCGCGGGATCGCTCGGACACGTGCTGAAACAGCGCAGGGCGTAAAGCATCCCTCCATACAGACCGACGCCCGACCCCACGAGCACGACGATCCCTCTCAGGACGGCCCTGCCCAGCGAGTGTCGGCGTGACCGTCGGCCCTCTGAGTTCCGCACGGCCGTCACTGTGGGGCCGAATGCTCCGGGGTGGCAAGCACACCGATCGGTCGATCGAACATCGCTCCATCGTGACAGGTCTTCCAGCCGACCCTCAAAGGAACCGGTAGCGGATAGCCCTCGAAGCCTCCGCACCCGAAAGAAGGGATGTCAACCCTGTGAAAGGGCGGCGAGCTACCCTTCTCGGTCTCCCTTATCTACGACCTTGTCGACGCCGATCTCCTCCAGCAACTCCGTTACCGCACGAGGGAGCGAGCTGCTGTGAACCACGATCAGGACTTCCGGCAGGCTCTCCTTGATGAGCCTGGCAGCCGCGAACCCACCCATCACGGGCATATGCAGGTCGAGGATCACGGCGTCGGGCTCCAAACGGCGGGCCTCACGTACGGCCGCGGCCCCGTCCTCGGCTTCGCCCACCACTTCGCAGTCCGCCTTGGCTTCGAGGAGCCGGCGAACGAAGGCGCGGGTCACCGGAATGTCGTCGACCACGAGCACTCTCATACTGGAAGCATGTGATCCGCCCATGAAAACAGCCTGAGACGAATGTGAGAGATGTCTTAAGTGCGTGAGCTCCTAGACGTCGTCAGGGTCTGGGAGCGTTCCATCCCAGCACTCGTCAGACTCCGACGAGCAGTCCTCCGAGGAGTCCTCAGAGCTACCGGATCCGTCGCCGTCTTCCCAGGAATCCGACGACTCATCGGCGGACCTGTCGGTGCCGTCCTCGGACGAGTCCTCCGAGGAATCGGATGACGCATCACGAGAGTCCTCGTCGTCCGAGGTATCCGAGGTATCCGAGGTATCCGAGGTATCCGAGGTATCCGAGGAACCATCGAACGACCCGCTCGACGTCCCTCCCGAGGAGGACGCCGGGGCAGAGGTTGAAGGCGAGGTCTGCTCCGAGGACCCGCCCGAGGCGGGTTTTGAGGATCCCTCAGAGCCTGCCGGGGTCTCGCGACGTCGCTCGGCGCTGTCGTCCGATTCCTCGTGGTCGGTGGCGCCTGCCTTCCCCGCAGGCCCGGAAGGTGGCTCTACCGGCCGCGTGGAGCCATCCTTCTTCGGAGCTTCGCCCGTCCCATCCTGCACGGAGCTTGGCTCTTCGCCGAAGAGCAGTCGTCTCACTTCGGTTACCGCGTTGGTAGCTGCCTCACGGACCGGAGGCACGGCGGCGACGGCGGCGGACGTGCTGACTACGGTTCCCACCAAAGCCACCGCGAGCGGCCGCTGCATCCGAAGCTTCACTCGCTCCAGAAGAGGAAGCCGTCGGTCGGGCAGGCTTGCCGCGAGCCGGTCCCAGTCGCCGGCTTCGGCTACAGCCGCTTCCGTCGAGGCCATGGTCAGGCGGGCGTCCAACGAGATCAGTTCGTCGATCTCTGCGACCGGATGGGTCATCTCGAGCTCCGCTAAGGTGAGCTCTCCGGCCTCCCAGCGGGCGAGGTCGCGGGCGATCGAGCTCATCGCTCCACCACCTTCCGCAGCTCAGCTAGGGCGCGCCAGCGCATCGCGTTGACGGCTCCCGTGCTCTTGCCCATCGCCTTGGCGATGTCGTCGTTGTCGAGCCCCATCAGATACTTCATCTCGACGACCTGACGGTGGTCCTTGGACAAGCGACCGATCGCCGCAAGGAGGTCGAGGCGGTCCTCAGGCGAGTGCTGGACGGCCGCGTCAAAGAGCTCAGCACGTAGCTCAGTTCGGCCCTTCCGACGGAGCTCGTCCTTGACGACATTGCGAGCGATCCCATACAGCCATGCGGCGAAGGGAACGCCCCGATCGCGATAGCGCGGGAGCGCCTTCCAGGCCCGCACGAAGGTCTCGGCGACGGCGTCCTCGGCGTCGTCTCGCAGGTAGTTGCGGGCGAGACGCAAGACCGCTGGGCGGTTACGCCGATAGAGAAGGCCGAACGCGCCCTTATCGCCGCGCTGGGCACGGCGGACGAGTTCGGCGGTGTCGTCGACGACGGCTGGGGTCTCCACATGGCTCTCGGAGTCCTTATCGAGGATCGAGGCCCGGATGTTCGCAACCGTCGAAGGCTGCATCGCCAGGGGCAGGGTTTCTTCGCTCACATAGAGGTCATCGGCTCTGCCCGCTATGTCCCTTAGCAAGCGTCTCTAGGCAAAAACCGCAGAGGGATCGCGTACATCTTGGGCCCCGGCTCCTATTAGTAGTTCCAGAGAGTGCGGAACCGTGTGGTTCCGCTCCACGACGAGAGCGAACCCGCCGCAACGCGGGGCGCGAAAACCGGGAGCGTTTGGAGTCCGAAGGGAGTGGTAGATGGATCGACAGCTCGGTAACACCATGATGGAACTAGGAGAAGGTGAGCAGTACCAGGCTCTGCCCGGCCGCCTCGTGTCGATGTTCATGATCGGGCTGATCGCGTTGATAGCGCTGCTCCTGGCCGCCGCCACACCCGCCTTCGCGTCGGACTCTGCGACCGAGGTCGAGGATGGGGTCCTCCGTGAGGAGGACCATGAAGGCGAAGACGACGTTGACGACGAGGAGTTCGACGACGACTCCGTGGGAACGACCGCCGGCGACGTGTCCGCGGCCACGCAGGCGACCGGTGACTCGGGTCGGGACAACTCCGCCGGCACCACCAACGGTGACGTCTCGGCAGCGACGGCTCCGACGGGAGACTCCGGCCGCGATGTGTCCGCGGGCACGACCAGCGGTGACGTCTCGGGTGCTACGGCCAAGACCGGCGACTCGGGCCGGGACAACTCCGCCGGGACCACCGCCGGTGACGTCTCCGGCGCGACCGCAAAGACCGGCGACTCAGGCCGAGACAACTCCGCCGGCACGACCAGCGGTGACGTCTCGGGCGCGACGGCTCCGACCGGCGACTCAGGCCGAGACAACTCCGCTGGGACCACAGCAGGCGACGTTTCGGGCGCGACCGGGTTGAACGACTAACTCGAAGAGTTAGGACTAACGAACAAAGAGGGCCGGTTCCCCGGCCCTCTTTTCCGTCCTGCTACGGGGCTTTCCGGGCCGCGGATCGAGCAGAGAGATGAGTCCTAACGCCTCGACGCTGCGCTCAGTCTGTGGGCCACTCGGATAGATAGACCTCGAATCGCTCGACCGCCGCGATCTCTTCGTCCATCTGCTCCGCCGCGCTGCGCCGCAGCTCATCGGCTGCCCGTTCGGTGGCCTTTAGGGCTTCTTCGTTCTCCCAGAACGTCAGCGTCACGCTCTTGCCTGTGCTCTGGTCACCTAACGTAAGCACGCCCTTGAAGCCCTGCATCTGGCGCGCGGTCGGGAGGACGCTCTCCTGCATGACCTTCGTGTCGACATACGGACCCACATGTCTTGCTCCTTCACGTCTGTTTGAGGCGGCTACAGCGCCGGCCCTTCTCCGATCGAGATCAGGTTGCCGTCCGGGTCCCTGAACCACGCGCCCTTCCAGTCTCCGACGCTGGCGACGGAATCCACGGTCTTGAAGCCGGGCATGTCGTATTCCTCGAAGACGACCCCGCGAGACCTGAGATCGCGGACCTCGGCCTCGACGTCGCGCACCCAGAAGCCGAGTTGCGTATACGAGCCGTCCGAGGCGCCGCTCGAGGGAAAGACCGTGAACGCGGTGCCTTCACCGCACCTGTAGAGGACGCTGCCGTCGGACATCTCCCGGTCCGCGGTCAGCTTGAGCTTGTCCTCGTAGAAATCCCTGGCCTTCTTGATGTCCTTGGTCGGGATCGTCGCCGCAACCTGTGCTTCCATGAGCATGGCCAACCTCCTGTCATCTGGGCGAGAACCAGCTGAACGACGAAGGTCAGCCGAACGGGCTGAGGGCCGCAGGAGCGAGCGCGCGCCTCATCTGAGAACCTCCTCACCCGCCGAGCCTTCCCACTACGCGCGCCTCACCATCCCGTTGTCAAGGGCCGGGCCGATCGCTGCCTGAACCGCCCCTTTCGCGGTTTCGCTATCCCTCCTGCGTCTCGAAGCCGGCGCTGTTCCAGGCGGCCATGCCACCCAGGACGTTGATGATGCGGTCGTGGCCGCGCTGCGTGAGCAGGCTCCCGGCCGCGGACGATCTGTAACCGCTGCCGCAGATCACCGCGACCGGGCGGTCCGTGGGGACCTCATCGATGCGGTCCGGGAGCTCGCCACCCGTGATGAACAGCGCGCCGGGGATGTGCCCACCGGCCCACTCGTTCGGCTGACGGACATCCAGAACCTGCAACTCGTCGAGCCGGTCGTGGAGCTCGTGAACCGTGACCTGGGCGGTCGCTTCGAGCGGCTTCGCCGCGGTACGCCACGCGAACATCCCTCCCGAGAGCCAGCCCACGGGAACGTCGTACCCGATGCGCAGCAGCTGCCAGGTCGCCTCCCACAGGTCGTTGGGACGGTCGAGGACCAGGAGGATCCGAGCTCCGTCCGGGACGAGCGTGCCGGCCCAGGTCGAGAACGAGGAGCCGAGCCCGACGTTGAGCGCGCCGGGGATGTGAGCGCCCGCGTAAGCCTCCGCGCTGCGAGCGTCGACCACGACCGCGCCGTCGTCCATCAGAGACCCGAAGTCATCGGGAGTCAGAGCCGGGGGCTCCCGCAAGACCCCGAGAGGTGCCGGGCCCTCCATGTTCTGTTTGCGCATCCGCTTCCAGTAAGGAGGAACGGCTGGGAGGTTGTCGAGCCTGATGCATTCCTCGACGAACTCGTCCGAAGACGACACCCGCGCCAGGATCGCGTTGGTCTTGCGCTCGTAACCCAGCGTCGTCGACAGGCGACTGCCGATGTTGCCGCCGCACAATGAGCCCGCGACGTGAGTCGGGAAGATCTCGAGGTCCTTCGGCAGGGCCAGCAATCTCTCCTGGATCGTGTGGCAGTACTCCCTGGCTGCCTCACGCGCGTCGTCCTCGCCCCCGAGCAGATCGGGACGTGCCAGATCTCCCACGAGTACGGCGCCGCCGGATAGGAACAGCGCGGGCTCGTCACCGGTATCCGAGTCGTAGACGACAAGGCTGATGTGCTCGGGCGTGTGGCCGGGCGTGTGCATGACCTGGACCGCCACGTCGCCGAACACGATGCGGTCGCCGTCTTTCACCGGCGTGTGTTCGTAGCGATACCCGCCGTCGGCGAACGCGAGGATCTCGATGTCCTCATCGCGGGCTTTGAGCTCCGTGCGCCCGCTGAGATAGTCGTTGTGCCCGTGCGAGTCGAGTGCGTAGGCGATGCGAAGACCCTCCTGTCGCGCCGCCTCGAAGTAGACGTCCACGTCCCGGCGCGGATCGAGGATCAGAGCCTTTCCCGTGTTCGAGTCCCCTATGAGGTACGAAGCGTGACCGAGGCTCTCTAGATGGAACTGCTTGAAGATCATCTGTTACACCACCCTTCCGGGCCCGCCATCGGGCCCCACGATGGGGAGGCCGGCTTTCGCCCATGCCTCCATGCCGCCGTCGAGGTTCTCGATCTCGAACCCCTTGTCACTCAAGAAGCGCGCGACCTGCTCGCTGCGACCGCCGCTGCGACACACCGCCACGAGAGCGCGGCCGTCGGGGATGTCGTCGAGGCGCTCCGGGATCTCGCCCATCGGGATGTGCAGTGCTCCTTCGATGTGGCCTGCGTTCCACTCGGACTGCTCGCGGACATCGATGATGTGAGCTTCACCCTGTTTGGCGAAGGCCGACTTCGGATCCATGCTTCTCCTCCTCTTAAACATCGATCTGACCTCCCTCTTGTACGAACACCTGCGTGATTACGAACACCGCAACCGCTACGACCAGATAGGCGAACCATCTCTCGAGACGCTCGGTGTCGATGCGTGCCGCCAGCCGCCCGCCGACCAGGGCTCCCGCGACCGCGGCGACCGTGAACGGCACCGCGACCGAGAGGTCCACCGATCCGAACCCCAGGTGCGAGACCAGGGCCCCGCCGGCATTGAGCGCGATCACGACCAAGGACGCTCCCACGGAGACCCGCACGGGGCACCCCATGGCGAGGGTCCAGGCCGGCACCAGGATGAAGCCACCGCCGACACCGAACAGACCGGTCAGAGCACCAACACCGGCGCCGACGATCAGCACCAACAGCGGTCTCTCCCGCCACGCGTTCTCGCATGACTTCGCCGCGGCGAGTTCGTCCCGCTCCGGTCGGTTGCGGTACATGGCCGCCGCGGACAGCACCATCAAGAGGGCGAACCCCAGTAATAGGAGGTCGGGATCGAGGCGGTGGTTGACCCACGCACCCCCGAAAGAGCCGGCGATCCCTGCGCCTCCGAACAGCAGAGCGCTCCGCCACGGCACCATTCCCTCCCTCAGGTGGGCCAGCGCTCCTGCCAGGGAGGACCCGCCCACGACCCACAACGAGGTCGGCACCGCGTCGCGCACCGGCTGACCGAGCGCGTACACCAGCACCGGGACGGCCAGGATCGAACCTCCGCCTCCCAACATCCCGAGCGAGACCCCGATCCCGATCCCGAACGCGGCCGCTACCATCGCCCCCGACTCAGGCAAGTTTCAAGAAGAGCCGCTCTAGCGCCTCTTCGTCGTAGTCGCTCCTCGCGCCGCCCTCGCGGTCGGTGATGCATTGGCGCAGGCCGCTGGCGAGGAGGCGGAACCCGGCGCGGTCGAGGCCCCGGGAGGCGGCCGAAAGCTGCATCACGACGTCCGCGCACTCCCGTCCGGACTCGATCATCCGGATGATCCCACCGATCTGTCCCTCCACCTTCCGCAGCCGACCCACGACGTCGGTCAGGACCTTGTCGTCGAACTCCATGGTTGCCTCCATCGCTTCCTTCGGCGGTCGGATCCGCCGTACAGACTTATACCCCACGGGGCACGGTATAAAACCCGTAGCTCTGGGGAGGCAGTGCTGCGGAGCGGGTGCTGGTCCAAGGCCGCGTCGGCCGCCGGCTCAGAGCTCTACGAGGCGACCGGTGCCAGTCTCATGACCAAGCCCCGTGTCCTGAAAGGGTCGGCGAGGGCCACTAGAGCGGATCCCTCAGAGCGTCGATGGTCTCGGGCAGGCGACCTATCGAAAACTTCGGCAACCAAGCATCGGCCCATTCCGGCTTCTCGTCTAGATTCGCCGACAACGCCAGGATTTGGACGCTGGAAGATATTTCGCGGATCCGTTCAGCTGCCTTTTCACCCGTAAGGCGTGGCATATGTTTGTCGAGAACGACGACGTCAGGGTCTAGCGCCGCGACATGACGAACCGCCTCCGCTCCGTCGCGGGACTCCGCGACTACGGCGAAGCCGGCGAGGGTGAGCATCATCCGCACTATCACTCTGATGTCATCGTCGTCGTCGACTACGAGAACGCGAATACGGGCCCTAGACGATTTCCTCACCTCCTGCCGAGGGAACGGCCGAGGCCTCGTTGTGACTCGCTTCGACAGGTTGCGGCGGGACGTCTCTCAGAACGTCGTCGATCTTCTGCAACACCTCCGATGCCTGGAAGGGTTTCTGAATGAAGTTGGCGTTCTCGAACGCCGTGTGTCGCGCTATTACGTTGTCCGTGTAGCCCGACATATAGATCACCTTGAACGCGTAGCCCAGCTCCCGCAGCTCTACTACAACCTCGGGGCCCGACAATCCCGGCAGGATCACGTCGCTGAGCACGATGTCAAACCCGTCCCCCGCCGCCGCCCGCATGGCTTCGTTCCCGTCCGCCGCACCAACGACGTCGTGACCAGAGGAAGTCAAAACGCGCTGGAGGGTTTTGCGCAGCCCGTCATCGTCTTCGATGACGAGGACGCGCGCTGGCCGATACAGACGACTTGACCGTGCTTCGATCCGTTCCTCGACCGCCTTCTGCTCGTCGGCTGCTGGCCAGTAGAGGCAGAACCTCGTGCCTCGCCCGACCTCTGAATCCACGCTGATGTAGCCGCCGGCCTCTGCCACGTTGGCATAGGTGTTTGCCAGACCGAGCCCGGTTCCCTCACCCACGCCCTTGGTAGTGAAGAAAGGCTCGAACACGTGCTCCAGGTGGTCCGGAGAGATACCGCTACCGGTATCGCTAACCATGAGCGATACATAGGTGCCGGGTGGAACGGTTCCAGCGGGCGTCTCTCGCGGCTGCGTCAGCGCCGCCTTTGCGGTCTGCAGCACGAGCTTTCCGCCGCTGGGCATCGCATCGCGTGCGTTCGTCACTAGGTTCATCACGGCCTGATCGAGACGGCCCGGATCGCACTCGATGAGTGGCAGGTCGTCTTCGAGCCTAGTAGTTAGAAGAACGTCCTCTCCGATAGTGCGCGCCAAGAGCTTCTCGAAGCCGATCACGACTTCATTCAGCTGAACGGACCGAGGGTGTGAAATGTCCTTGCGTGAGAACGCGAGCAACTGACTCACGAGCTGAACGCCGCGTTCTGCGGCCGCTCGGATCTCTTCGAGATCCGCCACGACCTGTGCGTCATCTTCACAAGCGACCCTTACGAAGTCGCAGTAGTTCAATATCACCGCGAGCAGGTTGTTGAAGTCGTGTGCGACCCCCCCCGCCAGCCGGCCGACGGCCTCCATCTTCTGGGATTGGCGCAACTGTTGCTCGAGCTCTCGATGAGCGGTGACGTCACGTGCTATGGCGAAGATCGTCTCTTCCTGCGGGAACGGCAGGGCCCGCCATTCGAACCACCGCACGGATCCGTCTTTGTGCATGTAGCGATTGGAGAATTCGAGCACCGGGATCCCATCGGCGAGGTTCTGCGCCTCGGATGCGGTGGCGCCGCGGTCGTGGGGGTGAACGAACTCCACGTAAGGAGCCGCCATGAGCTCCTCACGGGTGAAACCGAGCGTCTCCTCCCAGGCGGCATTGAGTTCCTGGAAATAGCCGTCGAATCCGGCGATGCATAGAAGGTCGAGCGAGGTTTCGAAGAAGCGATCGCGGGCAGCCTCTGCCGCTAGCTTCGCGGTCACGTCAAAGTTCTGCACTACCAGATACAGCACCTCATCATCCTCGGCCCTGACGGGCGCCATACTTACCTCGGACCAGAGTGACTGCCCTTGCTTGGTGACGTAGCGCTTGAGCAAGTGCGCCTCACTTCGTTCACCCGTGATGATCTCTTTCGTAGTCTTCATGCAAACTTCGAGGTCGTCGGGGTGCGTGATGCTCTTGAAGTCCTGCGAGTACATGAGTTCGGCCTCGGAGTATCCGAGCATCCGCGCCATGGCCGGGTTCACGCTGATGAACTGACCATCAGGTGTCACTAGCGCGATCGACGCGACTGCCGCCTCGAACGCGGCCGCGAAGCGGCGTTGCTGGAACGCGATCTCGGACTTGGCCCGGTCAAGGTGGAGAGCCGCGGCCAACACGTTCGCCATGGCGGTCAGGAACTCACCGTCGCTCGGCGAGAATACGCGGGACATCTTCGTGTGCGCACCCAAAACCCCGTAGTGACGTCCATTGTCCCGGATGATGGTGCTGAGACCGGACACAACGCCATGATCAAGCAGCAGGCTCGGGCCGCTAAACCTTGTCTCCGTCGTGAGATCATCGACCAATACGGCCTCCTCGCCGAGCAACGTGAACCCAGCCTGAGAGTCGCGACCGTTACCGACGAGGGTCGTTCCAACGACCCCAGGATCCCAGCCGCTGCCGGCTCGCAGCAGGAGGCTGTCTCCCTCGGGAAGCAGCTCGAGAACCTTGCAGTACTCCACCTCAAGCGTCTCCGCGATCAGATGGACAGCGTGGTCGAGGAGACGATCGACGTCGTGGTCAACGAGCGCTCTGCGGCCAAGTTCCGCGATCGCAGCCTCCTGGCGCACCCTCGTTTCGAGGTCACGCTGGATCTCCTTGTAGCCAGTGATGTCGGTGATCACACCGTGGAACTGAGGCTGCTCGGATCCCGTCGACGGAAGCAGAACGGACTGGTCGCGGACCCAGCGGATATTCCCGCCCGGCAGCTCGATCCGATACTGGCACTCGAGTTTGGTGTTCGTCTCGAAAGCGTGGATCTCTTCAGCGAGCACCCGGTCTCGGTCCTCAGGGTGGACCGCATCGAACCACAACCTCCCGTCATTCATGAGCGCTGACGCTTCGAGGCCCAGCAGGTCGCGGGCCTGAGGGGTAACGAACGACCACTCGCCGTCGACGCCGACGCCGGCTGTGTAAACGACCGCGGGCATGGAACCCACCAACAGCTCATAGCGCGCCGTGACGTCGTTGAGCTCGGCATTGACCCGTTGGAAAGAAGCTTCGGTCCGGGCACGCCGGTGGGCGATCAGGGACACGGTCACTGACATCAGCGCGACCATGGGCACCTCGAGTATCTCGTCGGCGTGCATCTGGCCCGAGGACACGGCCAACGCGACGCCGGCGGCCCCCACCAGGGTGCCGAGGATCAAACGTGCGATGAATCGACGCAGGGTCAGCAGGAAGGCGGCGACCGTGAGGGTGACGAAGATCAGGTGGAACGTGATTATGGGCTGGATCCCTAGCCAGAGAGCCGCGCCGCTCGCCACCAGGGCGATATCGAGCAGCACGCACCGGCAGCGCTGCGTCCCGCTCGACCAGAGCTCCTTGATCCTTCGTCTCGTCACTACGTCATCCCCTCTTCGGGCAGTGACATCTGTCACACCTCACATCGAGCATGGCCGAAGGAGACTTCAGGGGGAAGAGGACGAGGTACCCAGCGCAGTAGTACCGGGGTACCTAAAGGGACTCTGCGCTGCTCCTGCGCTGTGCTGCGAAGAGGGCAGCCTGCGTTCGCCGCATGTCCAGCTTCACGAGCACCCGCGACACGTAGTTCTTCACGGTCTGCTCAGCAAGGAACAACTGTTCTGCGATCTCCCTGTTCGTCAGACCCTCACCGACCAGGTCGAGGACGTTCCGCTCCTGTTCGGTTAGGTGCGCTACGGGGTCGCTAGACCCTTCCCGCAGGCGGGACATGAGACGGGCTGTCACGGCCGGGTCGATGAGCGACTGCCCATCAGCGACGCGGCGGATCGCCTCCACCAGTTCTTCACGGGGTGCGTCTTTCAGCAAGTAGCCCGATGCCCCGGCGAGGATCGCCTCCTGAAGTGGTCCATCGCCGGGCGCCGACGTATAGATGAGACAACGGAGACCGGGCTTCTGATCCACAACCTCGCGACACAATTCGATGCCGCTTCGCTCCGGCAACCTGACATCCAGAAGGGCGACGTCGGCCTCTAATGATCCCAGCGATACGAGTGCCTCGTCGAAACCCGCGGCTTCGCCTACCACGGTGATGTCCCGTTCCTTGGACAGGGCCTGTCGCAGTCCGAGGCGCATCATCTCGTGGTCGTCGACGAGGAAGAGCTTGATCACGCGACGGCCATGTCAGGGGGGTTAAGGGCCACGACAGGCGCATGCGCCTCGACCAGGGTGCCCTGGGGGCGGGCAGGGCCTAGCGTGATCGTTCCGCCAACCTGATTGACGATGTCGCGCATCGCGCTGAGGCCGAAGTGACCGGGGGGCGACCCTTCTCCGAATGCGAATCCGCTTCCGTCATCGGCGACGGTGAGGTGGACGCGGTCGCCGCTCCGCTCCAGAACGATGTCGATCTTTGTTCCTCCGCTGTGTTTGACCCCATTGGCAACCGCCTCGCGGGCGACGTGAAGTAAGGCGGTCCGGACAGGGAGAGCTACCTCTTGCTCGTAACCGGAGACGTCCAGAGAGAACGTCGACGAGGAGCGCGGCTCCCACTCCCGTACCAGTCGCTGCAACGCCTCCCCGAGTCCCTGCGTCTCCAAAGTGTCGTCAACCAGATCTGACATCACACCCCGCAGGCGAACCACGGCACTGCGGACGGCAGAGCTGAGGGCTGCCACCTCTTCCTGCCGTTCCTCACCGGCACCGCTCACGTCGAGCCCATCCAGATGGAGGGCGACCGCGGCCATCACCTGGACCGCGTCGTCGTGCAGATCGGCAGCGATCTGGCGCCTCTCACGCCCCCGGATCTCCCGCTCGGTCACCTCCTGCGTAACGTCGTTCATGACCGTACAAAGGCCCGTGATCGCTCCCTCCTGATCGCGGATCGGGAACCTGAGAACGTTTAACATCACGGGTATTCCCCGTACGACCGCGGACTGCTGCGATCGCATCGGCTCGCCTGAGCGCAGGACGGTCTCATCATCGCGGCGGATCTCCTCCGCCACCTCGGCCGGAAGGAACTCTTCGGGTCGGCGGCCAAGCAGCTGCTCAGCCGGCATTCCCATCGCATCGAGTTGGGCCTCGTTCAGGTACAGCAAGCGTCCGTCGATGGTCTTGATCACGATCCGAGCGGGTGAGTTGTCGAGCACGCTTTGAAGCATCGCCTGACTCTGTCGTATCGCCTCTTCCATCAGCCTCCGCGACGTGACGTCCTGGATGGTGCCGAGGAGCATGGGCCGGTCGCCGGATACAGATACCCGAGCCCGTCCGTGCATCCACCTAGGCGACCCGCCTCTAGCGACCTGGAACTCGAACTCCGTTGCGAAGGGCTCGCCCGCGAGGGCCGAGCCTGGGGCGGCCGACAACGCGGCGATGATGCGCTGGCGGTCCTCTTCATCTAATGAGGCGAGAAGGGCCTCGCTGGGGGGTGGTTCGTCAGGGGGAACCCCGAAGAGAGCAAACATGTTTGCCGACCACTCACGCTCCGCCGTGACGGGATCGAACGACCATGACCCGGTCTCTGCAAGTCTTTCCGCCTCAAGCAGCAGGCTGTGCTGTCGTTCCAGCGCTGCCGACAGGGCACGCTCTTCGCTGACGTCGCGCAACACCGACACGAATCCCCCCTCACCGCCAAGCCCGGGCTCCACGGCTGCCGCCATCGCCTCCCACCACACGATCCGCCCATCGGGTTGAACGAAACGGCCCGATCCTGCGTAGCCCTCGCCACTTGCCAACGTTTCGGCGAGGTCTGCTCGCAGCCGAGCGAGGTCATCGGGATGAATCGCTCGCTCCCACCCCCGGCCGAGTAGCTCGCTCTTCGGTAGACCGACCATCGCAATTCCGGCGGGGTTGGCATACTGCACGTTCGCCTCGGCGTCATAGAAGAAGATGCCGGCCGGAGAGGCCTCGGCCATAGCCCGGAAACGTGCATCGGTCTGCGCTAAAGCGTCCATCGAGCCGCGCCATCGGGCTCTGAGTATCGAGATGAAGCCGCCCGCCATAGCCAGCAGTACGGCGCGTCCCAAACCGACCGCGGGACGAACGACGGGCGCGGACAAGAGCAAGCCGACCTGGATCGAGACGGCCAGGGCCGTGATCGAGATCCCGCCACTCTCTTCGAGCAGCGATGCGTAAAGCGCGACCGAGACCAGGAGCCAGAACACGAAATCGCCGTCCGCTCCCCCGGTGGCAGTGAGGATCGGCACCGTGGACAAGAGGGCTAGGCCGCCGCGTAGCAAGCGGATGCGGGCAGAGCCATGGAAAGCAGCCCAAACGGCGAGCAGAGCAAAGGCGAGGGTGCTCAGGTCGCGGCCCGCGTCTGCCGCTTCTTCGACGCGGTAAAGGACCCCGTGGAGGGCCAAGCCCGCGAGGATCAGGGTCTCTATGAAGCCGTGGCTTCGGATTCGGGCGGCTAGTGCACGGTGCAGGCCAAGTGGAGTTTCCGCCACTAGCATCACGCTGCTCTCTGCGGCATCCGTCGGCCCGCCGCCGTGACCCGGCGACCTTCTGTCGCCCTACGTCCAGCTTCGTGGGGTTCGCCCACCGGGGCAATACGACGTTGTGCTTAGAAAGAAGCGGCCCGGCGAAACCCGCAGGCGGACGAAAGTGGGGATGGGGCCCCGCCGGAGCCGCTCCATCAAAGATGCCCGGTCTGCGAGCCGCTCGCTAGATGCATGAGTAACCGTTCTCTAGGTACCGGAGTACTAAGCGAGTGCCCGCCGCACGGCCTTTGGGCGTTTTCTGCCTCAGGTTCGACGAGCATCGGTCCTACATGCTGAAGGCCTCTGCGATGCTGGCGTATGCGTCCGCGTTGTGCACTGAGAACCGCGCCGGGCGAAACGGCTTCAGCCGGTCGTGCTCGATGTCTTCGGCGACCTCTTTGGCGACGCATTCCGCCAGGGCAGGTGCGATCGTCACCCCGCTGTGCCCGGTCGCTATGTAGAGATCAGACAGACCGGGGAGGGGGCCGACTACCGGCATCTTGTCGCGAGGCATCGGGCGCCACTCGACGGTGAAGCGGTCGACATCTGTGTCTCTCAGGATCGGGAGCGCCCGAGCGGCTTGAGCCAGCAGAGCGCGAGCGTGCTCCTTCGTCGGTTCCGTAACCGTCTTGTCCTGAGACCGCTCGCCTATCAGCACTCGTCCGTCGGGGAGCTGACGCAGGTGGATCGCCGTGTCGCCTGTCGGATACACGTAGACGGTGTGATTCAGGAAAGCCTCGACCGCTTCGGTAACGCAAAGAAGGCGGGGCTCGGGTCGATTGGAACGTCCCAGCCGAGACGCTCGAGAAGTGCCGCCGTCTCGGCCCCCGCGGCCACGATCACGGTAGCTGCCTCTATCTGGTCGTCGCCGACCCGAACAGTGATCCCTGACTCTTCGACCTGGAGCACGGCCCGGCCCACTCTCCGCTCGCCTCCCTGCTCGCTGAAGGCGGTCATCAGTCTGGCGATGGCTCTCAACGGATCGACCTGACCATCATCGGGAGCGTAGGTCGCCGCCATCGTGCCCCCTAGATCACTTGCAGGCTCGAGCAGCTTCACTTCCTCAGCACAGATGAAACGAACCGGGTAGCCGCGCGACTCCGCCAGTTGCGCGACCCGCATGAGAAACCTCGCCCCCTCGGACGATCCTGCCCAGCGGATCTCCCCTGGGAATCGCAGTCCGAGATCGTCTCCGTACAGATTCGCCCAGCCGCGCCACCCGGTCATCCCGTGGCTCTTCAGCAGATACACATCGCGCTGGACCTCATCGAACGAGCTCAACGAGGCGAAGGAGAAGGCCGACGCGCCCTGGGGATCGATGTCCCGCTCCACCACCACGGTCGACACACCCGAAAGCTGCAGCTGATGAGCGACGGCCGTCCCGACGATCCCTCCGCCGATTACCACTACGGGACGTTCCATCGTCGGCTCCTTCCCGCGTGTCTCTTCATCCGTACCTGCTATTGGACGATCACGGCCGTGACCATGCCGTACATGCCCTCGGGCCCCTCGACGTGGCTCAGGATGTGGCAGTGGAACGCCCACACACCCGGCTCGTCCGCTTTGACGAGAACGTCGTAGCGCTCCCCGGGGGCGATCATGAGGGTGTCGACGTCGTAGGGCTGCGGGAGGCGGAAGCCGTCCTTCGATACGACCCGTTGCACGAGCCCGTGCAGGTGCATGGGGTGGATCTGCAGGCCCTCGTTCATGTAGCGAAGGCGAAGCGTCTCGCCTTGGGACAGGACGATCGGCGCAGTGGCCGGGAATCCCTTGCCGTTGATCGTGAACCCGAGCGGACCATCGTTCAGCACGATCGTCTGATCAACGGCAACGTCCGGATCGCTCGGGTCGCTGACGATGAAGGCGCCCAGCAGGCCGCGAGTGATCTGCTCGGTCGCGTTGAAGTGGGGGTGGTACATGTGCGTGCCGCTGTTGCGAAGCGTGAACTCGTAGGTGAACGAGTCGCCCGGCATGACGGCGTCTTGGGTCACCACGGGGACACCGTCCATCGAGTTGGGGACCCGGATCCCGTGGAAGTGCAGAGTCGTCGGCTGATCCAGCTTGTTGTGGAGCACGACCCGGACGCGGTCCCCGAGGTCGGCGTTGATCTGGGGGCCGGGAAGCGTCCCGTTGTATGCCATAGCGTCGAAGACCTTGCCCGGCTCGACCTCCCAGCGGACCTCATCGGCGGTCAGCTCGAAGACCTTCACCCCGTCGACGATCTTGGGCTTGAGCGGCTGGCCGCCGGACCCCTCCGTCTGAGCCGGGAAGCTCTTGGTGACCGCGGCGTCGACCTCCACCATCTCCGCGGCCGACATCCCCGACATTCCGTGGCTCGTGGCACCGCCCTGACCACCCGCCGAAGCGGAAGCATCCCCGGAGACCACCAGCGTGGTCTTCATCCCGCCATCCGCATGCCCGGCCACCTCGCAGATGACCGTGTAGTCGCCGGCTTCGATGGAGGCAACCTGCAGGCTGGCCGACTCGCCCGGTGCCAGCATCTTAGTCTTGCCCACGCCCTCGATAGCGAAGTTGTGGTCTGCTTTCCCACCGTTCGTGACCTCGAAGGTCACCGCGCCGGCCTCCGCTTGTAGCTGCGCCGGTTCGATGAACAGGTCGCCGAGCGTGACCTCGACCGTCTGGTCTTGCGTGCTCGCGCTGATCGGCGCGATCCCGTCGTCCGAATCCATCGCCGCCATCGAGATCAGGCCCACGCCGAACGCGATCGCTACCAGGAAACCGGCGATGGGCCACACCATCATCAGCTTGGTCCTATCCGACATCACCTCTTGCATCTGGGAACCCTCCTTGTGGTTGGTTGTCGCCGCCTTCACCTGTCTGGTTCATTCCAGCCCGCCCTCCTCCCCAGGGGCAGGGCCGAAGGACACGTCTTGGAGGGACCGAAGGTCACATGAGCTCCCGGGCACCAGAAGCCGACCCCGGGCGCGAGAGAAGCGCCCCTCAGAGGGGCGCTTCTCTCAGGTGCCAGACCCCTAGACGGTGGAGGCTTGCGCCCTACGAGCGTGCCAGAAGCCGAGGGCCACTAGCAGAGCCAAGATCAGTCCGGCGATCACCATGCCGAATCCGGCATAGAAGGTGATCTGCCCGACCATCCACCACCCGTAGGCGTTGAGCAGGATCGCCCGCAGGGTCTCGCCCTTGAACACCGTGTCGCGCTGGCCCCGAAGCGCCGCCAGCTCCTCCTCCATCGCGACGGTGTCCTCACCGGCTGCCGCGGCCTCTTCGATCTGGGCCTCGAGAGCGAACAGCGGTCCACCGAGCTCAGCGTAGGTCTTGCCTCCCCCGATCTCCTGCACGTGCAGGCCGATGTAGCGGGAGTACGCCTCGGCCTCGGTTCCGGTATCGACCTTCTCGCCCGCGTACTTGCCGACGACCGCCTTCTCCTCGGGGGTCATATCCGAGGCGGGGCCGAGGGTGATGTTCTGCGGCTCGAGACGGTCGCGAACGTTGTCCAACGCGAAGCTTCCGCCGTAGATGGCGGCCGCTCCGAGCCCGACCAGTGCCACCGCGACGACCGCACCGGCCCAGCTGATGAGCTTGTCGATCACGCTCCGGTCCAACTTGCGGGCGACGGCACCGTCCTTCGCCTTGAAACCTCTGGTTGCTTCGATCGCCTGTGCCACTTTCGCCTCCTTAGCTCGTAGTGGCGTTTCCGCTTACCGGTTCAGGATGGCGAAAAGCCGGTGGCAAGCTAAGGGCCGGGTGGCCCCTCTTCGGGGTGCCGGTGGTAGGCCGGGGGCCGGGACCTTCTCGGGGAAACGTCCCCTTTCGGGCTATCTCTCGGTGTGAGGTTGGCCCGCCTTGACCCGGGCCACGTACGAGGCTGCTTCGGCGCGCCGAGCGACCTCGAGCTTCTGAAGGATCGTCGAGACGTAGTTCTTCACGGTCTTGTCCGAGAGATGGATGCGCTCTGCGATCTCTCGGTTCGTGAGCCCCTCGCCGACCATGTCGAGGATCCGCTCCTCCTGCGGGGAGAGCCGAGAGAGCTTGGCGTCCTTCTCCTCGAACTTCGCCTTGCGCAGGCGCTCCAAGACCCGCTTGGTGACGTCGGGATCGAGCAATGACTTGCCCTCTGCGACGGTCCGGATCGCATCGATCAGATCGCGACCTCTGATCTGCTTGAGCACGAAACCTGCTGCACCGGCCATGATCGAGTTGAACAACGCCTCGTCGTCGGAGAACGACGTGAGCATGATCACCTGAGCTTCGGGTCGCTCGTCGCGGATCGCCCGGCAAGCCTCGACCCCCGACCCGCCCGGCATCCGGACGTCCATCACGACGACATCGGGGTGGTGTGCGCTCGCAAGCGACACCGCCGAGACGCCGTTCTCGGCTTCCGCCACCACCTCGATGTCCCCCTCGGCTTCGAGCAGGCTGCGGAGGCCCTGGCGAACCACCTCGTGGTCGTCGACCAACATCACCTTGAGCGACTCGGCCATCTCAGTGCTGCTCCACGGGAACGGTCACGATGTGAACCGTACCTCTCGGATCCCGCTCGAGGATCTTCAGATCACCCTGGATCC